>JBFWUT010000022.1:0-44524 GCA_050247135.1 Candidatus Berkiella sp.
CAATCTTCATGATAGGTTGGCAGGTTCTTGAAGAAGGAAAAACGATGTTTAATTACCACGAAATTAAACAATCGCTTATCGTTCTACAGGATGCACAGTATGCTTAAAAGTTATGGGGATCTATCAGGGTCAAGTATCCCGATGACCGAGGTTGTAGTAATAATGTGGAAATTTTAATGACCTCGGTCATCGGGATACTTGCCCCCTTTGCTCCTCGCTTAAACAAACCGATGAGATAGCATAAGTAATATACAGATAACATTGATTATCACTAATAAAATCACGTAGAGTGTTCATGATGTCTCCTCTTTTATGGATAACTTGAGGACTGTTCACCTAGTATTAAGAGAATAATCGGGCATCAATAGTTAAAACTTATTGATGCATCAGTTATACACCCACCGTTATAGCATACGGCACCCTAAGTTTTGTTGAAACAATAAGATTTTTATCAGAGGTAAAATTCTATGACCTTGACTGAAATTAGAGAAATGGCTAAAACGTCTTTAACAGAGAAAGAGCTTAGAGAGCTACAGAAAGAAGCACTTGATCAATTAAAGATTATGCTTCAACGTGAAATAAAGCAATTGCAACTAACGATTCTTTCTCATGAAATAACATCAGAACTTGATGAAGTAGAACATTTTCTGAGCAAACATAAAGAGCCTGTTGAGCATAAAAGTACTAATTTAGAAACAACCCCTATGGCCAAAAAATCAGTACGTTTTAAAGAAGAAAATGAAACATTGGAATTTCACAAACAATTACCAGTCAATATGTTAAGACCAAGATAAACGCACTTAAAAAAACAGGGAGGATCACACCCCTGTTTTTTGCCTGCAGTTGGCGGCTCAACATTTGCTGCTTGCCGAAAAATCAAGCGATTAATCACAGGATTATTTCAGAATATACTGATAACAATGAAATGATGGGTGGCTCTTCAGCCCTTCATTGAGGAAGTTAATGACCCTATCCAAGCCAGTACCGCTGGCACATCGATTCCTAATTTTGATGACCGCCTTGACAAAATTGCGACCAATCTTGATTGGTGACGGCATCAATAAACCATTTTAACGCTTTGCCTTGGCTCTCTTTACGCCAAGCTAGTGATGCCACCGGTCGCATGTCGAGATCGGCGACTTCTTTAATCACTAAGTGTCCGCTTTCTACTCCTTTTAACGCTAACTGTTTTGGTAAGTACCCAACACCTAATCCCATGCACTGCGCTTGAAATTTTGTGTGCATATCACTCACAGTTAAAATACTTTGCATCTTCAAGTAGGGCGCATGTTGTGCTGGACTATTTCGCGATGTATCTCTGATAGCCACACTTCGATATTGGCTGATTTGTGCTTGGGTTAAAGCACCCTTTATTTTTGCCAGAGGATGGTCTTTCCAGACGGCAAAGACGCGATCCACTTGATAAAGCTTTTTTGCCATATAAAGCGAAGGGTTAGGATTAGGGCCCGAAGCCCCTATCATGAGATCGGCGCGATTGGAGACTATCGCATCCCAGGTTCCCCCGTAGACTTCATTCTGCACTTTAATAAAGGTTTGCTGATTCAATTCATAGAATTGACCAATCAGCTCTAAGAGCGGTGCTGTGGGAAAAAGGGTATCTATGCCTATCGTTAATTCCAATTCCCAGCCTTGATTCACCTGCTTAATGCGTTTTTCAATTTGATAAGCCTGCTCAAGTAAGTGGCGCCCTTGGTCTAATAAGACCCTTCCGGCAGGGGTGAGCACGGCTCGATGCTTAGTACGATCAAAAATTTCGATACCGAGACTTTGCTCGAGCTTTTGAATGCTATAAGTTAAGGCCGATCGGACGCGAAAAAGAGAATGAGCCGCTTTTTCGAAGCTTCCGAACTTATCAATGGCGTCTAAAACGCGAAGGGTTTCTAGCTCAATCATCTTGTTTAATATTTTTGAACATTATGGACTATATATTCTGCTTACATTCAATTTTAAGCTGAAATATAATTATTTTCAATGGTCAAATATTTCGAACAAGTGAGATGATGTATGAAAAACGTGAACCTACACAAGATGATAGAACTGATCCTAACCACTGGAATGATGGCGTTCATTATGAGTGGTGCAATTAGCGCCTTCAAATTGGGATTCACCTTGGAGATGCTCTCCTCTTGGTTAAGCACCTATCCCTTTAGCTGGCTTTTCGCTATTCCCTCAATCTTGCTAACGAAAAAGCTGGTCAGCATGGTGATGAAACCTTTTTCGACTCAAAAATTACTTGCCTCATAAAGTTTAATTCTTATCACTACTATAGGAGCATACCAATGCCATCATTAACAAACAAAATATTCATCAGTGCGGTGCTTTCCACCCTCATTGGTTTGGGCTCGGCTAATGCTGCACCTAGCAGAGCGACCCTTCACTTTAGTGATAACCGTGAAGCAGTAGCCGATCTCAATAAAATCAATGACGTTTTACATACCGTTGGGGTACATCTTAGTCAAGTTGAAGTACCTCATGAAGCGGTTAATATCATTAAAAATGCGGGTAAATCAAAACTGGATGATAAACAACAAGCCAGGCTATTAAAAATCATGGCCCTTAATCACGAGGGTGTTTTAGCACAAGTGAAACTGGCGGGGCGAAAACCAGTGATTGCAGGTGGCGGCAGTTTATCGACCCAAGAAATCGGTGTTCCCCCCTACCCTAAAATTTATGATATGCATGCCATGACGGCTAATGATCATATTCAAGCTGAAAACAAGTTTGGCAAACTGCATGTGAATTATGCTGAAAATGGCCAAGGTGTAGATGAAGTGATGACCTTGATCTCTGGTGGGCCTTGGACATGGTTTTTTGCTATAGACAACAATGTGGTCGTAAAACTGACGATGGACAGCGTAAACGCTAGTGATTTAGCTTGGCGAATTAGCTACCCAGGAAAGGTTCCTCATGGTGCGTTTATGGATGCAACTGATGGGATCTGTGTGGCCTATATTACTGGTCCCCAAACCTGGCTAATGCGCTATGAAGCAACACAATTACCCGGCGCTCAGATGTTGGGGACCAATCCTTGGATTGATTTTTCAGGTCAACAACCTATCTTGTTGAAACAGGCTAAACGTTAATTCATCAGCATAATATCAAAGTCAGGTATGCCAACAGCTAGCAATACCTGACTTTTGTCTTTACATCGGTTGATAATTGCCTGCTACGTGTAAATATTCAACAACTTCCGTATTCGCATTTTGCATCGATGCCAAGAAAGCATTAGCGGGCAATTGTCCGCTCATGAGCTGCCCCACGAGATCGGCGATATTCCCAGCAGCTGCAGGATCACTAATGTTAGCTGCAACATAAACTACATTGAAGTCAGTACCACCTGCGATACCGTTAATTTCGTTTTGGTTTAAGTCTCTCACTGAAAACTCCTTGTCAATAATAATAGTAATAAAGCGCTTTCAACTTTAAAGTGATTAATCTACTTTCGTCAACTCGCCGTAGTACAGGGGTACCACAAAAAAGCTATTGATGGTCTATATTTCATGGATAAGGATTTATCTTTCGCACTTAGAATTTTATGAGTTATTCACTTGAAAACTATGCCCAACATAAGCTACTCACCATTAAGGGAACGCTTTATGAATAACGAAAATAGCATTTTAAAAGATACCGAACGCTTATATCAAAAGAGTTTAGCGTCAATTAACATTTATGAGCTTGATGATGATGAAACCTTTAAAGATGTGACTGAAGTGATAATGAAGCATGAAAATACCCCCGTTGATCTGAAAAAAGCCATTCAAGAAGATCATATACGTTGCTTCGTTTTTTTATACCCCAGTGATGGACTCAAAATTAAAGGTTATATTACCTTGCCTGATCCCACTAAGATGAAAAAGCCCATACCATTAGTGTTACTGCTTCGCGGTGGGAATAGATTATTTTGTCTACCTCATCCTAATGAATACAGTGCACAACAAAACTTTGCCGTGATCAGCACAACCTTCCGAGGAGGCATTAGCGAAGGTGAGGACGAGTTTGGTGGTAACGATGTAAACGATATCAAAAATCTGTTTGATTTTTTACCCGATTTAGAAAAAAAGCTTCGCGTTCACTTTCACCCAACGCATCAATACATGATTGGTGTAAGCCGTGGTGCCATGCAGATGTTTTTAGCACTAGGCCGGTATCCAGAATATCAAAAGAAGATAAAGAAAGTGGTTTCTGTCACGGGAATGCTCAATTTTATTCATGCCATTGATGAACGCCCCGATGTGAAGCAAACGATGATAAAGGATTTTGGCTTACCCGAGGGCACCCTTGCTAAGGAATGGATAGCCTATAGACAACCTGTTCGCTATGTTTCATCGATTGACAAAAACATGCCTATTCTGATTATACAGGGCACCAAAGATATTCGGATTTCCAAGCAAGAAGGGCTTGATATGTACCATGAATTAAAGAAGACTGGCCATAATGTGAGCTATGATGAAATTGCAAATGCCGAACATATGCTAGAAAACATGCCCTCATATGCCTATGAAATTCTGAAATGGCTAGAATAGTAGGTGTTGGCGCTTTCATTGATACAACCCTGAAAATCAAATTAGGGCGGTATTTTATATCAAATAGGTGAATATGCTTGTGATTCAAACGCCATTTCAACTGTGATCTAAAGCAGATATACACATTGATCAGTTACCGAAGGGAGACCTTATTCGCGATGAATTATTGATTAAATCTTCCATTGCTGCCTTTAAAACCAAACATATTTTCACTTTTTGTCAGCTTTAAATTGACAAAAAATGCTATCGCCGGCGGTAGCGTAAAGTATGCCCCAAAATTTGACTTTAAATACTTATGAATGTAACCTCTCATTTGTAATTCAACTACCAAATGCAGAATATTAAATATGAGCAAAGGTTACGTCGTTTTCAAGTCAGCAGGATTTTTTGATTCAACAGATATAGTTGTTAAAGCTTATAAGTCCGGCAATAGCAACTGCTGTCCGCGACTTGATATTCAAAAACCATGGCCAAGTCACTGCAGCTTTTCGCCTTCATATCGAGTAATGGTTAAATATGGATTTACAGTAACAGGGGCACAAATCTACTCAAATTATAATGAGGCTTATGATGCCGCCAAGGAAATTTATCTTTATCAAGGAGGTATATTGAATTTCGGACCTAAAATTCCAGCTTTAATCGTGCCGATAACGACTAATCATTATGGTGACACGATGCTAGATCTTGATGCTATTTTATTTCATACTCCTAAAGTTGAGCTTGACGAGCGTTGCAATCGACACATGCCTGAAGCAAGATTAGTAGGCGTAAGCAAAACACATATAGACATGGCTTCTGATAATTTTCTTCATTTTAATGGCGATCAAAGCTCAGTGAATAATGAGCAAAGTGGAGCCTACATACAACATACCGTCTTAGTAGAGTCTGTATTGAATGACACAATCGGAGAAAATGATCAACTTGATTGGTTTGATTTGCCAAGTACATTCGAAACGATAGAGCAAGATAGCAATGCTTTACATGTTTTAAGTCAATACTCACAAATTGTACAACCGAAACTTGAAAATGACGACGGTCCACTCCTTATCTCATTGGTACCCAAAGGGCTTCAAATTACCCTTGAACCAAATCTGAGCGAGCCTGACTCTTTAGATATCAATGATATCATCTCAAGACCATCGACCTATTTGGGATTTGCACTGCCTTACAGCCCATTAGCCCAAGAGGCGCCAATTCCAAGTGGTCTTGATAACCAGCATAGCGACATTTTATTAACACCAGCCATCTTTACTCCAGAACTTATTGAGCAAACATCAGAATTGTAAGTTATTTTACTCGAGATTTAATTAATGTGCGATGAAGAAGGCCTTAGTAAACAATCATCATAATGTACTGGCGCATTTTCAAAAAGTGAAAAGCTCTGACTGATACAACGATACACTGTTTCTTTAAAATAGCTGAAAGCATTCGAACAACTGACGATGTTGTGATCACATTACTCCACTATTGAGATACTGTCCGCACAGAATTTTCACCCATTAGCGAGTGTTGTCGGAAAAATGCAACATAACATCAAGGATCTCAGTTGGAATCTCTGTGATAGTCGTTGGCATGCGAATCACATAGGATTGCTTAAAAAAAAATTCAGATCAAAGGTCACCAATGCTGTAGAGCGAGGTGCCGCCCACTGCCGGGGCGGGGGTGTGGTGGGTGTCATCGCTCCCCCCATTGCGTCACTGCGTTCCTTATGGGGGGCTATAATCTACGACCCCGCTGGGGTCGGGAATTTATGCCCGCAAAGCTGGCATGAAGACCAATGTTAATCGCGGCAGCGATTAAATAAATTAGCCCCGGGTTAAGGCCGTTTACGGCCGTTACCCGGGGTGAAAAATCCATCAAAAATCCCAACCGCGGAAGCGGTTGAACATCATGTAATAATAATTTGGGTGCCATGTTCAGTACCGCCCACTGCCGGGGCGGGGGTGTGGTGGGTGTCATCGCTCCCCCCATTGCGTCACTGCGTTCCTTATGGGGGGCTATAATCTACGACCCCGCTGGGGTCGGGAATTTATGCCCGCAAAGCTGGCATGAAGACCAATGTTAATCGCGGCAGCGATTAAATAAATTAGCCCCGGGTTAAGGCCGTTTACGGCCGTTACCCGGGGTGAAAAATCCATCAAAAATCCCAACCGCGGCAGCGGTTGAACATCATGTAATAATAATTTGGGTGCCATGTTCAGTGCCGCCCACTGCCGGGGCGGGGGTGTGAGGGAGGTCGCTCTACCCACCGTATCGTCGCTGCGCTCCTTATGGTGGGCTATAATCTTCAGCCACTTCCCGCTTCGCCTAAAGGCTTCGAAGGACAAGGCCGCGGTCGGGAATTTATGCCAGCAAAGCTGGCATGAAAGATTTTGAAAATCCCCCGCGCTTTCAGCGCTGCCCCCTTTTATACAAAGGGGGCTATTTATCCTCAACGCTGCGCAACGCCCCTTCCAATTCAGGATACGCAAACTGGAATCCCGCTTTCTTTAAGGTTTCTGGAATAACACGTTGGCCGGTAATCAACAACTCTTGTGCCATCTGGCCCATAACGAGTTTCAAAAACCAGGCGGGCATGGTAAAAAATGCGGGGCGGTGTAACACCCTGGCGTAAGTATCAGCAAAGGTTTTATTAGTGACAGGATTAGGGGCTGTGGCATTCACGGGGCCATCGATAGGGTTGTCAATACAAAACTGGATAATGCTCACAATATCATCAAGGTGCACCCACGACATCCACTGTTGGCCATTGCCAATCGGGCCACCTAAACCCAATTTAAACGGAAAGCGCATTTTAGCTAAGGCACCACCCTTTTTGGATAATACTACCCCCGTGCGTAAATTCACCACGCGCATGCCAACATCTTCCGCTTTATTGGCGGCTTGTTCCCATTCTTGGCACACATCATGACTAAAGCTTTCAACAGACGGGCTTGATTCAATTAATTTTTCATCGTCATCATGCGGGCCATATAACCCAATGGCCGATCCACTCACTAATACTTTAGGTTTTGTGTTCAAGCTCTTTAATGTGCTCACCAAATGCTTGGTTAGCTCAATACGACTATTTTTTATTTCTTTTTTATAAGCTTTGGTCCAAGGCTTCGCGATTGGCGCTCCTGCTAAGTTCACCACCGCATCGAACACCGTATCAGGTTTGATTTCTGAGAGTTGTTCTATAAAATGAATGCCATCGATCGGTACAAGATGTTTAGCTTTCTGAATGTCTCGAGTTAAGACGGTTAACTTAGCTCCACTGGCGGCAAGACGTTGGCAAAGCGCAGCGCCAATCAACCCAGTGCCCCCTGTCATTAATACATGCATACTTGCCCCGTCACTATCGATGTTTTCTATAGGTTAGACCAAATTCTTCATCCAGGTAAGGTTTTTATGCAGTGTCACATTATTCTCCATGCCGATTTTGAATTACCCGGGGTTATCGTACCTTGGGCAAAACATAAAAAAATGACGGTTAACCTTTATAAACCCTATGCTGGCGATAGCCTGCCCGATGTAGGCCCCAATGAACCTGTGATAGTGATGGGTGGGCCACAAAGCGCGGTGAATTATCAAGACTACCCTTACCTCGTGAAAGAAGTAGAATGGATCAAAAAGCGCTTAGCGCATGATCATCCCTTTATTGGCGTGTGTTTAGGTGCGCAGTTAATTGGTGTTGCGCTCGGCGCGAATGCCGAAAAAAGCCCCGAAAAGGAAATCGGTACCTTTAATCTCACCTTAACCGAAGAAGGCATAAACCATCCTTATTTAAAACACATTCCACAAACCTTTCCCGTATTCCACTGGCACAGCGATATGGCAGGTTTGCCCAATGGGGCTATCGTCTTAGCCGCCAGTGAAGGCTGCCCAAGACAAATCATTGAATTCTCACCCCGTATTTTAGGCTTTCAATGCCATTTTGAAGTCACACCCCAGCTTGTCAAAGGTTTTGTCGATATGGCAGGCGATGATCTGAAACCTAGCCGCTTTACCCAAACCCAGGAAGCGCTGTTAAATACCGATTTTACCCAAATGAATTTAAGGCTGTTCCATATCCTCGATCACTGGCATGCACAGCTTTATTAAGCTCTAACCTGTTGATTTTATTGTTTTTATATACAGGAAACTAATGGCGCTTAGGGGTTGTCTATCTATAAGAGACAATCACCCACGGTGGAGGATAGTATGACCGCCCCTAAAAAAGCCAAAAAACACCTTGAACATGCCCTAACCGACTTATCACATTGGATCACTCATCACTCAGGAAATGCCAATCAACCCAAAGATCAATCCGTCAAAAATATCGGTGCTTTCGCCAAACGACTTGAAAAACAAATTGCGCATTTTGTTGATGGTTTAGTATCAGACAGTTCGTCACACAACGTGGCCGCACAATTTAAAGCGAGATGCGATAGCACTCAGCAATTAATTGCCGAAGCTTTACTCAGTAAAGATCACACACAAACCGCTGTGAATGCGTTAAAACAATTACACAAAACGATTGTGGACGCGCTCTATCGCATGAGCCAAGTGTTTAAAGATCTGTTTAAATCCACCACCTCATTAGAAAAAATGCCTTCCTTCACGCCACATCACGGCACTCAAGTGGTGCATTTAAAAAATGAGAATAGTTTTAAGAAACAACAATCGCGGGGTTCGCAAGATGCCTTGCGACATTATAATATCCCCAAAGGTAAAAACGGTTAATCCTATCCATTTTAATGTCGCCGCTACCGCGGCTTAGTCCCTTTTGATAACCTTACCCCGGGCTGACGCCCGGGGCTAATTAATGTGACAGCTACCGCTGTAAGGTTCTGAATCGCGGCAGCGATGTCAGTTGATAGCCCCGGGCGTCAGCCCGGGGTAATATGTCAATTTTTAGGTAAGCTGCGGCAGCAGCGGCATATTTAAGCTACGATATAAGGCAGCTAATGGATTGGATGTCGTAAAATGAAGCCAAGGCCTTTCACTCACAAACTCGGGATCCGCTACCCCATCATCCAAGCGCCTATGTCGGGTGGTTCTACTACGCCCGAGTTAGTTGCTGCAGTAGCTAACGCAGGAGGATTAGGTTCATTTGCCGGTGGTTACCTCAAACCCAACGCCATTACCGATGCCATTCATCACATTCGCCAACAAACCACCCGGCCTTTTGCTGTTAATTTGTTTATTCAATCAAAACCACAAGCAAAACCAAGTGAAATAGATAAGGCCCGCCACGCGATATCAAACTGTTGCCCTGAATTAAACATTCATATCTCACCTGTTCTCGCGCCTTTTGTGCCAGACTTTACAGATCAAATGCAAGTGATCATCGACGAAAAAGTGCCCGTATTTAGTTTTGCTTTTGGCATATTAGAGCAAGAGTGGCTAACAAAACTTCGTCGCAATAAAACCATTATTATTGGCACAGCCACAACGCTCAAAGAGGCCAGCGCATTACAAGACAATGGCGTGGATTTTATTGTGCTGCAAGGCCTTGAAGCGGGCGGGCATCGCGGCACGTTTTTTGGTCATGATGAAAATGAACATTATTCTCTGCATGAATTGTTATCTCAAACTTTAGCTAATATCAAAACCCCGCTGATCGCTGCGGGCGGCATTATGAATGATAATGGTATAAAAGATGTGTTAGCTAGAGGTGCCGTGGCAGCACAACTTGGCACCGCATTTTTAACTTGCCACGAATCCGGGATCACCAAAGAATATAAAAAAGCCTTGTTAGAACAACAACAAGATAATACCGTGTTAACTAAAGCCTTTTCTGGCAAATTAGCGCGTAGCATCAATAATGCTTTTATTGAACGCATGAAAAACACGACAGCCATTTTGCCCTACCCTATTCAAAATGCACTCACCACCAGCATGCGAACAAAAGCCAAAGAGCTGGGTAATATCGATTTTATGTCGCTGTATGCCGGGCAAAGGGCGTTTGCGTGTCAGGATGTGTCGGTTAGGGAGTTGATGGAAAGGTTGGTAAGGGAATAGTGCCTCTCCCATCCTGCTACGCTTGCCCTACATAGCTCACGAAGTGAGCGACGTAGGGTAAGCGGGAGAGGAGAAAATGATTTAAGAGTTGTTTTTAGGGACAATGACCATGGCATCGTAAATCGCCCTTTCCTCATAACTCTGGGTGATGGGATTGAAATCGCCTGCGGGCTTATTTATCACTTTATCTTCAATCACCAAGGTAGAAGAGCCACCTCCATCCAGATTAATCGCATCAACGCAGCCTTCTTTTAGCAGCGTATCAGTTAATTCTTTTAAGGTTAAACCTTCTATGGTTTTGCTTAAATAGGGCCTATCTTTGGCTTTACTATGCGAAGCCACCAACCACAACCAAGTACCGTCTTTTTTGGCACAAACGGCAGTTCTGGCATGGCGTTCATTGCGGAAATCATTCGTCATGCCTTCCTTGCTAGAATCAACCGGTTTCTTATCTTTTAGTAATAATGGGATCCCACCCACCACATAATCAAAATTCTCACAACGCGCTTTGGCTTGTTTTTTGGTAAAACGGTTAAAATAGGGTTTTTGATCATCCGCTTTCCAACACAGCACTCCTCGCATATGTCCGGGTGGTTGAAACCACTGCCCTTTAATTTTTAATGCCCCCACCGCTTTAGCTTTTTGTTGATCTTTGCCTTTATAATCAAAATACCCACCATTGATAGCGGCATAGGCTTTGTGTTCTTGGGCCAAGCTTTGGACTGTTTTTCTTTGATCATCCGATGCTTTTACTTCAATAATGTCAAAATCTTCGGGATCAAATGTTAACAAATGGATTTCATGGCCATCTTGCTCGATCAAACGATAGTTTGGATCTTGGGCAAACGCTAGGCCAGAACAGACTAAAAACATCAAAGAAACTAATAGGTTATTTCTATTCATATTTATCCTAATTGCAATGCATGCAAAATCGCTTGATTCAGCACCTGTACATCATCCAACATGGGACGCGTAATACGGTGATACACGCGGCAAATAGCAGCTTGTAATAAAACCCCCAGCAGAACTACCGAACAAAGTTGACTGTCCATTTTAGGCATTTCTTTTTTGCGGATAGCATCAGCAAATATCGACACTACAATATCATGAGCACTGATTTCTTTTTCCGATAGGGCTTTGATCTGTTCGTGCTGAGCTAACAACAAGTAGTTAAAGAGGATAGGATCTTCATCATATTTTTCACAAAAAAAGTGAACCATGAGTTTGATCTTTTCTTTCATGTTGTGGCAAGGGGTAATGATCTCTTTGACCTGTGCTGAAATGTGAGCATGAGCATTTAAGTATAGCTGTTTAGCCAGTTCATCTTTACTCTCATAATGTCGATACAGGGTACCTTCGGCAACCTCTGCCTTTTGGGCAATATCTTTAATCGTTGTTGCCGTGATACCCTTCTTCACAAATAAGGTTAAGGCACAGCGCTCTAAACGTTTGCGAGTCGAACTACCATCACGCATAATATTGTGGATCCAATCTCTAAAAAATGTGTTCCATTGTGAGCAATTATTCACTTAAAGTCAATAAACAAGGAAATAAGATGGTCTATACTCCCCCATCGATTGTAATGAGTCAGTCGGTTGCCATTCTAGTAGATGGTAACAATATCGAAATCAGCTTACATCAGCAAACCGGCAATGAAGGTGTGATGCTTAATTTTGACAAGTTGATCCCCAAGCTGGTGGATAATCGTTCATTAAACCGCTTGATCTATTTCCGTGAAGGACGCCAAATTTCTTCAAAACTAGCAGAACGTCTACACCAACATTTTCATGGTTCCGTTCATCCTTGCCATAAAAGCGCCGATATTCCCTTATCGATTAAAGCAACCCAACTCGCTAGCAAGGTTGATACCATTATTATTATGTCTGGCGATTCGGATTATATCGATCTCGTTCGACACTTAAAATCCGATGGTGTTCGTGTGGAAATTGCCGCAGTGGAAAAAACCACCTCCAATCAACTCAAAGAAGAAGCCGATTATTTTCATGCCATTACACCAGATGATTGGTTTTCGTTGTCTGCCGGAAAAAAGCCCCGTCATCCTACTCGCTTCAAGGATAAGAAGAGTACATAAATTGGGAAAAACCATTCATGGATGATAAATTGCACATCGCTGTCCCGCACTTAGAGCATGCTCATGCCAGACCTTTTTTTGAATTGGAAAAACTAATCCTTAATAACCAAATTAAAATAGAAAGTTGGTTTCGAGAAGCCTGGCAGACTCATCCTCCCGTGTTTTCAAGCTCAGTTGATTTAAGGAATGCGGGATTCAAATTAGGGGCGGTCGATGCCAATGTTTTTCCAGCGGGATATAATAATCTGAATCCTGATTTTTTTCCGATGTGCATACTAGCCGCCCAGCATTTTTTAAATGAACACTATCCTAATTGTAAAAATATTTTAATCATTCCAGAAAATCACACTCGCAATCCTCACTACTATCAAAGCATTGCCAATCTGAAACAAATTATCGAAAATGCAGGTTATGCTGTCAAAATTGGCACGCTGTTAGATGAAGAAGGTGTGATTAATGTATCCATGGAAGGTAATCAAACGCTAAGCTTATATCCGATTAAACGCGTTGATGATCAATTAGCGATTGAAGGCTTTACTCCCTGCTTGGTGTTACTCAATAACGATCTTTCTGAGGGTGTGCCTGACATACTTCAAGGCATTAAACAACCCATTGAGCCAAGTGCCTCCCTTGGGTGGTCAACTCGAAGTAAGGCTGTGCATTTTTCTTTTTATAGCCAAATCTGCAAATCCTTTGCTGAACTCATCGGTATCGATGTCTGGCAGATCTGCCCCTTGTTCTTAGAGCAAGAGAATGTGGATTTTGTAAAACGTGAAGGTATTGATGAATTGATTCAAAAGGTTGAAAGCTTGTTAACGCAAATTCAACATAAATACCATGAATACCACATTGAATTTGCTCCTTTTGTTGTGGTCAAAGCAGATGCCGGCACTTATGGCATGGGTGTCATGCCAGTTCATGATCCTGCACAATTAAGAAACATGAATCGCAAACAACGCATTAGCATGTCGACGCGCAAAGGCGGACAAAGCGTTGATCGAGTAATTATTCAGGAAGGGATCCCGACTTTTGAAACCGTAGGAAAAGCACATAACGTGGCGGAACCCGTAGTTTACATGTTAGGCCAGCATGTGATCGGTGGATTTTACCGTGTGCATCAAGGGCGGGATATTTTCGAGAATTTAAACTCCCCCGGCATGCACTTTGAAAAATTGAGCTTTGCAGAATGCTGTAATAATCCTAATAGTCGTGCAAACTCGCATGATGTGCAAAATCAATTCTATGTTTACAGCGTAATAGCAAGATTAGCGGCGTTGGCAATCTCTTATGAAAAGGTAGCTAAGTCATGACAACTAAATTATGCATTGTAATGGATCCCATTGAGTCTATTAACATTAAAAAGGATACCACCTTTGCATTAATGCTAGAGGCCCAAAAACGTCAATTTGAAATCTATTATCTCAACGCCCGCGATTTGTTCTTAGCTGATAATCAAGTATCGGGTCTGGTGACGCGTCTTCGCGTTAAAGATGATCCTCATCATTTCTATGAATACCTTGATGCCAAACCCCAAGCCATGCCGCTAAGCGCTTTTAATGCGGTGCTGATGCGCAAAGATCCCCCTTTTGATATCGCCTATCTTTATGCCACTTATCTACTGGAGCTCGCACAAAGCCAAGGTTGTGTCATTCTCAACCATCCTACCAGTATTCGTGATGCCAATGAAAAATTATACACCGCCTGGTTTGCTGACTGTTGCCCGCCAACGCTGGTCACCTCACAAAAGAGCTTAATCAGCGAATTTATTGCTAAACAGCTTCATATTGTCCTTAAACCGCTGCACAGCATGGGGGGCCAAGGCATACTCATGATGAAAGAAGGCGACTTGAATTTAAATGCGGCTGTTGATTTGTTAACCCATCGTGGTAAATATCCGATCATGGCTCAGCGCTATATACCCGAGATCTTAACAACGGGTGATAAGCGCATCCTCATCGTTGATGGCCAAGCGCTGCCTTTCGCTATCGCACGGATCCCCGGTAAAGGGGATTTTCGTGGCAACCTGGCTTCTGGCGCCAAGGGCGTTGCTCACAAACTCACCGAACGAGACCTATTCTTGTGTCAACGAGTCGGCCCTACTCTCAAAGCCAAAGGACTATTTTTAGTGGGTATCGATGTAATTGGTGATTATATTACTGAGATCAACGTCACGAGTCCCACCTGTGTGCGCGAAATTGATGCACTCTTCAATGTCAATCTGGCTGAAACAATTATCGATAGCTTGACTCAGCTCATGAAATAATGACATTACTCACCGCTAAATACGGGTTGATCAACCGCATAAAATAGTTTAAATTCTGCTAACTAAAAATACTGGTTACATATCACCCTAACCTCAACTTACGTAGGGCAATCATGCGAAGACTTTCAGCTAATGAACTACACTTTGTCAACGGCGGATCCCCGCTGATCGAAAACCCTGTTTCATCAATGTATTTTCTTGCCGGCATGAGCAGTCTAATCGGTGGCGCACTGGGCGCAGTCTTTTATTATGAAACCTTACCCAGTGCCTTTGTTCAAACTACCTTACTCAGCACCATGAACGTTAACTTAGTCACATTACCCATGGCGACCTTCGCAGGATTTGGTTTCGGTGGATTACTCGGCACCGCCATTGGCTTAACACTTTACTTTAGTGGCATGATGCCACAATCAGATTAAGGACACCTTTAATGGATGTTGTCACCGTTGAACATAGCCTTCACCCTGAAGTACTCCTGCAGGGCACCGTTGAAGTGGCATTTCCTCTGGCATCTGAAACAAAACATTTCATTGAAGATCTCAAATCCCTGTTTCTTAACTTGAACGGCGTGGGCTTAGCCGCTCCTCAAGTGGGTAGTTCACAGAATATTTTTGTTTATCGGATCACCGATGAACAAAACAGTCTAAGAAAGGACGCGAGCCGAGTCGTTCCCATCACCGTGCTCATCAATGCCTACTACGAACCAACCTCTGATGCCAATATTGTTTATGACTGGGAGGCCTGCTTTTCCGTTTTAAACCATACCGGCAAAGTGCCTCGCTATAGTAAAATTCGTTATCATGCTTACACTCCCGAGGGCAAGCCTATTGATGCGATTGCAGAAGGCTTCGAAGCCCGGGTGTTACAACACGAGATTGATCATCTGCAAGGGATCCTCATCACCCATCGCTTAGATAAAGATTGTATGCAAGGCAAACCAGATGACATGCTGGCTCTGCGCTATCAAGAATTTACACCACAGCAAAAACAGATTGCCAAAAAATTATTGATTGATAGACAAAAAAACACACCCGCTACGGATATCATAAGCTTAGATTATATCAACAGAGCATTACGGATTTTAGAAAATGACTGAGTGCACTCCTAGTCTTTTACAATCAGGGATCCCCACTATAGATTGGATAGCAACTCATCTGAGAATCGATTGGTTAACCCCTGTGGTTAAGGCCATTAGCGATCTTGGCCAAGAAGGCACCATCATTTTTACCATTGCACTGGCATATTGGTTATGGAATAAGCGCTACACCACTTATTTAGGCTATGCCATGTTTTGCGCATTCTTGGTGAATGTGTGGATTAAAGGTTGGGTGATGGAGTGTCGTCCACCCATGCAATATTGGCTAGAAATGATCCCCAATGGATCTTATTCTTTTCCTAGTGGCCATACTCAAGTTGCGACCCCACTCTGGTTTGGTTTTGCTTATTACGTGCGCAACAAATGGCTCTCGTTTGGTTTTTTCATGATTGGCTTACTGATAGCACTCTCGCGCCCTTATCTTGGCGTTCACTTTGTGCATGATGTTGCCGTTGGCGCCATTTTGGGTATCACGATTTATGGTTTGTTTATCTTGGCTGAAACCAAAAACTGGCAACCTCTACAAAAATTATCAATCTTCTGGCAACTCGCGATTATAGCTGGCTTGATTGGTCTTTATTTTCTCACCGCAAATCAAGTGTCATCCTCTGCCATTAAAGGGTTTAGCGCGCTGGTCGGCTTTTGGGCAGGTTGTCAATGTGAGGCACGCTGGGCTCACTATCTGCCACCGCAAACACTAATTGGGCGCATTGGCGTGCTTAGCATTGGTTGTGTTGGCATATTACTCTTTTGGAAAGGACTTTCTTTTCTAGGAACCTCCATTGCCTTGAAGTCCATTCAATATGCATTACTGGGTTGGTGGATCACCTTTGGCTTACCCTTCGTAGTTCATCTAACAAAAATGAAAGGGCGCGTCTCGTCAATTTAATTAACAGTTTCAGTGGACAAATGTTGTTACTACCCTGTGAGTAAGGGTGGTTGCACTGAAATAATCAGTATTTTTATTCATGACCAAAAATTGAACACCCTCCTTATAAGTTAATTAACTATTACCCATAAAGCAGTATATTTAAGTCACTTAGTTTGCTAGAATGCGCCAGCTTATAAGAGGACTTAACGATGCGCGCTAATAAACTTGATCCCATGCCCGATTACAATGCCTTTATGGAACGGATCACCCAATTAAAAACGGCTAAGATCCCGAGTAAACTTTATGGCTGTATAACTAAAAAATCTTTAATGGCCATTGTCGATGATATTCTGACCAACTTCAGCCGCCAAAAAAGATATAAAGGATTACAACCTAATCAAGCGTTACGGATCACCAAAGAACAATCGGGCCTTGCGCGCACTTTCTCTGTCTTAAGAGATCCAAAAGGCCACTATCGGTGCATTCTAGAAACCAAGAGCAAGACAGCTCAGAATAAGAAACGAGTTATTGACCAAGAAGTAGAAGGAGGTTTTAAAACTGGCAAACCAGCTTGGCGACTGGATGGCAAAAAAGGACCTCAAGCTTACTTTAGCCTGGTGCTCCCCATCAAAAAGCGCGCCAAAAGCCTCAATGTACAAGATAAGAAATCAAAAGAAAAACTAGAGGAACTCAAAGCCGAAGTTGCGTTGCCTTGGGAATTAGCAAAAGAATCTGGCCTACAACGCAACACCTTGGGCGCAGTTTATCTCAATAAAAAAGGCGTCATGGCCAGCATTTATTCTAAACAAGGCGTTTCCCTTGATGAAGCTGAGAAAAAATTTCCACTCACTTTAGCTGAACGCCACGAAGTTGCCACCTCGTTGTTAAAAACTGCTGATTTATTACACTCTAACGAATTGGTTTTTCAAGATTTTAAACCTAGAAATATTCTGCTCTTTAGAAAATCGAACGGCAAATTAAAAGTGGCCGTCACCGATCCTGGGCACGTTTCAAGGCCAAACAAAAAAGAAATATCGGTTGCAACCTTTGGTTATGAATCACCTGAAATTGCCTTAGCGCACTCAAAACCTTCTTACTATCATGATTATTTTGCTAACAAGTACAAAAAGCACCTCTCGCTAGGGAAAAGACGAGCTAACAAGTTGGAATCAAAACTCATTGCACAGGGAAAAGAATCCGAAGTTGGGGAGCTAAGAAGCGAATTCTTAGCCGCACATCCGAGTAATGATATGTGGGCGCTGGGCGTAACCCTTTGGAAATTGTTTAAAGGAAAGAAGCCAGGCACTATCCCCAAAGATAAACAATTTGCGGGGTTTTTTGCGTCACGCGAAACACGCTGGACAGCAAAACAAGCCTTGCAAGAATGGACACCCAAAATGCAAGAATGGACACCCAAAAAGAAGAGAGGGCCCTGACAACTTATAAACAGATGTTGGGGACAAAGGGTGTGTGCACCTTGTGCATAACGAACAAAATACTAAAATAATCAGTAAAAAAAAAATTGTTCAACTTTTGATCAGTGCCAGCATGGACACCCCGATGGACCTTGATGACTTATAAACAGATGTTGGGGACAAACGGTGTGCGCACCTTGTGCATAAGAAACAAAGCACTGAAATAATCAATAAAATGATTATTGGTCAAATTCTGATCAAAACCGGTAACCCACTTGCATGCCATAAGCATTATTGCTGGGGTTAAAATCTGGCGAGATCCAAACATTCGGAAATTTGACGGTAAATAGATAGCCAGAAACATAGCCAATTGCTGCACCTGCCACTACGTCCGTCCAATAATGATCTTTCGCATTGACGCGTTGCAGACCAATGCAGGCCCCAATCGCATAAAAGGGTAAGCCCCAGTTCAAACCATAACGGTGGTGAAGGTAACTGGCGCCAGTAAATGCTGCTGCTGCATGCCCTGAAGGGAATGATAAATCATCATCACCACTAGGCCGGGTTCGGTGCACGGTATTCTTTAGAAACGCGGTCACTTGTGCTGTCACCGCACAACTTAAGGTCAATTCTTTTAAACCTTCAATGTCACCACTGGTATAAGAGTAGATCCCACCGATAAGTGGAATAGAAATGGAAATTAAAAAGGATTCTGATCCCACTCCATCAATCGTACCCGCATGCGTCATGTCTGACATTGAAAGTAGTAAGATAGACGGGATGATTAGATGCTTGCGAAAGGAAATTTTCACCACTCCCTGGATCCTTTAGCTGAATAAACGTTCCTCATTGCACTATAGAAAAATTAAGCCTAACTTACAACCCTCAAAAAAACCGAGTAGGTCATTTGATATAATGTTTGTTTTATGACATAAATATATTAAGGAGACTACCTTTAGTTGCAACTACACAAGAGAGTTCCTTATGCCAAAGCTAAAACGGACCAAACAGCCCCAGAAGCCACCTCATCTCTTACATAACTTGCGACGCATCAAAAAAAATTTGAAGAAATATCAACGCAAAGTATTGCCCACTATTTTGTACTCTGATGAGGAAAGCGTAAAATCAAAACAAATTTCCAACAATGACCTCAAAGAATTAGAACATGAAATCGATATTTTAATTCAAAAAGCAGCAAGTACCCTCGCTGTACCCCTGCCTTCTGAGCTGGGTACGCTCGCAGAAGAAATGGCCCAAAGTGATCCGACCACCTTGGTTTTTCGTGCCACGAAACTAAAAACATTATTAAAAATCTATTACCGTCAAGTTGATCAATATTATTTAGATAAAAATGTCTGGCATAGCCCTGATGGCGCTTACCAATCATTACTGAATCATCCACAAAAGTTTTCAAGAAAAGCAGGTGGGGCTAAAAATGCCGGAAAAAGAACCGGCGTTTATTCTTTTCAAGAAAACGATTGGACTGAAACCATGTTAATTAAGCAAGGAGCAGATGTAGGAGAAACTATCGCAGAATATATTGGAGCTAATCTTTATAAATTGACTATCCCAGACTATTCCGCGCGATGCATTATGGTGCGAGACGATAGCAGCGATAAGCCAGGTATTCAAGATGTCTATGTTGCATCCATTTACCCTAAGGGAAAATTAATCCAAGACACTTATGCAGCGGCTGGCTACCGTGATCGTGGGCTATTTGCAGGAGAAAAAGCAAGGCTAAAAGCTTTATTTAATAGCGACGAAAGCATGATCCGCAAAATTTTAGATTTAAATGAAGACACAGGGCATACGCTAGAATATTCAGCAGCAAACGTGCTTTGGCATGGCGACCATGATTTTCACGCGGCAAACACCGTGTTTGTTCAGTCAGACGAAGGCAGTAAATTTGTTAAAATCGACCACGGATTCAGCTTCTTTAATTTTAAGAAAAAATTGGTCGATATTTTCAATCCTTTTGCAGGAAAAGTACTCAGCATCTCTCCTAAGCAATATATCAAAGGCGGAAAGGCCATTCAATTTTTCCCTACCAATCACTTTTGGGATTATGCCATTGAAAATAAGCAATTCTATTTTAATCCCCAATTTGTTAAAGCATGTGAAGAAATCGCCAATCGAACTCCAGAAGAAATACGCCTTAACATTGAGCAATCACTGAATAATGTCCAAGAAGTCTATGGCCAACATGCACAGGCTGCACTGATTCAATTGGCTCTGAGAATAGGCATGAAACAACAAGAAATTGCCGCGCATGCAAAAAATCCCAATGTAGATTTTTTACGCTACCGAATTGAAGACTATATGGTGACAAGACTGATTGAGCGCCAGGCTGCCATCAGTAAATTAGCAGCTTATTGTAAAAATCACACTGGTAAATTAGACAAAAATCGCCATGCTTTTTCTAAAAAATTGAATAAGAAAATTATTGAATGCTTAGATCAAAGTAAAAAAATGGCAAAGCAAAATGCCAAAGGTAAAATCGCCCATCAAGCAGCTGCCCGCCAACAATCGGTACTATCCAAAGAAATCGAATTGCTTAAATTAGTGCAACAAGCTAATGATTTAGGGTTGCTAACCGTATCTGAAAATGGCGAATTTACTATCTCTGATGAATTTTACTTTCATAATAGCGGCCAACGCCAGCTCATCTCACCACAAGAATTCAAAGATGCGATGAGTCATATTGTAAGTCAAAAATCGACTCCCGCTGATAAAATTGATATTCAGACTCAATTCCCCCTTAGCGAGCAAAGCCTGGCAATATTACGAGACATTCGCATCCGACATCAAAGTGCCAATCAACCGCAGCGCAAAGCATACTGAACTTCTTTACGTGTATAGCCACTCATGACTGAACTTTTTTTTGTAAATAAGACTCTTTGTATCAAAGGGAGTTCATTTTGGTTGAGGTATATACACATGGTGACTGCCGCAGAAATTAGCAACAGGATTTCCCAAATCCGAGAATTGATGATTCAAATAGGCATTCCCACGAGTGACTTTTGGAAATGGGCAACCGCAACTCAGCTCCAGGATCAATTAAAAGAATTCTATAAACAACTTAATGATGCCTTGAAGACAACAGTTTCATCTAATTTTAATAATGCAGTAAAGAATAGCAATAATGATCAAGGCAATGCTCTGCTTTTATTATTACAAAAAGAAAATGAGCTAAAAGAATTTTTCGAAAATAATGTCGATTGGCTTGAAGATATGAATCGGGCATTCCAAGCAGATAGGCTAAAGAGAGAGGTGCCACCGCCAAGTTCTGCACCACCGCCTCCACCACAACCGCGAACTGCAAACACAGGGCGTCCCTTGCCCACGCCAGGTGCTAATAAGGGCCGACCTCTACCTCAACCGGGATTGCCCAAAGCACCCAGCTCATTAGGAGCGCCGCCCGTACCACCTAGCGCAAATCCTAGCTCAGAAGCTCCAATTAATTACGAGGAAGAATTCAATAAAATGATGCATCAGTTAAAACAAGAAGAACAAACTTTTAACCAATCTGCTCAGCCTCAGAAGCCGCTCGTACCACCACGGCGCAACATCCCTGTGCAAAACGAAGTTGTGGTTCCCCCTGCACGACCAAAAGAACCCGCACCGCAAATATCACAGCCGGTGCAAAGAAAAACTTTTGATAAGCATGATATAGCCGACATGATGCACATCGATACCCAAGTTAATGATGTGCTCGGTAAGTTGACGGATAATAAATTTAACGATGAGATGATCCCAAAACTGAATTTCATCAGATCATTAAGCGATGCGCTAGTTCAATATGTCAGCACCAATAGCACAGATAACCTTGTTAAATTCCTTGCAAAGAATCAAGCCGCTATTAGCGGTCCTGAAAAATCAGACCCCTATATCATCCTTGCCCAAGCTATCCAAGCTTTTCACGATTCTTTGGGCGCAAAGGTTGATAAACAAGGCGTCGAGGATGTTTGTGAACAAATAAAAGCAGCCGCTAAGGTTAATCCGGTTAATTGGCAAGCTTTAACCAAAAGACCAGCCCCCCTATCCCCTATGGCATCTCGCCCTGTGGCATCGTCTCAGACATCAGAGGCTGCCCCTGATAATACAGCTTATAGGCGAATTGACGTTAATGCATTGTATCAATCCCTACGCGATAACCATTCTTTACGATCGCTAGCAAAAAAAGCCAAAGATCTCACCGGCTCTAAAGCAGTCCGTGCAAAAAAACAAGAAAGGGCCGAAGAAATTTACGCAATTCAACGGTTAGTCGATAATGTTGTCAATGCTAAAACTGCTGAACAAGACCTTCAAGCTAAACAAGCACTTCACGATCATCTACAAGAGACTAAATATCAGCTGAAAGCAGAAAAGATCCACTCAGCGTTATATGATGTTTGTGACAAGATTGTCAGAATGATTGAGAGTGACCCGCAAATCGATAAGATTAAGCGCATTGACAGAGATGCTCTCAAACCCTAAACCCACATGATGCGGAAAAATCACATAATTAAATTATGTGATTTTTTTACGGCGATATTCTGCCACCTGCGCATCGACATCATATTCTTTGCTTTTAACCCGTGCGATATCGGCTTCATAAAAATATCTTTCGCCATCTGATAAAATCAGGTTTTTAGCATTAAATTTGATCAAGTTAGACAATTGCTCTTGGTAGTTACTGTCTGTTTGATCTTTAGGCTTTTTAAAGAATTTACTTAAAGTTGATTTTAGTTCAGCTTCAACTTCAGGCAAGGTGCTTTTATACCCTGCTTGTAAACCAAACATTGAAATCACGCCACCTCGAATATCCAGGCTCTTAGGTAATGCATTGCCCGATTGGCTCAGCTGAACTTTCATGTAGGTTCTGCCAAAAAAGCCCTTTAACACAAATCGATACAGTGCCACAGCCAAAGTAGATGCCACTAACATGGCTCCCACTAACGGTAATGCCGATAATGAGGCAGCAAATCCCCAGTAGGTCCCCAATGAAGCTCCAAATGCCACAGCAGCATGCGTAAACAAAACTAATCGTGGAAACCGATCATTTAAATAGCGGTTTATTTTTTCTTTATAGGTTAATGCAATAGGCAGTGGACCTTCTACATAAGCTTTTGCAAAGTCTTGTGGAAAATCATTGGGGACGACTTTTTTTGTTAAGAATTTCTCTAATCGGTTAAATTCTTCTTCGATGGCATTGCTGATAATGGAGGGGATAGCACCTGCGACACCACCACCAAATGCAGGTTTGCCATTTTTGTAAGGCACAACAATTTCATCAAACTCGTCCGATTTAACTAGGCGATAAATATTGGCGAAACCTTCGGCAATGTGCTTGACGCTTAGCCCTTCTTTAGCATCAAATGAGAGCGTCGGAATACCCACCACATTCACATCATAAATGGGATGAATGTCCGTTCCGCCTATCTTATTAGGTCGCATGGCCTGAGCTAGGCCGCCGCGATTTTTTGTGTCGTGTAATCGATTACGAGGCAAACGAAAATCCGGCAAGTTATCAGGTAAAACAAACAATTTTCTGGGTTGATTCACAAAATCACTGCGAGCCAGTGTTTTATTCGTAATATCAAGACGGGTAAATTTCATAAAGCTTTCCAACTAACTGCGTGGACGATATGACATTCTAATAATATTTTATGAAATCTACAACAAAATGAGGTTATTCTTATTATTTTTCGTGTTTTGTTGCAAAAAATAGCACGAGATAACCCATCACGGCTGAACACAATGTGCCTAACATGACGCCAATTCGACCATCGGTATTTAACTCAACAGAGGCATTATCAAATGCCAATGAGCAAATAAATAGGCTCATCGTAAATCCTATACCGCAAATAATGGCAACACCATAAAGCTGCAGCCAATTGCTATGAGAAGGCATTTTTGCAAATTTAAACTTGATGGTAAGGTAAGCAAATAAAAACACCCCTAGTTGCTTACCAACAAATAACCCGAGGGTCACCCCTATGGATATTGGGTTCAATAACTGTAAAAATGCAACCCCTTCAAAGTTAATTCCTGAATTCGCAAAAGCAAATAAAGGCAAAATCAAATACGTTACCCAGCCGTGCAATTTATTTTCTAAATATTTCAGAGGTGAGCAATCTCGTTTTTTAACTTTTAGTGGAATGAGCATGGCTAAAATAACGCCAGCAATTGTGGCGTGGATCCCTGATTTTAAAACAAAGTACCACAAGAGGAGCCCCAGTACTAAATACAGGCTAAGCTTTGCTACTTTTAGCCAGTTTAGTGCACATAACAAGCCTATCATTACCAAAGACAACGCAATTGCCCATAAAGAAAGGTCTTTGGTATAAAAGAACGCAATCACTAAGATGGCTGCGAGATCATCAAATATTGCCAAAGCCAATACAAACAATTTCAAGGCGCTGGGCACACGATTACCGAGCAAGGTTAAAATCCCTAGGGCAAAAGCAATATCAGTTGCCATGGGTATCGCCCACCCTGCCATATTTTGAGGGTAACTATGGTTAAATCCTACATAGATAAGTGCTGGGAAAATGACCCCACCTAGGGCGCCCAGCCCCGGTAACATGATCTGTTCTACATTAGACAATTGGCCTTCCAATACCTCTCTTTTGAGTTCAAGACCAATGAGTAAAAAGAAAATGGCCATTAATGCATCATTTATCCACAACAGTATCGGCTTGGATAATTGGTTGCCTTCAATACCGATATGAATTTTATAATTTAAAAATTGTTGATAGTTGTCATACAAAGGGGAATTAGCAATAGCGAGCGCAATAAGGCTGGCAAGGATCAGCAAGAAACCAGCAAAGGATTCCATGCGGATAAAATACTTGACTTTAGCAAACGCTAAAGAAAACCCTAAGTTGGGTTGATTCATTATTAAGAGTCCGTTTTATGATGCCTATTCAATCTTCGCTATACTATACCTGTTACACTCCAAGATGCGAAGTATCCTAGAAGTGCTTACCAAAAAAGCTTTCCAGATTTTTAGCCGCCACAGGCGCACTATACAAGTAACCTTGCATATAATCACAACCCAATTCGGTTAAGATCTCAGCCTGTTTATCTGTCTCGACTCCCTCGGCAATGCTCTTAACCTCAAGTCCGGTCGCAAAAGCAAGAATGCCTCGGATTAAAGCCTTGGTATTCTGATCTTTACCAATATTTCGAATAAACATAGGATCGATTTTAAGGATATCCACCGGCAACTGGTGAAGATAGCTTAAAGAAGAATAGCCCGTACCAAAATCATCAATAATAATTTTCACCCCTAACTCGCGCAAGGCTAATAAAACTTCCAAAGTATATTTTAGCTCGTCAAGCAAAGCAGTTTCAGGGATCTCAAATGCCAAATGATAAGTTGAAGGATCAAATGATATTTTTCTAAATAAGTGTTCTATACTTTCAACAAATTTTGGATGTGTTATTTGTTTTACCGAAAGGTTGACTGTCATCATTAAGTCATGCTGGCCCATCTGTCGCCACTGCATTGACTGCAGGCATGCCGTTTTTAAAATCCATTCACCCAAGGGTATAATTAAACCAGAGGCTTCTGCTTCAGCGATAAATTGAACCGGTGAAACATCTCCTAAGCCAGCATTTCTCCATCTTGCTAAGGCTTCTACCCCTATCATCTTACGGTCTTTGATTTGTACGATTGGCTGATAGTATAAGTTAAACTCATTGCGTTCTAAAGCAGTTGTTAAGGATTGCTTGATTTGCTGGCTATATTTGATCCCTGATGAAACTTGCTTAGAATAAAAAGAACATTCACTCTGTCGCTCTATAATCATCTCATGCAAGGTCACGGTCGCATTTTGAATTAAAGTACTTGGAGTATCTCCATCTTGCGGATAAATTGCCACACCGGCTCGTAAGTGGATTTGTATTTCATTTTGTTTTGACAAATGCACAGCAAATGGTCTGATGAGTTTCTGAGCAACAAGGGCTACATCTAGCGCTTCAGCTGCATCAGCCAACATAATACCCAGTTGGTTATGCGCTATCCTCGCAACGGTATCGCCATCTCGAACTAACCGCATCAAATGGTTACCCGTTTCTTGCAACAGTTTATCTCCAACAGCCTGCCCTAAACTTTCCGTTGTTTTGGCCAAATCAGCTATTTCAACAATCACCACTCCGACAACACGTTTATCATGCAACGCTCTTGACATGGCTTGATTTAGCCGGTCTTCAAATAACTGACGATTCGGCAAATGAGTTACCACATCATAATTAGCTGCATAATACAATTGTGTTTTATGCTCAATTTCACTTATTCCATAACTTACATCCGCTGCCAAAGCACGAAGCAATGTGGTTTCTTCGGTACTGAAGTAATTCGGTACATTAGCATAGAGCGCGATAACACCATTGAAACCTGCGGCAGTCTTAAATGGGAATCCCGCTATAGATTGAAAATTGAATTTAAGCGCACGCGTTTGCCAGGCAAAGGCATTTTTTGAAAAGCCTGCAACGTCATTTACCACTACCGCATATTTTTTTCGTAAGGCCGACAATGCCGGCTCACCTCGTTCGGTTGCACTGGCATTTTGTAACCCTTCAAAAAGCATCCGCAAATAATCATCCTCTTTTCCTGAGGTGACCATCATATTCGGCTGTGCTTCAGCAGATTCGCTTATGCCAATCCAGACATAAGAAAATTGACCCACGTCTTTCAAAATTTGGCATATGTCTTTGAGCAACTGTTCTTTATCACGAATTCGTAAGATAGCATGATTCGTCTGGCTGATTAGCTGGTGAATTTGATTCAAACGCTCCATTCTTTTCAAAGAAGCATCTAATTCACGCTGCTCTAGCAGCATTAAATAGGTTCGATGACTGATCAGAAAATAAAATAGTACACTCCCTGCGATAATTAAAAGCCAAATTTTACAAGGGTTTATCCAGGATAAAGCTGAGGTTGGCACGCCAAACACAGAAACAAGAACAGTTTCGGAAAATAAAATAGCAAAAAGGCTGGCAACACCAAAGTAGACCAACACCAGTTTAAGCGCAAAACGAGAAAATCTAGGCTCTTTCTCATCCGAGAAAACATCCATCTGAAAATCTGAGGCATCGATAAAATCCATCGACGTGTCTTGTGACTGATGGCTTTTGTTTAATTCGTCCTCTTGGGATGTGGCCTTGTTTGGCATACTGTCATTCCGCTTGAACCCTCTGGCACCAATATTAAGTATGGTACTTTTTAGTGAGTGTGCCAACAAATTACACTGGTTGCACAAGCAGGAGCAGATACCTGGTGCCGAAGAGCGGAATCGAACCGCTGACCTACTGATTACGAATCAGTTGCTCTACCGACTGAGCTACTTCGGCATACAAAGGTGTGAAAGTATACGGCGGTTGAGGATTGCCGACAAGTCGAGCCTGGATAAATAAACAAACTGACCAAATTTAGCAATCACCTGACCAAATTTGCGCCCCTGGAGCAGTGTTGGGGGTCAATCTAGGTGCTCAAAATTCATTTATCCTGAATATCTCTTTGAAAATGAATCATTTATTTGAGTAAATGATTCATTGGCATGAATAATGCAATGATAATGTTATAGTTGAGGAAATTGAAATATATGCAAGACTCAGCACTGCAACTTGGCTTTACGCTAATTGAACTGATGATAGTCGTTGCTATCATTGGGATCTTAGCTGCCATCGCCTTACCCGCCTATAGAGATTACATGGTGAGGTCGCGTGTTGCTGAATTAGTTGAAGTGGGCAGTACCGCCAAAAACTCTGTTTCAGAGTACCGAATCAACAAAGGCACCATGCCAACATCGAATACTGAAGCAGGTGTTACCAGCATTGTCTCAAATTTTGTTTCTGCCATTACCGTGGGTGCTAATGGGGTTATCACGATTACAGGGAATCAAACAAACTTACAATCTGGAGCCGCTTTTGCCTTAATCTTTACGCCGACTTTTTCTAATGGCGCGGTTCAATGGTCGTGCTCCGCAACAGGTGCCATCCAGTATGCACCTGCACCTTGTCGGTAATGAATTCGAATGAGATTATTTATTAATTAGGAGGATATGATGAACATACAAACAAGACAAAGTGGCTTTACCCTGATTGAGTTGATGATCGTGGTTGCTATTATCGGTATCTTAGCGGCAATCGCCATCCCAGCTTATAACGATTACATGGTGCGTGCTCGTGTATCGGAAATTATCAACGTCGGTGCTAATGCGAAAACAGCCGTTTCTGAATACCGCATTGCTAAAGGCTCGATGCCCACATCCAATGCAACTGCAGGCGTTACCAGTGTCGTTTCGCAATACGTTTCGGGTCTAGCAGTAGGCGCAAACGGTGTAATCACCATCACTGGAAACCAAACTAACTTAGGAAGTGGTGCTGCATTTGCTATCGTCTTAACCCCAACCTTCTCGAACGGGGCAGTCAGATGGACTTGCACGGCTACGGGCGCTACACAGTTTGCTCCTTCTTCATGCCGATAAGTTATCTAAACAAAGTTAAAAAGGGGGCCGGAGCCCCCTTCTTTGTATTAGCACTCATCGCATTTACCCTCATTGCCTTTTTGCTTTATTGGCAAGGCCTTTCTGGGCCATTTTTACTGGATGATTTACAATCAATCGAGCCCGCTAAGCTCGATGTGTTTTCTCTGTCACGACTTCTAGAAATCAGTCTACAAAATGATTCAGGTCCACTAGGGCGTCCAATTTCTATTGCAAGCTTCGCACTCAATGACTATTTTTTTGGGTTGGATCCTTTTTATTTCAAAATCGTTAATCTTATTATCCATGTCCTGTGTGGCATGTGTGTGGCCTTTTTTGCCTATTTGGTCATGCTATTTATGCCAAGAGCAAAGCGATATGCTGAGCTCATAGGATTTTTCACTGGACTTTTATGGTTAATCCACCCTTTACAGGTCAGCACGGTACTCTATCCCGTGCAACGGATGACACAGTTGTGTCATTTATTCATCCTTCTGGGGTTAAATACCTATCTGTGCGGCAGGATCAAACAATTAACACATAAACCCCATAGCAGCCTAATCCTTGTCATGAGTTTTGCCTTTTTCTTTCCCTTGGCAGTCCTCAGTAAAGAAACTGGCATTTTATTTCCCTGGTATGTGTTAATTACTGAGTGCTTTATTCTCAGATTTCAGGGCACAAAAATCCAAAGCCGTTGTTTAAAATGGTTCCATATCTCTTTATCTGCCACGATCCTGATTTGTGCTTTTATTTATTATTGGCAACATTTTGATACTTTTATGGCTTTGTTTGCTGATAAAAGAATAACACTCTTAGATCGGGTTTATACCCAAATTAACGCCCTGGTTTTTTATCTTAAGTTAATTATTATTCCGCAATTGACTGATATGGGGCTTTATCATGACGATTTTATTATTACAAGAACAATCGATGTTCAAACGGCATTATGCTCCCTGCTCCTTGGCAGCATGGCTCTATTAGTCATCTTCTTGCGAAAACGTGCCCCAATGGTCTCTTTTGGGATAGCGTGGTTTTTTGTATCACATGCTATTGAATCAACCGTACTACCCCTTGAAATGGTGTTTGAACACCGTAATTATCTCGCAAGTGTCGGCTTATTGTTAATAGCGACTTACTACTTCATTCCATTTTACAAAAAAGTCGATATAGCCCCCAAACGGTTTTATTATATCTTTACATTTTTGTTCATTTCATTATTGGCCGCCATCACCTTTCAGCGAAGTTATATCTGGTCCTCCAGTGAGCGATTTTTGCAAGAATCTCGCATTCAACATCCCCGCTCACCCCGTGTCCATATTGAAATTGCCAACCTGTTCTTAAAAGAGAGATTGTATCAGCAAGCATTCGAGGAACTTGATGAGGCCGCTCGTTTAGATCCATTTAATGCAGGAATACCTTTGCATAAAATTTTGATCTTTTGTCACTTAAATAGAGTCCCCCCCCAGCTCTACCAAGAAGCGAACCAAAAAATACAGCAAGGTGCCATTACACCATATGTCATTACCGTGTTAGATATCATGGTGCAAAACCTATTTAACAACCAGTGTAAAGGGGTAGATAGAAAAAAGGTCATTGAACTCATTCAAGCCTGCAATGAAAATCAAAATCTCAAATATAAACCTAAATATAAAGCAGTACTCTATCATTTAGAATCAGGCCTTGAGTTACTCAACAATAACCTCGACAACTCCCGGTACTTGCTTTTGGAGTCATATAAAGCTTACCCCAAACGAATTGAGCCCTTAATTCAAAAAGCCTATCTTGAAATGAAACATAACATGCTAAAAGAGGCAGAAAAATCGATTGCTTTTGCACATCATGAACTTAAAGACAATAAAGCAGCCAAATCAACGTTGCAAAAATTAGACTTCACCATGCAAACGCTCAAGCAACATGAGAAAAAGGAGGCAAGTGAATGATATCGATTATTATTCCTGCTAAAAATGAAGAGAAGGGCTTGCTGACTTTTTTGCCATCATTGTGTGAGCAGTATCCTGATTTTGAGATCATTTTGGTCGACGATGGCTCAACCGATAATACTGCAGAGGTTGCCAAGGCACTTGGGGTTACTGTTATCCGTCACCCTTGTAGCATGGGTAATGGCGCAGCGATCAAAACCGGGGCTCGTGCTGCCTCTGGTGAGATCTTGATTTTCATGGATGCCGATGGCCAACACCAAACTAATGACATTCAACCCCTACTAGAAAAATACCAGAGTGGTTATGATTTAGTCGTTGGAGCAAGAGCTAAACACCACCAAGCCAGCACTTGGCGCTGGCTTGGAAACAGCCTTTACAACAAAATTGCCACATTGCTCGTTGGACAACCCGTTTTAGATTTAACCTCTGGATTTAGGATTGTCAATGCCAATAAATTTAAAGAATTTATGCATTTAATCCCTAATGGCTTTTCCTGTCCCACAACGATTACCATGGCATTTTTTCGCAGCGGCTATGCCGTGGCTTACGTCCCCATTGAAGTCAAACAACGTATCGGTGTCAGCCATCTCAGGCCATTTTCCGATGGCGTTAAATTCTTATTAATTATCTATAAAATGGCTACGTTATATTCTCCTTTGAAAATATTTCTGCCCCTTGCGCTATTACATTTTATCGCAGGATTCGCCAATTACGTTTACACCTATTCTACACAAGGCCGCTTCACCAACATGAGTGCTGTTTTGCTTTCTACTTCGGTTATCATCTTCCTCATTGGCCTCATCTCTGAACAAATTACCTGCCTCATGTATAGCAATCAATACACGACTCATGCTCTCAATAAGCAAGATCCTGATAGTGTGACTAAAGACGTTCCTTTGCATAAACCCAAGAATCAATATGCACAAAAACGCGATTAAATTACTCTCTTATTGCCTTTTGATCCTGGTGATTTTTGGGATGTTTTATCACTATCGCGATGATATTTATGCCGTGTTTTCCCGGGTCAAATGGTCCTATATTGGTATCTTGAGCTTATTACATATTCCCATGATTGCCCTTGGTGGTCTTTCATTCAAATTTCTCTGTTCGCATTATGAGATCAATCTAAAATGGAGAGATTGGGCAGGGCTCAGTTTTATTGCCAATTTTCTTAACCAACTTCTACCCTATCGTTTGGGTATGGGCTTTCGTTATCTTTACATGCGCCAGCATTTTCACATGGCTAATTCACAGTTTGTCTATGTGATGCTAATCTATTTTGTGTTCACTATCGTCATCTGCGCTATTTTTGCACTGTTAGGCTGGCTGTTTAGCAACCTTCCCGCAACTTTTAATCATCTGTTTTACGTCACTTGCTTACTGGGATTCTTCTTTACTGGCTTCATTATCTGGCTTAAGCGCAGCCGTTTTAATGCCACTCAGATAATGGGTAAAGCCTTAACAGCGCTGCAAGAGCTGATTGCCGATCCTAAAATATTCTTTTTCTCATTTATCGCACTCACCTTGGTCAATATCCTAATGGCTGCGTTATTTTATCTGTGTTTATTAGCAATTAATGCTCCCTTACCTATATCCCACTGTTTATTTTTAGTTGGTGTCTTGACCATTGCGATGCTATTCCCCTTAACACCAGGCAACATTGGCATTTTAGAGGCATTATTTGGCACCTTAACTCAAGTTATTTATCATGACTTTAGTATGGGTTTTGCAGCGATTGCCCTCTATCGCGTTAGCCAATGGATCCCCTCAATTATTTTAGGTTCAACATTCAGTTTTCTATTGGCAGGGTCTATTATACCCAGTATATCAGGGGAGTATAAAAGCAAAATGGGAAGAGTTAACTAGGCTTATACTATATAGGTACTAAATGGATTAAATGACCTTAAACCCTATGACTGAAAATGCTCAAGCCCTCAATGGCCTGGCTAAAAAATTAGTACAGGCAAATTTGCTGGATGGTTCCACAGCGCTACAGGCCATGGAAGGAGCCGTCCGCAAAAAAATGCCTTTTGTTGCTTATCTGGTCGATAAATCTCTGGTCAACGCCAAAGATTTAGCCGTTCATGCCTCGATTGAATTTGGTGATCCCCTATTTGATCTCAATGCGATGGATTTGGATGCCATCCCCAAAGAACTGGTTAGTGAAAAGCTTATTCGTCAGCACCATGCCTTACCCCTGTTTCGCCGAGGTAACCGATTGTTTGTTGCTGTTTCTGATCCAACTAATTTGGAAGCACTCGATGAATTTAAATTCCATACTGGTATTAACACCGAAGCGATTATTGTTGAAGAAACCAAACTCGTTGACATCATTGAAAAGATACTCACTGAAAACGAGTCTTCAGCACTTGACGATCTTAAAGATACCGATCTCGATGCCTTAGATTTTTCTAGCGCTGATGACATTCAGAAAGCAGACGATGATTCAGATTCAGAAGTAGACGATGCCCCTATTGTCCGTTTCGTTAACAAAGTCTTACTCGATGCCATCAATCGAGGGGCTTCTGATATCCACTTTGAACCTTATGAAAAGACTTATCGTGTTAGATTACGCCAAGATGGTATTTTAAATGAGTTTGCTACACCGCCTGTTAATCTTGCTCCACGTTTAGCGGCACGCTTAAAAGTCATGTCACGTCTGGATATTTCTGAACGGCGCGTCCCGCAAGACGGTCGTTTTAAAATGAAGCTTTCAAAAAATCGCGCTATCGATTTTCGTGTCAGCACCTGCCCTACGCTATTTGGCGAAAAAGTCGTTATGCGTATCCTGGATCCTTCTAGCGCCAAAATGGGGATTGATGCCTTAGGCTACGAACCCGATCAAAGAGAAGCATTTTTGAGTGCTATCCATCGTCCTCAAGGCATGGTTCTGGTAACAGGTCCTACCGGTAGTGGTAAAACCGTATCACTCTATACCGCATTGAATATTTTAAATACCAGCGAAGTCAATATTTCAACGGCTGAAGATCCTGTGGAAATTAACCTCCCAGGTATTAACCAGGTAAATGTAAACCCTAAAGCTGGTTTAACCTTTTCCAGCGCATTACGAGCCTTTTTACGACAAGATCCTGATATTATCATGGTGGGTGAGGTTCGAGACCTCGAAACTGCCGAAATCGCAGTCAAAGCGGCGCAAACCGGTCATATGGTATTATCCACGTTACATACTAATAGCGCTCCTGAAACACTCACCCGAATGGTAAACATGGGTATTCAAGCCTTTAACCTTGCGACTTCTGTTACCTTGGTCATCGCACAGCGTTTGGCTCGCAGGCTATGCGCCTCCTGCAAACAACAAGTCACTTTCCCACCTGAAGCTCTACTGGGAATGGGGTTCACAGAAGAAGACATCAAAGAAAATTTCCCTATTTTCGAACCCAAAGGATGCGATCTCTGTACCCATGGCTTTAAAGGTCGCGTGGGTCTGTATGAAGTAATGCCAGTTACAGAAGCTATCGGCAAAATCATTATGGAAGGTGGTAATGCTTTTGATATTGCGACACAAATGAAATCAGAAGGTGTTATTAATTTACGACGTGCCGGTTTAAATAAAGTAAAAACAGGGCTCACCAGTATCGAAGAGATAAGTCGGGTTACCAAGGATTAGATTATGCCCATCGCTAAACGTGCAAACCAGCGTGCAGTCAATGCCGCTCCCAAAACCCATATGTTTTCGTATGAATGCACGAATAGTCAAGGACTCAAAGTCCAAGGCGAAGTCAGCGCGGTTAACATCACTCTAGCAAAAGCAGATTTACGACGACAAGGTCTTAACCCCATTTCTGTTAGGCGAAAATCACAACCTCTATTTGCCAAAAGAAAGAAAAAGGTCAGCGCAGCAGATATCTCTCACTTCAGCCGACAAATGGCGACCATGATGGCAGCGGGGGTACCCTTAGTCCAATCCTTCGATATTGTTGCCAAAGGAACTGACAACACTTCCGTACGCGATTTAGTATTGGCTATTAAGTCTGAAGTGGAAGCAGGTCGTTCCTTTTCAGACGCTTTAAAACAACATCCTATGTATTTCGATTCTTTATTCTGCAGCTTGGTCGCGGCAGGTGAATCTTCTGGTTCTCTTGAAACGATGCTTGACAGAATAGCTACCTACAAAGAAAAAACGGAATCCTTAAAAAGAAAGATTAAAAAGGCTTTATTCTATCCTTCAGCAGTATTAGTCGTTGCGGTTATCGTCACTGGTATATTGCTCATTTTCGTTGTACCTCAATTCGAAACACTCTTTAAAGGTTTTGGTGCTGATCTACCTTATTTCACTAAACTGGTTATTGATTTATCGGCCTTCGTGCAAAAGTTTTGGTGGATGGTGCTTGGCATTCTTGTAGGTTCAGCGTGGGGTTTTAGTTACGCTAAAAAGAAATATGTCGCCGTACAACAAGTTTTAGACAGATTGATCTTAAAATTACCTGTCGTAGGGCCCATTTTGCATAAAGCTGCTGTTGCTCGCTATGCACGCACGCTCTCTACCACGTTTGCTGCTGGCGTTCCTTTGGTAGAAGCGCTTGAATCTGTTGCAGGCGCCACTGGGAATATAGTTTACGCCAAAGCGGTGCTCTATATTCGTGATGCCGTTTCTACTGGCTCACAAATGCAAGCGGCTATGCGTACAACCGGTATTTTCCCCAACATGGTAGTGCAAATGGTTGCTATCGGTGAAGAATCAGGCTCGTTAGATAAGATGCTTTCAAAGGTCGCTACTATTTTTGAAGAAGAAGTGGATGCCGCTGTCGATGGCCTCAGCAGTTTGCTCGAGCCCCTTATTATGGCAGTATTAGGGGTGCTGGTTGGGGGCCTGGTGGTTGCTATGTACCTACCTATTTTCAAAATGGGCTCTGTTATTTAAGGTTGATATGCCAATGGAATGGCTTGCTCTTCTTATTATTGGCTTGTTTGGGCTTATTATTGGCAGCTTTTTAAACGTTGTCATCGTGCGTCTTCCCCGCATGCTTCATCAAGCATGGAGCGCACAATGCAATGACTACATGCAACAAAAATCCCCACAAACTGAAGTCACTAAACCTTATAATTTGGTCTTCCCACGTTCCCACTGCCCTAAATGCAATCACTTAATCGGTGCTTTGGAAAATATTCCAGTCTTAAGCTTTTTGTTTTTAAAAGGCAAATGTCGTCACTGCCAAGCGCCCATTTCTTGTCGTTACCCTCTCATCGAGATCCTGACTGCGACTCTTTCTATTGTGGTGGTTTACCATTTCGGGATCACTTGGCAAACGGTGGCTGCATTATTGTTTACTTGGTCATTATTAGTATTAACCATCATTGACCTGGAAGAACAACTCTTACCCGATGATATTACGTTACCTTTGCTATGGATTGGGTTGTTAATCAATACCCAAGGACTATTCACCTCTCTTGAGAGTGCCGTTTTTGGCGCAATCGCTGGCTATTTATTTTTATGGAGTGTTTACTGGCTCTTTAAGTTGTTCACCGGTAAAGAAGGTATGGGTTATGGTGATTTTAAATTATTAGCTATGCTGGGCGCCTGGTTAGGTGTGAAAGCGCTGCCTGTGATTGTATTGTTATCTTCCGTGGTCGGACTCATCGTGGGACTCTCCCTCATTGCTTTAAAGCGCTTAACACGCGGGCAACCGATCCCCTTTGGCCCCTATCTTGCGATGGCGGGTTGGTTAAGTCTGTTATGGGGTGATAAACTCACCCATCTTTATTCATACATGATCCCAAGCTTATGACCTATGTAGTGGCTTTAACCGGCGGTATTGGTAGTGGTAAAAGTACTGTTGCAGATTTTTTTGCCAAAGAGGGTGTCCCAGTCATTGATGCCGATAAAATTGCTCATGAATTGGTTCGTCCTACAAAGCCTGCCTATCAAGAAATCGTCAAGCACTGGGGTACACAGGTCTTGCAAGAGAATAAAGAGCTGAATCGCCCTCTCTTGCGGCAGCGAATTTTTACCCAACCTAAAGACAAGATTTGGTTGGAAAACCTACTTCATCCTTTGATCCACGACACAATCTTAGAAGCAATCCAGGCACTAAAGGCTCCCTATTGTATCGTGGTGATCCCCTTGTTAGCTGAGCACTATGCAGATTATCAAGCTATGCTTAATGCAGTCATTGTCATTGATGTGACAAACGCTATACAACATGAAAGAACGCAACACCGCGATCAGGCCGATCCTGCGTTAATTGAAAGAATGATAGCCGCGCAATGCACTTCAGCTGAAAGACTTAAGATCGCGACTATCACCTTGCCAAACAACGGGGATCTAGCAACACTACAAAAGAAAGTAAAGGATCTTCATAGTCAGCTGCTAAAGACTGGCATCTCAAGGAAAATTTGATATATTGCAGGTAAGAACACAATTTAGAGGTGTGACGTGGCTCAACAATTTCTCATTTTTGAACATCCAATGAATGAACGTATCCGTACTTTCTTACGTACTGAACATTTATTTCAGTTAGCTAAGTATAGATTGACGAATATTGTCAGCCCCTGGGATGCCAGAGATTGTGTGACAGCCATTATAGAGCTCTATAATCTTATCGAAAGAACTGACTTCCGTGGTGAGTTACTCAAAGAAATTGAGCGGCACGCCAATGGCTTACAACGGCTAGATATGACTCCCAGTGTCGATCATCAGGCACTCAGTAAAGTCCTTCGGGAACTAGAACATTCTATTGAAACATTACGTTCCTATTCGGCGAAACAAGGCTTATGCCCAAAGGAAAGCGATCTCTTCAACAGTATCCGTCAGCGGATGTTGATCCCAGGTGGTACCTGCAGTTTTGATTTACCTTCTTTTCATTATTGGTTAAATCTTCCACCCAAAATGCGTCAACGTACCCTAAACGAATGGCAAGAATTATTAACTCCACTCGATAAAGCACTGTCTCTAGTGCTACAACTCACAAGACAATCTAACCGCCCAACCAGAGAAACAGCGACAGCAGGTACTTTTCAAAAAACGATCAATGCCCAGGCGAATTGCCAATTAATCCGGATCGCCGTTTCAGCAGAATATTGTGCTTACCCAGAAGTCAGTGCCAATAAGCACCGAATCAATGTACGCTTTTTGCAAGCACAATTCGAACAAGGCAAAGCAGGCTTGTTAACGCAAGATGTTCCTTTTGAATTAACATGTTGCTCGATTTAGCCCCCATGGCCAAGGCCAAAGTTCTGTGTCCGCGCTGTCAAAAAAAGACTCACTTTGAAGCCAGCAACCCTTATCGCCCTTTTTGCTCTGAGCGATGTAAACTCATTGATCTGGGACATTGGGCAGCAGAAGATTATAAAATCCCTGCAGAACAATCACCTTCATCTGAAAACGATGAGCTGGGTGCAGGTAACGACGAAGAAATCTAGATTTTTTGTCGTGATGAGAGATTTAGCTCTAGCAACCTCACTAAAGCATCCTTAAGCTCCTTCTGATGAAACGCTGCGGTTGTGCTCTCCCATTGATCACGTGAGACAACAGGTTGCGCTCCACGAAAATCACTAGCCTTATTAAGTATCACGCCTTGCACGTGCTCCAATAATTCTAAATGATTAGCGTTCTCAAGTGATTCACTGAGCGATAGTAGTCCTTTCGTTTGTTGCGCATTTAACACAAGGGATAGTAAAGAGCTATCAAAATTTATTAGCTCATTGAGCTTCATCACAAATTCTTTACGCTCTGCCCTCCCAACGTCGGTTCCCACCTGACCAAAAGCATGATAATCGCGAAACAAAATACCGTAATTCTCATAAACCGTAGCATATTGTCGATTTTCACGTTCTGCAATTTTATTCTTTTGTCTATCAGCAAAATCGATAAGTTGAGATACCTCCATCTTAATACGCTTAGGTGCATCTTTGCGGGATATATACTCAAATTGTAATTCCAAGGGATCACGTCTGAGATCAACCACACTCACGCTAACACCAGGCTTTAAATAACCAAGCAAATTCACCTCTTCAGGGGTGTCGGTATGGAGCAAAATGTAATCTAGTGCCATTTTAGTTTGTTCGGGAGTTAGTTTTACTTTAGCCCGTTGTTGTTCACGACGTCTCTTTTCAAAGCTCATAGCAGGTTGACGCGTTGCAAGCTCTTTCGTGGCCTCCCTAGCATGATCGACATCAAATATCTGACGATTAATAGCCTGTGCATCCATGTCAAGTTGAATGCTGGCTAATTCTTGAATCGTGAGCTCTTTGTGAGTCTTCGCCTCTACATTAAAACCAACTGTGCCAAAAGCCGATCGTAAACCATTTTTAACATTTCGAGTCGTTTTTTTAATCCCGCTGACTTGACCAATTTTAGTGGCATCTGCCTGTAAGCTATTAGCTATAGCAACTGCCGCTTGTGCAGCTTGATGAAAATGAACCAATGGTACCCCGATGAATTCACTGGCACGAATTTGTCCATTTAAAGTCTCAACGTGAACTTTAAGATCGCTTAACGCCTGTTTTAGAACTTTGAGTTGTTTAGCAGCAATGGTACCCTTAGTCGGTTTGCGGCCATCAAGCAAGGTCACATGATGAAGAAGGTTATGATAAAAACCGTCAACTAATGTTTGAGTATCCCTTTTAACAGCAGTTTCCGTAGCTTGATATAACTGATGAGGAAGCTTTAGTAATGCTAATTGAGCCAAACGTTCATTGATGACTTTGAAATGTTCTTGTAAAGCAGGAATGATACTTCGTTCAACCTCTTCACTGTTTGAAACTAAATCAAGTAAAAATGCTCTATCCGTATCATAAAAATGACGATATTTAGCTTTCCATTGTTTACTAAATGCAATAATTAAGGTATCAATTCGCTTGGCAACGTCATTTTGTGCTTGCTGCATCTCTTGATAGTGTTTTAACAACAATGACTGCAGTGGCGATTCCTTTTCTAATTCTTTAAAATACGCATCTCGAGCCTTGGTTAATGCATCCTCAGCACTAACCAAGGCTGTTAAGTCACTTTTTTCAATAAAGAGATTAAATTGGCTAATCATATTAGCATAACGAGTATCATTGATGGCTTTGCCAACATAGGCAGAATTCAATCTGAAACTTTCCTCAAGGTCTTCTAATTTTGCTTTAAGCCGCACTAACCATGCTGGGTTGATTATGGCTTTATCAATACCTTCTTGTCTAATGGCTTTGGGATCTAAATGAACACTGGTATTAATACCGCAGGCTTGCGCTTTCATGACATAATCATCATACATTTCCTTGTTAACAGAACCTCCTTCACGTAGCGATCTAGCAGAGTCAAAGTAGAAAATACCGATGGCAAGTTTAGCTTCAATGGCTGCGCCCTTGATTTGTTCAGATTGAGCATTACTGATGATAGAATTAAGCCTTTTAATACCTTGCTCAAAATCGACCAATACTGGAATCTCAATGCCTGGAACCTTTATATTCTTGTTTTTGTTAGGACGAACTTGATGCTGCACATACTTTATTTGTTCCATCTGGGGTAAAGCATCCACTTGGGAATAGATTTCTCTCTCTTGTTGGTCCATTTTGACGGGTACCGATTGTAATTTTACCACACTGGGATTATCGACCTCTTGTCTTTGTATCAAGGTAGCCTCACCATGATGTTCAACCCATTGCTTCACTAATTCATCTATTCTTTCATCACTTAATTGGCTTTGTTGTTTAGTTGATCTAATAACCGCTTTTAACAATCGTTCTGTTGTTAATTGCTCAGCCTGTTCTGGTGGTTTCTTTTGACTTACATACATTCGTTTGATTTGCTCATAAGACGGATGCTTGGCAATAGTATGTGGCTTTATTTCTGCAATTTCCGGAGGCAAACCAGATGACTCATCGCTCACTGTTGCAATTTGGACAACAGCAGGACTAGGGTTCTTTTTAAGCGCCTCAGCAGAAAATAATTCCTCTATTTCATCACTTTTTAAAACCGTTGAGTTTGTAAATATTTTTTTCATTTCAAGCGCAATTTGTTGTCTTGCAATACTATCAATCGTTGCATAAAGTGAGCTTTTTTCATCCACTAAAGCTACAAATCGCTTGTCTAGTTCTGCCTTTTGCGATTTTAGCTTATCCACTTGTTGTGTTGAGCCTGATTTTGTAAAATCAATTTCTTTGATTTTTTCGCCAATTGACTCTAACTGTTGTTGCAATGTATTAATTTCTAACTCAATTTTATTTAAGCGCTGTTTAGCCAGTTTTACATCGGAGTCATTTTCTAATTGCTGTTTAACCAATTCAGAGGATCTACTCGTCAAGTTTTCGATCATAATTTGCTGCAAACGTAAAAATAAATCATTATTAATGGCTTTGCTCATTTTTCGCAGTTCAGTATGGTAGGTTAGCAATGCGTATCTTTGATGATTTTCATCTAATATTTTTTCAGCGGAATATTGTAAACTTTCACCATATTCCTCAGAAATGAGTTGTAAGAAAATTGCCCCTTTAGCTGGATCATGTTGTAGCTCCAAAATAAAGGAATCAAAGTTGGCAAACGGGGCAATACCGGGGGGTGTTTCGCCATTGATAAAGAAATTATTCATTGCATTAATCACTTCGATTTGTTTATCTAGTGACAGCACTTTAAATTGGTCAATTACAAAGGCAGGCAGGTGATCCTTGTACTTGGTTGCATTGTTTTGAAATGTATGCATTTTGGTTTTGTTATTGTGAACATGCATTTTAGCGATCCTTCCCCAAGTACCAGGGCCACAAGAAGGATCGTCCTTCACATCATCTACTGGCGTATTCACACCATCATTATGCGCTCTGCGAATATCATAAAGACTCGCAATAACCACCATTTTCTCTTCGTGTAAACACTGCTCCCGTTTAGGTTCATCTTTTGCATCAAGTTCCATTTCGGAGTCTGATGCAGCCAACCAAAAATAGGCTAACATTTCACGCGCAGAAGTTCCCCCGCCTGAGGAAAATGTCGCGCCGATCTGACTCAATGAACTTGGATCAAGAAAACTTCCAAAACTGCTTCCGGGCGCATTGTCTTTTATCGCGCGTAGTGCAGCCTTAAGCTGTGAGATAGATAAAGGGTCGTTAGGATTGAATTTTCTGTGTTCTTCGTCGGTGCGGTAAGCTTCATCATTGCCAAGCAAAGCAATGATATAATTTTCAAGATCCGCAATAACCCCCTCTACTCCCCCCTTCTCACGAAGTTTATCTTGATAGTGCCTTTTTAGATCTCGATAAATTCGATCTCCCTCAATAATTTCATGAGGTTTTAACATTGAGGTTTCTTTCAATTGATCTTCGGATAGCGGCAGATCGGCTTGTTGGCGTCTGATGTCAAGCTCAGTCTTTATCAAGTGCAGCACATTAGCGCTCTCAATCGCCAGTTCTTGCGTTTCCATGTTTTGATATTGAAAGAAAAAAGATCCCCACATGCGTACCTCCCCGTAAAGTCCATTTTGTTCTCTTTGCTTATAGAGTGAGACACTTATAGGGAAGATAAGTTTTAGAGATTTAATGAAAGGAATGGTGATAGGTCGAGGTTATTCTCTTTGTAAAGCCTTAACTATCATGCTATTCGCCATTGGAAAAGGCAAAGAAAGCAATTCTTGTGGGGATACCCATTTTATCTGCTGCCCTTCTAAGCCACGAGGCTCCCCGGAAAATCCAGTAATTTTATGCACAATCAACGACACAGCCTTATCGTGATAATCGTGATCGACCACCATCCAAGGTTCGTGGTGTGTGACTGTTATGCCGACTTCTTCAAATAGTTCACGTTTAAGCGCTTGGCTTTGGCTTTCATGCTTTTCAATCTTGCCACCAGGAAACTCCCAGCAATCGCCTTGGTGTTGGTGGGCTAAGCGTTTAGCAATCAACACTTGCCCTTGATCATTCATCACCACACCAACAGCAACGGGTATTCTCATCCAATGCGCCCATGACAATGTTTAAATTTCTTACCTGAACCACAAGGACAGTTCTCATTACGGCCCACTTTAGGCGCCATACGAACGACATTGCCACCGCCACCTGCTGCGCTCATTTTTTGGTCCATGTTCAGCACTTCTTGTTCTTCTTCGCTTAACGCCATGGAAGCTGCCTGGGGATGACGAAACTCCATGGCTTGATTGTTAAATTCCCGACGCTCAGCATCCTGTGCGTCAAACGCTTCAATATCCGCCGCCGCGTCAATTTCGACCATCGTTAAAATACTGATCACTTGCCGCTTAATGCTATCTAGCAAAGCAGTAAACAGATTGAAAGCTTCTTTTTTATATTCTTGACGTGGATCTTTTTGCGCATATCCTCTCAAGAAAATACTTTGGCGCAAATGTTCCATTTGCGAGAGGTGATCTTTCCAATGCGAATCGAGCGCATGCAGCATCACTGACTTTTCAAAGCGTCGCATCATCTCACTACCAATGCGTGCCTCTTTTTCTTCATGAATTTTTGTTACTTCTTTTAAAATGCGTTCTCGAAGTAGCTCTTCATGCAGATCTTTTTCATTTTCTAGCCACTGTGAAATAGGCAGCTTCAATCCTAAATCAGCATCAAGCGTTCTTTCTAAACCTTCAATGTCCCACATGTCTTCAATACTTTGTGGTGGAATATATTCTGAAATAATTCCATTGACGACTGACTCGCGGATCGCAACGATGCTATCGGATATATCTTCGGTCGCCATCAAAGCATCACGTTGATCATAAATCACTTTACGCTGATCATTGGCGACGTTGTCATATTCTAAAAGTTGCTTACGAATATCGAAGTTGTGACCTTCTACTTTGCGCTGCGCATTTTCAATCGCCCGCGATACCCAAGGATGGGTAATCGATTCGCCTGGCTGCACACCTAAACGACGCATGAGACCCGTCATTTTGTCGGAGCCGAAAATACGCATCAGGTTATCTTCTAGTGATAAGTAAAAAAGTGATGAGCCTGGATCGCCTTGACGGCCAGAACGACCTCGTAGCTGATTATCAATCCGGCGAGATTCGTGGCGTTCGGTGCCAATAATATGCAAACCACCTGCTTTGACAACTGCATCATGACGGACTTGCCAATCTTTTAGTATGTCTTGAATTTGTTCATCGGTGGGATTTTCCAAGGCACGGATCTCCGCTTCTTTAGAACCGCCTAATACGATGTCCGTTCCTCGACCGGCCATATTAGTCGCAATCGTCACTGTTCCGGGGCGTCCCGCTTCAGCCACAATTTGTGCTTCTTGATCGTGGAATTTTGCATTTAATACTTGATGCTTAATTTTGTGTTTTTGCAAAATATTCGATAATAATTCGGAAGTCTCAATAGACGCTGTGCCCACCAAAACGGGACGTCCTAATTTCACTTTATCTTTGACTTCTCCGATAATAGCTTCAAACTTCTCTTCTTTGGTCAAGTAAATCATATCAGCATTGTCTTGACGAACGCAGGGCTTATTGGTGGGTATCACTACCACTTCTAAACCATAAATTTGCTGAAACTCATACGCTTCAGTGTCAGCTGTTCCTGTCATTCCCGCTAATTTATCATAAAGTCTAAAAAAGTTTTGGAAAGTAATAGAAGCCAGCGTTTGGTTTTCGCTTTGAATGGTAACGCGCTCTTTGGCTTCCACCGCTTGATGTAAACCATCAGACCAGCGACGACCAGGCATACCTCTGCCGGTGTGCTCATCTACAATCACAACCTCATTGTTGTGAACGATATAGTCCACATCACGTTTAAAAATCGCGTGGGCACGAAGGCTAGCATTTAAATGATGCAATAAACCGATATGGGTAGGATCGTAAAGGCTTTTACCTGTTTGCAACAACCCTTCTTTTACCAATAACGCTTCGATACGATTATGCCCTTCTTCTGTCAGCGTTACTTGCTTGGATTTTTCATCGATTGC
>JBFWUT010000023.1:0-40605 GCA_050247135.1 Candidatus Berkiella sp.
TCAAAGGGGCAGCAATTTTTTACCTGTCAGACTAATCTGTGAAGTAGATGAACTCTGTAAAAGAGTGATATCTGAAGAGCGAAAAATCAATCATAAAATGATTGATGCCAATTCAGCGCGTCAGCAATTTAGTAAATCAAAGGTATTGACTCCAAATCATCCTAATACTTTAACACTTGATGTGACAAACCTATCTGCAAAACAAGCAGCCGATGTTATTTTAAAAAGGTTAATTGAGAATAAATGAGCTCAGAAATAAATAAGATTGATGAAGCCCTTGTTCGACGTTTATTGGCATCTCAGTTCCCACAATGGAAAGATTTACCTGTTGAACCAGTTGCGAAAAGCGGATGGGACAATCGAACTTTTCACTTGGGTAAAGATATGCTTGTGCGCATGCCGAGCGACGAGTGTTATGCATTTCAGGTGGAGAAGGAACAATATTGGTTACCTAAATTGGCGCCATTGCTCCCTTTGGAGATCCCTAGCCCTTTAGCGATGGGCGAGCCTGAAGAGGGTTACCCATGGAAATGGTCTATCTATAGATGGCTTGAAGGTGAATCAGCAGCAAGGGCCAATATAGGCGATTTAAGAAACTTTGCAGCAAGCCTTGCAGATTTTCTCATCGCGCTCAATGGTATTGATTCAACAAATGGCCCAAAACCTGGTCCGCATAATTTTTATCGTGGTGGGGATCTTTCAACTTATGATGCCGAAACAAGACAATCAATTGATATTTTAAAAGACAAAATTGATGTTGATTTGGCAACTGAGATATGGGAAGGGGCGATTGTAACCAGCTGGCAGAGTAAACCAGTTTGGATCCATGGGGACATTAGCGTTGGAAATTTATTGGTAAAGGATGGACGCTTAAACGCCGTGATTGATTTTGGACAATTAGGTGTTGGCGATCCTGCTTGTGATCTTGCCATCGCGTGGACCTTTTTTAAGGGTGAAAGTCGTGAAATATTTTGCAAGAAGCTATCACTTGATGCCGATACATGGGCTCGTGGTCGAGCTTGGACCTTATGGAAAGCTTTAATTGTTGCGGCAGGAATAACAGATTCAAATGCTGCTGAAGCGACAGAGCCAATGCGCATTATTGATGAAATAATTGCCGATCATAGACTGGAGAGATAATGGATACAATTGAATACACTATTGATCAAAATCCGAAGCCAGAAGATGATAAAATACTGCGAGAAGGCATCGTTAATTTTAACAAAGAAGTTATAAAGGAGAAAGCTACTCACTTTAGCATCTTTGCTAAAAATAATAGTCAGGTTGTCGGAGGTGCTCTTGTTTGGGAGCATAGCGATGCCCTATATATTGATGTTTTATGGCTTCATAAGAATTATCGTAAGAAGGGAATAGGGACAAAAATCATATCGATGATTGATACTGTGGCCATAGATAAAGGTATATCAAAAATATTTGTTGATACTTACGAATTTCAAGCACAAGAATTCTACCAAAAGCATGGATTTAATGGCATTGGAACAATACCAGGATACTTGCTAGGGTGTGATCGGGTTTTTATGAGAAAAGACATCCAATGACCAAATTACAACAACACTTGGCATCTTATTTTCAAGATTCTGATTTAAAGCAGATCTTTACTGATGTAATTGGATCAGATAACCCACAGAAAATCGAGATACTTATTAACCATGCAGTGAAGGTCAATTTAGAGTCCACTGTAAACAAGGTTATTTTCATTCAATCCAGCATTGGTGTGGTTTTTGGTTTATGTTTATCAAATGGGGAAAATGTTGTATTGAAAGTATATTCAGAAAAGATATCTAAATCGTACTTAGATAAAATGAATGAATTCCAAAATATTTTTTATCAGGAAAGTTTTCCTGTCCCAAAAACACTTAGTAATATTGTTCCTTTCAGAGGTACCTTTGCAGGGTTTTATAGTCTAATTGAAGGAAATATTGAAGATGCACATCAGCCTGTAATTCGATGCGAGTTAGCAAATAATTTAGCACTTTTTTCTGAAATAGTTGATAAATACCAGCTCCCACCGGTAGAAAATTTCTTCCAGCAAGCAATGGGGCGTAGACTTTGGCCAATCCCTCATAATGTTTTATTTAATTTAGAAAAATCAAGCAAAGGAGCAGGGTGGATTGCCAAAAAAGCAATCAATGCAAAGAGAATACTTAAAGCATTCCCATTTCAAAAGAAACTTGCTCATACTGATTGGGGGACAAAGAATTCAATTTTTCAGCATAAAAAGTTAGTTGGAGTGTTTGATTGGGATTCGCTTGGAGCGATGTCTGAGCCAGAAATGGTGGGTCGAGCTGCGGCTCAATTTACTGCGGATTGGGAGTCAGGGTTTAAAGTTACACCTTCCCCTGAGGAAGGCAGAGATTTTGTTGAAATATATCAAGAATACAGAAAAAGAAAATTCACAAAAGAGGAATATCAAGTCGTATCAGCATCAGCTGATCTATTAATTGCTACCATTGCTCGATTTGAACATGCTGGAGGAGGAGAGCAGCACCCCTATCAGGATTTATTGAAAGAATGTGGTGGTCAAAGTTTTCTATCTTGATGATACTGATTAAACTTTATGAAAGAACAAATGAATAAGGTCCATGAGCAATATGATAGCTGACTATAATAAAGACAAAAGTCTTTTTGGGAATTGTATTGGTTTTCTTGACGAAATTTTTCCGGGATGCAAAGAATTTGCCTTAAAAGGGATACAATACGGTGCATCTTGGCCTAATTCATCAATACCATTTATTGTGGAAGAGCAAGGGAAAATTGTCGCTCATATTGGCATATTGCCACTCACAATTACCCTTAATAATAACACCCATCAAACCGCAGCAATACATGCGGTTGGTGTGAACCCATCACATCGAAGAAAGGGGTATTTTAAACTGTTGATGAAAGAGGTAATAACTTATGTTAAACAAAACTTTGAATCCTCCTTCTTGATGACACAAAAACCTTATTTATTTAAAAATTATCCATACACAATCATGCTCCCAGAGTATGATTTCCTATTAAAGGAAAGCGGCTTTTCATCAAAAAAAGGCGGTCTGAGGGAGTTAAATTTAGATCATTCAGATGATTTCGCGTTACTAAATAAGTTACTGTCTGAGCGGTTATCTTTATCAAATCAATTTAGTATCCTTGGGAAAAATGCAATAACGCTTTTTATACTTAATAGTATGCATGGCAAAATAGGTTATTCTGACAGATTAAACACTATGGTTTTATATCAAGTTATTGGTGGTGCACTTTATCTGCGTGAAATCGTTTCTCAAAATGAACAGAAATTAAGTGATATTATTGAAACTATCCCTGAATCATTTAATAAAGTTATTTTGCAATTTTGCCCAGATAGGTTCTTAAATGAAAATGAATACACTGCAATATTAGCAAGACCTGAAAACTGTGTAATGGTATCGCCAGAGTTTAAGTTTAATGGTAAATATTTTCGCTATCCAGAAGTATATTCATGCTAAAAGGAAAATTAAAATGGCGTTGAATTCAGTTGTTTATATTGAATCTCCAACCGAAGATTTTTATACCATTATCCATCAAGGCATCAACGAATATGCTTCGAAACGTGGATTAGAAGGTACAGGTGGATATTTTTACGTCGTTTATGATGAGAGCAAAGTCATTGCAGCCATTTCAGGCTTTGACAACTTTGGGCCAGCAGAAATAGGTGGCTTATGGGTTGACGAGAAATACCGTGATCAAGGTTATGGGAAAGCATTGGTTGAAAGGGCTCAAGAATGGGCAAAACTAAAAGGTTGTAAGGCGATGACCGTTTTACCCTTAAGGGTTGGATAGGTTTTCTAGAACCAATCTTCAGGGAATGAACGATAAAGTATATAGCTACAATAGAGTCAAGCATTTCAAAATTAGTATCGTTTATTACTTCCGTCCTTGTTGTATATGAGCACAGTATTTGGTTTGCATTTTATGCTAAATGTCTAATATAGTTTGCCAAATTACAGTTAAAATAAACCAATGATTGCCATTGGTTTCATATTAGTCTAAAATGTCCAATATGGATAGACATATTCAATCATATTTAAACCAACTCCTCAAGTCCTGGCCTTCGAAAACCATTTGCCTTTCCGAATGGTTTGAGGAGAGAGGGATTTCGAGGAAACTCGTTCATTATTACAATAAGGCGGGTTGGATAGAACGGGTTGGACAGGGAGCTTATAAGAGAGCAGGGGATAGTATCGATTGGCCTTCAGGTTTAAAAGCGCTTCAGGAACAAGCAAACCTAGCAATACATTTAGGTGGAAAAAGCGCTCTTCAATTACAGGGGTTTGCGCACTATATTCCAGTTGGTAATATTCCAATAACCCTCTATGGCGAGCAACAAATTAAATTACCCGCATGGTTCAATTGTTATAAATGGAGTGTGCCAATCATTTACCATTCAACCAATCTTTTTGGTTCAAATTTAAATAAAGGGATTAGTTCATTGGAAGTTGATGGTGTTCAGATCAAAGCTTCTTCGCCAGAAAGAGCGATGATGGAAATGCTTTATTTGATCCCTTCTAGCCAATCTTATGATGAAGCTTATCAGATTATGGGGTCATTAACTGCCATTCGACCTGAATTGACTCAACATTTGTTAGAAAATTGCACTTCAATAAAAGTAAAACGCGTTTTCATGGTCATGGCTAAAGCTTATAATTATCCATGGTTAAAAGACATAGATAAATCAAAAATTAATTTTGGCAAAGGTAAGCGGGAACTCATAAAAGGAGGGAAATTAGACCCCGAATTTTTAATCACCGTGCCAGCCCTTGAAGACAAAAATAATATAGAGGTATAAGTTTTGCAAAAAATATTTTTGGCACAATCAAAGTTGGTAATGCAAGTACTTCCACTGATTCATCAAGAAGAAGTTTTTTTGCTAAAAGGGGGTACAGCAATAAACTTCTTCCATAGAGATCTGCCTCGACTGAGTGTTGATATTGATTTGACATATTCTGATGTTGAACCAAGAGAAATTACTTTACAAAAGTCAAATGCGGCATTAAACAGAATTATAAATAATCTAAAAAATAAATTAAATCTGCATGTTGTAATTCAAAAAGATAGCAAGCAGGAATTCATTTCAAAAATTGAGGTTCAAAGCAAAGATGCTCAAATCAAGATCGAACCTAATTTTGTGTTTCGAGGTTATTTATTTCCTTTTCAGGAACGACGCACTACACCTAAGGTTGAAGAACTTCTTGAAAGTGCCACAACCATGCGGATATTATCTTTTGAAGAACTCTATGCTGGAAAACTTTGTGCGTTGTTAAATCGGCAACATCCTAGAGATATATTTGACATAAAATTGCTATTAGAAAATGAAGGGATAACCGAACAATTAATTGATGCGTTTGTGGTATATTTAGCTTCTGATTCAAGACCGATTACTGAGCTGCTCAATCCTCATATAAAAGCCCTTAGTGTTGATTTTAATTCTGATTTTTTTGGCATGACAGATGAACGTTTTACGATTGATGTTTTAACTCAAGCAAGAGATAAGATTTGCAATGGTATTATAGATTACTTATCAGAAAATCAACGTGCGTTTTTAGTTTCACTTGTTGAATTGGAACCAAATGGGAACTTCTTAATTTAGATGTTGATATAAAAAATATGCCGAGCATCAGATTTAAATTGTTAAATTTGGAAAGAATGGAAAAAAGCAAACGATTAAAATATGTAAATCAATTAAAGTCTTTACTATTTTAAGGTGCAAATTGGAATAGAGATCTTATGTACGTTGGAATACATCACTGCGAAATTCTTGTCACAGATTTAAATCAAGCTTTAGAGTTCTATAAGGAAAAACTCAGTCTAGAGGAACTGCACAATCCTTCAAGCTTTTCAGGGTCCAAATGGCTTAAAATCGGAAATCAAGAACTTCATCTTACATATCATCCTGATAATGATGGAAGCGAACATCGTCATTTTGCCATTGCCGTTGAAAATCTATCTGATGTGTGTGATTTTCTTGTGGAAAAAGGAATTCTCATTAAAAAGGCTATCCCTATCCCTGGTATTGAAAGATTTTTTATATTTGATCCATTTGGCAATAGAATTGAGTTTGTTCAACTGACATGAATGTCACAACGCGTTTAATTGATCTTAAATGATCAACCGAGGTTGGAGTAGCTGAGATTGAATGCATGGTCATAAATTGACGCTAAAGTGTGATTACAGTTATAATCACCTTTAAGGAATCGGACTTTAAATGGGCTAATAAATGACGAAATCCAAGTGCCCCTTACCATTATTTGATTCAGCGCAGCACCTTGATGATATTGATGTTTCATTATTAAAAAATGAACATTTTAATTTAAATGATTTTCAAAAAGCGCAAGCATTTCTTAAATGTTATATTGGCAGCCAAGGCACATTTAATTCATATCGACGTGAAATTGAGCGATTATTGCATTGGTCATGGACCGTTGCTAAGAAGTCATTAAATGAATTAAAGCGTGAAGACATTGAAAGCTTTGTTCGATTCTGCCACAAGCCACCCAAGTCATGGATTGGTGTTAAAAAGTTACCCCGATATATTGTTAAAGACGCTAAACGCGAGCCAAATCCTGAATGGCGTCCCTTTGTGGCGACGGTTTCCAAAGCTGCTCATCGCAGCGGTCAAACACCCAATCCAAACGATTTTGTGCTCTCACAAGGCGCCATTAAGGAAGTCTTTGCGATATTAAGTAGCTTTTTTCTTTATTTGCTCCAGGATGAATACGTTTACATGAATCCCGTGGCCTTGATCCGCCAGAAAAGTAAATTTATACGAAAACAACAAGGACCAATCAAAATTCGACGGCTTTCGGATAAGCAGTGGAAATATGTTATTCAAACAGCTAATGAAATGGCTGTTCAAGATCCTGGTCAGCATGAACGCACCCTTTTCATCATGTCGGCTCTCTATTTAATGTATTTGAGGATCTCAGAGCTAGCTGCCAGTGATCGCTGGATCCCAACTATGAAAGACTTTTATCGTGATAGTGAAGAGCGCTGGTGGTTCACTACAGTAGGAAAGGGTAATAAACAACGTCAAATTGCTGTCAGCGATGACATGCTTAATGCGTTAAAACGCTGGCGTAAACATCTTCATTTAACGCTCCTGCCCTCCCCTTCTGATAATACACCCTTGGTGCCAAAAACGCGTGGCAAAGGGCCTATAGCAAGCACCAACCATATTCGAACCATAGTACAAGAATGTTTTGACAAGGCGATAGAGAAACTAAATAAGGATGATTTCAAAGAAGAAGCCGATTCATTGCTAGAAGCAACTGTGCATTGGCTAAGGCATACTGGGATCTCTGATGATGTGAAACGTCGCCCTAGGGAACACGTGCGTGATGATGCCGGTCATACCTCAAGTGCAATTACCGATAAATATATTGATATCGAGCTTAAAGAAAGGCATAAATCGGCTCAATTTAAACAAATTTTGGAAAAGTGAAATGCCCCTATCTGTGCATAAAATTAGAATTATATGAAATTTAATTTAGTTTGATGGCTTTCTCTCAATATTTTCTTCCTTTCTTCAGTAAAATGCCACCAAGGTTTTGAACCTTTACCATTCATAAAGTAAATTGCAGACATAAAAACATCAAGCACACAAGGATCATGCTTCTGAGATGCTTTCCTGCATAATTTTTCATAAAGTTTAATAGCATTGGGATTTAAGTTTATTAGGTGTTTGAATGCCAATGAATGGTTCTTGGAATGGCGTCACATTTATCTAAATAATAGCACAGGTATCTCGGATTTATAGATAAGCGATGTAGTCGTGCTACCAAAAATCAAACGTCGAATTTTAGAATGGCCGTATGCACCCATGACCAGAAGATTAATTGAACGAGTAGTAATATAAGCAGCAATAATGTCATCCACAGGTTTACCTAGTGTAAACGTTACATGAACAATGAAACCAGCAGATTTCATTTTATCTTCAGCTTGTTTTAGTACAGCCTCTGCTTTATCACTTTTCTCCCCAACTTTTAACAAATGGCATTCAAGTCCTTTAAGTAATGGATTGCTAACGAGATATTCAATTGCTTTTTGTGCACTAGGGCTGCCATCATAAGCCACCAAAAAGCGGCTAATCGGCTTATCAGTTTTGGTTGCAACCAACAATGGTGTGTGGATAGCTCGCATCACTCGTTCCAAATTGGAACCAAGGTGATCTAGGGTAACATTCGTTTTTTCACCACCCCTGCCCATCACTATCAACGCACCCCCTAGCTCAACAAGAGCCTCTACTAGCGATCCACGGCGTTGCAATGTTTGAAGATGCGTAATTCCCTTGATGGTTAGGGCTTTTTTGGCATGCCCCAGCATTAACTCTCCCTTTTTTTGCTCCATCTTGCCGTGTGCTTCATCAATTTCTGTTAGCTCTTTAAGCAAGTCACTATTTGCATCAAAACCGATGGAGCCACTTAAATTTCCTTTCACAGGAACATCGGAATGGGGAGCCACCACATGCAGCAAAGATATGACAAGCCCTGTACGACCAGCTACCCAAGCACTTAAATTACAGACGTTATCCACATATGTAGAATCATCAATACATGCGATAATCTCACTCATAACTTCCCCTGTTTTAATGTTTTAGCATGAGTTCCATTGCGTCTGGCTTATCATGAATGCCAAGTTTGTCAATGATGGTAGCACTTGCCTCATTTAATCCTTTCAATTCGACTTCTGTTCCTTCACGACGGAATTTCAGCACTACTTTATCAAGTGACCCAACCGCTGATAAATCCCAGAAATGGGCTTGCGTTAAGTCAATGGTTACTCTCTCAATCACTTCCTTAAAATCAAATGAAGCAGCAAACTGTTCAGCGGATGCGAAAAAGACCTGACCATACACATGATAAGTACGGTGTTTGCTATCATTGGATAGTTCAGATTTTACTGCAAGCATTCGTGACACCTTCTTGGCAAAGAAGAGCGCACTCATTAGTACACCTACAAATACACCTTTAGCCAGATCATGGGTTAACACCACAACAATTACAGTGGATATCATAACGAGGCTGGAGGCTTTAGGATGGGTTTTTAGGCTTTTGATCGATGCCCAGCTGAACGTACCAATAGATACCATGATCATTACTGCCACTAAGGCTGCCATGGGAATTTGTTTCACCCAATCCCCAAGTACAAGAATAAGAAACAGCAAAAATACGCCAGCAAAAAAGGTGGAGAGTCGCCCACGACCTCCCGATTTCACATTAATTACAGACTGACCAATCATCGCACAACCTGCCATGCCCCCAAAGAAACCTGCCGTAATATTAGCAATACCTTGCCCTACACATTCGCGGTTCTTGCTGCTTTGCGTATCGGTTAGATCATCAACGATGACCGCTGTCATGAGTGACTCAAGTAATCCCACTGCTACTAGGGTGATGGAGTAAGGGAAGATAATTGCAAGTGTGTCCCAAGTCAGGGGGATATTCGGAATTAGGAATAACGGCAAGGTACTAGGTAATTCACCCATGTGACCCACAGTGCGCAAATCAAGCCCCATAAAAATAGCAACCGCAGTCAGCACCACAATCGCTATTAAAGGTGAAGGGATCGTCTTAGTAATATAGGGAAAAAGATAGATTATTCCTAAACCTGCTGCCACCATTGCATACATCTGCCAACCTTGGTTGTTAAATTCTGGCAGTTGCGCCATAAAAATCAGAATCGCCAAAGCGTTGACAAATCCCACTACAACTGATCGCGATACAAATCGCAGCAGAGAGCCAAATTTCAGCAGTCCAGCAACAACCTGCAATACCCCCGTAAGCACCGTTGCAGCGAGCAGAAATTGCAATCCGTGATCTTTAACAAGTGTAATCATCAAGAGTGCCATCGCACCCGTGGCAGCAGAAATCATCCCAGGCCGACCACCAACAAAAGCAGTCACCACCGCGATGCTGAATGAGGCATAAAGTCCTACTTTGGGATCAACTCCAGCGATAATTGAAAAAGCAATCGCTTCAGGAATAAGCGCAAGCGCCACCACCATACCAGCTAAAAGATCGGCCCGAATATTGCCGAACCACTCGGATCTAAGTCGAGTTAAAGACATTGACACCCTCTAATTTTCACAATCCGCCGGATTTACATCGCTCTGCGAAGACAAGGCGCGTCTTAAGACAAGAATGAACAACTTTAAGTATGGCCAGTTATAATGTCAACCTTCTGGAATCATTTATAAGTTTAATAAATGACATATACAAAAGCAGCTTTCGTTTCTTCAAAGCACCCGCAATTTATGACTTCAATCAATATATAGCGCCAAAGAACAGAAGCCAATTTCATTGAAAACTTTCAAATATTCTTAATATCCGTTGCTTTTAAGAATGCAATTCCTTTTTCGAAGATAAGAATGTTTTCGTATCTAGAACGATAATGGTAAACCATTCCTATTTTCATCTTGTCCCATATAAAAGGTTTCCAGAATTTAAATCCTACCTTTTCAGCAATTGCCTTGCATGCAGCAACGATTGAACTCGTAACAACCACCGTAACAATAGCAGTAGTCATGCTAAGACTCATGATAAAATGAAGACAGAAATTAAAAAGGTTGATGGCAAGAACAAGAATGTCGGCCAAGTAGCAACATAAATCTGACCTGAGGATCCTCCCGCTAGTCCCCTAATTTATAATGTGAAAAAAAAACAACCTAGTTCGCTATTTACTTCGGTAAATTCTTTGACTTAACTAAAATGTATGAAAAAATACTTGACGTACTAAGACAATCTCAAAGTTAGCGGATGCCACAGGGGTTTTTATTGTCTTTGACTAGAACCACTACCACCGCGACTACCTAAGCGATGCGCGGAAGGTAGCCATAAAGGCTACCTTCTGGTGTACTGGCAAATAAAATCAAAACTTCAAAGGCAGCAGAGATTTACTGTTTATCAGGCTTAAGGAGCTGTTGTGAATCAATCCTCACTACCCTTGAAATGATGCGTCATTCTTGTGCGCACCTACTAGCTGCTGCAATCCATGCTTTGTGGCCAAATTCTCATTTTTAGGTGGGCCCTACCACGAAAGACGGTTTCTACTATGATGTAGAATTTCCCGTTCCGATTAGTGAGGGTGATTTAGCTCAAATTGAATCGAAGATAGATGAATTAAAAACCAAGTCTCTGCTTTTTGAGAGAACGGGATAGCCTATTCAACAAGCTATTGAATACATGCAACAAAATGGTCAAATTTATAAAATGGAATTATTAGAACTTTTACGGGACAAAGGAAGCACTGCCGTTGCTCGTGAACTAGGGAAAGACTTTAACTCTGGTGCCGGTGTAACACGCGTTTCACTATATCGCTTGCGTGAATTCGTCGATTTATGTAAAGGGCCGCATGTAGAAAATACTCAGGCAATTAAAGAATTTAAGCTGATAGCCATCGCAGGTGCTTATTGGCGAAGTGATGTAGCACGTGCTCAACTACAACGTAGTTACTGATTGTGCTTTGAAAATAGTGAAAATCTCAATGAAAGGTTGTGGCAAATTGAAGAAGCCAAAAAAAGGGATCATCGGATGATTGGGTAGATTTTTTACGTGAGAAAGGGATCAGGATCAGTATGACTGGCAAGGGTCGATGTACCGACAATATCTATATTGAACGATTTTGGCGGAGTTTCAAACTCGATGAGTTTTATCTGAATGAGAATGGTTCTGCTAAAGCATTAAGAAAAGCTATTAGCCTTTATATCGAATTTTATAACCACAAACGATGGCATCAGTCATTGAATTATAAAACACCTGCTGAGGTATATTCTGGCGGGAAAGAGAAGATTATTCCTACTTGGATCAATGCTTCTGAGAAAGCTGTTCCATTAGGTGTAAATACTATTATTAATTAACTTAAAAGGCTATATCTCCTAAATGTTTTTAGGATCCTGGTCTAGACAATGGTGTCACTTAATGCACTGCACCCTTGTTATTTCTATTAGTATCAAATACTTAAATTATATTGACCTTGAACCATAGTCTAAGGTTTATACTTATTATTAGGAGATTATAAGAGGTACTGCTATGACAATAACACCAAAAGAACTAGAAATGATTGACCCTGCTTTTAAATTGATGAGTGAATTTAGCAAATTAAGCCAAGGGACTAGCAGTCATGTCCATATGATGCGGCAAGAAGCAATATTTTGTGACGGGATATTCCCTGCTAAGTTCAAAGCTTTAGCGGCAGCTATTTGGGGCATAAGTGCTCGCTGTGAGCCATGTCTTAAATTCTACATCCTAAAAGCAAAAGAGCTTGGCGCCACAGAAAAGGAAGTTGGTGAAATACTAGCAGTTGCTTCTGCAATGGGTGGCTGCGTAGGTGAAATGTGGGCACTCAAAGCTTATAAAGCTTTCAAGGACAAAGGGGCTTCTGAGGAAGAGTGCTGCAAAATATAATAATGTGTGCAAAAATCGAGGTCGATGATGAGTGGCTTAACCATTGGACAAGTTGCTGAACAAGTGGGCATTAGCCGTGACGCGATTCGAATGTATGAGCAACAAAAATTAATCGAGAAACCTGAACGTGCGAACAATGGCTATCGAATTTATTCACAAAACGTGATAGCACGCTTGCATTTTATTCAGAAAGCAAAAGCAATGGGATTTTCACTAAAAGAAATTAACGAATTATTAGCAATAAAACGTACAGCTGTTAATACATGTGAACAGGTACGTGCTGAGGCCGAAACTAAGTTGGGTGATATTGAAAAGAAAATTGCTGATTTGAAACGTTTAAAAAAAGCAATCAATATATTAATTCGAACTTGTGACAAAAGTCACGATGATCGCCATTGTCCATTACTAGATGCACTAGAACGGGAGAACCGTAAAGGAGGTAAAAAATGAAATGGGGATCAAATGAATCGTTGATTGTGGCCATTGTAGCAGGGTTCACTGCTTCGCTCTGCTGTATTGGACCATTACTGTTATTGCTTATGGGAATTGGCGGGGCTTGGGCTAGCGTTTTGACCTCATTTTCCCCTGTGCAACCTATTGCCATAGTAGTTACAATATTTTTCTTGGGAAGTGCTTTTTGGCAACTCTATATAAAACCACAACCATGTGCACCAGATAAATCCTGTAAAATGCGAAACAAAATGCACTTGCAGAAAATAGTCTTTTGGGTTGTAACCATTCTTGTAATTTTATTGTTAATCACTCCATGGTTTGCACCATTGTTTTATTAATTTAGGAATAATCAATATGAAAAAGATTTTGATTATAGCTTTGGTGGCAATCATAGCCATCATGAATTTAAGACTTGCTTTTGCTCAAGCAGTCGAAGTTCAAAGAAGAGTCACCTTAAATGTCCCTACGATGACCTGTCCCATTTGCCCAATTACTGTAAAGGAATCTCTTGAAAAATTACCGGGTGTTATCCAAGTCAAAATTGATTTAAAACGCAAAACGGCAACCGTACTATATGATCCTCAAAAAGTAAAAATTAATCAGCTGATTCTCGCTGCAACAAATGCAGGATATCCTGCGAAAATTAAATAAGGAGATCCAATGTCTAATAAGAACAAAAAGTCAAATAATCTTCTTTACCAATGTGATTGTTGTTACAAGGAGGTTCCAAAGACTGCAATTGTAACTTTTGAAAGCGTAGATTATGATATCCGGCATTTCTGTAGCATAGAGTGCTATGAACAATGGTGGTCCGAGAATAGAAAAATAAATGATGGCAAAAATGTTACTTAAACACAAAAAGATCATCAAAAACTTGCAGTCCATATGCTTGTAATCTGTGTATTACAATAGTTTCAGTTGAATATTTTAATATTCAACTCCTTTCTGCAAATATTTCAAATGTCCTCTAAATAGTCTATCCGCTATCTCCAATTGCATGTATATGCATACAACTTAATTTTTGATACTCGAATGAATACAATAATTAAAAGCTCATTGATTATTCTTAGCTGGCTGATAATGTCCACAGCTTTCGCCATGATAATGTTCAAATGCTCCATCATAATGATCTCCTTCACCTTGTGAGATAGCTCAGTGCTCATCATTTGCACAACATATCACTTTAGCGAGCCTGAAAATAATTAAAACATTTTATAGCATTAATCTAATTTTTAATACTTCATATCTATGACGGCAGGCTCCTTTATAGTATATTTTTTGAGGGTTCAAGACAGATTTAGTTCAATATTTAAAATGAGATATTTATATGAGCACCTTTAGCTGGGTTAGTTTTTTATTATTAATAATTTTCATGATGATTTTTGGAATTTTTCAGTCGAAGCAAGTTAGCACAGTAAGTTTGTATCTATTAGCAGGCAGGAAGACAAAACTATTTGCTTTAGTTTCAACTTTGGTCATGACAGAATTTAATACCGCCACATTGATTTCATTTTCTTCAGCAGGTTTATACGCGCATTGGTGGGCATTAACACTCCCATTAGTCTTCCTTATTGGTTTGTTATTTTATGCATTAATTGCCGCTAAAAAGTGGAAGAATTATAATGGTGTTTCAGTAACAGATTTTTTTACACAGCGTTATGATGAAAATCTAGGCAAGGTTGCTGGTGTCATTTTATTTCTCGCCATGTCTGGTTTTAGTGCCACTTATATAAAGTCACTTACTCTTATATTTTCTCCTCTTTTTCCACAACTCAACCAATGGATTTTAAGTGCTTTTTTAGTATTTTTTGCTTTATTGATGACATGGCGAGGAGGTCTAATTGCAATAATTCGAACAGACATGGTTAGTTTCATTATTATTCTTCTTTTCTTCCCTATATTATTATACTATTCTTGGCAATTACCATCTGAGTCAATGGTTGACGCCCTAAACCTACAACAAATGCAACAATCTCTACCTCCCAAATTTGTTGGATCATTAATTTTCCTTACAATGTTTAGCTATATTATGGCTCCTTGGTATGGACAGAAAATAGTTTCTGCTCATTCCCCCAGTGTCGCCATGAAAGCCGTTATAATTGCAGCATTTCTTATATTTATTCTCTACAGTTTAGGTGTTTTAGCAACTTGGCAACTTTCTAAAAAAGGAATTGCACTATCTCATCCTGAACAAGCTCTGCCTTATTTGATTCAACATGCTCTACCTTTTGGTTTGCAAGGCCTTGGATACGGAACCTTATTCATCACCACAGCAACCACTCTATCTGGTGTTTGGAGCGCAATGGTAACTCTGGTAATCCCCAATTCTGATCTTCAATCTGAAAGAAATAAATTATATCTTGGCATTGGGTTGACTAGCGGATGCGGTCTATTAACTTATTTCCTAGCAAATGTATTTGTTGATGAAATTTTCAGCAAGATGATTTTAGCAAATATTCCCATAGTTGCTTTATCATTTACTCTCCTCGCTGGATTTTATTGGAAGAAAGTAACTAAGATAGGAGCGTATATTAGTATAATGTTTGGACTTGCTTGGGGCTTTGGTTGCTACTTCTATTACGGTGAAAAAAACCTCTATACCTGGTATTGGGCTATTTATGGGATACCTTTAATATTTATTTCTGGTGTAATTGGTTCTTTGTTAAGCAATAAAAGACCGAAGAATAGTATCAACATTTATCCAAAAATATTATTTAACAAATAAGCATTTAATTTTTTTGTCATTCAAATTATGCTAGCTATTAAGACTGGTTAAATATCCATATTTAAAGCAATCTTAACAAAGGATTTATATAATCTGCTAGACTTAAATTGTTTCGTTTATAACATCAAATGGAGTCTTCTCATGAATAAAAAATATACCGGTATAATTCTTGCAACTATGGTTGGAAGCCTATTTGCAACTGCAAGTATTGCTGAACAAAAATCAGGATCGCACGAGGGCTCCATAAAGTGCTCGGGTGCCAATTCTTGTAAAGGACATAGTGCTTGCCAAACAGCAAATAATGGTTGCAAGGGTCAGAATAGTTGTAAAGGTCAAGGTTATATTATGACGAGCTCAAAGGAAGAATGTACAAAGAAAGGTGGAACAGTAGATAACAGTTAGTTGTAAACTGGGCTCTATGAATTAAGCAGTACTAGAGCCCAGCATAACAATTTCAGAGTATCCTTCTCTATATTTCCTTTATTAAGATCTAGATTGGATAGTAATCTATCTAGTTCGAGTAAAGCTTATCTGTTCTTAAATTTTTAATTTAAAATATGATATACCTTTGGTATTGAACCATTGTAAAAGCAATAGTAATTTGAGCCACCTCATTCTCTATATTGGTACATCATGTCCATATTGTATGAGAGTATTAGACTATATAAAGAAAAATCGTCTCCAAATTGAGATCAAAGATGTTTGGTCTGATAACACAGCTTATCAGGAAATGTTAACTCTGACTGGACGTACTCAAGTTCCTTGTTTAAGAATAGATGACAGCTTTATGCATGAATCGTTAGATATCATTGAAAAACTTAACCAGATCCATAAATCTAAATAAGCTGCTAGTCAGTAATAAGCATGTATGAGGCTACCTTTTTTATTGGAAAATTCCCATTCCCTTACTCTAAGTTTAAAATTAATCATTTCCTGATTAACGCACTCATCTTCGGACTGATGTTTCAATGAAAAGATTAACAATTTTTCTACGGATGCCTCGGGGAATAGTTGCTAACTGCGCAAGTCTCATAAAATGCTGATGCGATGTGCCAAAAACCGTCGGAAATATCATACAAGCAAAGTTGTTGTTAATCGTGCACCACAATACCCGTGGCCGGATCGACTACTTCTTCCCATGGCCTTGCTGTGATTCGGCTACGTGCTAACTCACTACCACACTTCCAGCGGGCCTCAATTCCGGCCGGCGTAAAGTCGATATCTTTAGTGTAATCCTCCTCTTCTAGCGCTAATACCCGTAAGGGCAGTACGTGCATCACGGTGCCGCAACCCCAACTGAGAAGTTCCTTGATCTCAGGCTTGGCGAGCATGCTTTCCGGCAACAGACGACCGAGTTCGCGAACTACATGCCGTAAGTGATGGATCTGTTGCTGGTGCGCAGTGTGACTTTCTGCGCGGCTAGAATACAGGATATCCTTATAACGTCCCATTGCCTGCCGAATAGAGTGAGGGGCTTCGTCTTCCTGATGCCACACCCTGGTGGCAAATATCACAGAATCACGGCGCGGATAGTCGTCCATCACGACTTCGATCGGTGTATTGGAATAAATGCCCCCGTCCCAGTATGGTTCACCGTCAATAATGACAGCAGGAAATGCGGGCGGCAAAGCACCAGATGCCATCACGTGATCAATGTTAATTTTTTCATCACGGCTGTCAAAATAATGCATTCGGCCAGAACGAATATTCACTGTGCCCAGCGTCAGTCTTGTCACGCCCTTGGCAATGTATTCGAAATCGATCAGTTCGCCAAGCGTTTGACGTAGCGGAACAGTGCTGTAATAGCTGGCATCAGCGATTCCCAAAGGGGTATCAGTGCTATACCATGCGCGTATATTCGGTTCAAAAAATCCTGGAATTCCTTCAAATACCGTGCCCAGGTTATGTATTAGATTACCGACGCCGAAAACATTCCAATATCCTGAGGATAAACTGCCGCTGGAGATTAGATCCCAGAATTGCTTCAGTCGGGCAAGCCGATTCTCCGGGGGATTGCCTGCTATGATAGCACCATTGATGGCACCGATCGACGTTCCGACCACCCAGTCTGGCTCGATCCCTGCCTCGTGCATGGCTTCATAAACACCCACCTGAAAGGCACCGAGCGCGCCGCCGCCTTGCATAGCCAGCACCACCTGGCCTGGCAGTTTCAGCCTTGCCTTAGCGGAATGCGAATCACCTTTTGCTTTGGGGTTTTTCATGCGTCATTCTCCGATCATAGATTTGGAAATTGGCTTATTTATCTTCATTTGGTTGTTTAATCTTGCAAAACCCTTGTGGTTCAATATCTAAAGCATTATTAAATTTACTCGACATATTTTGAAACGCAATTAACGCGGTCAATTCAATTATTGCTTCTTCATTGAAATACTTTTTGAGTTGATTAAAACATTCATCATCTGGCTGCTGATCTGAATAAGTTATTTTTTCTGCGTAATTTAATGCCGCTTTTTCAAGTTCAGAAAACAAATCAGAATGATGCCAGCTTTCAAGTTCTTGACACTTTTCTTGAGAACCAGAACGCCTAATAAGCGTCGCTGAGTTAATATCAACACAAAATCGACACCAATTAATTTGAGAAACACGAACGGTGATTAGTGATCGTAGCTCCGGTGACAGCGGTGATTTTCTTCGATCAATCACGCCATATAAACTTGCTACCGTAATAAATAATTTTGGTATTCTTGCCCACACCAAAGCAGGCTCAAGGATCTGACCATATTTTCTTTTTTGATTCCAAAAAAAGGGTTTTAAATACCAAGCAATTTTGCAAATATCTTGTTTAGAAATTCGCACTATATTTAATCCCCTCCAATTGATTTATTTGACCAAGCGCATCCTGAAAACGCATCATCCAAAGAAGTATCAGCAATGTGGTTAGTATAATTGGAAAGTGTTTTTAAACCAACACCAAGGATTACATCCAAAATATTAGCAGCCGTGTAACCTTCGTTTAAAAATTGCTCTATATCCTTTGGTGAAGGCATACCTTGAGTGGTTACTACGGCAGACGTGAAACGTCGAAGTGCTTCAAGTTTTAAATTTGACAGTGGTGCGCCTTGCCGAATAGCGTCAATAATATCACCACTAATATTTTGCTGCCGTGCTATTGCAGTATGAGCAGCAACACAATATTTACACATATTCGAATAGCTTACTGCTAGTAGTACAATATGCTTTTCAATTGGCGTAAATGTTGTTCTTTCAAATAATTTGTAAAGTATGCTATACCCTTCTAACAAGGAGGGTGAGCTTGCCATAATTCCTAACAGATTAGGCAAAAAACCATAATTCTTTTGAGCCTCAGTTAATATTTTTTTTGCTTCTTCAGGCGCTGAATCTGGTGTATGGATAGTAAAGTTCATCAATCACTCCTTAAATGGAAGGTTTGAAACGATAGTAACATCTACTTTCATGTATTGATAAACACGAATGATGGCGGTTAGAACCACCAAGATGGAAAATAAAATTGATAATTCTGTAAAATAATTAGGCAAGCAAAACATAACTCCAAAAAATATGAAAGCTTCTGCTCGTTCTATTAACCCAGGGCTATAATAAAACCCCTTATTTGAATGATTCGGAGTAAATATACCAACCACTAAAAAACTAGTCACGCAAATCAATACACTGCTCAACATACAAAGGGCCATTAAGCCACGATTTGATGGATCAATCGCATAAAGACCAATAATGATGGCTGCTTCAACAAAACGGTCTGACAGAATATCCAGTATCGTCCCTATATCTGAAGTTTCCTGGCGAAAGCGAGCAACTGTTCCATCAAGGGTATCCAGATAACCTGAAATCCCTAACAATAAACAAGCGATCGGAATTATATCGAACAGTAACGAGGGTAAAATTGCCACTCCTGTCAGAAATGACAAAAAGGTGATGACGTTAGGCGTTGCATATCGCCCACATCTTCTTGCGACAGGATCTACGCAAATCTTTTGAAACAATGGACGCACATAGTTTTCAATCATAATAAATCTACCAAAAATATTTAAGCATGCTAACTAATAATTTAGTACGATGAGAGTAAAGCATGGGTGTGTAATATTCACCCGCAACACGTTTACTTATTTCGCTCAAAGTTGGATAAGGTATAATGTTATTTGTCATGCTTCGAACTGATTTTTGGTGTTGGACTGCATCGATCCATGGTGTTAATAACTCACCAGCATGCGGACCTAAGATCGTTGCTCCTAACACCTTACCGCGCTGATTAGTGATGATTTTAATTTTACCTGTGGTCTCATGCTCTGCCTGGGCCCGATCATTCTCCTTAAAATCCCAAACTGTGATTTTAGTATTGGGATCTTGCTTGAGTGCCTCTTCACTAGAAAGCCCAACATGGGCTAATTCAGGCAGCGTATAAGTAACCCAAGGAACCGCACGATAATCTACCTTGACTGGCATACGGAATAAAACATTACGCAGTACGATGCCTGCGTGATAATTAGCAATATGTGTGAATTGGTAACTTCCAATCGCATCACCGATTGCATATACATGAGAATTACTTGTACGCAAGCGTGAATCGACTTGAATGCCTTTTGGACTATATTTAATATTAGCTGCCTCTAAATTTAAATCAGCTACATTAGGACGTCGACCTGCTGCAACTAATAAATGTGACCCTGTAATGGTTTCCTGTTGATGACCATTTTCTATCAATACTGATATGTTCTGTCCGCTTTGTTTTACGTCCAAAATTTTAGTGTTTTCATATAAATTTAAACCTTGCTGTAGAAGCTGATCACGCAAAATGGCGACTAGGTCTTGTTCATCACGAGGAAGCATTTTAAATGCTTCTAGCACAGTAACTTTAACTCCTAATAATAAAAACGCCTGTGCTAATTCACTTCCAATGGGACCGCCGCCAATCACAATTAAATGGGAGGGTTTTTCTGTTAAAAAAAATATACTCTCATTAGTAAAATAAGAAACCTTATCTAACCCCGGAACGGGAGGAATAGCCGGAGATGATCCGGTTGCAATAACAAATCGTTTTGCTTTAACTAATGTATCGTCTCCAACAACAGAACATTTATCCTGAAAGCGACCAGGTGCCTGAATTACAGCAACCCCAAGTTTTTCAAATCGATCAACAGAGTCATGTACTGCAATCGTGTCTATAACCCCATGAACATGTTCCATGACTTTTGTAAAATCAACTTCAGGTTCCACAGCTTGTATGCCAAATTGATGTGCTTTTCGCATTGTATGCGCTACTTTAGCTGCAGCTAGCAATGATTTTGAAGGTACACAACCAGAGTTCAAACAATCACCGCCCATTTTTCCCTTTTCAATTAAAGCAACAGAAGCCCCCATTTGTGCAGCGCCTGCGGCTATGCTGAGCCCACCAGCGCCACCACCAATAATGGCAAGGTCTACTTTAATTGTTTTTTTCATCATATTTTTCCTTGAAATGTTTGTATAAAATGGGAAGGAGCGCCAGCATCGCTAATCCAACTAAAGGTACCAGTATAGATGGAGTAAAAATAATTCCTAAATTTGGCGTTTCACCTTTATCAAATATGTGACTTAAGCCATTGCCAACAGAAACATAAACAAATGAACCAGGAATAATGCCAATAAAAGTCGCCGCTATAAAAGTGCGTAGTGGAACATTGAGTAATGCGGGCACAATGTTAACAAGCCAAAAGGGAAATATTGGGATCAAACGCAAAGTTAGCAAATAATTAAACGCATTTCGTTTGAAACCCTGCTCCATTTTTTTAACCCAACGACCAGCTCGGTTCTCTAACCATTTCCCCAAAGCTGTATTGACAGCTAAAAATAGCAATGTTGCTCCAAGAGTAGCACTGAATATAACGTAAATTGTTCCCCAAACAAGTCCAAATAAAAATCCTCCTGCTAATGTTAAAAACACAGCACCTGGTATAGAAATTGCCACAGCAACTGTGTAGATAAAGCTAAATGATAACGCTGCCAATGCATAATACTGATTAGTCAGTTGTGATAAGTATTCGCGATGTTGCTTTAGTGTTTCAAAACTTAAATAACTATATAATCTAAAATAAAATACCCCAAAAAATATCAGCGCGAGCAGCAAAAGAGGAAGATAACGAAATAAGGACTTTTTAAATATCATGTATTATCCTGATTTTTGTTTTCAGATTTTATGAACAGCGGGCTTATAATTTCATTTGGTTTAAGATGACAAACCAAACCATCTGCATCATTACTTAATAACCCTTCTTCATTCCAGCAAATCGAGGTATAAGGTGTGTGTTCAGTAAATTCAATTATGGGATATTTAATTGTTTCAAAAAATGGTGAGTGGTCAAAATCACGCGGTGTAAAAAGCCTAGGATTACGCTTTATAAATTCATAAGTATTCGCTTGATGTAACCTGATCACAGGCAAAATTGGATAACGAATACTGGCAAATGCTTCAGCTATTAATAATGAACAGCTAAGTTTGGTCAAAACACCCGTCTTATAACTAAACAAGCTTGAACGCCATCTTCTAGGTAAAATAACCCACGGAAACAGGAAACGAGCCAAATCAAAAATGTGCTGAGTATCATAACCACACCCTAAATATTGAGCTGAATACATAATGACTCGCCACGCATCATCGGCAGGCAATCCTTTAGGACGACATATGCGAATATGTTCATGTTCATACTTTCTAATTGGTGAAGCAATTACACCCTGATCAATCATACTTTCAATTAATAACGGCTCATTCGAAGGATAGGGATAATATTTCTGAATACACGCACGCAATGAAGGGTCTTGAATATCATCAATACTACCAACGTATAACGCTGCATGAGACCATGAACTGCGAGTAACAAGGTTAATCACTCGGCTAATGCGGCTACGGCCTTCGATAAGCCACACATCTCCTGGTTGAGCTGCTTGCTGAACTCGTTGAAAATCAGATATTTGAATTGAAGGATTTATATCAATGTCACATGATAACCAACATGCAAACCACTTGGTGAATCTATCAAGCCATGTCATTTGTAAAAATATCCTTAGCAGTATCGATCAAAAATAATTAAATAACTAAATAACTAAAGGACATACTAATTCGATATATATTCATCGATAACTTCTAACTAAGCTGGTAATAATGAAAATGTATAATTGACCTGTACGTTATCACTAATTTCATCTGTGCTAGCCCAATCTCCTTGACCAACGCCGAATAAAGTGCGTTTAATGATAAAGGTACCATTTACACGAACCTTGCTTTTTGAGTATTCTTCCAGAATGAAGGCTGATGAAATGGGTGAGACTTTATCGCGAATAGTAACAATACCATCCGCCAGATATTTATTACTGTTTTGTTTAGAGAAATTCTTTACTTCGAAAATAGCTTGTGAAAACTTGCTCACATCAAACCAATCAGCAGATTTAAGAATATCTGCTATCGCTCCATAAGATGTACTAACGGAACTCATTTTAACTTTTACCAGGACTTTACTTTCATTAAGTTGATTTGGATCAAAACTGATTTCACCATCAAATGAATTAAACTTACCAGTTACTGGAGCATTGTTTTGAGTAGCCGTAAACGTAATAGTACTTTCGTTTGGAACAATTTTCCATTCAGGAACGGCTGCTTTAGTTACTAAAGGTGCAATAAATGCCAAGATTATGATAATACCTTTCTTTAAAAAGCATCGGCTCATGGTAACATTCTCCGCAATGTATCATCTTTATATATGAAATGGTGCTGAAGTGCTGCTCCTACATGAGCAAAAATTGTCAAGATCAACCCATACCCTAACCATTTGTGAATTTCCGATAAAAGTAGTCGCATTCCTTCATTGGATGAAACAAGATCAGGGAGTACAAATAAACCAAAGAATGATACAGGCAAACCAGCAGCTGAAGATATCATCCATCCTGAAATTGGCATCGCGAACATGAATAGATAAAATGCAAAATGAACGCTTTGTGCAGCCAGTTTCTGCCATAAAGCAAGATGTTCCGGTAGTTTTGGGGTAATGTTACTTAGCCGCCAAGCAACACGTATAACTGCCAAAGCTAATACTAAAATACCAAATTCTTTATGCCATCCATATAATTTAAGTTTCCATAAATTCATTGGCAAAGGAACCATATACAAACCCAAACCGAGAAGTCCAATAATAATAATGGCTATTACCCAATGTAATAATATTGCCACAGTACCAAAGCGATTTATTGTATTTTTAATTTGCATATCATTTTCCATTTTGATTTGGTTTGTATGCTTCTATCTCTATTTGAATTTTTACATCATCGCCTATTCCGGGAAGCATAGTTGTTATTCCAAAATCTGAACGCTTAAGCATTGTATTGGCACTAAAACCTACTGTTTCTCTATCATTAACTGGATTTAATCCAATTTTATTGAGCTTCACGTCCAAAGTAATGGGCTTTGTAACACCATGCACCGTTAACATACCATGTACGCTTTTTACTTTCTTATCAAGCAAATCAATTTTATCACTCACAAAGGTTGCTGTTGGATAGTTTTTAATATCAAAAAACAGCTTTCCCTTAAGGTGTTGATCTAAATCATTTAAACCAGTAATTATGTCGGCGACTTTGATAGTAACGTTTACCTTGCTATTTTGTAAATTTTCATTATCTAACACCAATGTTCCTTCTGCCATCCATTTTCCAGATGGATTTGAAAAATCAAAATGACTAACATGCCACAGTACTTGTGAATGCAATGGATCGATAGAGTATGTTTGTGCGGCATAAAGATGTGATTGAAAGGAGGAAATTAATGTACCTATGATTATTGAATATTTCATATACCGATTCATAAAAACTCCGCTATAGCAATTTATAATGTAAAATCAATAATTGTCTCATTTTTTAAATGCTTCTCTAGATAGAAATTGATATTAATATTTGGCTCAATTTGTAAGGCGATGTCGCAAGCTGTTTCAAATGTGAAGCCATTTAAAAAGGCAGACAACAAGGAAAATTCGCCTTCTGATAATTTTTCATAACACACTTCACGTTTGCGACGTAGCACTAAAACTTTCTCAGCTCCTTCCGACAGGTTGACGATTTCATTCTTATCCTTATTTTCTACCTGACATATTCTCCAAATATGCAAAACAGGGAAATTAAAAGCCAATAGCTGAGCACTGGTGTTTAGCTTAAATTTTAGCTCTCCATATTTTTTCTCATAGACCACTTCTAGCTTTTTAAAGTCAAACGGCATACACTTAGCGGCATGAAATGCTTGATGTGCTGCCCATTCCAAACTTGCAACATCAGGAAGATATGGTATTGATTTGACAGGAGAGAATATTGAAAGAAAATCAGAAAATCTATCTCCAAATGTATGAAGATCACCTGAAGTTGAGGGATATTGAATGATATATTCTTTTGCCAAGGCTTTAAAATAATCTTCTCCCACCAAACTGAAAACAGTTGGATAGACATTATTCAAGGACTCTGTCAAAGATATAAAAATATTATTACGATATATCTGAAGACGCTTCTTCGCATCTAGTTTACCTTCAACAATTAAAGAATATAATTTTACTTCATGATCGTTAAAGATTGAGCTTTTGAAATATTGCTGCAAATCAACAAGCGGCAGCATGAATGCTATCCAAAATGTTATTTGCTTTTTGTGCTTCTTGTATTAACACGGCTAGTGGCGGAATGTCTTTGTCCCATTCTATTAGTGTAGGTTTATACCCAAAGCGTTGTAATGCTCTGTGATAAAGCTGCCATACCTGCAATGAAACGGGATTATTGTGGCTATCAATGAGAATTGATCCTTTATCAAAATGATTCTCTGTGAAACCACCAAGATGAATTTCTTGTACGAGATCTACAGGTACTTCTTGTAAATATATATCTGCATCCCATCCATGATTTACAGAATTTACGTAAAGATTACTGATATCAAGAAGAATCCCGCAACCAGTTCGATTTGCAATTTCAGTAATAAACTCATACTCAATTATTGTAGAATGAACATACTGAAGATAGCTTGAAATATTTTCAATCAGAATTTGTCTATTCAGATATTCCTGTACTTGATTAATATGTGAGATAATAATACTCATTGATTCTTCAGTATAAGGAAGAGGAAGCAAATCATGAAGATGCTGACGACCAATTGATGACCAACATAGATGCTCAGAAACGAAAATGGGCGAATAGCGATTTACTAATTTTTTTAGTTTGCTCAAGTGTAATAACTTAAGTTCATCTTTAGATCCCAAGGATAATCCAACTGTATGAATGCTTAATGGATAATTGGAACTAATTTGATCTAAATAATGTAGCGGTTGACCACCAGCGCCAAAATAATTTTCACTATGAATTTCAAACCATCCAATGTCGGGACGCGTTTCAATAATTTCTTTGTAATGGACAGATCTAAGACCAACACCGGTTTTAATTGGAACTGATTTAGCGTTACGGTCCGTGTATTGCAATGAATTCAATTCCATTACTTAGTCTCTGTTTTAGTTATTGGCTTCAAGCTTCCTCCTACAATTTTTTCACAGAGCCCTTTAGGCATAAAGACGAATGCATCTGGTTGTCCATCTTTCAATGCAGAACCTGCACAAGATTGATTTGAGGTTTCACAATCATTCATCCCTGCCTTCACCACGCCATAACATTTTTCTGTTTCTTGTTCAGCAAAGGCATTTGTTGTTGAAAATATAGTGCTGACAGCAGTTAAAGCCAACACACTTTTAATTGCAGATTTAACAATTCTTTTGGTGTTTTTCATCTGTTTTCGTCCTTAATTAAAGATGTTATATGTGTGTAATGCATTTAATAGATGAAAGAAAATTTACAATATGCTTAACATGACTTTTAATAATTTTCTTAGGAACTTGAGTTCTGTACAGGGTCATAATTCCAAATAAATTCCCAACTAAGAAATGTGATACTGAGTTACAATCAATCTTTGATCTTAGTAATCCTTGGTTTTGTGCAGTACTTAGAATGTTATAGAACAGTATATGTAGCTTATCAATAAATTTCTTAATAATTACCACAATCTCATCGTCATGCGAAGGGAGATCAGATGCTGTTGCTATAAGAAAGCAGCCGTAAGGAAAATCCGATGGCTCATTGAACTGAATAAAGTGTTCAAAAAATACTTGAATCCCCTCAATACCAATATTTTTGTTTCGAAGTGAAGCTGTAAATGGATCAGTTATTTTTTTTTGGTATCGTTCAAGCATAGCAATAAAGATCCCATGCTTTCCGCCAAAATACTTATAGATCGCGGCTCGATTAAAACCACTAGCCTCAATAATGTCTTCAATTGATGTATTGAAATACCCTCTTTCCCAGAAAATCTGCAATGTGTTATCGAGTGCTTTCTCGCATAATATTGGTAGTATTTTTTTTGGCATCATTTAAATGAGAATGAATATTCCAATATTTAGAATAACCGTTCTAATATCGAATTTCAAATATAGTCCATTGTAATTATGTTATTTAATATACTATTTTGAATTCTTATTTTGCAATCTAATAGGTGTATACTTGAACAGTAGTCGATGTTGCTTTATGAATTTTCTCAAGAAGTGAAATTATAATTTGTAACGCTTCTCAAGCGTTATGTAAAATGACTCGACCCTTAATCTGTATATTCTTAACTGAATGGCTTAATTCCTTAGAAGAGTATTTTGCTTCCATAATAAATAAATTGCTGGCAATACAATCAATGCTAATAAAGTTGCTGTAAGCATACCTCCTACCATAGGTGCTGCTATCCTTCTCATCACTTCTGATCCGGTTCCGCCTACTACCATAATAGGCAACAAGCCCCCAATGATCGCTAAGGTAGTCATTACAATTGGCCTTAGTCGAAGCAACGCGCCTTCTACGATTGCAGCACGAATATCTTCAATCGTTAATTCACGTTGTTCTTTTTTGATTATATTTTGCCTCTTTGCAAGGGCCTGATGAAGATAAACAAGCTTAACAACAATAATTTCTACTGCGACTCCTGCAAGCGCAATAAATCCAACTGCTGAGGCAATAGATAAGTGATACTCAAGAAAATATAGGAACCATATACCACCTACAAGAGCAAATGGTACTGCAGCCATTATTATCAATACTTCAGTAAATCGACGAAAATTAAGATAAATTAACAAAGCGATTATAGATAAAGTAAATGGGGCAACAATAATTAAACGCTCTTTAGCACGCTCCAAATATTCATACTGACCAGACCATGCAACAGAATATCCAGGCGGTATTTTTACTTGGCTCTTTACTTTCTCTTTGGCTTCATTAACATAAGAGCCTAAATCACGACCAGCAATATCGATATAAATCCAGCCATTTAAACGAGCGTTTTCGCTTTTAATGACATCTGGACCTTCCTGGATTTCAATTTTTGCAACATCACTAAGCGAAATTGTAGCCCCCGATGGTGTTACAATTGGAAGTAGTCGTAATTTTTCTATAGAATCCCTTAGTTCACGAGGATAACGCAAATTAACGGGATAACGCTCTCTTCCTTCCACTGTTTGGGTAATTTCCATGCCCCCAATTGCCGTTTGAACAATTTCCTGTACATCTTCAATATTCAAACCAAAGCGTGCTGCTTTTAGGCGATCTATGTCTATATCGACATAACGCCCACTTGCAACGCGTTCAGCAAATGCTGATACCGTCCCAGGGATCCTTTTGAGAACTTTCTCAATTTGTTCACCAATTTTTTGAATCATTTCCAAATCAGGACCGGACACCTTCACTCCGACAGGAGTTTTTATCCCTGTTGCTAGCATATCAATCCGTGTACGAATAGGCATTACCCATGCATTGGATAATCCTGGCAATTTTGTTCTATCTTCTAATTCATGACGAATTTTTTCGAAAGTAAAATCTTTGCGCCATTCATTTTTAGGCTTGAACTGAATTGTAGTCTCTATCATGGATAAAGGAGCTGGATCGGTAGCTGTTTCAGCACGTCCTATCTTGCCAAATGCTGTTTTCACTTCTGGTACTGTCATTATTAATTTGTCGGTTTGTTGCAACAGATGCTGTGCTTCACCAATTGAGATCCCCGGAAATGTCGTGGGCATATATAGCAAATCACCTTCATCCATTTCAGGCATAAATTCAGATCCTAAATGAAGGAGCGGCCAAAAGCCGACCATTACGAGCACAACTGCAATAGTGATAATGGTTTTAGGTACGTTCAACACCAATTGCAATAAAGGACGATATATTTGAGAAAGGATGCGGTTTAAAGGATTTTGGAGCTCCGGCTTTATTTTGCCTCGTATTAAATATCCCATTAGTACAGGCACTAACGTTATCGACAGCCCAGCTGCGGCAGCCATTGCATAAGTTTTGGTATAAGCAAGAGGAATGAACAACCTTCCTTCCTGGGCTTGTAATGTAAACACTGGTAAAAAACTAATCATGACTATCAATAATGAGAAAAATACCGGCGGTCCAACCTCAATGGCTGATTGTTGAATTATTTGCCATCGATTTCCTTCCGTAACAGTTTCATGTTCAAGGTGTTTATGGGCATTTTCAATCATAACGATAGCAGCATCAACCATCACACCAATTGCAATGGCAATTCCCCCAAGAGACATGATATTTGCATTAATGCCTTGTAAATACATTATTATCAGGGCTATCAAAATACCCATCGGCAAGCTAATAATAATGATTAACAAAGAACGAAAATGAAATAGAAACGCTGCGCAAATAAGTGATACAACTATAAATTCTTCAATTAACTTGTCATACAAAGTCTTAACAGCGCGTTGAATTAAATTCGAACGATTGTAGGTTTCAACTATCTCTACCCCGGCAGGCAAACTAGGTTTAAGCTCTTTGAGTTTCTTTTTAACTTCTTTAATTGTATCTAAGGCATTTTGACCATAACGCATGACGATGATACCACCAACGACTTCGCCTTCACCATTAAGCTCAGTGATACCACGACGACTTTCTGGCCCCAATCGCACATGCGCGATATCCCTTAACAACACAGGAATACCATTTTTATTCATCGCTAATGGTATTTCATCGATATTACGAATAGATTTCAAGTAACCTTTAGCTCGTACCATGTACTCTGCTTCACCCATTTCTAAGACAGAGCCACCGACTTCTTGATTAGCTTTTTCTACTGCTTGTTTAACTTGATTTATTGTTATGCCAAAGGCGCGCATTTGATTAGGCTCAAGCGTAATTTGATATTGGCGTACCATCCCCCCTGCCGTAGCAACCTCTGCTACACCAGGTACTTTCTGAAGTTCATATTTGAGAAACCAATCTTGTATGCTACGCAACTGTGATAAATCATGCTTACCACTTCTATCAATAAGCGCATATTCATATACCCAACCAACCCCTGTCGCATCAGGTCCTAATGCAGTTCGAGCAGCAGCAGGTAACCGGCTTGCTACTTGACTCAAATACTCTAATACGCGAGATCGGGCCCAATAGAGATCTGTTCCATCTTTGAAAATAATATAAACATACGAATCACCAAAGCTTGATTCCCCACGAACAGTAACAGCGCCCGGAACAGCTAACATGGCCGTGGTTAGTGGGTAAGTCACTTGATCTTCAACCACCTGTGGTGCTTGTCCGGGAAATGTTGTTCTGATAATAACTTCTACATCAGAGAGATCTGGTATAGCATCCACAGGCAAATTTTTAACGGCATATATACCTAAAAAAGTAAATAGCACTGCTAATAATATTATAAGGAATCGATTATTGATGGACCAACGAATTACCCCTGCAATCATCATTATGCCTTATTGATTCGCAAGCCGCTGAATGTTAATTATGATTAATTGGTTATCTTGCATTTTTTCCAAGGTAAATTTGATGTTATCCCCTGGCTTAATATCGCTTAAAGATACTTTCGCAGATACCATAAAATCCATAGTCATGGCTGGCATATTCAAGGCCGTAATGGCCTCATGCTTTAGCTTTATCATGTGATGCGTTGCATCAACGCTTTCGACCATACCTTGTCCAGCAATAGATATTGACTCGCTACTGTTATTCTCAGGTTCTCTCATTCTTTCGGTGCTTGCTTTCAAATTAGCTTCAGAATCAATCAAAAATTGTCCAGAAATAACAATATTTTCATTGGATTTTAATCCTGAAAGAATCTCAATACGATCATCTGATTCGATCCCTATTGTCACATCACGCACTTGAAAACGACCTTCCTTCAAAGCAACAATCACACGGTTGCCATGACTACTGCGAATTAATGCCTCGCTTGGGATGCTTAAAACATTGAGTTTAGGTGAAGTAAGCAAAGCAATGTTTACATACATATTAGGTTTAAGCACATCATTAGGATTATTGAATCGAAATCGCACTTTGAGTGTACGTGTTGTTGCGTCTAGTTCAGGATAAACATATTCTACTTGCCCTTTCCATTCCCTTCCAGGATAAGCAGGAAGTTTAGCCAAAACTTCTTGTCCTTGTTTCACCCACCCTGATTCTTGCTCTAATATTTGAGCAATAATCCAAATACTTGTAAGATCGACAATGCTCATGATTTCGTTCTCTGGCGTGACATGCATCCCTTCACGCACATTCAATGCAGTAATCACGCCATCTTGAGGAGAAAAAATTTCAACTAATTGATCAGCTTTTCGATTTTTTTTGATTCGCTCTATCTGTACTTCAGATATTCTAAATGTTCTTAGTTTTTTGGTTGACGCTTCAATTAATTGGTTATTACCACTTTCTAATGCAATTAAAAATTCTTCTTGGGCATTAACTAACATCGGAGAATAAAACTGCAACAGCAATTGCTCTTGTGCTACTTGCTCACCTGCTGCTTTGACTATCAACTTTTTAACCCAACCTTCAGCATAGGTATGAATATGAATAATTTTATTTTCATTCGGCTCTACATAACCAACCGATTCAATTCGTCTAGATAACGCTCCTTGCTCAACAGGGGCAGTTCGTACCCCTAAATTATTTATTATCGTCGGGGAGATACGGACCGTATTTTCTTGCACTTCTTTCTGTTCAGGATATATAGGAACAAGCTCCATACCCATACGTGATTGTCCAGGGCCAGGATAATGTATTGTCGGTTCCATGGAATCAATCCAATAAAGCGGTTTTTTCTGAGAATTTGTGTTTTGGCTAATGCCACTATAATGAAGGCTTATAAAATATCCCACTAAACTTCCTACTAACAATGCTATTACAATAATGAAACCAAGCATCCCTTTTCTCATTCAGGAACTCCCTCATAATAGAGTAAAGCTGTTCTTGCTTTGGCACGTTCCATTTTTATTTGCACTTCTTCTAAATAAATAGCAAGTTCATTACTATAAGCACGAAGCACTGTTGTTAAATTCCCTATCCCATTTTGATATGCAAGTAAGGCTACTTTTGAATTTTGTTTTGCTTGCGCTGTTAATTGGCCTTCATATATCGCTTCTCGCTGAGATAGTGACTGCCATATAGCATAACGCGTATTTAAATCTTCCAATAAATTCTTATAATGAACTTGTCTATCGTATTGCATTGCTTGCAACTCATAAGCACTTGCTTTTAGTTGTCTACTTTGACGATTTTTTGTAAATAGTGGTAAATCAATAGTCGCATTTGCAGTTAACATATCTGTTCGATCAGACCCATCAGTGAAATGACCTTGACGTACCCCATAACTTACATCTAGCATCCAACCAGGTTTACATTGTTCCCTAGCTGCCGCAACATCAAAACGAGCAGCTTCAATGCTCGCAACATCTGCTGTAAGAATTGGATGCGCCTCCAATCTATTTTGTAGTAACTCTAAAGATGGCGGGGTGGCCCACAGTGAAAATGATGAAGATAGATAACGTTCTGCATGTTCTCCCACCCAGCGACTCAATTGCGTACGTGCTATTTTCTCTTGTTGGTTTGCTTGTGTAATTTGATCTTGCAATCGTGACATCTCTAACTGTACTTGCAATATATCAGATTGAGACCCTTTATTAGTGCTATATTCTGATTCTGTCGCTTGCAGTAATTCTTTATACAATTTCTGATTAGTTTCCAGTATATGTATTGTATGACTCCAATAATAAAGATCTAACCAAGCTTGGCGTACACTACGTAATATACTAATTTTTTGTTCTTCGATTTTTTTTAACTGGACATCCGATAAAGCTTTAGTTTGCAGAGATTTAAAAGTTAACGTTTGTCCAGGAGGAAAAGCTTGTTGTAAACCAAAGCCTATCATTGTCATGTCATCTTGGGTAAAGCTAAGTGTATTCGTTGGCACATTAATAATACCGGCAATGAGCTTTGGATCGGGCAGTTGTCCTTCAGCAACTGATTTCTCTGCTAAGGATTGGGATTGAGCATACAAACTCTGAATCTCTGGTGCATTAAGAACAGCTATTTGTTCTGCTTCGGCTAAGGTAAGTTCATTTTTATGAGCCAAGGTTATACCGCTGGAACACATAAATGATATGAACACAAATGTACTACTGATGAATCTTTGAGCAATTTGCTTTAAAGACACTAGGGAAAATCCTCTTTATTACACACTCAGTTAGCTATCTTATATTACATCTAGTTATCTATTAATTGATCATAATAATTAAGTAATAATCAAAGTATAAAGCGATCTGATCGAATAGTTTCCAAAAGTATGCAGATTTTGGTAAATTATGTTTTGTTATTAAGCTTGCTATTTGGTGGATGGATTTTATTGTGAATTTATAATTCTGTTGATGATAATGGTATAAATACCATTACTATTTTAATCAATTGTTCAATTAAATTAAATACTAAAATCATCGCCTAGGGATTGTTTAGCTGAAATAACATGATTTTCAATTTTTGACTCTTTTGAATTGTTTTTTTGTGTCATTGTAATGCCGCGATCTAAAACATCATGTTGCTTCGATTCCCCATCAATTTTCTCTACAACAGTACATTTATTAATATCTCCTCTCTTATCAAGCGTAATATTCAACTCTTTCCCAAGATAATTTTCTAGATGCGGATGTTTTGGTACTAATTTCACATGATTATTCTTAGTTAAACAGAGCATTTGCCGCTTATCACTTAACTGGACCACTCCTTGTAACCACCCTCTCAAGCATTCATAAGCTCGTGCAAACGAAAATTCCTTATTCAGCACATGTAATTTTAGCTTTTTAATCTCAAGTCGTTCTTGCGCCAATTGCTTTTGCGAAACTTGATTAGAGTTTAAGTTTAGATCCTGTTTGTTTTGGGGCTTAATCCATCTAGCCTGGGCATAGTCTACCGCCATGCTCTTTGAGCACTCTCGACTTAATGTTTTCATCATCATCTCTCGGTTTTTAAACTCTTTTTGATGACCAAACACCATAAGTTTCTCTTTATGCCGAGTACAAGCAACATAGGTAGAGTGGCGATCAAAATAGGTTGAAGCTAATACATAAGCATTATTGATTGTGACACCTTGGGCTTTATATATGGTCGCAGCATAACCGTGATCAAGATGCTTATAATGCCTGATATCTAATCCTACAATACGGCCATCATCATTAGCCTTGATCTGAAAATGACTTCCCTCAATGGATTCAATCTTCCCAAGCGCACCGTTTTGAACCCCCAGGCGCTTGTCGTTCTTCAGAAAATAAACAACATCTCCTTTGGCAAAAGAACGCTGTCCTTTGGCCACTGAGAACGCCCTCCCCTCCTCTATTTCACCGGCAGCAATACGTACTTCTCTGGCTGCCTGATTTAATGCCCGCACACTTTCATTGGTATAGGCCAACATCAGTTGCGACTTACCCTCCAGCCTGTCGCTTGCCCAGGCTTCTATCATCATCTTCCGGGCGATGCATTCATCGGCAGCTGTCATACTCAGCGCGCCCAGTTTCTCATAACGACTTAACGCCTTTTCAGTTTTCTGGGTCGCAAATTCATAAGTCGCACGACACATTTCAGGATTGCGTTGACGAACTACTTCGGTTAATACGACTTCCCCAAAACGCATGGCTATTGCACGAGAAGGTGCGCCCGCGTCAATCGCTCCAAATTGTTCTGGATCGTGCACCAAGATGACTTTAGCACCTTCACTATTGGCGTGCCCTAATAGTTTATTCATCTTGTCCGTACCAAGCATGCCAGCTTCATCAATTACTAGCACATCGTTTTTGTTTAATCGCTCCCTCCCCTGCTCCCATTGCAACAAGCATGCGTCTACGGTGGTACTTTTAATCCCTGCTTCCCTTTCTAAGCCCTTAGTTGCTATACCACTAAAACAAGCACCTCTCACCTTATAACCAGAGCCTTCAAAGGCTTCCCGTGCGACATTCATTAAGGTGCTTTTGCCGGTACCGGCAAAACCGGTGACGATTTTTAAATCCCCACTATTAATAATGTGATTAAAGGCTGTGCGTTGCCCTTCATTCAGATTTGATGAGCTAACCGCTTGGGTAGCCGCCTCTAGAGTAACGGTGTGCCCTTGCTTACTGTGGAGTTCATAGGCTTGATTGAGCATATGATGTTCCATTTCAATCATCTTGCTGGTGGTAAAAGTTGATTTACCATATTCATTTTCGCCTAAGGCAACCAACTGCTTGGCACTTTTAATGGCAGTCAGTACTTCATTGTACTGATCGAGATCAACGCTATATTGATTGGCCAGTTTTGCAATCGCGTATTCATCAAAGACAGATTGTTGTTGGCTAAGTTTCTCCAAGGCAATATTCGGATCACGAATAACCCTTTCACCATTAGCACGCAAAATATCGATATGATCGATAAAGCGCATAAAGTCATCACCCTGCCCCCGGCTTGCAGCATTATGAGGCGCCTGTCCCAAATGTAACCCTGGCTCTAAATCTATCCCACGTTCTTGCAAGCTCCTGCAATCAATTCGTGTATCGTGACCTGCCAGATGAAGATGGGTATTAGCAATCTCCTGCCATGAGCGGCGTTGCTCAAATACTAATTCGCGTTTGTTCCAGTCTCGATTTTTTAAGCCAAAGCCGGCTGGGGTAATTTCCCGTGTGGTCAACAAAATATGGGCATGCGGGTTCTCTGGGTTGTCTTCATGAATATTGATATCAGCTATCATGCCCTTATCAACAAATTGAGCTTGGCAATAACTTTTAATTAAATCGGCTCGCTCCTCTTGCGACAATTCATTAGGCAGCGCTACTAAAACTTCTTTAGCTAACCGCGAGTCTTTACGTTGCTCAGCGGCTTCAACGGCATTCCAGAGTTGCGTTCTGTCTTTAACCCACTCTGGGGCATTGGCAGGCGCCATTATTTCAGAAAAGGTTACCCCCTTCTTATTTGAGTAATCAAATGCTACTCCAAGACGCTCATCGACAATGCGCTCCCCTGCTCTATAAGCTGCAGCGCCAACGGCGGAGCGGCCTTGGGAGCGTGATACTTTTTTAACGTCGAGATGAAATATCGCCATGGAATTGATTTCTTAATGCTGACTTGAAGATTAGCGTAATGAATGGATAAAGGTTTTGCAACAGTGACGTTCGAAGAACGTGTAGTGTGCGCCCTTTGTTTCTCCGGGCTTGTTTTGTTATTTAACTTGATCGAGTCGGTTTTATTATTTTTCTAATTCTTTTTGTTCTCTTTTCCCTTCGCTTCGCTCAGTTACTTTTTCTTTCGAGTGATCGGGCAGGTCAATTACTATTGATGATTTAGATGCACAAATGTAATTTATGCAGAACTGAATAAGGTATTTCTTGAAACACCCCGATGTGTAAGCAACAATATCGATATTGTCCTTTGACTTTGGTGAATTCATGAATAACAACCTGACATTAGATGCCCTAGTAAAAAAAAAGGAACAGCTAGAAGCTCGGATTCAAAATATCAAAGCCAAAGAGGCTATGCAGCAACGTAAAGACGAAACTCGCCGTAAAATTTTGGTAGGCTCGTATATCTTAGACAAACATCAAAAAGCAGGCTCTCTTGAAAAGCTGTTCTTAGAATTAGATAAATTTTTATTTAAACCCTATGACAGAGAGCTCTTTGGGTTTGAGCCACGCAAAGAAGAAAAGGTCCCTGCAAGCTCCCCTGAAAGCGTTGGGGGGGAATATGACTAACATTCTTAGAACAGCAGAATTTAATCCCGACATGTCAAAGTGGCTTGATTGGTTTTGTTATGAGCAGGAAATTTCTTTCTCGGAAGCTCTCAATCAAGTCTTGGCACTAGGGCGTCAATGTATTGAAAATAACCAGCTGCCTGAGGAGCTTCCTATCGCGCAAAAATTATTAATTCAATGTGTGACGGAATCACTATTGCTTTTACAAGAAGCTGTCTCGCAGGATCAACGCAAACTGATTCGAGAGCGCGCCAAAACCCTCATTCGAAAGACACTAGCCTTAGAAGTCGAAACTGAATGTCTGCCTTCCTAAATTTCACCCGTGGCGGCCAAGTTCAGCTTCATGGCATCCACATGTTTTGGCAAGTGCTGGTTCGATTTTTTAAAATCAGCCTAATTGTTTTTATGCTATTCACCACCCTACTTTGGGTTTATCAAACCAAACCCTATGAGCGTTACTTATTGGCTCAAGGCGTTAAAGCTTTTCTTTGCCAAGGTAATGCCTATTGTCCTAAAGTTCTTAAGCACAAAGACCCCTATGGTCATTTTCATCGCTACACGCCTAAACAGCTGCTATCCTCCCCTCCCATAAGACAACAACTGCTGCTTAGCAGGGGTGCATTTTGGTGGTCTCTTAAAGTTTCCGCTTTAACATCATGGATAATTGCCTTACTCGTTGCTTGGCTGCTAACCAGATTTGGAGCAATGAGAAGTCAACAACAAATATTACGGGGAGCAACACTTGCCACCCCTCATGAATATAAACGGATAGTTAAAAGAGCCCGTCAAGCGTCACGTTGGACTTTAAGCGGTGTTCCTTTACCTAAGGATGCTGAGACCCAGCATATTTTGTTATGTGGGTCCCCTGGTGGGGGTAAATCAGTCTGCACGCATGAATTATTGTCTCAGGTAAGACAGGCTGGTCAAAAAGCATTGGTGTATGACATCAAGGGTGCCTTTATCCCCCATTATTATCGTGAAGGCAAAGATATCATTCTCAATCCGTTAGACGAAAGAAGCCCTTCTTGGAATCTTTGGCAAGAATGTAATGCCTTAACTGATTATGATTCGATGGCTTCCGCCATTGTTCCTGATATTTCAGCAAGCGCTGAATCGTTTTGGACTAAGGCTGCCAGGACCTTGCTGGCGATTACCGCCTCTCAGTTTAAGCGCCGACAAGACCCGCGAATGAAAGAATTGATCCATCATTTGTTTTGTAGTGATTTAAAGGAAGTGGAATCGTTACTTCAAGGCACCCTGGGAAGTGCCATGGTTGGCAAAGATTTAGAAAAGGGTACTCGCTCTGTGATCCTCACCTTAGTTACCTACTGCAAATCTCTTATGTACCTTAAAGATGAGCCTCAAACCCCTTCCTTTGTTATTCGTGATTGGGTTAACAATGACAAAGATGATTCCTGGCTCTTCATTTCTTCAAATCAACGCCTTGCTGATACCCTAAAGCCTCTTATCTCTTTATGGCTTGAATTAGCAGTCAATGCATTGCTAAGTCTTGAAGAAAGTCGTAACCGCAGATTATGGTTCTTCTTTGATGAGCTTGCCAGTTTGCAACGTTTACCTAGTTTAGAGCCGGTTTTGTCCAGAGGTCGTGGCTATGGTGCCTGCTTTGTAGGGGCTATACAAGATATTCATCAGCTACGCGACTTATATGGCGATAAAGCAGCAGAAGTATTGGTATCTTTATTCGGCACCTCCCTCTTCTTCTCTACCAATAACAATCATTCTGCCAAATGGGCTGCAGAGCAGCTTGGTAGGGCTGAATTTTTAGAGGCTAGAGAAGGATATTCCATGGGGGCACATCAAATGCGTGACGGCGTTACGTTAAGCCACCAGAGGCGCCAGGAATTCGTTGTAATGGACTCTGAAATTCGACATCTTAAAAAGCGAGAAGCTTTTATGGTAACTGCAGGTGGTTGGCCTGTAACCAAGCTTTTATTTGCCATCAAAAAACGACTAGAAAAGTGCCCTGCCATCATCGAAAGAAACTTAAGTTCCATAAATCATGAGGTATCCACCTTGGAACAAAAAATTGAAACCTTAACTTTGGATCCCTTAGATAGGGTTAATCAAAAAGTATCAACTACTTCCTCCGCTCCTAATGAAGCGAATAGTAACGATGTCGAAGAGCAACAAATTGATTTATTTTAAAACGATATTAATCTGCAAAGCGATCTTATCTTCTGCTCTTTGTATTTATTAAAAGTATTTTTTATATGTTTAGAGATTAGATAATACAACACACTTAAGCACGACACTTAACCGGGATAAATTGTGAACAACATGTTTTACTCAATTAGATATCCACAGATAGCACAACTAAATAGATAATTAGGGAATTAAAAATCAATTTAGGTTGATTGAAATATAAAATATAGTTTGAATGGAGTGTGAATTTTAATTAGAGGTAGATCTTTGGCGTAAAATGCTTTCGATGATTCATTAAGTGGGGCTGGGAAGCATGCGTTGTGCTTCATGAAGCGTTAAATTAGGCATCAAGTTCATTAATTTTTTAAGTTTTTCGTTATAAATGGAAGGTGGCTGTAAAGGCTTTGGGTTTTTAGGTAATGCAAAAGCTTCGGTAACCCCTTTTATAAGACTATTTATATTGGACACTTCAATTGTTGGTTTAAACTGGGGTTGTTTTTGAGTTGACAAGGATTTTAGCAACACATCCTGAAATCTTCGCTTTGAGCGAGTTCTTGCCCTTTGTAATGCAAACTCTGTAATGCCCAAATCAAATAGTAGTTTAGAATTAACTCTTCTAATGGATGGTTTGTGATAATACTCTTCAGTATCGATATCATAAAAAGACTGACGGTAACCCACAATATAACCAGAGTGGTATAGCCAGCTCATAGCTCTTTGTGCTCTGCGAATATGTAAGCCAGATTTTTTGGCAATAAAATCTAAACTGAGATGTACAAAAGTGTCAGTTTCACGATGATAAACCCCAACACACATAGTGTTTAGATCGAGATACTGAAATATAACCTTCAAAATTTCACTTATTGCTTCGCGTTGCTCAAATCTCATTGCTCTTGATGATTGGCGACTTTGTTCTTGAAAGCGCAATAGAACAGCAGAGCGTAGCCTTTCTAGCCATTTCCATGAAGACTCGACCCACTCCCCTACCCTGCCTGACGCTAGCGATAGAATCTGTGGTGATTTTTTGTCAATAGCATAACTATTCATTTCTTGGGATGAATCCTTTTGACGCCAAGAAACGAATAAACTAGAATCATTTTACCGGAATGATTGTTTCGTCTCTTGGCGTTACAATAAATTCAAATAAGCCCAGCTTGTCTGGGCTTATTTTTTATGTGGCGCCCTATTAATTAGTATCTTATTTATAAATCAATATTTATTGTTCCAAATGCGCTATAAGTTATTTGATCTTATAGCCAATCAAAATAAAAGCAAATTTCGAAAATAAATTAAAATCAAAAAGCCTGATATTTATAGAAAATATAATAATCACCAGGGAAAATATTATATTTTAATTTTGAAATATAATATTTTTATTTTTTATTGTTAATGAAAATTACATACAAAGAAATACCTCCTTAAATTTCACACAATATTTCACACACAAAAAAATACTTCTGTGTTTTTAATGATGCGCGATCAGAATTCAATGAGCCTAATGTCCAGTCGCTGGACGACAAAGTAAGTGACGCTAATTGAGCGGTGTCCAGTGACTGGACCCAACGAGATGTCTTTGTGGTTGCTACCCAAAGTCTGCGTGCTATTCAATTCGATAGGGATCCCAAAGAGGAGCTGTCCAGTGACTGGGCGGTAAGTGACGCTAATTGTGCGGTGTCCAGTGACTGGACGCAACGAGATGTCTTTGTGGTTGCTACCCAAAGTCTGCATGCTATTCTATTATAAAGGG
>JBFWUT010000024.1:0-40345 GCA_050247135.1 Candidatus Berkiella sp.
ATCTCATCGCTATGAAACCGCACAGCATGTTTTTTGTTATGCTGCGGTGATCATTGCCGCTTTATCTGGCGCCAGTGTCTTGGGCGTTGCTAGCCTTCTGGCGCAAGAACTGATCAAAGCAACCGTCTTACCCTCATTGAGTGAATTGCTTTCTACCTTACAAGATCACTATGAACTGCGAGCCTTCAATCAGCGCCATACTACAGCGTATCGATACTTTCATTATGCTTTAGTAGGCGTATTAATTGTATTGCAAGGCTTTATCATGGTACTACAGCTTTCTACTTTGCGCATTTCAGGCAGCTCGCTATTAGGTGAATTAACCCAGCTAGGCGAGATCGCCAATCATAGCCAAGTCTTTTGGCAGGCTTGTATCAACGCTTTCCCAGTCTTTGATGCCGTTACCACGGTCATGCAACTACAAGCTTTAGTGAATACTTGCCAATATTGGCTTAACAATGCTGAAAAATATCTGTTTACGCAAGGGATGATCACCGCAGTCTATCAGCACAAAATCGCTAAAAATGCACAACCTAACACCTTTTTACCCCTCTTTAAGCAAACTACTCCCCATAAAGTAGCCGCTCTAAATACCGCTGATACTGAAAATAAAGCGCGTTCATCAGCTTCATTGCGAAAATAGTTGTTTGATTAACATATGGCTCTATAATCCGTCGAATGTATTGGCTTTATAAATTTCTAGCCATTTTCAATTTGAGAGGTTTTTATGTCGATGTACGGCGTTTGTGGTGACTTTGTCTATAATTACACCAATGGCACTTTTAGTATTAATCAATTCACCGCCTTTTTACCGGTTGTCACCTCTGGCAATTTCGTCACGGCAGTAGGTTCCTTATTTCTTTCGCGTAATGCGCTGAGCAATGTTGCATGTGCCATTGAAACAAAAACCGGTTTGCCGTTTGTAGGCGAAGCGATTGCTTTGGGCGGACTCTGTTTAATTGGAAAAGGACTCCAATACGGTTACGACCGCTATAAAGTACAAACCCCCGTGCAACTGATCACAGCCATACTAAAAGATAAAGGCCTGCCGCTATTAAACCCAGAATACCAAAAACTAGCCAAAACTTTTGAGAAAGTCATTGATCAGAAAGTTGAACAATTTATTGAGTCTTGGAAAAAACAGCGCCCTGATATATTCAACATGATGACACCTGAATTTAAGAAAAATTATGAAGCGTCAGCCAAGGATATGGCGATTAAGGAACTTCCTTCGCTGATGGAAAAAAATAAAGACGCTATCACAGCGGCAATCGCCCAATCACAAGTGCCTACGCCTGCAACACGTACCGTTGCCGCTGGCGGCATGCAAGAAGGGATGTTTAATACGCCTGCTTTCAATTTAGAGCAAGCCTTGGCCAGTATTCTTTACGGCATTAATCCCGTCGCGCAGGCGGCTCCAAGGCCACAATAACTTTCAGCAGATAAAAAAAAGCCAGGCTTAACCTGGCTTTTTTATTGAGACATCTGTTTATTCAGCAGCCGCTTGGCGCTCAACCATTTCAACATAAGCCATAGGCGCGTTGTCACCCGCACGGAAACCGCACTTGATGATCCGCAAGTAACCACCTGGACGTGACGCATTACGTGGACCAATGTCGGTAAACAATTTGGTCACGATCTCTCTGTCACGCAGACGATTAAACGCGAGACGTCTGTTAGCAACGGAATCTGTCTTACCTAAGGTGATTAATCGCTCAACCACACCACGTAAAGATTTAGCTTTAGGCAACGTGGTTTTGATCAATTCATGACGCATAATGGAAACGGCCATATTTTGAAACATCGCCTTACGATGACTACTTGTACGATTTAATTTACGACCCGATTTTCTGTGACGCATTGTTTCTACCTATAGGCGCTTAACTATTCGTTATTGGTTCTTTCTTTTCTAAACCAGCTGGAGGCCAGCCTTCTAATTTCATTCCTAAAGATAAACCTTTAGCAGCTAAAACATCTTTAATTTCAGTTAAAGACTTTTTGCCCAAATTAGGTGTCTTTAGTAATTCCATTTCGGTGCGTTGGATTAAATCACCGATGTAGTAAATATTTTCGGCTTTCAAGCAATTTGCTGATCGCACAGTTAACTCAAGCTCATCAACCGGACGCAACAAGATAGGATCAATACCCACTTCTTTTTTCGTTTCCGTTGGACGCTCTTGGCCTTTCAAATCAACAAAAACCGATAACTGTTCTGCCAAGATAGTAGCAGAACGACGGATCGCTTCTTCAGGATCCAATGTACCATTGGTTTCAATGTCGATAATAAGCTTGTCTAAGTCGGTACGGTTCTCAACACGTGCACGCTCAACGTTATAAGTAACGCGACGCACAGGACTAAATGAGGAATCCACTTGCAAATGACCAATGGATACCGCTTCAACGATTTCACCGGTTTTGCGGATAGTAACAGGTTCATAGCCACGGCCGCGAGCCACTGTTAAAACCATTTTGATCTTGCCATGAGGGGAAGTGATGTTTGCTATCACATGCTCAGGATTTGCAATTTCAATATTAGAATCTAACTGTATATCACCTGCTTTAACGGGACCTGCGCCATTTTTCTCTAAACGTAGTTCCACTTCACTTCTGCTATCACCCAACATTTTAAAAGCAATGTCTTTGAGATTGAGCAGAATTTCGATGACGTCTTCTTGAACGCCTTCGATGGTGGTGTATTCATGTAATACACCTTCGATTTTTGTTTTAACAACCGCTGCACCTGGCATACTGGAGAGTAAAATGCGACGCAATGCATTACCTAAGGTATGCCCAAAGCCACGCTCAAGAGGTTCTAATGTTACTCTTGCTTGATTACGACCTCTGTCTTGAACAATGATCGATCGGGGTTTTAAAAATTCTGCCACAGCACGTTGCATGCAACCTTCCTCCGGTTAAGGATTATTTAGAATAGAGCTCAACGACCAACTGCTCGTTAATATCAGAGGGTAACTCATCACGATCAGGTACCCGCTTATATTCACCGGTCAACTGTTTTGCATCAACCTGAACCCAATCAACCCAACCTCTATCTTCAGCTTGCTTTAAAGCATCCAGAATACGAGATTGCTCGCGAGCACGTTCGCGAATTGAAATTTTATCGGTTGGTTGAACCTGATAAGAAGGCACATTGACACAGCTACCATTAACGAAAATGGCTTTGTGTGAGACCAATTGACGAGCTTCTTTTCTTGTCGCTGCAAATCCCATACGGTAAACAACGTTGTCTAAGCGAGATTCGAGAATTTGCAACAATAAAACACCTGTTGATGTTTTATGACGAGCGGCTTCTTTAAATACTTTTCTAAATTGTCTTTCAAGTAAGCAATATTTGTACTTGAGAGCTTGTTTTTCAGTAAGCTGCAAACCGTAAGGAGTTTCGCGCTTACGCGTCGCGCCGTGTTGGCCTGGACGTGTGCTTAACTTACATTTTGATTCAAGATCACGCGTTTTAAAATCTAAGTCTTTCCCGTATCTTCGGGATAACACGCATGTTGGGCCGGTATATCTCGCCATGTTAACTCTCTCTTAAATTTATACTCGACGTTGCTTAGGCGCACGGCAACCATTGAAAGGTATGCCTGTGACATCGAAAATAGCGGTAATAGATACAAAATCACGAACTGCACGCACTGAGGCATCGCGACCAGGTCCTGGACCATAAATTCGCACTTCAGCAGACTCTACACCATAAAGCTCTTTCGCTTTTTGAATGGCTTTACCTGCTGCAACCTGACCTGCAAAGGGGGTACTTTTACGTGAACCTCTAAAGCCACAGCCACCAGCTGTTGCCCAAGATAGGGTATTACCTTTGACGTCAGTAACGGTTATCAGTGTGTTGTTAAAGGATGCATACACATGAACGATCACATCGCTGATCATGCGCTTTGATTTTCTCTTTAACCGTGACTTACCAGCGCCTGCAGCGCCTTCAGAACCTGCAGCGCCTTCAGAACCTGCAGCTCCACCTTCTCCGGTGATAACGCCTGATGAACCTTCTTCTTCAGTTTGTTGTGTGCTTTCTGTTGCCATTACTATTTCGCCTTACCAGCGTCTTTGCTAATTCTGTTTCCGCGTGGACCCTTACAGGTTCTTGCATTGGTGCGTGTACGCTGACCACGTGCAGGAAGTCTTGAACGATGACGTTTGCCACGATAACAACCTACATCACGCAGTCGCTTGATACGCATGGAAATTTCACGACGCAGATCACCTTCTGTCGTATATCCACTCACCGCGTCTTGTAAACGACGCGCAGTATCTTCATCTAAGTCTTTCACCTTGGTGTTAGTTGGAAGACTAATTGTTTTGCAAATATGAAGCGATCGGGTTTTACCGATCCCATAAACGCTTTGTAAAGCAACCCAAATGTGCTTATTCGGCTCTAGTGGCACATTCTGAATTCGGACCACAGACATGAAAGACTCCTAATAGACCCCGGCGCTTGTAGACGCAACAGACTACTGCACCTATGAAAAAAAATCAATTTTTTTAGAAACTTAAGGTACTCTCGGCATAGCACCAAGAGCAACAGTCCTAACCTTGGCGCTGCTTATGGCGAGCATTTTCCTTACAGATAACAAATAACGCTTTTTTATTGCGCTTTGTTCTGCTGACCACTTTACAGCCTTTGCACATTTTGCGAATCGATGCACGTACTTTCATAACACTCTCACCCTAAATTATTTAAACAACCCAAACCCACCAGGACCACCGCTACGCCCCTTTAAGTTAGTCTTCCGCATTAAAGACTCGTATTGCTGGGACATCAAATGCGCTTGAATTTGGGCAATAAAATCCATAATTACAACAACGATAATCAGCAAAGAGGTACCACCAAAATAGAATGGCACTTTCCAAGCTAACACTAAAAACTCTGGCAAAATCGAAATCGCGGTAATGTAAAGTGCACCCACTAACGTCAATCTTGTCATCACGGTATCGATGTAAGTTGCGGTTTGATCCCCGGGGCGAATACCGGGTACAAAAGCCCCTGAACGCTTAAGGTTATCAGCCGTTTCTTTTGGGTTAAATACCAATGCGGTATAGAAAAAACAGAAGAAAATAATACCGCTAGCAAACAGCAAAATATAAAGCGGCTGACCGGGCTGTAAGGCCATACCAATTTCAGTAACCCATGTTGCTTTATTATCCCCACCAAACCATTGGCTAATTGAGGCTGGGAACAAAATTAAGCTTGAAGCAAAAATCGGCGGTATCACACCTGCCATATTTATTTTTAAGGGCAAGTGGCTTTGCTGCGCCGCATACATCTTACGACCTTGCTGGCGTTTTGCATAGTTAACCGTGATCCTTCTTTGACCGCGCTCAACAAAAACCACAAAGGCAGTGATCCCTAATAGAACAAGCAATAACGCAATCAACGCTAAGCCGTTCATATTGCCTTGTCTGACTTGCTCAAAAGTATTACCAATCGCACTGGGTAAACCCGATGCAATACCTGCAAAGATAATGAGTGAGATACCGTTACCCACGCCTCTTTCTGTGATTTTCTCACCCAACCACATTAGGAACATCGTGCCAGTAACCAATGTAATCACCGTGGTTACATGGAACATCATACCGCTATACAGCGTGGTTCCAGAGCTCACTAAAAACTTACTCATTCCAAAAGCTTGGAAAGTCGCTAGCAACAATGTTCCCACTCGCGTGTATTGGGAAATTTTGCGCCGACCCATCTCGCCTTCTTTCTTTAATTGCTCAAGAGAAGGCACGATAACTGTCATGAGCTGCATGATAATGGAAGCAGAAATGTACGGCATGATACCCAGCGCGAATAGGGATAAACGCTGTAATGCGCCACCCGAGAAAACGCCTGCCATACCAATAATGCTATTTTGGCTGTTAGCAAAAATTTCTGCCAAACGAGCGGAGTTAATTCCCGGTACAGGAATATGCGCGCCAATACGAAAAACAATCAAACCCCACAGCACAAACCAGAGCCGCTGTTTGAGTTCCGCCAGTCCACTCGATTGATTTTTTCCAGAACCTATCATTGGTTATTAAGCCTCTACTTTGCCACCCTTGGCTTCAATGGCGGCTTTAGCGCCCGCTGTAATACCCACACCTGAAATAGTTAGGCCATCATGGGTTAAATCGCCGCTCAAAATAATCTTTGCACGCTTTATATTGGCAGAGATTAATCCGCAATCGAGCAAGGTTTGCATGCTAACGATTTTACCTTCAACTTTTTTCAATTCGCTGAGACGGATCTCTTTGAACGTTAACGCTTTACGTGAACGGAAACCAAATTTAGGCAAGCGGCGCTGCAAAGGCATCTGACCGCCTTCAAATCCCACTTTATGATAACCACCAGCACGAGCTTTTTGACCTTTGTGACCTTTGCCACAGGTCTTACCTTTACCACTGCCAGGACCACGTCCTAAACGCTTTCCTACCTTTCTAGCGCCCTCGCCTGCACAAATCGTATTGAGTTTCATTATGCTTCCTCAACTTTGACCATAAAGTAAATTTTATTAATCATACCGCGAATCGCCGGTGTGTCTTGGAGGCTAACGGTTTGGTGAATTCGTTTAAGCCCTAAGCCATGTGCATTTGCAAGCTGATTTGGTAAACGTTTAGCCAAGCTTTTGGTCAACGTTACCGATAAGGTTTTTTTAGATTCGGTTGCTTTTGCTTTAACCATTGGCTTCACCTGTCACTTCTTCGATTGTTTTGCCACGTTTATCAGCAACTGCCTGCGGAGAATGCGAACCAGCCAACCCTTTCATTGTTGCACGAACAATGTTAACTGGATTTGTTGACCCGTAGCACTTCGCCAAAATATTGTGAATGCCCGCAACTTCAAATATCGCGCGCATTGCACCGCCAGCAATAATACCGGTACCTTCAGAAGCAGGCTTCATAAATACTTTTGAAGCGCCATGTGAGGCCACGATGGTATGGTGTACAGTAGTACCTTGCATTGGAATTTCGACCAAATTGCGTCGGGCATTTTCCATGGCTTTGCGGATCGCTTCAGGTACTTCGCGTGCTTTACCACGACCAATACCAATACGACCGCTACCATTACCAACTACAGTCAATGCTGAGAAACCGAATATACGGCCCCCTTTAACTACCTTTGCGGTTCTACGTACTTCGATTAATTTTTCTTCATATTGACCATCGGTCTTTTGGTCTTGTTTTGATGCCATGATTGCCAACCTTTAAACCTTTAAACCATGTTCATTTGCTGATTGTATTAACGCTGCAACACGTCCATGGAATTTATATCCAGAACGATCTGAAGCTGCAGAATCAATACCTGCTTCCTTTGCTCTTTGGGCTAACAACTTACCTACGAGTTTAGATAGGTCGGTTTTTGTTTCTTCACCCTTTGCAGAATCTTTAATCGCTTTCTCTAGACTGCTTGCAGAAGCCAATATTTTACCGCCAACAGGAGCGATTAATTGAGCAAAGATATGCTTAGCTGAGCGACCAATACATAAACGTACCGTGCCTTTCTCAGCCCCCAATCGCTTAATGTGCTCTCTAGTGCGCTGCGATCTTCTAATACGCGCGATACGCTTTTTATTCATTGTCTCTCACCTAATTATTTCTTCTTGGTTTCTTTCAAAATAATCACTTCATCCGCATAACGTATGCCTTTACCTTTATAAGGTTCTGGGCTACGTAATCCACCACAAATACCACGAATATCTGCAGCAACTTGTCCGACCAATTGTCTGTCGATGCCAGTCACTTCAATTTCAGTGAATGTTGGCGCAGCGAGGTTAATACCCGCGGGAGCAACATAAGTCACCGGATGGGAAAGACCCAAGGTTAAATTCAACATCGGGCGACCATCTTTAGATTTTGCTAACTGTGCACGATAACCTACGCCAACGAGTGTTAATTTTTTGGTAAACCCTTCCGAGACGCCTGTTACGTGATTCTGCAAAATTGCGCGAGTGGTTCCTGAAATCGCAATTGCATTAACCATTCCTTCAACAGCTGTAACTTTAATCTGCTGATCTTCAAACTGAACCTTAACAGCATCGTGTAACGGCTGTTTAAGTTCCCCTTTTGCCCCTTTAATGACAACGGTATTGTCTGCGACGCGCACTTCAACACCTTTGGGGACATTAATGGGTAATCTTCCGACTCTTGATGTCATTTTCTACCTCTTACGCCACATAGCACAGGACTTCACCGCCCTGTCCTTTTGCAACTGCTGAACGTCCTGTCATCACACCTTGCGAGGTTGAAACAATCGTAATACCCAAGTTGTCCATGACAATTGGCATTTCACGCGCAGAGGTGAACTGACGTAAGCCCGGACGGCTCACTCGTTTAATCATTTCAATAACCGGTTTGTTATTGAAGTATTTTAAAAATATTTTGAGCGAATTTTTGCCTTCACTGTCTTCAATCGCAAAATCAGCAATGTACCCTTCGTCTTTCAATACATTTGCAATTGCCACTTTAATCTTAGAAGAAGGCATCGAAACATCTGCTAAATTAGCAGATTGTCCGTTACGGATCCGCGTCAACATGTCCGCGATAGGATCCTGCATACTCATGATGTTCTCCTTAAAGCTACCAGCTTGACTTAACTAATCCAGGAACTTCGCCTGACATTGCTCGTCTGCGAAGCTCATTACGGCATAAGCCGAACTTGCGATAAACACCACGCACCCTGCCAGTTAATTTGCAGCGACGTGACAAACGCACATAGCTTGAATCACGTGGCATTTTTTCAAGCTTGGCGAGAATTTCAAATTTTGCATCGATATCTAAAGCGGGATCATTCAGCTGTTGGCGAAGATCTTTACGCTTTGCAGAAAGTCTTTGCAAAGCTATACGCTTCTTTTCACGACGTATCATGCGCTGACTAGACATTGGTCTTCACCTCGGCAGTTTTTGTTTCGCGAAATGGGAAATTAAAAGCTTTCAATAAGGCATAGGCCTCAGCATCGGTCTTTGCCGAAGTAGTAATTGTAATGTCCAAACCACGAACAGCATCTACCTGGTTATAGTCAATTTCAGGGAAAGTAATTTGTTCTTTCAACCCTAAACTATAATTTCCTCTGGAATCGAATGAACGGGGGTTTAACCCACGAAAATCGCGCACACGAGGCAAAGCAACGCTTAATAAACGATCGAGGAATTCGTACATACGATCGCCGCGTAAAGTCACCTTACAACCAATAGGCCAACCATCACGGATTTTGAAACCAGCGACTGATTTACGGGATAAAGTGATAACTGCTTTTTGACCAGCGATTTGCGAGAGGTTATCTTGCGCAGCTTTAGCAATTTTCTTATCGTCAGCGGCTTCACCCACACCCATGTTTAAGGTGATTTTTTGGATACGGGGCACTTGCATGACATTGTCATACTTAAATTGTTTCGCCAGGGCATCAATCACTTTCTCGTGGAAGTGTTTTTTCAAACGACTTGTGCTTTGATTTTGGCCTTCTTGTGCTTTTGCACTCTTACGCTTAGACATCCACCACCTCATTCGATGATTTGAAATATCGAACTTTATTACCATTGACCGTTCGAACACCCACTCTGCTGGGCTTATTCGTCGTAGGATCTAACAGTGAAACCTTACAAGCCGGCATAGGAGCTTCACGCGGGATAATACCGCCTGGCTGTTCCTTTTGCGGATTAGGTTTAACGTGTTCTTTCTTGATGTTGATGCCTTCAACAACAATCCATAAGCCAGTATCAGGACGCGCAGTCTTAGTCAGCACTTTCAAAACTGTGCCGGTGCGCCCTTTATCTTTGCCTGACGTTACCCGAACTTTGTCGCCTTTTCGAATTTTGCGCATAATAATTCTCTCAACTCACAGCACTTCGGGTGCCAATGAAATAATTTTCATATAATTGTTACGAAGCTCACGTGTCACCGGCCCGAAGATACGAGTGCCGATTGGCTGCATTTGAGCGCTTAACAATACTGCTGCATTACCATCAAAGCGGATCAACGAACCATCGTCACGTCTCACGCCTTTACGCGTGCGCACAACGACCGCTAGCAATACATCGCCTTTTTTTACTTTGCCACGTGGAATAGCTTCTTTAACAGTTACGCGTATAACATCGCCTATGCCCGCATAACGTCTTTTAGATCCCCCGAGGACCTTGATGCACATCACTCGACGGGCACCACTATTGTCTGCCACGTCTAGAACCGTCTGCATCTGAATCATGACACTCTCCGCTCACTCAAGTCTTAGCTAACAGCGATGGACTCCACCAAAAGGTCGAATATAGTACCATTGCTACGGGCTAAGAGAAACCAGCTTACTCTGCTTTTTCAACGACTTGGACTAATTGCCAAGTTTTTGTTTTTGAAATTGGCCTGACTTGTTTAATCTCAACCCAATCTCCTACCTTACTCGCATGATCAGGATCATGAACATGAAAGGTCGTGTGACCTTTGATCACCTTGCCGTAAACGGCATGGCGACGCGACCAATCAACCCGAACTTTTCGGGTAGCTTGGCGCTTGTCACTGATCACTTTACCCGTCAGCGTACCGGACGTGTTTTGCGCGTTACTCATCCTTACTTCCTTTCATATCAAGTTCTGTCATCAGGGTCTTTACGCGCGCTATATCACGTCGAACATGTCGTAATTGTGTATTAGCTGCTAATTGACCACTGCCATGTTGCATCTTTAGCTGAAATTGCTTTTTAACTAGCTCTTTCAGGGTATTTTGCAACGTTGATTTATTTTGTTGTCGTAACTCGTTTGCTTTCATTACATGACCGTCCGTTCAACAAATTCTGTTTTAACAGGAAGCTTAGCTGAAGCTAATTTGAAGGCTTCTTCAGCCACTTCGCGTGTAACACCTTGGATCTCGTAAAGCATCTTACCGGGCTGGATTTGCGCAACCCAATACTCCACGTTACCTTTACCAGAGCCCATTCGAACTTCTAAAGGCTTTTGGGTAATCGGTTTATCGGGGAAAATGCGGATCCAAATCTTACCGCCGCGCTTGACGTAACGGCTCATTGCGCGTCTGGCTGCTTCAATTTGACGAGCCGTAATGCGGCCTCTATCAACTGCCTGCAAACCAAAATCACCAAAGCTTACTTTGTTGCCACGTAAAGCGAGTCCGCGATTACTCCCTTTATGTTGTTTCCTATATTTTGTACGTTTAGGTTGTAACATGGTCGCCCTCTATTGCTGTTCCACGGTGGTAGTGGCATTACTTCCAGCAGTGATATCTTTATCAAAGATTTCGCCTTTGAAAATCCAAACTTTGACACCAATAATTCCATAAGTTGTTTTGGCGATCGCTGTCGCATAATCAATGTCAGCACGGAAAGTATGTAACGGAACGCGACCTTCGCGAACCCATTCCGTACGTGCAATTTCAGCGCCACCCAAACGACCCGCAACACAGATTTTCACGCCTTTTGCGCCAAATCGTAATGCATTACTCACGGCTCTTTTCATAGCGCGTCGAAACATTACGCGTCTTTCCAATTGCTGTGCGATACTTTCAGCAACTAAATAAGCATCTAATTCAGGTCGACGAATTTCTTCGATGTTGATGTGCACTGGCACACCCATCAACGTTGAAACGGTTTGACGTAATTGTTCAATATCTTCACCTTTCTTACCAATCACAACCCCAGGACGTGCGGTATGAACAGTAATACGTGCATTTTTAGCAGGTCTTTCGATTTGAATGCGGCTAACGAAAGCATTCTTCAATTTATCACGCAAGTATTCACGTGTTTGTAAATCGCTTAATAATAAACCTGGGTAGTGCTTTTTATTGGCATACCACATCGAACGATGGGTCTCGATCACGCCCAAGCGCATACCTGTTGGATGAACTTTTTGTCCCATTACGCCCTCTCTTTACTTTGAATATCTGATACCACAATTTTAATGTGACATCGGCGTTTAACGATGCGATTACCACGACCTTTTGCACGAGCTTTAAATCGTTTTAAGGAGGTTGCTTCATCAACGGTGATGGTCGAAACCTTTAACTCATCAATATCTGCACCTTGATTATGCTCAGCATTCGCAATTGCAGACTCTAATAATTTCTTGATCAATTTGGCGGCTTTTCTACGTGCGAAGTTTAAAACTTCAACCGCTTTTTCAACCCTTAAGCCACGAATTTCGTTTGCCACTAAGCGTGCTTTTTGCGGCGATGAACCAGCATTTCTTAATACAGCGGATACTTCCATTCTCTAACCCCCCTTACCTTTATCTTTGCCGGCAGGAGCTGAGGTTTTCTTATCGCCTGAGTGACCACGAAATGTTCTCGTAGCAGCGAACTCACCTAGCTTATGGCCAACCATATTTTCGTTCACCAATACGGGCACAAAAATTTTGCCATTATGCACCATCATGGTTGCCCCAACAAATTCAGGAACGATGGTGCTACGACGTGACCATGTTTGAACAACTAGACGTCCTCTACCACCCGCATCATTGCGAGCTTTTGTGACTTTCTTCAGTAATTTTGGGCTACAGTATGGCCCTTTTTTTAATGAACGTGCCATGATTAACCCCTTTCACCCTTCTTCTGTCCACGGCGACGTACAATAAACCGCGTGGAAATCTTTCTACGATTACGTGTCTTCTTGCCTTCTGGCTTACCGTTTTTATTGCAAGGCGGACGACCACCGGAGGTGCGACCTTCACCACCACCCAACGGATGGTCAACTGGGTTCTTCGCAACACCACGTACCGTAGGTCTAATACCGCGCCAACGCACCGCGCCGGCTTTACCGATAACACGTAAGTTATGCTCGCCATTACCCACTTCGCCGATTGTTGCACGGCAAGTCGCCAATACTTTACGCATTTCACCACTGCGCAAACGAACTGTTGCATAGGTGCCTTCTCGTGCCAGCAATTGAGCATAAGCTCCTGCGCTGCGCACCATCTGCGCACCCTTACCCGGCTTTAATTCGATGCAATGAATAGTTGCACCGACAGGGATATTGGCAATAGGCAAACAGTTCCCTAATAAAATCGATACATCAGGACCTGACTCAATTTTTGCGCCCGCAGTGAGTCCTTTGGGAGCAATAATGTAACGACGCTCACCATCGGCATAAACGATTAATGCAATATTTGCACTGCGGTTAGGATCATATTCGATACGCTCTACGCGCGCAGGAACACCATCTTTATCACGCTTAAAATCGATAGCTCGTAAGCGACGACGATGACCACCACCACGATGATCAACAGTCACTCGACCAATGTCATTTCTACCATTGGTACGATTTTTCTTTTTCGTCAATGCTTTGACTGGGCGCCCTTTATGCAAGCCTTCCGTTTTAACATTAATTTTAAAACGTTGACCTGGTGAAGTTGGCTTTAACTCAATAATGGCCATATAACACCTTATTACTCAAGCTCTGCAAAATTAATCTGTGTGCCTTGCGCTAATTTGACGTAGGCTTTTTTCATTTTTTTGGCACGACCTTCGGTTTGGCCAAAACGTACAAACGCACGTCCTTTAACAAGCGTTCGAACGGACTCTACCTTTCCTTTTACATCAGGAAAAAACTGCTCAATCGCTTGTTTAATCTCGTGCTTATTTGCTTTTGGGCTAACCCAGAAGCAAATGGAATTCTCACGTTCACCTGAGCGAGTCGCTTTTTCAGAAACTAAAGGCGCTATGATTACCTTTGATAAGGCATCTAAAGGTCTTTTTGTTCTCATCCTAGCACCTCTTCTAGTTTTCTAATTGCATCTACTGTCATCAACACATTGTCATACTTCAAAAGCTGAACAGGGTTAACGCCACTAGCTTCTTTAACTGCAATGGTTGGCACGTTACGTGAAGATAAGTAGAGGTTTTCATCTAATTTATCCACGACAATCAACACACGTTCCAATTTCAGCTCTTTCAGTTTTGCAAGCAATGTTTTGGTCTTTGGCTCTGCAATTTTGAATTCATTTACTGCCATCAATCTGTCTTGGCGTACCAATTCAGAAAGAATAGAGCTCATTGCACCACGATACATTTTCTTATTAACCTTTTGGCTATGATCGCGTGGGGTTGCCGCGAAAATCTGGCCCCCTTTGCGCCATAGTGGGCTTCTGATGGTACCCGCACGTGCACGACCCGTGCCTTTTTGACGCCATGGTTTAGCGCCACCACCACTGACTTCCGCTCTGGTTTTTTGCTTCTTGGTGCCTGCGCGAGCGCCTGCCATTAAAGCAACAACTACTTGGTGCACGAGAGGCTCATTAAACTCTCGTCCAAAAGTCACTTCAGAAACGTCAATACTATTTGTGCCACCTGCGGCCTTGGCTAAAGCAAGTTTCATTCGCACCCTCCTTAAGCAGTTTCTGCTCTATTGATCTGGATTTTTACCGTTGGCTTAACGATAACATCACCACCAGGACTGCCTGGAATGGCTCCACGAATCAATAGTAAATGACGTTCAGCATCAACTCGCACTACTTCTAAATACTGCGCTGTACGACGAACATCGCCCATATGGCCACACATTTTTTTACCCTTGAAAACACGACCAGGGGTTTGGTTTTGACCAATAGAACCTGGAACACGATGGGAACGCGAGTTACCATGCGTTGCATCTTGGGTTCTGAAATGGTGACGTTTAACTGTACCCGCAAAACCTTTACCTTTAGTCGTGCCGATCACATCAACGCGTTGTCCCTGTTGGAACATTTCAACTGTCAAATCTTGACCAACTTTAAAATCCTTTCCTTCTTCCACACTCAGCGGAAATTCCCACAAGCCGCGACCTGCTTCAACACCTGCTTTTGCAAAGTGTCCTGCTTCAGGCTTATTCACGCGTTGCGCTTTGCGAGTTCCTGTTGTCACTTGCACTGCACGAAAACCTTCATTTTCTTCTGTTTTCAATTGCGTGATACGGTTGGGTAATACCTCAACTACCGTTACAGGGATGGAATCCCCTGTCTCGGTAAATACCCGAGTCATTCCTACTTTTCTACCAACTAAACCTAATGCCATTTTTCCCTCCGCCGTACAAACTGTGTTGTACCGGATTTAATTTTGATTAACTAACTGCAATTTGTACATCGACGCCAGCGGCTAAATCGAGCTTCATCAATGCATCTACCGTCTTGTCAGTTGGTTCAGCAATGATAACCAGGCGATTATGCGTGCGGATTTCATATTGATCGCGCGCATTACTATCGATGTGCGGCGAGATCAAGATGGTATATTTTTCAATGTGAGTCGGCATTGGAACTGGACCACGAACTTGGGCACCAGTACGTTTTGCTGTTTCCACAATCTCTTTCGCTGATTTATCGATCAACTTGTGATCGAATGCTTTTAAACGAATTCTTATGATTTGGCCTTTCATCACTCTCTCTCCTGGCAGGGGATTGCCTTAACCACGCTGCTTAGTAATCACTTGTTCGGTAATGTTTGCGGGTGCTTCCATGTATTTTTCAAATTCCATGGAGTAGGTTGCTCTTCCTTGCGACATAGAACGCAAAGCAGTGGCATAACCAAACATTTCTGACAAAGGAACCATTGCAGAAACAGACTTACCCGATGGTGTATCGTCCATACCCTGTAACACACCACGACGACGATTCAAGTCACCCATGACATCGCCCATATATTCTTCAGGCGTGACTACTTCCACCTTCATAATCGGTTCGAGTAGTTTGGGTTTTGCTTTTAATGCACCTTCTTTGAAGGCCATAGAGCCGGCAATCTTGAACGCCATTTCACTGGAGTCGACATCATGGAAAGAACCGTCAAATAGGTAAGCTTTCACGTCAACAACAGGGTAACCCGCCAAGACACCATTTTGCATTTGCTCAGAAATACCTTTGCTAACAGCAGGAATGTATTCCTTCGGAATCGCGCCGCCTTTAATTTCGTCAAAGAATTCAAAACCTTTACCAGGTTCATTAGGCTCTAAGCGGATCCAAACGTGACCGTATTGACCACGACCACCGGACTGACGAATAAACTTCCCTTCCTGTTCCACTTTAGCGGTAATGCTTTCACGGTAAGCCACCTGAGGATTACCCACGTTAGCTTCCACTGAAAATTCGCGCTTCAAGCGATCAACCAAGATTTCAAGATGCAACTCGCCTTGTCCTGCCAAGATAGTCTGTCCGGATTCTTCATCCGTAAATACTCTCATGGAAGGATCTTCTTTCGCTAAACGGCCCAGTGCAATACCCATCTTTTCTTGATCAGCTTTCGTTTTAGGTTCAATCGCAACTGAGATCACAGGCTCTGGGAAAATCATCTTTTCTAGAACGATGACATTTTCTGGATCGGTCAAGGTATCGCCAGTGGTGGTGTGTTTCAAACCAACAACAGCGGCAATATCTCCTGCCCGCACTTCTTTAATTTCTTCACGTGAATTGGCATGCATTTGTAAAATTCGGCCAAAACGCTCTTTCTTATCTTTAAGAGAATTTAATACCGTTGTACCTGCTTCTAACGTACCGGAGTACACACGGAAGAAGGTTAACGTTCCAACGAAAGGATCGTTGATAATCTTAAACGCATAGGCAGAAAAAGGAGCATCATCTGCTGGTGCACGCGTAATGTGCTTATCTGATGATTCATCAACAGTACCGATGACATCAGGAATATCTGTTGGAGATGGCAAGTATCGAATGACTGCATCCAACATTGCCTGAACACCTTTATTCTTAAACGCAGAGCCACACAGAACAGGTACAATTTCGTTTGCAATCGTGCGCATACGAAGACCTTGGTGGATTTCATCATCGCTAAGATGACCATTCTCAAGATACTTTTCCATGAGCTCTTCGGAAGCTTCTGCTGCTGCTTCAACCATGTTGTCATGAAGTTCTTGGCATTTAGCTTTAATATTTTCAGGAATGTCACGCTCGTCAAAACGCATGCCTTCGGTTTTATCGTCCCAAATGATGGCTTTCATTTTGACTAAGTCAACAACGCCTTCAAAGCCTTCTTCAGCACCAATGTTACATTGAATGGGAATAGCATTAGCGCCCAAACGTTCACGCATTTGCTTAACAACGCGACCAAAATCAGCACCTGCACGGTCCATTTTGTTAACAAAGGCAATACGAGGTACTTTGTATTTATTTGCTTGGCGCCAAACTGTTTCGGACTGAGGCTCTACACCACCGACCGCACAGAATACACCGCAAGCACCATCGAGTACGCGAAGTGAGCGCTCTACTTCAATGGTGAAGTCAACGTGGCCAGGGGTATCAATAATGTTAATGCGGTGTTCAGGAAAGTTTTGTGCCATACCTTTCCAGAAGCAAGTAGTTGCAGCGGAAGTAATGGTAATACCACGTTCTTGCTCTTGTTCCATGTAATCCATGACAGCAGCGCCATCATGAACCTCACCAATTTTATGAGACACGCCTGTATAAAACAGAACCCTTTCGGTCGTCGTGGTTTTACCGGCATCAATATGTGCCATAATTCCGATATTTCGAACGTGTTGTAAAGGTGTTTTACGCGCCACGTTTTTGCTCCTAAGGCTTATCTACCAACGAAAATGTGAAAATGCTTTATTCGCTTCTGCCATACGGTGAGTATCTTCTCGCTTCTTCACCGCACCGCCTTTGCCTCGGCCGCCGCCCTCTTCATCAGCTGCGTCCATAATTTCAGCCGCTAAACGGGCTGTCATCCCTTTCTCACCGCGTTTGCGGGAGAACTCTACGATCCAGCGCATAGCTAATGCGATGCTGCGAGAAGGTCTCACTTCAACAGGGATCTGATAAGTCGCACCACCGACACGGCGTGATTTCACTTCCACAGTCGGGCGAACGTTATCCACAGCACGCTTGAAAAGCTCAATAGGATCTTTATCCTTGGTGCGCTCACGAATAATTTCTAAAGCACCATAAAGGCTTCTTTCTGCAATCGACTTTTTACCGTCTTGCATAAGATGATTAATAAACTTTGCAGCTAATTCGCTTCCGTATACTGGATCCGGCAACGTTTTTCGTTTGGTAACAACTCTTCTTCTTGGCATGATCTTATTTTCCTACAACCAAGTTATGAACTATGCAGCTTGCTTAGGACGCTTCGTACCGTACTTCGAGCGACCTTGCTTACGATTATTCACACCTGCAGTATCCAAACTACCGCGTACTACGTGATATCTGACACCAGGTAAGTCTTTAACACGACCACCGCGGATAAGTACGACTGAGTGTTCTTGTAAGTTGTGGCCTTCACCGCCGATGTAGACAGTGACTTCGTAGCCATTGGTCAACTTAACACGGCAAACTTTACGTAGTGCCGAGTTCGGTTTTTTGGGTGTTACCGTATAAACCCGTGTGCATACGCCACGACGTAGTGGGCATGACATCAATGCCGGGCTTTTCGACTTTCTTTTGACTGAGCGACGTCCTTTGCGGACTAGCTGATTCACGGTTGCCATACGCGCGTGACACTCCTCACTAAAAATTGCAATTTACTCAAACAAAAAGGTCAAAAGCATCCTACTCCTCTTCATTCGAGAAGCGTGATGCTAAATGCATTTAGATGGTAAGTCAACTCTACACGGTTTATTGTGTAGAGTTGCATTCACATCTTCTAGGGCCACCCCTTTATATAAAGTATGGGGCCCATTGTTTTCACTTATCAGTCATTCGACTAAGACGCAGATGAATTTAGCATCTCGCTCAGTGCGTGCTCCACTTCGCTCGCCGTTACTGCGCTCTTTTGACCATCACGAGAGCCGCGTAACATTGCTGCTTGAGCTTTGCGACGTTGCAGGTGGCTAGCTAACCCAGTACCTGCAGGAATTAGTCGGCCAACAATAACGTTTTCTTTCAATCCGCGCAACTCATCTTTTTTGCCGCTAACGGCTGCTTCAGTCAGAACGCGGGTGGTTTCTTGGAAAGAAGCCGCTGAAATAAACGATTCGGTCGCCAAGGATGCTTTGGTAATCCCAAGGAGCATCGGCTCCATACGAGCCACAACTTTATTCTTGCTAACCATTTCTTTATTCACGTCGTTCACACGATAGACTTCCACTTGCTCGCCTTTCAAGAAGCGTGTATCACCGGCATCGCTGACAATGACTTTACGCAACATTTGTCGAACAATGACTTCAATGTGCTTATCGTTGATGTTAACGCCTTGTAAGCGATAAACGTCTTGTACTTCATTGACGATGTAATTGGCCAAAGCCCCCACACCCAACAAACGTAAAATGTCATGAGGGTTAGCAGGACCATCAGCAATGACTTCACCACGCTCAACATATTCCCCTTCAAACACGCCGACATGACGCCATTTAGGAATAAGTTCTTCGTGTGACTCTCCACCCTCTTGCGAAGTGATGACAAGTCTTCTTTTGCCTTTGGTTTCTTTACCAAAACTCACGATACCCGAGATCTCAGCCAAAATAGCTGGCTCTTTGGGCTTGCGGGCTTCGAAGAGATCGGCAACCCGTGGCAAACCACCGGTAATGTCGCGAGTCTTCGAGGTTTCTTGTGGAATTCTCGCTAAAACGTCACCGACTTTAATTTGCTGACCGTCTTCAACGCTGACAATCGCATTCGCGGATAAGAAGTAGTGTGCCGGTAAGCTGGTTCCTGCCAGGCAAAGATCTTCGCCTTTTTCGTTCACCAACTTTAACATCGGACGTAATTCTTTACCCGAGCTTGAGCGGTATTGTTTCGCGTCGGAAATGACAATACTGGATAAACCGGTTAATTCATCGGTTTGACGATGCATGGTAACCCCATCGACCATGTCGACGAAGTTAATGAAACCAGCCACTTCAGTGATGATAGGGTGAGTATGAGGGTCCCAGTTCGCAACCGTCTGACCGCTGGTTACTTGGTCACCATCGCCAACTGTTAACACTGCACCATAGGGCAGTTTATAACGCTCACGATCCCGATTATGTTCGTCCATAACCGATAATTCACCCGAGCGTGATACCGTTACATAGTTACCGCTATCATTTTTGATAATCTTTAAGTTATGCAGTTTGATCCGACCCTTAGTCTTGATCATCACGCTGTTTTCAGCAGTCGCTCGAGAAGCGGCACCACCGATATGGAAGGTACGCATGGTTAACTGTGTACCCGGCTCACCAATCGATTGCGCTGCGATAACACCGACAGCTTCACCACTGTTAACTAAATGCCCACGCGCCAAGTCACGGCCGTAGCACATGGCACAGACACCATGACGAGACTCACAGGTAATAGGTGAACGAACCAATACTTTATCGATAGTATTGGTTTCAAGCACTTCAACCCATTTTTCATCTAATACAGTTCCTGAGGGAACTAAAATATCATTGGACCCTGGGGTCAGCACAGGTGAAATGACCGTACGACCTAATACGCGTTCACGCAACGGTTCAACCACATCACCGCCTTCAATATGAGGCATCATGACTAAACCATTGGTCGCGCCGCAATCGTGTTCGGTGATCACAACATCTTGTGCCACATCGACTAAGCGTCTTGTCAGGTAACCAGAGTTAGCGGTCTTGAGCGCGGTATCGGCCAAACCTTTTCGCGCACCGTGAGTAGAAATAAAGTATTGCAATACGTTTAAGCCTTCACGGAAGTTTGCCGTAATTGGGGTTTCGATAATCGAACCATCTGGTTTTGCCATCAAACCACGCATACCGGCCAACTGTCTGATCTGCGCAGGGCTACCACGCGCACCAGAGTCCGCCATCATGTACACCGAGTTGAACGATTCTTGAGCAACCTGATCACCTTTGGCATTGGTCACTTGTTCGCTGGAAATTTCATCCATCATCGCTTTGGCCACTTGATCGTTGGCACGTGACCAAATATCGATAACTTTATTGTAACGTTCGCCATGGGTCACAAGACCTGAACTGTATTGTGACTCAATTTCTTTAACTTCTTCTTCGGCTCGGTCAACAATTGTGCTTTTTGCTTTAGGAATGACTAAGTCATCAATACCAATCGAACAGCCAGAAATGGTTGCGTAACGAAAACCAAAATACATTAATTGATCGGCAAAAATAACGGTATCTTTTAAGCCAACCTGACGATAACACTGGTTGACCAAACGAGATATCGCTTTCTTGGTTAAGGTTTGATTCACTAATGTGAATGGCATTCCTTTTGGCAACAGCTCTGAGAGTAACGAACGGCCCACCGTCGTTTCAACCAACTGGCGCTTAGCGGTTCCTTCATCGTCTTGATTATTTTCAACATCCACTCGAACGCGAATTTTTGCATGCAAATCAACAGCTTTCGCTGAGTACGCACGATGAACTTCTGCCACATCAGAGAAGACCATGCCTTCACCTTTAGCGTTCACTTTTTCGCGGGTGACATAGTAAAGCCCCAAAACCACGTCTTGTGACGGAACAATAATCGGCTCACCATTGGCTGGTGAGAGCACGTTATTGGTCGACATCATTAAGGCGCGTGCTTCTAACTGCGCTTCAATGGTTAATGGCACGTGTACGGCCATCTGGTCACCGTCAAAGTCCGCGTTATATGCCGCGCACACTAACGGATGTAATTGGATTGCTTTACCTTCAATTAACACCGGTTCGAACGCTTGAATACCTAAACGGTGCAAGGTAGGTGCACGGTTTAACAATACGGGATGCTCGCGGATCACTTCTTCTAGAATATCCCAAACTTCTGGACCTTCACGTTCTACCATCTTCTTGGCAGCTTTAATGGTGGTGGCCAGTCCTCTTAATTCTAGTTTACTGAAAATAAAAGGCTTAAATAGCTCAAGGGCCATTTTCTTCGGCAAACCACATTGATGTAAACGTAGGGTCGGCCCCACCACGATCACTGAACGACCGGAGTAGTCAACGCGTTTACCCAAAAGGTTCTGACGAAAACGACCTTGTTTACCTTTAATCATGTCGGCCAAGGACTTCAGCGGACGTTTGTTAGAACCGGTGATTGCTCTACCTCGGCGACCATTATCCAAGAGCGCATCAACCGCTTCTTGTAGCATACGTTTTTCGTTGCGTACGATAATGTCAGGTGCATTCAGATCTAATAAACGCTTCAGTCGATTGTTGCGGTTGATCACTCGACGATAGAGATCGTTCAAGTCAGAAGTCGCAAAACGACCTCCATCCAACGGCACCAAAGGACGTAAGTCTGGCGGCAGAACCGGCAAGACCGTCATGATCATCCATTCGGGCTTATTGCCAGAATCCAAGAAAGCCTCCACCAGCTTGAGACGCTTAGCCAATTTCTTCGACTTGGTCTCAGAATTAGTGGTAGGAATTTCTTCACGGATCGTTTCCGCTTCGTTTTTAAGATCAATACGCTTGAGCAGCTCTTTAACCGCTTCAGCACCCATGCGGGCATCAAATTCATCACCGTATTGTTCAATCGCATCCAAGTAGGCTTCTTCAGATAAGAGCTGGCCCTTTTCTAAGGGGGTCATGCCTGGATCAATGACGACATACGCTTCAAAATATAAAATTCGCTCAATATCACGCAAAGTCATGTCTAATAACAGACCAATACGGGATGGTAAGGATTTTAAGAACCAGATATGAGCAACTGGGCTGGCCAGTTCCACGTGGCCCATGCGTTCACGACGCACTTTAGCCAGGGTAACTTCCACACCACATTTCTCACAGATAACACCACGATGCTTGAGGCGCTTGTATTTGCCACATAAGCACTCGTAGTCCTTCACTGGTCCAAATATTTTAGCGCAGAACAAACCATCTCGTTCAGGTTTGAATGTACGGTAGTTAATGGTTTCGGGTTTTTTGACCTCACCATAAGACCAAGAGAGGATCAATTCCGGTGGCGCAAGGCCAACCGCGACCCTATCAAAATCGTGACCTTTCGTTTGCTGGCGTATGATAGAAAGTAAATCTCTCAAGGTTCTCTCTCCATTATCAATGGATGCAATTCTTTTTAAAGCGCGTACTTAAGCTTCCCAATGGGAACTATTAATTCTCGTGCTCAAGCTCCATGTTAATACCCAAGGAACGGATTTCTTTCACCAATACATTGAAAGATTCCGGCATGCCAGGTTCCATACGATGATCGCCATCAACAATGTTTTTATACATCTTGGTACGACCAGCGACGTCATCCGATTTAACAGTGAGCATTTCTTGTAAGGTATAAGCAGCACCATAAGCTTCCAGTGCCCACACTTCCATCTCACCGAAGCGCTGACCACCAAATTGTGCTTTACCACCCAAGGGTTGCTGCGTGACTAAACTGTATGACCCCGTTGAACGAGCATGCATCTTGTCATCAACTAAGTGATTCAATTTAAGCATGTACATGTAACCCACGGTAACAGGTCGATCAAAAGACTCTCCTGTTCGACCGTCGTATAGCGTGGTTTGACCACTTTCTGGTAAATCCGCCATTTTTAGTAACGTTTTAATTTCAGCTTCTGTCGCACCATCAAACACCGGCGTTGCCATCGGGATCCCAGTGCGTAGGTTGGTACTCATTTCAACCAGTTCTTCATCGTTATACTGTTTGAAATCAATCTTCTGTTGACCACCAATGCTATAGATGGAATCTAAGAACTTGCGAACATCCACTAAGCTCTTCTTCTCATCTAGCATCTTGCCAACTTTCAAGCCTAAGCCTTTTGCAGCCCAGCCTAAGTGAGTTTCCAGAACCTGCCCCACGTTCATTCGAGAAGGAACGCCTAACGGATTCAAGACGATGTCGACAGGTGTACCATCTTCTAAGTAAGGCATATCTTCGACCGGAACAATGGTTGAAATCACACCTTTGTTACCGTGACGACCTGCCATTTTATCACCAGGTTGAATACGACGTTTCACTGCCAAGTACACTTTAGCAATCTTTAACACACCGGGTGCTAAATCATCGCCTTGTTGTAACTTCGCACGTTTTTCATCACGTCGTTGTTCATAGTCTTCACGTAACTTCTTGATGCGTTCATTAGCCGCTTCTAATTTTTGATTAGCTTTATCGTCTTTTAAACGAATTTCGAACCATTTTTCATGCTCTAATTTTTCTAAATATTGAGCTGTGATCTTATCACCTGCTTTCAGACCTTGCGGGCCACCTTCAGCAGCCATACCGATCAGCATTTTTTCAACACGCAGGTAAATATCACCTTCACGAATACGGAACTCGTCTTCTAAGTCTTTCTTAATGCGTTCAAATTCGGTCTTTTCAATTTGTAGCGCACGGGCGTCTTTTTCAACACCATCACGGGTAAAGACTTGAACGTCAATCACTGTACCGTTCATGCCGGTAGGAACACGCAATGAGGTGTCTTTCACATCAGAGGCCTTTTCACCGAAGATCGCTCTTAACAGTTTTTCTTCAGGAGTTAGCTGTGTTTCACCTTTTGGTGTCACTTTACCGACCAGAATATCGCCTGCTTCAACTTCAGCACCGATATAAACAATACCGGACTCATCTAGTTTGGAAAGCGCACTTTCGCCCACATTAGGAATATCGGAAGTGATTTCTTCAGGTCCTAATTTAGTGTCACGCGCTACACAAGTGAGTTCTTCAATGTGAATGGTGGTAAATCTATCTTCTTGAACGACTCGTTCACTGATGAGAATCGAGTCTTCGAAGTTATAACCATTCCAAGGCATGAACGCGACCAGTAAGTTCTGCCCTAACGCCAATTCACCCATATCGGTTGACGGACCATCAGCTAATACGTCACCCGCTGATACCTTATCACCTTGCTTAATCAAAGGTTGTTGATTAATGCAGGTATTTTGGTTGGAACGGGTATATTTGGTTAGATTGTAGATATCAACGCCTGTTTCATTTTCAAGCGTCTCAGCATCGTTTACTCGAATAACGATACGACCGGCATCCACAGAATCAACCAACCCACCTCGTCTTGCGACTACCGTCACACCTGAATCGGTAGCGACAGTGCGTTCCATCCCAGTACCAACCAACGGTTTCTCGGATTTCAACGTGGGAACGGCTTGACGTTGCATGTTTGAACCCATTAATGCGCGGTTCGCATCGTCATGCTCTAAGAATGGAATTAAGGATGCTGCCACCGACACGATTTGTTTGGGCGAAACATCCATAAATTGTACTTTTTCTTTAGTCGTAAACGTAAACTCGTTTTTATGACGACAAGGAACCAAATCATCAACCAATTCAAGGTTTTCATTAGAAGAAGCATTTGCCTGAGCGATAATATAATCGCCTTCTTCAATCGCTGATAAAAACTCAATTTCATCGGTGACTTTACCATTGACAACTTTACGGTATGGGCTTTCTAAGAAACCGTATTCATTGGTGCGTGCATAGACCGATAAAGAGTTAATCAAACCGATGTTTGGACCTTCAGGCGTTTCAATTGGGCACACGCGACCATAGTGAGTTGGGTGTACGTCACGAACCTCAAAGCCTGCTCTTTCACGGGTTAGACCACCTGGTCCTAACGCAGAAACACGACGTTTGTGTGTGACTTCTGAAAGCGGATTATTTTGATCCATGAACTGCGATAGCTGTGATGAACCAAAGAATTCTTTGATAGCAGCTGACACTGGTCTCGCGTTGATCAAATCCTGTGGCATCAGGCCATCTGATTCGGCAACACTGAGGCGCTCTTTAACGGCACGCTCAACACGTACCAAACCCACACGGAATTGGTTTTCAGCCATTTCACCAACGCTTCGAACGCGTCGATTACCTAAATGATCGATATCATCCACTTCGCCTCGACCATCACGAATGTCGATAAGCGTCTTAATCACTGCAATAATATCGTCTTTAGATAATACGCCAGGGCCAATAATATCTTTACGACCTACACGGCGGTTAAACTTCATTCGACCTACAGCAGAGAGATCGTAACGATCTTCTGCAAAGAATAAGTTATTGAATAAGGTTTCTGCCGCTTCTTTAGTCGGTGGCTCACCGGGACGCATCATGCGATAAATTTCAACCAATGCTTCCATCTGAGATTTGGTCGGGTCAATCCGTAATGTATCGGAAATATACGGGCCATGATCCAAATCATTGGTATAAAGCGTTGAGAATTCAGTTATGTTTGCCTTAATCAGTGCTTCTAATACTTCAGGGGTGATTTCGCTGTTAGCAGGAGCAACAATTTCACCGGTTTCTGTATCGATAACATCTTTAGCTAATGCTTTACCATAAAGGTACTCACGTGGCGTACGTAATTGCTTAACACCACCTTCGTCCATCTGACGGATGTGGCGTGGGGTAATACGGCGACCTTCTTCGACAATCACATTGCCTTTCTTGTCGCGAATATCAAACATGGCGGTTTCACCACGCAAACGAGCCGGGATTAAATTCAGAATGAATTCACCCTTTTCAATATGATATTCATTGGTTTCAAAGAAAATCTCTAAAACTTCTTGAGTGCTGAAGCCTAAACCACGCAATAAAATTGTCGCAGGGATCTTGCGACGGCGGTCAATGCGCACAAAAATGGCATCTTTAGGATCAAATTCAATATCTAACCATGAACCACGATAAGGAATAATACGCGCTGAGTAGAGTAATTTACCCGAAGAATGGGTTTTTCCTTTGTCGTGATCAAAAAACACACCAGGTGAACGATGTAACTGTGAAACAATTACACGCTCTGTACCATTAATAACGAAGGTACCATTAGGTGTCATGAGCGGAATTTCGCCCATGTAAACTTCTTGTTCTCGAATATCTTTTACTTTCTTAGTATCACCAGAAGCTTCTTTATCAAATAGCACTAAACGAACCAATACACGTAAAGGTGTCGCATAAGTCAAACCGCGCTGTTGGCATTCTTTGACATCAAAAGAAGGGGTTCCTAACCGATAACAAACAAACTCTAACTGTGCATTTCCAGAAAAGCTGGTGATCGGAAATACGGAATTAAATGCCGCTTGTAACCCAATATCTTTACGGTTTTCAATGGAAACATCTTCTTGCAAAAAGTTTCGCTTGTAAGAGGTAAGCTGTATATCAAGGAGCGGAGGGATCTTCTCCGTAGTATTCAGGCGTTTGCCAAAATCAGCTCGCGGTCGCTTTTTCTCGGTATAGGATAATGCCATTGGGAGTCCTCAGCTAATAATCACCTAAAAACGACGAAAACTGGTGAGGGAAAACCCCCACCAGCCAAAATAGTCTTCAAAAAACAAGTCTTACTTGATTTCAACCGTTGCGCCGGATTCTTCAAGTTCTTTCTTGAATTTGTCTGCATCAGCTTTAGAACAAGCTTCTTTAACTGGTGCAGGTGCACTTTCAACCAAGGCTTTCGCTTCTTTCAAGCCTAAGTTGGTAATTGCACGAACTGCTTTAATAACGTCTACTTTCTTGTCACCAAAGCCTTTGAGAATCACATCGAATTCGGTTTTCTCTTCAGCAGCAGCACCGCCACCAGCCGCAGCAGGAGCGGCAACAGCTACAGCAGCTTGCGCTGAAACACCTAATTCGTCTTCCATTTTTTTAACAAGTTCAACAACTTCCATAATGGAAAGTTCAACGATAGAATCAAAAATCTTTTGAATTTTGCTGTCTGACATGGTTATTCTCCCAATAAATATATTTAGTTAAGCAGCGAAAACGCTACGGTTACTCGCCTGCTTTTTTGCGACGATAATCTTCCAAAGCTCGGACTAAACCACTGTGTGGCTCTGCAATGGTACGAACCAGTTTTGTAGCGGGTGCAAGCAGCGTTGCAGCCAATTGGCTCAATGCTTCAAGACGCGTAGGCAATGAAGCCACGGCATCTAGCTTGTTCGCATCATAGTATTGCCCTGCAACTGATAAAGCTTTTACTTTGAACAATTCATTGTTTTTAGCAAAATCTTTAAACAGCTTAGCAGCAGCACCTGGCTCATTTTTTGCAAAACCAAAAACAAGCGGACCTACCAAAGCATCACTCATGCATTCAAAGCTCGTGCCTTCTAACGCTTTACGAGCTAAGGTGTTTCGAATCACCCGCAAGTAAACGCCATTTTTACGCGCATTTGATCGCAAGGAGGTCATCGCAGGCACTGAAAGGCCGCGATATTCCGCCACAACGAGTGAAATTGCTGTGCTAGCTACGTTCGAGACTTCGGCGACAATCGCTTTTTTATCTTCTAGATTGAGCGCCACTTGGTCTCTCCTTCTAAGGTTATTAACTGCGGTTACATTACTGTTCCCGCCTACGCAGACTGTTCTCTTTATGACAAGAGTTCACTTAAGCTTTTAGCATCTGCGGTCTTTGACGTTCACTGCAACCGTGCTACCCCTAGAAAAAGACCATCGGGGAGAAACTGCTACAGTCTTATACGGGTGAACTCTCGCTCACCCCTACAATTTTTTAGACACTTAAAGTGCCTTGATCGATCACGAGGCCTGGGCCCATGGTGGTCGTCAATGTAATCTTTCTCATGTAAACACCTTTAGAGGTGCTGGGTTTTGCTCTACGCAAATCCATCACTAACTTTTCAAGGTTTTCACGAAGAGCTTTCACTTCGAAACTCACTTTACCAATAGTGCAATGAATGATACCGCCTTTGTCACTACGGAAAGACACTTGGCCTGCTTTCGCATTTTTAACTGCTTTAGCGACATCAGTTGTCACGGTGCCCACTTTGGGGTTTGGCATTAAACCACGTGGACCTAATACACGACCCAATTGACCCACTAAACGCATCGCATCAGGTGTTGCAATAAGAACATCGAATTCCCATTTACCGGTTTCACCCATTTTCTTAATTTGTTCAGCCAAATCTTCAAAGCCAACAAATTCAGCACCAGCATCTTTAGCAGCTTGTGCATTGGCACCTTGTGCAAACACAGCGACACGCATATCACGACCAGTGCCATTTGGTAACAGTGTTGCGCCACGAACCACTTGATCAGATTTCTTAGGGTCAACGCCCAAATGAACTGCCACATCAACGCTTTCAACAAACTTCACACTGGAAACTTGCTTTAACAGTGATAATGCATCATCTAAGGCATAGGGCTTGTTGGTTGTAACTTTTTCAGCAATCGCTGCCATTCTTTTTGCAATTTTAGCCATGACGATTACCCCTCAACCTCAATACCCATGCTTCTTGCTGTGCCTGCGATTGTACGGATCGCTGCTTCCATGTCTGCCGCTGTTAAGTCGGGCATCTTGGTGGTGGCAATTTCCATCAATTGAGCACGCTTCACTTTGCCTACTTTCTCGGTATTGGGTCTACCACTACCACTTTTAACGCCGGCTGCTTTTAACACTAAGTAAGAAGCAGGAGGTGTTTTGATAATAAAGGTAAAGCTTCTATCACTGTACACAGTGATGATAACGGGCAATGGCAAACCTTTCTCGTAAGAAGTGGTTTGTGCATTAAATGCTTTACAAAATTCCATAATATTAACGCCATGCTGACCCAACGCTGGACCAACTGGGGGGCTTGGATTAGCTTCCCCGGCTTTTACTTGCAGCTTGATGTAAGCTGTAATTTTCTTAGCCATTTTACTTTTCTACCTTCTATTTGGGTTCAAACGCCTTATTAGGGCTCCCCGTTAATGATATTTCATCATTTGTAGGGGCGACCTCTGTGTCGCCCCTTTTCATGCACATGGGCCGGCTTTCGATGCCGGCCCCTACGCGCAATTTTTTCTAGGTTTTCTCAACCTGACCAAATTCTAATTCGACCGGTGTTGAACGGCCGAAAATCAGAACCGCGACTCTTAAGCGGCTCTTTTCATAATTCACTTCTTCTACCACGCCATTAAAGTCAGCAAATGGCCCACTGGTAACACGAACTACTTCGCCAGGTTCGAACAGTGTCTTTGGTTTTGGTTTTTCTGCGCCTTCTTTAACGCGCTCAATAATTTTTTGGGCTTCTTTATCAGAAATGGGCGCCGGTCTATCACTGGTTCCACCAATGAAGCCAAGTACGCGAGGGGTACGTCTTACCAAATGCCAAGTGGAATCATCTAACTCCATTTGCACTAATACGTAACCGGGGAAAAACTTGCGTTCGCTTTTACGTTTTTGCCCACCACGAATTTCAACGACTTCTTCCGTAGGCACTAAGATCTCGCCAAATTTCTTTTCAAGACTATGCAAACGAATAGTTTCTCGTAAATTTTTAACGACTTGGTTCTCATAACCTACTAACGCTTGTACGACGTACCAACGCAATATGTTCTGTTCGGTTTGGTCGGTTTCCATCAAGACGCTCCGTAACCAGTCAGCCACGCTATAACTCTGAGAAGAACAGCATCAACTCCCCAAAGAATTAGCGAAATAATAGCCACAACACCAAGCACCATCACCGTAGTCTGTACGGTTTCTTGACGGTTTGGCCAAACAACTTTTCGTAGTTCATTACGCGCATCCATAGCAAAACGCCAAAAGCGTTTACCTTTATCTGTCTGAAGCGCGATACCTAAAGCAAGCAAAGAGGCTACACAAACACCTGCCACGCGCGCCAATAAAGACTGGTCAGCGAAGTGATAATTACCCAAAATCCCTAGCGCTATGAGTGCTAAGGCAATGGTCCACTTGAAGGAGTTCATGATACCACCTAGTGATGCTGATTGTTGGTTCATTAATGGTACTCTACAACCCTTTACTGGCAGGCCAGGAGGGAATCGAACCCCCAACCTGCGGTTTTGGAGACCGCCGCTCTGCCAATTGAGCTACTGGCCTATAAAGAAAGAACAACTCGCGCGCAAGCGTGAGTTGTTCTTTAAAAAACTACTGATATTACTCAAGAATCTTTGAGACAACACCAGCACCAACGGTACGACCACCTTCACGAATTGCAAACTTCAAGCCTTCTTCCATTGCAATTGGATTAATTAAGGTGCCGATAATCTTCACGTTGTCACCAGGCATAACCATTTCAGTGCCAGTTGGCAAATCGATGGTACCGGTCACGTCAGTGGTTCTGAAGTAGAACTGTGGTTTGTAACCCGTAATAAATGGGGTATGACGACCACCTTCTTCTTTTGACAGAACGTAAATTTCCGCTTCGAATTTCTTGTGTGGAGTAATTGAACCTGGCGCGGAAAGAACCTGACCACGTTCAACATCTTCACGCTTGGTACCGCGAAGAAGAATACCCACGTTTTCGCCCGCACGACCTTCCTTCAGAAGTTTGCGGAACATTTCAACGCCGGTAACAGTGGTTTTAACAGTATCTTTAATACCAACGATTTCAACTTCTTTACCCACTTCGATAATACCGCGTTCAATACGACCGGTAACTACCGTACCACGACCTGAAATGGAGAACACGTCTTCCACTGGCATCAAGAAGGGTTTATCGATAACACGGGTTGGCAATGGGAAATATTCATCCATTGCAGCAATCAGCTTCAGAATAGCGGGCTCACCGATATCACTGGTGTCGCCTTCTAATGCTTTCAATGCAGAACCTTTGATGATAGGAACGTCATCACCTGGAAAGCCATAACTGCTTAACAGGTCTCTCACTTCCATTTCAACCAATTCGATTAATTCAGCATCATCAACCATGTCTGCTTTGTTCAAGAAGACGATGATATTAGGAACGCCCACCTGACCTGCAAGCAAGATATGCTCACGAGTTTGTGGCATTGGGCCGTCAGCTGCGGACACCACTAAAATCGCGCCGTCCATTTGCGCCGCACCGGTGATCATGTTTTTCACATAATCGGCGTGGCCTGGACAGTCTACGTGTGCATAATGGCGATTATCTGACTCATACTCCACGTGAGAGGTAGAGATGGTAATACCACGCTCACGCTCTTCAGGGGCTTTATCAATATTCGCATAGTCAATAAATTCTGCTTGGCCTTTCTTTGCAAGCACTTTGGTAATTGCCGCCGTTAATGACGTTTTACCATGGTCAACGTGACCGATGGTGCCAACATTCATGTGCGGCTTGTTACGTTGAAACTCAGCCATTGGTTTAGCCCCCTGAAATTACCCTTAAAATCAAATCAACGAAATAGTAAAAAATCCGAACGTATTCTTCTTTCTTTATGGAGCCCACAACCGGGATTGAACCGGTGACCTCTTCCTTACCAAGGAAGTGCTCTACCACTGAGCTATGTGGGCCTTGCCGCCAACCGCCAGCTCTAACTTGGAGCGGGTGATGGGAATCGAACCCACGTCATCAGCTTGGAAGGCTGAGGTTCTACCATTTAACTACACCCGCGTTATTCCGCTTCCGCAGGATTTGCGCGTTTGGCACTTTCTGGTGGAGGGGGAAGGATTCGAACCTTCGAAGGCTGAGCCGTCAGATTTACAGTCTGATCCCTTTGACCGCTCGGGAACCCCTCCCAAAATACGAACGACGTATTTTCCTTAAGCGTCAAGCCCTTGTCAACAAAAAAACAAGGAAGCAGGCTTTACCCGCCTTCTCAATGCAAAATTCTTAATCTATCGAACCTAACTCTCTGGTGCTGGCGACAGGAATCGAACCCGTGGCCTGCTGATTACAAATCAGCTGCTCTACCAACTGAGCTACGCCAGCTAACGAACTATCCAAAAACGTTGCCCCACAAGGGTGTTAGCCCCGTCATTCTACTGAGGTAGTCCCCAGTACGCAATGATTTATATATTTTTTGGTCTCACACTCACTTCTCCGTACCGAACGGCCTTGAGTGTTTCACCAATTTTGATACACAACTCACCTCTTTCATTAACGCCTTTTGCTATCCCGTATTGTTCCGAATGCGCAGCCGATAGCTGCACCGTTTGATCCAGGAGGAGGTCATGTTGCTCCCATTCAGAGGCAAAATCAGCAAAACCCTTTGCCTGGAAACGCATTAAGTATTCAACAAGCCTATTTAACAACTTGGAAATAACGGTATGACGAGCGGGAATCCATCCCAAGACTTGTTTAAGATCCGTCCAGTCAGTGGGTACAGGAGCCATTGGTGGCATGTTGAGGTTTAATCCGATCCCTATCACTACATCGGTTACCTGAGGGTGCACGCCAGGACTAATACTTTCGACTAGAATGCCGCATAATTTTGCTTGCTCGTGCCAAATATCGTTTGGCCATTTTATACCCACGCCAGGAGGCAGCGGCCCTAACTCTTTTAAAGCGGCCAAGATAGCTAAACCAATGGCTAAGCTCAAACCTGATAACTCATGCAAACGGCTAGGAAAGCGCCAATATAGCGACAAATAGATGTTGCTCCCAAATGGTGAGCGCCATAATTTTCCCATGCGCCCACGACCTTGTGTTTGCCCTTCAGCCACACAAACGCTTCCTGAGGGGATCCCATGCGTCAAACGCGACAATAAATAATCATTGGTTGAGGAAACCACATTAACCACATCCACTCGGGGTAATAATTGTTGAGCAAGAGGCGTGAGCGAAGACAAAATTGTGTGTTGGCTTAACAATTCAAACGGTTCATACCAGCGGTAACCGCGACCAGGAACCGCTTGGATCACCACACCAAGCTGCCGCAAAAAATGGATCCCTTTCCAAATACTTGAACGGCTGATTTTAAGGTTCAGTGATAACTGCGTACCGGAATGAAACTTGCCATCGCTTAATAAGCGTAAAACATCATAGGCCACTTGCATGGACGATAAGTCAATCAGTTAAATTGAATATTGGCGTGATAATATCACACTATTTTGTCATAGTCGTCTTTGCTTTTTATTATCGTCGCTTAGTTTGCCCATGACCTCTCTGAATTGCTCCGCGCCGCCGCCAGAATAGACGCCATGAAGCATTTTATGGGTATTCTCATCAAGCTGTGTCACCTCTAGCGCCTCAAGCCCCCCTTTGAATTCCTCACACATCGTCTTTAAGCGAGATTTAAACTTGTTAGTGGATTCTGTCTGTTGAATGTTATCAATCACAGATTGCAAGGCGCCATATAATATAACGCCTTTTTCATGGTTGTTGAGCACCGTATCTACTTGAAGCTTAGCGATAAGGGTTGCTAAATCGCTGATTTGTTTATCTCGCTTGTTCGTAAAAACAAACCCATGGCTCACTGCAAAATTTTGCATTAAACCTTTGAGTTTCTTTTCGGTTCTCTTGCCTTGATAACGATTTTTAAGCTGAACTTCTATCGCGCCTTTGCCACTACCAAAACTGAGTAACAAGGCCTCCAAACTTCGGCTTTTAGCATCGGTTAATTCTTCAAAGGCCGGTTCTGACTGCGGCGCTTGTACGATCTTAGAACGTTTTAGCATCGTGCTCTCCTGCTTGTCTTGCGCCTTACGTGCATTTGCGAAGGACGCAAGCGACAAATCATCGAGTGGACGTATTGCCTCTAATTCCCGTTGCTGAGCTCTACTTGCGCGTTCTTGATCGGCTCGTTGCTTTTCTTGTTCGTGTCTTTGTTTTTCTAATCTTTCACGCTCTTTTGAGGCTTTTTCTGCTGCTAAAGCCGCTTGCTCCTGCTGTAAGCGTTTTTGTTCTTCGGCCATCCTGGCTTGCTCTGCCGCCAAGCGTTGTTGCTCTTCTTTCGCGGCTTGCTCTCTGGCTTGTTCAGCTGCCACTCTGGCACGCTCTGCTACTTTCAGTGCCTCTTCTCTGGCTAATTGGGCTTGCCTTTGAGCTTCCATAGCTTCCTCAGCCGCTTTTGCGGCCTCTTTGGCAACTGCTTCAGCGGCACGTTTGATTTCTGCTGCCCTTTTCTCATCCGCAGCGCGCCTAGCTTCTGCCGCTTCACGCTCTTGCGCGACTCTTCGTTCTTCGGCCGCTTTTTGTTCTGCCATCAAGCGTTGTGCCTCCAAGGCCCTTTGTGCTTCAAGCGCTTTTTGCTCTTCTTGTGCTCGCTTAGCGGCTTCTTTTTCTGCTTTGGCTAGCTCAGCAGCCCGTTTTTGCTCGGCAGCCTTTTCTGCTTCCTGCTTTCTTCTGGCGTCTTCAAGCGCTTTAGCTTGTGCTTGTCGTTCTACTTCTTGTGCTTTGCGGGCTTCTTCTTGAGCTCTTAACTGTGCTTGACGAGCTTCCTCTTGGACCCGCAACTGTTGTTGAAGAGCTGCTTCTTGGGCTCGCAATTGCTCGCGCTGTGCAGACTCTTCTTTTTCTTGGCGTGATTTTTCTCGCTGTGCGACTTTTTCCACTAACTCTGGCTTCAATACGAGATGCCGCTCTGCTTTTATCCTTTGCTCTTCATCGGCGAGCCGTTGCTTTTCTGCGGCTAAGCGTTCCTGTTCTTGGCGTTGACGCTCAATTGCTGCCTGCTGTTGACGCACCTGTTCTTGCGCCAATTGCCTTTGATGGTCTTCTTTGGCTTGCTCGATGCCTTCTCTAGCGCTCTTGAATCCTTCATCAATTCGACCCAGCAGCTTCATGTAATGCAAGTCTTCTTTAATATCTTGTGCTGATACAATATTTTTTGCGACTTGCGGGTTAAATGTATCTGTATCAGCGCCAGCGGAAATGAGCACCAAAAATTTTTGATCAAGCTGTGAGCGCAACCCCTCAATTTTACCAATGATCTCATTGGCTCTTGTCTCCTTGTTGGCATCTTCTGGCTTTTGCTTATAACTTTGTACGACCTCTTGCAGCTCTTTTAACGCTTTTTTAATGTCGTGCTTGATATCCGTGACATCGCGTTTAACATTGGCAGCCAATCTTTTTCTTTCATTCTCTAAATGGGCAAGTTGAGCAGCTTCAGCTTTTAGGCGCTCTTCTTCAGCTTTCACTTTTTCAAGTTCCGCTTGCTTTTGCGCCGCCTCTTCAGCCTCACCATGTTTATGAGCGATCTTAATCGATTTTTGCAGCTCTTTACGTGTTTCTTTTAGTTCAGCTGAGGTCGGAGGTTGAGTCTGCTCTACCTCCATCTTCACGACTGGTCGAATTGCAGGAGCTGCTGGAACCGGCAATTTGATAGCAAAAGCAGCCTCTGGCACGTTTTTCACGTTTTTACGAATATTGTCAAGCAACAGCTGTTGGTGATTTGGATCAAAGTTAGACAAGTATCCTTCTAATATTGCTTTCTGTGCAATAGGATCTTCTTTCAATTCCAATGCATCTTGTATGTTTTGATAAGAGTTTTTATACATTGAAGCTTTGGTTAAATTCATATCATCGTTATCAACAAAATAAACCCCACCATCGTCTGCCAGCATAATATTGGAACCTTGAAAATCTTCGTGAATTAACACCTCAACGCTACTGAGATCACAACCTTTCTCATAAAAATCGGCTAATTTACCCTGGTTCAAAAGGCAACCTGCATGAACTCTGCCTAATGCTAAGCCAATTTTTGCATAGGTCTGTGCAAGTTGGTCTGGTGGTATTTTGGCACCAAATAACATTTTGCCATCTACCTGGGGAAAAATAGCAAGACCGTTTTTCGGTCCAAAATTTTCACCCCGAACCATGAAGACGAATGGTGTTTCTTCAAGATAAGCGCCTAATTCTCGTCTGATCGTCTCATCGGCACGACGTTGCTTATTCACATCAGCTGCGTTGGCAGTTTGTTTTACAAAATATTGTTTACCGTTGCTCAAGGTAAATCTGCTTAGTTGTGATTGCGTTCCTCCAGCAGTTACTTTGAAAGTTGTAAACTTGGTAATTGTAGCACTACGATCACCTAAGGAAGCAAGTACTTCAGGGTTTTTCAAATGATTTTCAACTTCTTCTGAAGATCGATAACCCGCTCTGACTCCACCTCGAAAACCCCCTCTCGCTCCACCTTTCATTTCGTCCTCCAAGTTTTACAACTTTTTTATTTAGATACTGTAGAGACACTCATTATTAGAAAAAGTTCAATTTGTAGAGTGTATATCCCTTATTTAGCGGGTTGGAGTTATTGTATTTTTTAATTGAGAAAGCTCAATGTGGTACTCATCTGATAACACTTTCATTAGGTTATGTCTTACACCCTCTCTTAAATCGGGGGAATATTCGTTAATATAGCCATCAATTAAAGCATTGAATAATTCGGGATCTTGACTTGACAACTCCCAAGATTCAGCAATATTTCTATAGGGCTTATCACTCAGCATCGTCCCTTCAGTATCGATAATGATAGCTTTGTTTTCTGGTGTAATCATAATATTGGTGGCCTGCCAATCATCGTGCACAAGCACTTTGGTTAGCAAGCCCTTATTATTAGTAAATTGATCATATGTGTTTAGTAACTTCATGCATTCAATATGCATTTTAGCCAAACACTGACCAATTTCCGTGAACTGTAAAATCGCTGTCTGTTTTTCATTATTACGATACTGCAGAGTAATAAATAAGTTATCCCCTGGAACATAAGGAAAAAAAAGTAACTCATTACGTGTTTCTTTTTCTACTCCCAAAGCACCAGAACTAGGAAACATACAGACAAATGGATGAGCATCAGCGCCTAGTACATTTTGAATATTCGTATCTGCTATTTTTTGTTCTCTTAGCGAGTTTTTAACTATATTAGAAAGTTTTAGAAACACTTTTTCTCCACCTTGAAGAGTTACCACATAAGGGCGACATTGCGTTCCGCCTACTCCTTTTGTCAGCACTACTGACAAGTTATCAATGATAGAGTCTTCTGGGAGCTGTAGAGTAGCGCATAATCTGGGTTTCATTTTTGCAGGCAATTCGGTGGCATTCGTCAATGTTTTTATAACTGCTTGTTCGGTTATAAATCTTGATCGGTTTGTGGACAGCATAGGTCATACCCCAAATTTGCTTTAATATCAGGTATGACCATATTAAACTGTTGAAGTTCAAATGCTTTTTAGATGTATAGCCACGATTTAACGATTGGGCACTGGCCTTTTCAGTTCTTCAATAGCTAACCCATGCTGCTGTAAGAGTGCCGTTGTCACACTTTCGCGAACTTGAGGTTGTAAATCAGGATCAAACTCATTGATGTAGGCATCGAGCAGCGCTGTCATGAGGGCAGCATCCTTACCTGACAACTCCCACGACTCAGCAATATTTCGATAAGGTTTGTTACCGGAATAAGAAGTTCCCTCTGTATCAATAATAATCGCTTTGTTTTCTGGCGTTATCATAAGATTAGTTGATTGCCAATCATCGTGAATCAGCACTTTAGATAACACGCAACCTTCTTGAATGAATTGATCATAAGTACCTGACAGCTTCATGCATTGAATATGCATATTTGCTAGACACTTACCAATATCAGCAAATTGCAACATTGCTGCACTGTGATCTGGATTCCGATATGTCATGGTAATAAATAAATTGTCACCTGGGACAAAGGGGAAAAACAACATTTCATTATGCGTGCCATTTTCGCTAACTGGCACACCAGAATTCGGCATCATAGTAATGAAGGGATGCGGATTCTTTCCCAGCACCGCTTGAATATTTTGATCAGCTTTAGCCTGTTCTATAATGGAATTTTTATTTCTAGGTGATAATTTTAAGAATAATTTTACTCCACCTTTTAAGGTAACAATATACGGGCGACATTGTGTCGCGCCGACACCTCTGGTGTTCACTTTAGATAAATTCTCAACAATCGTATTTTCAGGAAGTCCGAGTTTTGCGCAAAGATTTGCATTCATTTTTGCTGGCAACTGTACATTATTGGTTAATGATTTTTTGACTGCTTGTTCTGAAATGAACCGGGAACGGGCGGATAACAGCATAATAGACCCTCAAGCTAAACTTGCTGCATATACCAGCAAATATAATGAATGAGCTCGATTATACCAAATTTTAGTTTGCATTGCCTGACTACGCAGACTCAGCGGTATCAATTCTAAGATAATCCGATAACCTGGTGAGCTGGTTGTTCTATCTTGCTTAGACTACCGTTCTTCTTAATTCACTTTTAGCTTTTGATCATATTATCTATAATAACCACTCTTATTAAAGGTCAACAAAAGATGGGCGCTACTATGTTAGATTATTCTTCCAGTCATCTACTAGATTTTTCAGAGTACCCAGATTGGTTGCATGCCCTAAAAGAGGGAAAAAATGAGTATGTGCTGCAAAATTATTTACGAGAAAATAAGCATCTAACCCATCTTTCCTTTTTCTCTAGTCAGCTTAGCGATGCTGATTTAAGAATCATCTTGACCATTGTACAAAAATGCCCGCATATTCAATCTTTAGATCTTGCTAATAACTGCTTCACCAAAGAAGGGCTACTTTTCCTAGCTCAACGATTACCTAAAATGAAACTCAAAGAGCTTGATATCAGCGGTAACTATACCGTTGGTTTAGATGCAATCCACGCACTCACTCGTGCTGTTAAAAGCTCAGATTTAGAAATCTTAAAAATGAATAGAATTTCGTTGCATGGTGGTTGTGATTCTATCTTTAGTGATCTTAAAGAAAGCAAGGTCAGTCAACTTGAGATCAATACGGCCGAATTAAATCCGTTAGATGCACAAGATATTGCCACACATCTTGTGCAATACGAACACTTACAATCATTAGACTTGTCATCAAACGCTTTGGGGAATGAGGGAGTCACAATCATCACCCGTGAAGCTTCAAAGCTAAATTTGCGTCATCTGGACATCAGTTATAATCAGCATACATCCGGCGTTTTAGCTACCTTAGGCAAGCAGCTCCGTGATACTACTTTAACTACCGTTCGCTATGATGGTATTCCTTTGCCAGCAACACCGTTCGCTATTGTGCACAGTGCAGTACTATTTAATCAGCAATATAATCAAACTGGACAGTTAGCATTAGCCGCGCTTGATGGCGAACAATTAAAGTTGCAAGAAAATGAATTCGGTCAAGAATTACCGCCAGAAATGGCTGAAACGGTTGGCGAACATGCCACCCAAAGCAACACTCAAAAACGCGCTTTTATGCAAGGCTGGAGTGCAAAAAGGTAAGATATTCGTCTTCGAGTTACGCAAGATTATTATCCAAAAAAATATATTTTATGCCTTCTTATAATGCTGCAGGCATCCTGCTTCGCTCTTCGAGCTATACAGGATTATTGCCTGAAATACGATATTTTTTAGGTAATAAAAAACCCCTAACGGTTACCCGTTAGGGGTTGAAGTTAAAAGCCTGGCAGTGTCCTACTTTCACATGGGATCTCCCACACTATCATCGGCGCTAAGTCGTTTCACTACTGAGTTCGAAATGGTTTCAGGTGGTTCCCACTTGCTATTGCTACCAGACGTATTCGGTTTTCCTTTTTTAGGAAATTTCTAGTTTTTGTCAATTTGGTACACACATCGCGATAACCCGCTCTCTTAAAAGCGTTATCGTTTAAGAATTTTTGTTTGTTGCTTCAATCGCACCCAAATTTCTTGGGTGTTATATGATCAAGCCGCTCGGTCAATTAGTACATGTTAGCTCAACGCCTCGCAGCGCTTACACACCATGCCTATCAACGTTGTAGTCTTCAACAAACCTTATGGAGACCTTAAAGGTCTCGGGAGAATTTATCTTGAGGCAAGTTTCCCGCTTAGATGCTTTCAGCGGTTATCTTTCCCGAACATAGCTACCCGGCAATGCGACTGGCGTCACAACCGGAACACCAGAGGTTCGTCCACTCCGGTCCTCTCGTACTA
>JBFWUT010000025.1:0-38201 GCA_050247135.1 Candidatus Berkiella sp.
CTGGTGCTGGAAGGTGAAAAATTACAAGGCATTATCAGAGAACGTGACTTAATTAACAAACTGGTCAGTCAAAAGCGTGACCCAACGACAATGAAAGTATCTGATCTGATGACAACCAGTCTTATTACCGTCACCCCTGAAACCACCGTGCAAGAAGCCATGGAAATCATGACTAACAAACGCATTCGCCATTTACCGGTTTTACAAAGCCAGAAGCTCGTTGGCATTATTTCCATTGGTGATATTACGCGTTGGATGATGCTACAACAGCAACAAGAAATTTCCGCCTTAACCGGTTATATTCACGGCGGTTAACAACTAGGCTTTCTTCAGCGACGGTGACGGGTCAGATGGTGAATCACTACGCGAGCCACTAGGTGGACTGCCTTTGGTCACCGCACTGAGCAACGAATAGCCAGGGAGTACCGAATGACTCCTCTCACGTTGAGCTAGCGTGTCTTTTTTATCCCTTTTGAAGGTATCTGCCTCATCTAATCTCAGTTCACGTAATCTTTGCATCATGCTGGCAGGACTTGACGACGAAGCAGCAGCAGGAGCAGCAGCAACCGCCTTAGGCAGATCTTCTGGCTTCAAAAAGGGAAGATAAAGCGCAGGACTAAAATCCTTAGAAAACACATCAATCAAGACCAACTCTTTCATGATGATTTTAAAGCAAGCATATTCTTTAGCATCTGCTGAAACATCTAGAGCTTCATCCCCTGTTCTTGGCAAAATATGGCCAAATATATCTAGGCTTTCAAACAACCCAGGAGCCAAAGTCATGCCGATTTTCGTGCTATCCAGCTCATTGATATCTCTAAGAGCTAAAGCGGATTGTGCTAATCGAAAATACTGGTGAATCACCCGCGCACTGACAAGCTCATTGGCGACACATAATTTGCCCATAAAATTCAGGAATAGCTCTTGAAAATATTGACCATCAATGCGCAAAAACGCTGCACCCTTTTTAAAGATATCGCTGCTGGTCACCGCTTGAATGGTTTGTATCTGTTCAATCAGTGACTTTGTTGCCTCTTTCATTTTTGAACTGTCACTTAATATTTTCGACTGCTGCATCACTAATTTACAAGCAACTGCCCATTCATAATCACCAATCTGTAGTGTTCTAGGTTCAATAGCATCAATTTGAGATCGCAGCTCTTTAATAGCGGCTCTGGTGGCTTCAGGTGTCGAGGTGGTTTCCTGGCGCTTTTCAATAAGAGTCAGTAGATCTTGTTTTTTAGCTTGATACGAATCAGTTTGGCTATTGTGACTAGCAATGGCTGCTTTGATGCTCTCGATGGGATTAGCACTTCGCCAGTGTGTTTCATCTTTCAAGATTTCCAGTAACACATAGGCAGAGGCATTGGCCGTCAGTACAAAAATGTTGGGATGCTTAAACTCAATAAATCGAGGGGCAATTTCTAGAACGCGTAACGCATGCTGAGCAGGACCTGGCAACATAAGGATGATACCTGATATCAATAAGTTAAACGCATTGTATGGATCCTGACTTCAAATGCAAGAGTTCTAGCTATATTTTTAAGATCTCCTTGCTTTTGTGTCAGGATTTTCACTCGTATAGTAATAGATAATAGCTGCGAGTAACACCCCAAAAGCTATCATTAAGGATAAATTTGCCATCGTCTTGTCGTTAAATAAAGTCACCACTACCGTTGCCGCAACACCGAACGTATTCATGTAGGTTGAAAATATGGCCATTCTTCTGCCCATCGGCTCTGTGCAAGCATCAATGGCACTGCGACTGAGTGGACCAAAAGCGATGGCTGAACCCATCGAAAAGACCATCAACAACCCTATCAATGAATAATAAGCTTGGCTGCTAGTTAGACTAACCAATACCAACAATAAGACAGCAGCAACAGCAATGATAATGCCCATTTTAATTAAAAAGCGTGGCGTCATTTTGCCTGCCGAAAAATTTACAATTTGCGCGCCCACTATAAAGGCACCAAAAATAGCGAGTTGAATGTAACCATATTCTAACGGCGTTTTATGGTAGGTTTCGATGATCACAAATGGACTTTCTACAATCCAGCAAATAAAGGCCATAAAGAGCAAACAATAAGGCAACATGAAGTGCAAAAAGTTTTTGCGCTTGGCAATTGCCAGAAAGTCTCGCGCAATATCATTGAAATGGATAGGGACTCTAACAGGATTGGTTTCTTGCATGACTTTACTTAAGAACAGGATTGACAACACTGACCAGATCCCTAAAAAGTAAAAAATACCTCGCCAATCAGCAAACTGCAGCATAATAGCACCCAGCAAAGGACCAAAAGCGGGCGCCAATATGGTAACCGAGCCCATCATCGCCGTTATTTTAATCGCTCGGGTCGTATCGTAAGTTTCATGAATGGCTGCATAACCCGCCACGACCATGGAGCATACCGCACTACCCTGAATAAACCTTGCCACTAAGAAAACATAAATGTCAGGGGTCAAAGCGCACATAAAATTAGCGATAACATAGGCCACACCGCCACTCATTAGGACAATCCTTCGCCCAAAGCGATCTGACAACGGCCCCATTAATAACTGCATTGAAGCAGAGCCCAAAAACCAAAACAATAGCGTGTATTCTGCGAGATCCTGCGAAATGGCCATATCCTGCGAGATCTGTGGGAGACTCGGCAGATACATGTCATTCGATAAGTAAGTTGCTATCTCGTAAAACACGAGTGCCGCTGGAAACAACAGTGAAGGCTTGATCTCTTTCATAGACTCAATGATGCTTTTTAGTGAATATACAATAATTATACTTAATATATGCTAAATTTTTAATAGCTTCTAGCTAATTTTGGAACTATCAAGGCTCAGAAAGCATCTCACCGTTATAGATAACGGCAGTTTAACAACCACTGGGGCATCTAATGGCCAAACCCAACACCGAAATGAAGGACGAGGATATTAAAAAAATCCAAGAAATCGTCAAACAACACTATCATGATATTTTATCGGGTAGTATGGTGTTGGGTAAATTAAAAAAAATCATACCCATCTTACAGCGCTACGCCATTGCCGTTCTTGATTCACAGGGACCAGAAGAGAACAAAACCAACCTTGAGAGTGAACAGCAGTATCTTAAGCTATTACGTGACAATGGATTTCCCGTTATTGGAACCTATGGCAACGTGTTCGAAGTTCAACCAGGCCAATATGGAATAATCATGGATTGGATCCCGAATGCTTGCTTGATGGATGCTAAAAAACCTGTGGAGTTAAGCTATGCTCTGTCTGGACTCTTGTTAGGATACAAAGTGGATCTCGGCAAAGAACAAACTAAAAACGTTAACTTCTTTAAAGCCAGTTTTTATCTCGAACTTCAAAAAGCCGAACTGCAAAAAGTGATCAAAAGAGCTGAAGTTCTCAAACAACAGCTTGAGACGCTGTTAGAACGATTCACTGAGCAAAATCTCTTTGTAGGTGATTTGCAAGTACTGGTCGATATCAATGGTCAATGCACTATCATTGATCCACATCACTTAGCCAGGGCCGTTCCCGAGCCTCACAAATATGTCGACGCCTTAGATGATAAAAAGCAACTTCCGCAGGACAGCGAAAAATTAATCAATAACAGTATTGATATGTTGGGATCTTGTGTGAAGTGGCTTGATGGTGTAACCAAAGCTAAATCCATAAATGATGTTTCAGATCATATAATGAACAGCCTTGACAAAGGCCAAGAACCTGCCTTGGTTGCATCCAGCAAACCACGAAAGCGATAACCTTATTTTGATGGTTTCAATTCTAAATTAAAATTCACTTTTACTTCATCTTTAACTTCATCGGTGCCAGCCCAATCCCCTTGCCCTACTCCAAACTCAGTGCGCTTAATTTCGGTTTCGCCTTGAACTTGCATGTTGCCCTTGGGAGTATCTTTGATGTCAAATGTTACTTGTATGGGTACTTTTTTGTCGCGAATTTTTAATTGACCTTTGGCAAGATAGGTGTCCCCTTTCACATTCGTAATGTCATCAGAAGTGAAAGTAGCTTCTTTGAACTTGGCCACATCCAGCCAATCCGCTGTTTTTAAAGTGCTGACTAATTCTTGAAAACCTGCATGCACTGAATCCATTTCAACAACAATGTTAACCTTACTATGCTTGAGATCATCTTTAGAAAAATCAATGGAGCCATTAATGTTTTTGAAGGTGCCACTGACTGGTGCATTATTTTGAGTCGCGGTAAAGCGTAAATTGCTTTCTATAGGGACTATTTCCCACTTGGCTACTTCTGCAAAAGCCAACATCGGTAAGAAAAACAATGGGGCTGCTAGTAATGATGTGCGTATTCTCATGGTAACATTCTCCGCATAATATCGTCTTTATTAATAAAATGATGCTGTAATGCAGCGCCCACGTGTCCACAGATGGCTGCAATTAAACCATAGGCTAACCATTTATGGATTATCACTAATAAATGTCGATTTTCTTCATTAGGACTGATTAAATCAGGCAGAACAAACCATCCAAAAAAGGATACCGGTAATCCTGAGGCACTCGATAACATCCAGCCTGTAATAGGCAAAGCAAACATAAAGCCATAAAAGACATAATGCATACCATGAGCAGCCCATTGCTCCCATTTTGCCATCTGAGGTGGCAACGCAGGAGTGGTGTTGTAAAATCGCCAAGCAAGGCGCAACGTGGCCAGCATGAGCACTAATACCCCAAACTCTTTATGCCAACCATAGAATTTTAGTTTTTGCACACTAAAGGGCAGCCCTACCATGTAGAGTCCTAAGATGATAAGACCAATCATGATCAGCGCAATGAGCCAATGCAGCAGCATTGCAACAGCGCCAAAACGATTAATGGTGTTTTTGATCTGCATTTCACATGCCTATTTGTTAGCTTCAACTTCAATATTGAGTTTCACTTCGTCAGCCAAACCAGGTAGGAATTTTATCATGCCAAAATCCGAACGTTTAATTTTTGTTTTAGCACTAAAACCCGCCGTTTCTTTATCTGCCATGTTCTTGCCAAGTTTTTGCGAGGTCACATCCAGAACAACAGGCTTAGTCACACCATGCAGTGTTAAATCGCCTTCGACTTTAGACACCTTGCCATTTTTTACAATGACTTTATTGCTCACAAATTTAGCTTCAGGATACTGCGACTGATCAAAGAAGTCAGCCCCTTTTAGATGCTTATTGAGTTTATCATTGCCTGTTATCAGATCTTCAATTTTGATATCCACTTCTACCTTACTGTTCTGAGGCTTTTCTTTATCAAACCACAGTTTGCCCATAGCTTCCCATTTTCCATAATAGTTTGAAAAATCAAAATGGTTGATTTGCCAATTAACTGACGTATGACTCTTATCTAACGTGTATTCAACTGCTTCACAATATCCCACCACTGGTATGATGGCAGCTGTGATGAGACTCAGTACTTTCGGAAATAAATTCATTATCGTGCCCTCTTTTTTAACGTTTTTATAAAACCATTATTCCACATCCAAAATCCCTTCCACCGACTCAATATCATCAGCTTCGTATTCGCATTTGACTTCGCTATGTGAAGTCCAGTTTAGCTCCGCCCAATTCACATCATGAATGAATTTATTGACCTTACCATGCTCAAAAGCAAGCTCTGCAATCTGACGGGCTCGCTCCTCACTAGGTGCTCTGATTCTGATATAGCCTTTCTTGCCAGAAGCTTCTTTGTCGATAGGCGATAACATCCACACTTTCATTGCTAGGGTTCCTTTATATATACCTTTATTAAGACTAGCGCAGAAATTATTCAAAATTACTGATTAAATAACTAGTCTGCCAGGTGCTATCCTCTTTATATTAAGGTTTTGTGAAGGAAGTCCCATGAAAAAGTGCTTGCTCGCTAACAGTTTGTTGATGATAGTGCTATTTTTTATGAGCTCAGCATTTGCGAATGATCGCCCCACTATTACCTTCAATGGGCAAAAATTTTATTTAGCCCGGGCACACTATGAGACTGATCACACTCACAGCCCAGTGAATGTGGTTGAGAAGTATTTTCCTGAAGGTGAAAATTCTGACAATTACACCAAAATGATTGAACGAATCACATATTTACAAATTACTGACTACAAGCCATCCATGAAAGCAAGACTCGCTGAATATCAAGAAGATAATAAGAACATTCCATTTGAAGAGATCGTTGAACCGAATAAATCGATTCTCAACGTGAGTTTTTGGTGGCCGTTTCGTCCCAACACGGTTTACAAAATGGTGTATGTCTTTCAAGAAGATAAACAAGCTAAACGTGCCATGAGTTATGTGGTCACTGAGCTGCAATTTTTTGATGCCAATAAAACGACTAATGAAGAACTGGTAAAGCAGGCCAGCTCCTTACTATTAGGTGGCGAGGTGGTGAAGGCGGCGTCACAGCTGTCGTTTTAAAATTAGTGAGGCTAGCTCAATATCTGCCCGCTTCACTCTATAATTTCATCTGACGAGTGAATTTTTTATCTATTTAATGGACCATTCATCTTAAATTATGATTTTCTAGAATCTAAATTACCCATTTTACATGAGGTTTTTGTTAAATTCTTATTTCACAAAGTTTTACATGATATTTTGCACACTCAGATTTGGCATAAGATGCTTTTTTTTAGAGGAGCATCCAACATGTTTGAGAAATTAGATCTAAACAAAGTAATGTATTTTAAAGACAATACCACCAAAGGGTATAAAGCAGCTTTAATTGAACTAGCTGAAGAATTAGGAATAGCAGGCGAATTTAGTCTTTCCCGCCTTGAAGAAACTTTAAATAATGCGCTTGAGAATGTAGCACGTTCTTTGATGGATCCTACATTATCTAATGCTGCTGCAAATGAAACATTAGTAAAATTTCATCGTTGGGCGATGAACATTCACAATGACAATCTGGCTCCTGCTCCTGGTCAACGTTTCCCCTTCAATATTATTTTTGATATGAAAGGTTTAGTACTCAGTAATCCAACCGCAGATAACGCATTGATGCGCTTTGTTTTAGAAGGGTTTAATGGCCGAAAAATATGCAAAGGTAACACACCTTCGGCAGATTTCATTAGCACTTCACTATTGCTTGAAGTGTTAAACAACCTGCCTAAACCGTTATCACCTGCTGGACGTGATTTTTTAGCCAAATACGATAGCATTGCAGCTTTTAAAGAAGCTCAACAGCTATTAGTTAATGGCACTACCGAACTTTCAAAAGGTGCTTTATTTGCCTTTTTAGCAAGTGAAAAAGCATTCGATTTTTCTAAGACTATCAATAATGAAACCGGCGCTAATGCGTATGGCTTAAAAGAGTCATTCAATAAAGGTATGAAGCTTTTAGATCAATACCCCACTGATAAATTAGCCGCCGATTTAAAAGCGATGGTCAGTGATATTCAAACCATATTAACACCTGTGTTGCTTGCCTTTAATAGCACCAGGGCTACACAACCTGCACGCTTACTCGCCTTATGGGATGCCTCTGAATGGCTCTGTCGTTTAATCGTTGCATTACAAATTGCTGCTGAGAAAGACTCACAATATAAGACTGCTTTAGACTCTCTCATGGCTGATCCAACTATAGCTGAAGTCTATAATCGAAGCATGAATGGCAACTTCGCAGCAAACGCTCGTAACGAAGCCATTAAAGGTGTTGAAGTATCTGAAATCTATCTGCAAGATGGTATTGCTCAACAAGCATATTCAAAAAATACCCTTAAGGTATAAACTTGATAAGCACGTAAAGGGGGGGCGCTCAAGACGGGTGGCCCCTCTTTATGTCAAATTAAATTGCTCCCATAACTTATCGGAATTGTACTTCAAAGTGTTGTTTTAAAATCTCTAGAGCTCTTTCAAAGTCTTTTTGTTGAATTAAAATATAATCGGTATCATAAGTCGATATCGTAAAAATGCTAATGCCAATATCCGACAATGGTGTGATCACCCGTTTTAAAATACCCACCAAGGCAAAATCGAGTTGCCCCTTAATTTTTAGCAATCGCCAATTTAATTGGGCTTTGACATCCGATGGGACTAAAGCTTGTTCACAGACAATGGATAATTCATCATGGGTTTTAGTCACCGAGGTAAAAGCCTTGGAATCAAAAGAAAGCCATTGCGGAAATTTACTTTCAACCGGCAATCGACAAACAGCTAATTGCTCAGGGCATATTTGCAAAATAATGGGGTATTGATTAGATGCATTCATGATACTACTCTCTTATGCTTGAAATGGCTGTAGGATTGTCTAAGCAGAGCAGCAAGTTTGCTGGGCATAGATTAATCCTTAATCAAATAAATGTGCCACTCTTAAGGAATAACGCATAGAATGCGGCACGACCATACACGATAAACTATTGGCCACGCCCTTTTTCTCATACACATTTTCATCCAAAAATGCGTACTCTGCCTCTAACCATTCTTTATTGATAATCTTCCACCACCCGCGAGGGAATTTACCATGGCCATTTGACCAAGCATATTGGCGATTTTTTAAGAGGTGATTTTTATCTACAGGTGCGATAATCGCACATATTAATAATCGTGCCTTCCTGACATTCTCTTTCAACTCTTCGAAGGCTTCTGGGGCATTGACTAACATATTAAAAATAGCCCAACACTCCGTTATTCCCAACGCCTGATAAAAATATCCCAGCTCAAAATTGATATATTTGACTCGTGGGCTTTCATTGCCTCGAACAGACCAATCAATGTCTGCCATGGTGCAAGCAAAGGGCAGCTTTTTAAAGAGTTCCTGGATAAAAGGGGGAGTTTGTAATTCTAAAAAATTACGGTGCAAACGGCTATTATGAGAGATCACCACATTAGCGCCTTCCACTAAGGTTGCTACTTGATCCCAGTTGATGGGGCTTCCCTCTAGCGTTTCATAAGTGCTTAATACTTCAATAATCCCTTCTTCATTCGTGAAAGAGAACTTTAAAGCCGCCATTTCAATAATATTATCTTTTTTCGGATTTGTTCCCGAGGTTTTCAAATCCACAATCACAGCATTGAATAAACGATGATCTGTCGTGGTTCTTTTTTCGTAACATTCAGGGACGCGTTGCAGTATTTTGGTGTTATTGTCAGGCTCGGTGTTTTCAACCACCCTTTCGACATCGTTTAGTTTGGTTTCTTTTCCGATGGCCATCTGCCATATTTTTTTAGCAAAACTCATCCTGCGTTCTCACTATTTTTTTATTATTGAATATTCTATGCCATCGAAAAAATATTTGCTTCTACTTCTGAAATAAATCCCTCTGGCCTTACGGCCGTCTCCCTTTTATACAAAGGGAGAGTTTTGTCGCTTCGCGACGAAGAGATCTCGACGATGAGCAAAGCGAATCAATCGCCCACTTTGAATAAAAGGGGGCCGTGAGTTTTGAAAAAACGAACGGGGGATTTTTAAAAAAGGATTCTATTGGAAGAACTTAAGCTATTTGCCATCGCACCAAGTGTAGGCGGATGGCGTCCCCAAGGGGATTACTCACAGTCACTGCGTTCCTGCTCGCCCTTTGGGCCGTCGTCAAAGACGACGTTCAAAATCACTCACCGCTTCACTACGTTCGCTTTACGTTCATGATTTTGTCGAACTCGTTACTTAAGCACAAGCCTGTTCTGCATTCGATAATTAATGCGTCCCCAAGGGGATTCGAACCCCTGTTACCGCCGTGAAAGAGCCTTACCCCTTACTTCTGTGCACATCCACGAACATTAAAACCTGTTGATTTATATAGAATTTACACGCTAGTATACGCAGGGATCCGCCAGAGGTCACGCACGTAAGTTACATAAAAGTTACATACGCCCAGCATTGACGATTAAGGATTTATGGATAATAATTACACCATATATTGACATCTGGAGTGATTTTTATCCAAATGGGTAGAATTGAACAAGAAGCTATGGAAACCATACAAAAGCTGGGAGGGATCATTCGTACGAGTGAGGCCATAAAACAGGGGATCCACTGTAGGACGCTCTATGCCCTACGTGATAGCGGTCTAATTACTCAAATATCCCGTGGTGTCTATCGACTTGCTGCGCTTGAACCAATATCTAACCCAGATCTGGTTACAATTGCTACTAGAGCGCCTCAAGCCGTGGTGTGCCTAATCTCAGCGCTTGCCTTCCATAACATCACCACCCAAATACCACACATAGTTTCAATTGCAATCTCAAGAGATGCTACCCCGCCACGTATCGAAGTTCCGCCAATATCTGTTCATCGATTTTCAGGGGAAGCCTTTAAGGCTGGCATAGAAGAACACATGATCGATGGCGTGCCAGTGAAGATCTATAGCGTTGAAAAGACGCTTGCTGATTGCTTTAAGTACCGTAATAAAATTGGCCTAGATGTATGCATTGAAGCACTAAAGCTTTACAAAGCCAGAAAAAAAATTAACGTTCATGAGATTATCAAATACGCAAAAATTTGCCGTGTTTATAACGTAGTAACCCCTCACCTAGAATCTATTTTATAAGAAATATTATGACTAAAAATGTACCCGCCTCTATTCGGCAAAAGCTATTAAATAAATCTAATAGTGAAAAGCGCCCTTTTAACGAAGTGCTTCAGTATTTTGCGATGGAGCGTTTCTTATATCGATTGTCAAAATCTCAGCATGCTGAAAAGTTTATTCTAAAAGGCGCTTTAATGTTGAGGGTTTGGGAATCATCTGAATATCGCCCTACCATGGATATCGATATGCTAGGCAAAACCAGTAATGAAATTGCTGCTGTTACCCAGCAAATTAAAGATATGATCAATACCTCTGTCGAACCAGATGGCATTACATTTGATGAAGGCTCTATTAAAGCAGAAAGGATCACTGAGGATGCAGATTATGAAGGGATCAGAGTATCGTTTGAGGGTAAATTAGATAATGCTCTGATTCATATGCAAATCGATATTGGGTTTGGTGATAAGGTACATCCTAAGCCTAGCATATCGTCCATGCCAACCATCATTGCGCTACCAGCACCAGAAATACTGTGTTATAGCAAAGAAAGTGCCATCGCTGAAAAATTTGAAGCCATGGTTAAGCTGGGTGAAATCAATAGCAGAATGAAAGATTTTTATGACATCTGGGTACTATCACGACAGTTTGATTTTTCAGGCAAAGATCTAGCTCAGGCAATTCGATTAACATTTAATCAAAGAAAAACTGACTTACCTAATAATCTTGAAAGATTTTCAACCAACCTTGCTTCTAATAAACAAATCCAATGGGCAGCATTTAAAAATAAACTAAAACAAGATTTCATTCCCAATAGCTTTATTGAGGTAATCAATCACAATAATTTGTTTCTTTCTCCAATCATAACCTCAATACAGTTAAACCAAGACCCACCTTCACAATGGACTGCTCCAAATCAATGGAGTTAAAGGTCCTAAAAAAATCCCTCTGGCCTACGGCCCTCTCCCTTTATACAAAGGGCGAGTTTTGTCGCTTTGCGACAAAGATTCGCAACAATAATACTCTAATGTTCAATCAAATAAATGTGCCACTCTTAAGGAATAACGCATAGAATGCGGCACGACCATACACGACAAACTACTGGACAACCCCTTTTTCTCATACACATTTTCATCCAAAAATGCGTACTCTGCCTCTAACCATTCTTTATTGATAATCTTCCACCACCCGCGAGGGAATTTACCATGGCCATTTGACCAAGCATATTGGCGATTTTTTAAGAGGTGATTTTTATCTACAGGTGCGATAATCGCACATATTAATAATCGTGCCTTCCTGACATTCTCTTTCAACTCTTCGAAGGCTTCTGGGGCATTGACTAACATATTAAAAATAGCCCAACACTCCGTTATTCCCAACGCCTGATAAAAATATCCCAGCTCAAAATTGATATATTTGACTCGTGGGCTTTCATTGCCTCGAACAGACCAATCAATGTCTGCCATGGTGCAAGCAAAGGGCAGCTTTTTAAAGAGTTCCTGGATAAAAGGGGGAGTTTGTAATTCTAAAAAATTACGGTGCAAACGGCTATTATGAGAGATCACCACATTAGCGCCTTCCACTAAGGTTGCTACTTGATCCCAGTTGATGGGGCTTCCCTCTAGCGTTTCATAAGTGCTTAATACTTCAATAATCCCTTCTTCATTCGTGAAAGAGAACTTTAAAGCCGCCATTTCAATAATATTATCTTTTTTCGGATTTGTTCCCGAGGTTTTCAAATCCACAATCACAGCATTGAATAAACGATGATCTGTCGTGGTTCTTTTTTCGTAACATTCAGGGACGCGTTGCAGTATTTTGGTGTTATTGTCAGGCTCGGTGTTTTCAACCACCCTTTCGACATCGTTTAGTTTGGTTTCTTTTCCGATGGCCATCTGCCATATTTTTTTAGCAAAACTCATCCTGCGTTCTCACTATTTTTTTATTATTGAATATTCTATGCCATCGAAAAAATATTTGCTTCTACTTCTGAAATAAATCCCTCTGGCCTTACGGCCGTCTCCCTTTTATACAAAGGGAGAGTTTTGTCGCTTCGCGACGAAGAGATCTCGACGATGAGCAAAGCGAATCAATCGCCCACTTTGAATAAAAGGGGGCCGTGAGTTTTAAAAAAACGAACGGGGGATTTTATAAAAGGATTAAATTTCTTTGCAGCATATAAGCTACTTACCATCACACCTTGCGTAGGCGGATGGCGTCCCCAAGGGGATTACTCACAGTCACTGCGTTCCTGCTCGCCCTTCGGGCCGTCGTCAAAGACGACGTTCAAAATCATTCTCCGCTTCACTACGTTTGCTTTACGTTCATGATTTTGTCGAACTCGCTAATTGAGCACGAGCCTGTTCTGCATTCGATAATTAATGCGTCCCCAAGGGGATTCGAACCCCTGTTACCGCCGTGAAAGGGCAGTGTCCTAGGCCTCTAGACGATGGGGACCCGGGAAAAATGCTGAAGCCCAAAAGTGCTTCAAACATTGTTTTTTTACTATTTAACTTTAAGAGAACTTAAAATTAAATTTAGCTAGCATACTCGTGGTTGCTACTACTCAAATCTGGTGGAGCTAGGCGGGATCGAACCGCCGACCTCTTGCATGCCATGCAAGCGCTCTCCCAGCTGAGCTATAGCCCCGGGAGATGAGGGAAGGATTCTACGACCCCTCTTCTCACGAGTCAACCATTTTATGCGAGCTCCTTCATTTGCGTGAGGGCATCATTCAAGCGGCGTATTGCGCGTTCTTTGCCGAGCAAAAAGAGCATCGCATCAATGGGCGGCGAAGCCATGGTGCCAGAGACCGCTACCCGCACAGGAGGCGCGATAACACCCATCTTAATCCCCAGAGATTCAACCACCTTAGCCAAGGCTTGATGAATACTTTCTTTGCCCCATTGTGGCAACTGTTGAAGCTCATCAATAAAGGCCGTCAGCGCAGGAATAGCCTCGACCTTGAAATGCTTATTGACGAGGTCCCCATCGATTATCAGGTCGTCTTGGTAAAAGAATTGGCTCTTTTCGGCCATCTCAACCAAGGTCTTGCATCGCTCGCGCTGCGCAATCACTACATCGGCTAATTTTGGACCTTTAGATAAATCAATTCCTAATTTAGCCATAAACCAAGCTAATTGTTCTGCGACTTCGGCTTCAGGCTCGGTCTTCAGATAGTGCTGGTTCAACCATAACAGTTTCTCAGGGTTTAAAGCCGTAGGCGCTCCATTGATGTTGTGCACATCAAAGTGTTCAATCATTTCATCCGTTGTGAAAATTTCTTGGTCGCCATGTGACCAGCCTAAACGAACCAAATAGTTAATCAGCGCTTTGGGCAAAATCCCCTCTTCACGATATTGCAGCACACTCACGGCGCCATGACGTTTAGACAAACGCTTACCATCAGGACCCAGTAACATCGGCATATGGCCATAAGCTGGGATCGAAGCATTGAGCGCTTCAAAAATATGAATTTGTCTGGGGGTATTATTAATATGATCATCGCCTCGCAATACATGCGTGATCTTCATGTCCATATCATCCACAACCACCGTAAAATTGTAAGTGGGAGTGCCGTCGGTTCTAGCCAAGGTTAAATCATCTAGCTCGGTGTTTTGTATTTCAATTCTGCCCTTCACCAAGTCATCCCACACCACCGAACCCGTATCTGGCGTTTTAAAACGTAACACATAAGGCGTGTCTGCATGCGCTTGATTAGGAAACTTCAAACAATAACGGTCATAACGCGGTTTTTCTTTGGCATTGATTTGCTGCTCACGCAACGCTTCCAAACGCTCTTTGGTACAGTAGCACTTGTAAACATGCCCGCTGCTGACTAAATCTTTCAACACTGCCTTATAACGATCAAAACGATGCGTTTGAAAAATAGGACCTTCATCCCAGTGCAAACCCAGCCATTCTAAGCCTTCAATGATCACCTCAACCGCTTCATCGGTCGAGCGCTCTCTATCGGTGTCTTCTACACGTAAAATGAAGGTGCCTTTTTGTCTTTTGGCCCAAAGCCAACAAAACAAGGCAGTGCGTGCACTACCAACATGCAACATGCCAGTGGGACTGGGCGCAAAACGGGTGATAACCATGGTTGTTTCTGCTTTTTAGTTAAAAAACCATTTTAACAATAAAGAGCCTCAAGTTAGAATCACTTGATGAACGACACACCCTCTAAAATGTGTCATGCAGATAAATCATTATCTTGAATAAGGTCATGAATAATGCGTCAAAAAACACTGTGGTTTGCTGTTCTGGTTTCCGCCCTCGGTTACTTTGTTGACGTCTATGACATCATCCTATTCAGCAACGTGCGGATCCCTAGCCTGCGGAGTTTAGGATTGAGTGAAGATGAAATCACTTCAGTGGGACTGCAACTTATCAACATGCAATTGATAGGGATGCTTCTAGGAGGGCTCACCTTTGGTATGTTGGGCGATAAACGCGGCAGACTCTCCGTTTTGTTCGGCTCTATTTTTCTTTATTCCAGCGCCACCCTAGCCAACGCTTTTGTAACCAATGTAGAACAGTATGCCATTTTGCGCTTCATTGCCGGCTTTGGTTTAGCAGGAGAATTGGGCGGCGGTCTGACGCTGGTCAATGAATTAATGAGTAAAGAAAAACGCGGCTTAGGAACTATGATCATTGCCGTTTCAGGCATGTGTGGCGGGATCTGTGGGGGCCTTGTCAGTCATTTCATGACCTGGAAAACAGCCTACATCGTCGGCGGTCTGGGTGGTTATTTGTTATTGTTGTTGCGCGTCAGTGTTAAAGAGTCTCCCTTATTTGTCAGCATGAAACAGCAAGGCCATATTAAACAGGGTAATCCATTGCTTATCCTAAAAAATCGCCAGCTCTTAACGCAATACCTGCAATGCTTATTGGTTGGAGCACCTTTTTGGGTTTTTGTGGGATTGTTCATGGCGTTCGCACCTGAAGTCGGCAAAGCCATGAATGTCATCACCCCTGTTACCACAGGGCTCGCCTTTGTGTTTTTTAATGTTGGCTTAGGTTTAGGCGATCTACTCAGTAGCCTGTTGAGTCAATGGCTCAAGTCTCGCAGACAAGCCGTCATGTGGTTCGTGTCGTTATCATTTGTTTGCGTGGCAGTCTTTTTAACTTTAAATGAACCTTCTGACACGTTATTTTATTTCTTTTGTGCAGCCATCGGTTTTAGCACTGGCCACTGGGCTGTTTTCTTGATGATGGCAACCGAGCTCTTTGGCACTAATTTGCGCACTACCGTCAGTGCGTCACTACCTAACTTTGTGCGCGCCATGGCCATCCCATTTTCTTTCTTGTTGGCGACCATCAAGCCAACCGTCGGGATCTTAGGCGGCTTAGGCATTATTTCCTTAACCAGCCTTGTGCTAGCCTTTACGGCAGCCTACTTTTTGGGTGAAACTTACGCTAAGCGTTTGGATTTTGTGGAGCAGTAGTTAATGCCTTACCTAAATGAATTTCTGACTTTAGCGGTGATTGGCTTTTTAGGCGCCATGAGCCCGGGGCCTGATTTTGTCATTGTGACCCAACACAGTCTGCAGCACGGAAAACGCCAAGGTTTATACACTGCCTTGGGTATTGCACTGGGCTGCTTAGTGCATATCACTTATTGTGTCATTGGGATTGGTGTTGTTGTTGCTAAATCAGCCCTCGCATTTAATGTGATCAAATATTTAGGGGCGGCTTATCTTATTTATTTGGGATGCAGAGCCATCTTATCGCGATCTGCTAATATCAATACCACCACACTCTCTAAAACTACCCAACCCTTATCAGCGTTTAGTGCCGCTAAACGCGGGTTTTTAGTGAATGTTCTTAATCCCAAAGCAACTTTATTTTTCTTAAGTGTGTTTTCGCAAGTGATTGATCCTGAAACACCTCGCGCTATTCAAGCACTGTATGGAATTGAGTTTAGCTTAATCAGCGTCATCTGGTTTGGCTCGCTCGCTTTAATTTTGACCCATGACGCTCTAAAACAAAAATTAATGGCCACACAAAAATATCTGGATAAAGTCTTAGGCGGTGCTTTGGTGCTGTTAGGCCTTAAAGTTGCTACCTTAACCCAATGAGTGATGTGATGTTGGAACTAATCGCTAAAACCGGACTTCTTTTCAGCCAACCTCTTATATTGGCCAGTATCGTTTTGGTCGGTTTTTTGAACCGCAACGAAGCCCTATTTGGCCGCACATTATTCATTTTGCTATTTACTATGGTTTACAACGTTTATCTTAAATCTATCTGGCAAATCCCCTTGCCCGCGCCTTTAGAGGGCTGGGCATTCCCCAGCGGTCACATGCACAGTACCATGGCCTTTTGGGGAGCGCTCGCGCTTGAGTATAAACGATTTTGGTTTCGCATTTTGGTATTGATGATCTTAGCTATGAGCGGCTTTGCACTCGTTTATAGCGGCTATCACTACCCTATCGATATCTTAGGAGCAGTCGCTTTTGGATCACTCACCCTCTTAGTTTATCGTTTCTTACTACAACAATCCTTCTGTAAAGAACTGCCTTACCGTTTAGGTTTTTTACTGATTCCGCTAGCGACACTTTGTATCCTCTTAACACCACCAGAAGCGCGTAAATTACATCTATGGCAAGCATACGGTGCCATGATTGGTTTTACGATTGGCTGGGGATTGCTAAGCACACAACAACTCACCAAGCGCTTTACTTTCAACGCCATACAACGTTTAAAGGTGTTAAGCATGGCACTTGCTGGAGCCTTGTGCGCTTTCTACTTCATACAAGCCTTGCCACTTAGCAAGCAGATGATCATATTTAGTCAATTCTTTATCATTGCCATATGGGTGAACACCAGTAAAATCATCATGTATCAGGTGGGAAGGAAATAATTTTTAATGGATGATGCGACAAGGACGATTAGAGCACGCAATATTCGATTTGGTATTGGGAAAAACCATCGCCGCTATTGGTTTAATGATGATCCGGTTAAAACGCTACACGCTAATACTCTGACTGCCAGTATCCCTTATGGGGAGCACTTTTTTGTGGCATGTGTGTTGCCGCATATCAAACATATCAAAGATAAAGCTGTTAGAAAAAATGCTATTCACTTTGCTAAACAGGAAATGAATCACAGCAAAGAGCATTTTCGCCTATTTTTGAAAACCGTAAAGCCGTTCTATCCAAAGCTCAAAGTAAAAGAAAATCTCTATCAAAAAGTTTTCCAAGTAGTCGCCCTTCTGTCTGGCGCCAAAATTCGTTTAGCGATGGTCGCTGCGATGGAACACTTTACAGCAGTCACGGGTGAACTTTACATTCGAGAACCGGAATTATTAGCCGGCATTGATGAGCGCATTTATTTATTGTGGCAATGGCACTTTATAGAAGAAGTGGAGCATAAAGCGGTGGCCTTTGATATTTTGAAATCAGTTACTCGCAATTACTTTATTCGTGCCACCGGCTTTATCCTGGCCGCGCTGTTCCTAATGATGGGTTTTTCCAGTGCCTATTGGCATATGGCCATTCACGACAAATTATATAAAAAGAAATCTTTTTTTATCGATTCTTATCAGTTTTTCTTAGGCAAAAAAGGATTGATCCGGCGCTTATGTCGGCCTTATCTGCGCTACTTGTTGCCGTCTTTTCACCCTAATCAAATCGGTGATGAAGCTGCAACACAAGCCCTCATTGAGAATTTGCAACTTATTGATAAAAGACTTGCTGAGCTCGCCTAAATTAAGCAGGCTCAGCTGTTACCGTTGGCGCCATAGCCGGTTTGGGTTGCTCAATAAGACCTTGCGGCGTAAACACAAAGATCCTATCGGCAGAACGAATGGTTTCAGGACGATGCGCAATAATCACGCGAGTCACATTGAGCTGCTTCACCGCATGGTTCACTGCTTGCTCTAACGCCACATCCAAATGACTGGTTGCCTCGTCTAAGAATAAAATTTTAGGCTGCTTATAGAGCGCTCTGGCTAATACCACGCGCTGCTTTTGACCACCCGACAGCGTCATGCCCATATCACCAATTAAGGTGTTATAGGTCATGGGCATTGCGGCAATATCATGGGCAATCACGGCCATCTTGGCACACTCTTCAACTCGAGCATGATCAATCTGTGGATCAAAGAAGCTAATGTTTTCACTAATCGAGCCTGACAAGAGCTGGTCATTTTGCATCACTGCTCCCACCTGCTCTCTAAAATTAGCGATCCCTATTTTGTTTAAGTCCATGCCATCGATATAAACCGTGCCTTCCGAAGGCTTGAAGAGTCCCATCATCACTTTCATTAAAGTGGTTTTACCACAACCTGAAGGCCCCACAATCGCAATCGATTCACCCGGATTTATGGTTAAATTAATCTTATTTAAGACTGGCGCCTCATTTTCACTGTAAGCGAAAGAAATATTTTCAAGGCGAATAGACCCTTTAATCTCAGGCGCTTCAAACAAGCCACTATCTAAGACTTCTTGCTCTTCTAAGGCAATGTCACCCAACCGCTCTAAGTGCAGACCTAACATCTTTAATTCGATCATATTTTCAATGAAGGCCAGCGCTTTAGAAGTAAATTGCTGCTTATAAGACATGAACGCAAACAACATCCCCACTGTCAGCTGACCGCTCAACACTAAATTAGCAGCGATATAAACCACTAAAATCCCTTCAATGCCGAATAAGAAAGAGTTAATCGCGCCAAAACCAATTTTCATTTTCCCTAAGCGGATACCGGTATTCAGTTTATCGGCATAGCGGTTTTGCCATAACACTTGGCGTTGCGACTCTTTACCAAAAATCTTAATACTTTGGCTGGCACGGATGGTTTCTATGAAATTGGTATTTTCTTTGGCGCTGGTGATAATGCTTTCTTCCGTAATTGCTTTGAGCGGACGATACCAAGCTAAACGAATCAAGGAATAAATCACCAAAGCAACCATTACAACGCTGGCCAGCATCGGCGCATAGCAAAACAGCATGATAGCGGTCGCAATCGCCATGCCCCCATCGACAATGGCCTGAACGATACCCGTTGAAAGTAATTTCTCAATTTGTGATAACGAACCAAAGCGGGAAACAATGTCACCGATATGTCGTTTCTCAAAATACGGTAACGGCAAACGAATTAAATGACGGAATAAATTAGTCGCCATTTGAATATTCAGCATGCTGCTAAGGCTCATGACTAATAATGAACGCAGTGATGTGGTACCCACATCAATGATCATTAAAAGTAAAAAGCCTAACGCTAATACTTTCAAAAAGTGTACATCATGGCTGAGCAAGACATTATCAACCACCAACTGCATATATTGCGGGCTGATAAGAGAGAAGACTTGCAAACCAACCGATAACAACAGAACTTGTACTAATGCACGCTTAAGACCAACCATCCGTTCCCAGAAGGTCCATATGGGGATTTTGCGAACTTCTTTTTTAGGCTCAAATTTAGGTGTCGGAATTAATTCAAGTGCAACGCCAGTAAAATGCTTAGATACCTCATTCAAGGTGACTTTACGCATTCCCACAGCCGGATCATGGATCACAATATGAGTTTTGCTAACACTTTTAAGGACCACAAAGTGGTTCATATCCCAATGTAAAATGGTGGGTGTGCGCAACTGATCAAGTTGATCTAACTCTAAACGCAAGGGACGGCAAGCAAAATCCATTTTATCGGCAGTCTGCATTAACGAATGAAGCGTCGTCCCACGCAACGAAATGGGATACTTGCGGCGCAAGGTGTTCAAATCGATCTCATGACCATGATAAGTTGCTACCATGGCTAAACAAGCCAAGCCACATTCAGCTAACTCGGTTTGCAAAATAATTGGCAAACGTCGTTTACCCGAAAAATTTAACAGGGATAAAGGATTGTTCATGACATCCTTCCTTTCAAGCTGATTAATGGATCTAATATCCACTGGAATAAGGTTTGATTTTCTAAAATGATATCAGCCTCTAATGCCATTCCTGCTTGTAAAGGAAAAGCTTTTCCGTAGGCATTCACATGCTGTTGATCTAAATTAACCGTTAAGCGATAAACTGGCTCTTCGAGCTTCACTAAGGGTGTTGGTAATTCAGCAGGCAGTAACACATGTTTAGAAATAACCGCTACCCGACCTTCGTATATGCCAAATCGCTGATAAGGAAACGCCGAATAGCGAACTTTGACTCGCTGATTCTGCGCAATAAAACCAATCGCACGTGAAGGCACAAATAATTCAACCTGCAACGTAGCATCCTTGGGCATAATCGCCAACAATGGGGTATTGGTTGCTTGCCACTGTCCCTCGCGGGCTTGTAAAGCTGTGATCGTTCCACCAATCGGTGCGCGAATTTCTAGCGCCCGGCGTCCTTCAATTTCAGCATGACGCTGCTTGAGTTCTGAAATGGTGTTTTCAATTTCATTTATCCGCGATTCAGAACGCAATGGTAATTGTTCTAATTCAGATTTGGATTGTGACAAAGCACTTTGTCTTGAACTTTTGGCTCGCAACAACTCTTGATACTGTTGTTGTTGGACTAAGAATTCATCATAAATTTTTTGATAATCACTTTGTGACAGGTTTTTACCATCTAATAACTTTTTGGCCCCATTCACCCGCGTTTGCAGAATCTGCATTCTATCTTCTTGGGCGCGTAAACTTTGTTCAATTTGTCCCAGTTCTCTTTTTAATCCTTCGATCTGAGCGTTAAGCCTCGTCGACTCTGACACTTGCAACGATTTCTCGGCTTTGATTCTCTCTAATTGATGAGCCTCAGTTGCGGCTAATTCTTTTAATAGCAGCGTATCAACGTCGCTGCCACCTTGCATCGCACGCTCTGAGACCATGGTGATAAGTGCATCGCCTTCTTTGACGATATCGCCTTCTCTTACATGCACCTGGGCAATAGTCCCGACTTGAGGGGCATAGGTTTTCACGATTCCCTTATCCGGAACTAAATAGCCTTGCACCGTTTCTTTACGGGCATAAGTGCCCCAAAAGAGGATGGCCAGAATCATGAAACAAACACAAACTACAATACTCACCAAGACAGTGATTGATAAGGGTTGTAATAGCACAACATCCCCAAACAACCGGTCTTTACGATGCTCAAGTGCCTCTTTGCGAAATAAGGATGACGACATAGGTGCTTATTCTGCGCTCAAAATTATTAAAGGAGGGTATTATAACGATTTGTTGAATATTGCGATACAAAAAAATGAGTTAAATATATAAATAATTAGAATGGATGTCCTTAATAGCCTTCTTTTTCACCGTCGTAGGGGTAACGGTGTATGCGCAAGTATTGATCGACATAGTGGAAACTACGGGGCAGGTCTTTATCAGGGTCACAATAATAGGCACGACCAGTGGCTGTTGGAGACAATCCGCCATAAATATCGGTCCAAACAATATGGGTTGCACCCAGCTTCGCTGCTTCATCTAGCGCTTGAAAACGAGCTAATTGCTCTCCCAAAGGGGGCATTCCAATGAATTTAGAACAGCCGGTTACTCCACCAAGAAAAGAGCACTTGGCCACCATTTCAGGATAGGCAGGGATCACACGTTGCGCCCGCTGACTTGGCTCAATAGCAACACACCCCATTAAACAGGCGAATACTGTGCTTATTAACACTGATCGCAGGGTTCGTTCCATGATATCCCAAGAAGCTGATGTGTCTGCTTTAAGTATGAATCTACTTAGCAGGACTGTCCAAGGCCGAATCAATGGGACGACAATAAGTTTCTTTTAAGAAGAAGCACAACAAGACAGCTAACGTGGTTGCGACAGGTAAAACTATCATTGAAGTTTGATAGCTTTCAATTGAATAAACTTTGGCTTGATCAATCAACACACCATCCCAAGTGATATCTAATATTTTAGCGACAATCACTTGGCCAAACGCAAAGGTCACTACGAGGAAATTGGTGACAGCAACCGCCGTTCCTGCAATATTTGGTGGGCAGTTTTCTCGTCCTATCGCAAAACAAATGACTTCCACACTGGATACAACACCAATAAAAAATAAGATCACTTTAATGGTTAAGGGAGATAAACCTGGATAATAAAGAAAGACTGCCAAAAGTACCGTGGTGAGCAAAGACCCGATAAGTAATGGTGCTTTGCGACGTCCAGCGAGATCGGATAAGAATCCCGATAGCGGCCCACCGACTGCCCAACCTAAAAATATCATCGTCACACTACGTGAGGCTTCTGCCGGATCAAATTGATGAACCGTCTGTAAGTAAAGTTTGCCCCATAATTCAGGGAAAACCATCGTAGGTGTCATTAATAAACCACCAATTACGCCGTTGATCCAGATCTGCGGATTTTTTAAAGACCAACGGATTTCTTGCCATAATTCTCGATATTTGATCGAGCGGCGAGCAGGCTGATCCTGAGTAACATGTGAAGGTGCATCCCGCACGATAAACCACATAACAGGGACTAAAACGAATCCTGCATAACTAGAATAAATGATAGTTTCGCGCCAACCGATCCCTTGGATCAGATCAGTGAGTAACACCCCACCTATCATGGCACCCACCATACCTAGTGTGGTAGCAAGCCCTGATACTAGAGCAAAACGATTTGCTGGCAACCATGTTGAAGCAAGTTTCATCACCCCAACAAAAGCAAATGCCGATCCAAAACCTATCCAAAATCGCCCGAATGCAGCGACCCACCAGGAATGTGTCATGCCAAAAAAAGCAGTACCCAATGCACAACAGATCACGGCAAGGGTTAAGATGCGCCTTGGTCCGTAGCGATCCATTAAAACGCCCACTGGCAATTGCATCGGAGTGTAGGAATAGTAGTAGAAGGCACTTAAATGACCGATTAAGGTAGCGTCAAGATATTGGTCATGGACACTAAAGGCTCTTTGCAGCTCTGGGACCATTAATCCGGGAGTGATACGTAACAAATATTCATAGCAATAAAAAGCTGCAGCCAGACCACAGATGATCCACGGCAGAATGCTAACGCTAAAAAAAGAAGCTGAGCTAGCACCTTGAGGTGCAGCTGGTAAAGGCATCTTGCCAGTCATGTATATAAATAATTCTTAAAGATACATTTAAAAACAAACCCTAAGGCATTACCTCACTGCTTGCAAGATCTATGTTGTAATTGAGGTTGGTTTTCCAACGTAATAACCCTGAACGCCATCAACTTTCAATTGTTGCAACATCAGATACTCTGCCTCTGTCTCAACCGATTCAGCCATCACAGCAATATCTAAGCTGTGAGCAATATCAACCAAGCTTTTAACAAAAAATTGATTCTCTTCACTGTTTTGGATTTGTCTGATAAACCCACCATCAATCTTTAAATAATGACACTTTAAATTATAAAGATAGGAGAACGAGCTAAAGTTCTTACCATAATGATCAATCGACGTTTTGGCTCCTAATTCCGCTACTTTTAAGAAAAACTCACGAAATGTTTCAAGTCGGTTAATCACACCGTATTCTGGCAATTCAATAATCAAACGATTTGCTTGCCGGCCTAACGATTTAATTCGTTCAAGCAGCCACTTTTTAAAGCTTTCATCATCAAATGCACTCGCTGAAATATTGACCGAATAAATAGCTGTTGAATTACTTTGCTGGATCCGCTCAACGATGTTGCTGATGACTAATTTATCCAAAGACATAATTTGGTTTAATCTTTCTGCCATCGGCATAAATACGCCTGCAGTGATCAGTTCATTATTTCCTACTGGCAAACGAAGCAATGTTTCATAAATTTTTTCATGAGGTGTTCGCCAGTTCTGTACTTCTTGAAAATGCAACACAATATTGTTGTCTCTGATAGCTTTATCAAAAATCGAACCCCATTCTAATGCACCGTGAACATGAGGCTGTTCTGCTTGTTCCGTCGCCCAAACATTGGCCCCCATTGATTGTGCCTTTCTTAACGCCATATCAGCACGTGCCAGAATATCTTTTTTAAGCATTTGTGTTGTAAATTCCGTGACGCCGACATTACCTACTTCTTTAGATTGGCTTAATCCTTTTACATCAAACTCATTGAGTTGTTGGCAAATGGCACTTGCCACTTCCTCACCAGCCGCTTTGGTTTTTCTTGGCAGAACAATGAAAAAGCTGGCGCCTTTATTTGCTGAAATTGTATTCTCATAAGAAGCAATGACTTTAGAGATCACCATGGCGACATTTTTTAATAACGTATCACCTGCTTCATAACCAAAGCGATCATTATATTCTTTAAAGTCTTTGAGCTCGACAAGCAGCAATACGCCAGTACCTGCCTTTTCTTCATCATTGAGAACATGATCGAATTGCAGATCAAAATAACGACGATTTCCTAAATGAGTTACAGGGTCTTTATAGGCTTGCTCACGCAACCGCTCTGAAGTTTGCGCTTGTTCATCAAACATATTTTTTAAGCGTGTTGACATCAAATTCATCGCGACAACGACTTGGCGTAAATCGAGTGTCCAAGGAATGGATTCTTGGATAGTAAACTGCTGATTGCAAATAGCAGCAGCTTGTTTGGTGATAGCCCGCAGTGGTCGCAAAATAATATAAAGTAAAATACCACCCAATATCACGGCTATAATGCCTGTCATTACTAACCACTTGAGTGACTCAATAAAGGTTAACCAAATCTGCTGATAGGCAAATCCTGGATTACTTTCAATAATGACTTTGCCAACCTTTTTCCAACCATCCATGATAACCGCTTCTTTACTCGCGGTTCTAATGGGTAAGGCTTCAATAAAAAATTGGGGCACACCTGCCACTTTGACATCTAAGTGACGTTCAACTAATGGCGCACCGTTAGAACTCAAAATCTCAATGGTTTTATAGTAGCCCCGGTCAAACACCGCATCAACAATACGGTTTGCCGTAATCACATCGTTATTTTTCATGGTTAAGGTCAGGCTTAACCCCAAGGCGGTGGCCGTATCTTGCGCATGAGAAGATAATTGTTGATCGAGAAATGACTGAGTGTTTCTGACAACATACGTCAACATGCCAGCAAATAAGCACAGCAAAACTATCATTCCTGATAATAATAGTTGCTTAGTTAATGTCATTTTATGCTCCTAAACTTTCTCAATTCATTCCAATTATCTTTTAACTTTTTCTTGCTAGAGAAGGCTATTATTTCTGTGCTCTTCTCTTCGTCAATTATTAGCCTTTAAGGGCAGCCATTATTTTACGCTCCATGGCTCATCCATGAGCCTTCCGTGCCTGAATCCCTTCGCACGGAGTCGCTACAAATAATGTCTGCTCTTTTCAAATCCTCTGCGCGTTCTATTTCACGAGCTTGACGCGCCGTAGGTTTAGCGAAGGCGGTTCGCTACTAAATAATATTTTTACCTCTAGATTGCTCTGAGCAATCATTCTTCTCGTACGAACTTACCGATTTTACCTTCTTTCATTCTCGCTTCTAAATCCGACCATCGTTTCAGATCACTTGCTTGCCCAATCTTATTTCCTAAACCTAGCTGTTTTGCAGCCCACAAGCCTTTACCATTAAAGCCATAGATGGGTTGTAGATCAGTTCGTTTGTCTGCCGGTAATATCTCTTTGTTATAATTATCTAAAATGAGTGGAATACCATCTGGAGTTGGATAATACGATAACACCATGTGTGCGACATTCAGTTGCAAATGTTTAACATAAGTAATGAGCAGTTTATCGTCAGGCACACCCAGCTCTAATAACGTAAAATACTTAGCAACGGTAAAATCTTCACAATCACCTGCACCAGCAACTAAAAATTCCAACGGGGTCGCCCAATAATCTTCCTTGCCCCAGAGATTAATGTCAGAGCGGTACTGTAATAAATTAAAAAATTGATTGACCGCTTCCAGCTTTTTAAGCTCGGGCTCATTTTGATTATCTTTTAGGACTTTCTGCCAGGAAATAATACGACGCTTCGCATATTCTCCATACTGTTTACCAATCTGATCGAGGTAATTCTGGTTGAATTCAAGTGCGCTTACCAGGCAAATGAAAGAGGCTAAGATCAGTACTAAAAAGTGACGTCTTTGCATGTATTAGGCAGAGTCCCAAGTCCATTTGCAAACAAAAAGAGGGGCATTGCCCCTCTTTTAGTACTCTTCACACTTTGATTTGTTAATCAAATAATGTGCTGGATTTGTCAAAGAATTTCATCGCGCCATCCATCACCCCATTAGGTCTGGGCTCTGCTTGGCGTGGTAATGCTACACCCAATGAGCGAGTGAGATCACCAGTCGCATTCATGACTCGATATTGACCTAAAATACGAGTGTATTTACCTTCGATGTAATCTTGTCTTGCACCGAATAACTCATTTTCAGAATCTAATAAGTCGAGCAATGTACGTTGACCGATATTAAATTGCTTTTGGTAAGCATCACGAGTCTTGATAGAAGCATTAACGTGTTCTTGCAGCGAAGGAATTCTATCAACTTGTGTTTGATACAAGTTCCACGCTTTACGAACCGTTTCAACCACTTGTCTTTGCGCACGATTTGACACTTCTTGTGCTTCTTGCATTTTGGATGCTTTTTCACAGATGGTCGCTAAGTCTTTACCACCTTTGAACAAGTTCCAACGTGCACGCAACATTGCAGTGTTATCGTCGCTATCACCATGGTTACCATCAACGTTGTGATTACGGGTATGGCCCAGTTGTAAATCGAGTCTGGGTACAAATGGCGCTCTCGTGCCTTTGTATTCGTTACGCGTAACCTGTACGTCTTCAACCGAAGCACGCAAGATTGGATGGCATTTCAACCCAAGGTCAACCGCTGCTTTCTCAGAGTTAGGAAAACCTTGTGGTGTTTCAGGCATATTTAAATGGCCTGGTACTGGAACGCCGATGGTGCGTAAGAAAGCAGTTTCTGCATCTCTTAAGATACCTTGTTGCGCAATGTAATTGGCTCGAGCTAAAGCAACACGCGCTTCAGCCTGATCTAAATCTGCTTTACGACCAATACCACCTTCACTGCGTTTTTGGATTTGACCATAAATACGCTCGATGGTGTGAAGATTTTCTTTAGTATTGGCTAGGAGATCTCTGTTTTGCAGAACGCCTAGGTAAGCTTCAACCACTTTCAAAGCGGTATCTTGCGCACTACCATTTACACGCCACGATTCAGCTCGTACACGTGCTTTGTGACCTTCGACGTCATGATAGACAGCGAAACCATCAAACAACATTTGCGTTGCAGTTAACGCAAATTCTGTTCGGGTCATGGTTGTGGTACCAAATGAAGCCACTGGAGGAACTAACGCTCCGCCAGTGATACCGTTGAAGCCGGCAACACCACGGGTAGTTGAGTTATTAGTGTACTGCTGACCTAATCCCGCTGTCATATCGACCGATGGTAAATAACCTGCATACGACTCGCGCAATTGCTTATCAACTTGCTCACGAACGTTCGTGCTGATTAAAAAATCAGGGGAAGTTGCAAGCGTATGAGCAACCGCATCATGTAGGTTGTATGCATAGGCTTGTGTTCCGAATGATAACGCGATTGAAGGTAAGAGTATTTTTAGAAATCTGTTTTTTGACATGACTGTGTTCGCTCTTCCGTCTATCCTTATACGCCCGTAGGACACCAGCTTCATTGCTCTACATATTGAACTAACCTCACTACAGCTGGTTAGCTACTTAATCTGCAGAACAGGTTGCTACCTTGTCCACCCTCTGTAATATACCCTGCCAAGTGATGAAAGGGAATTTATTCAGCCTATATTAAGTTAAATATTATTAATTATCTAGACACTATTCACTGTTTGCTAACTAAAAAATATTCATCTTAAGCTCTACGTAAGAACTTACCTAAACAGTTCCTTAGGTACAAGTCAATTTTTTGATCAAATGAATTGTTATTAATGTTTACGATGAGGATCGTCAGAGCGGGTCTCAATGCGGGGAGATTTGTTGCCATGCCAAATATCTGAAAGTTGCTGATGACGATTCATATATAGAGCAAGCTGTAAGCGATCACTAATACCAATTTTACGAAAGATAACACCTAGATGGGCTTTAACCGTTCTTTCTGAAATACTAAGTTGTTCAGCTATTTTTCTATTACTGGATCCCTTTGCTACTAATGCTGCGATCTCACATTCACGCGGTGTCATTGCGGCAATGCCTTTATCAAGGTGTTGTGCTTCCTGATGTTTTGCCTGCGTGATGTCTTCAATCTCAGAAAGCAAGCGCGTGACAAATTTACGATCGACCCATAGCTCATTGGCCAATACTGTTTTGATTACTTTTGGCAGGATAGTCAACTCAATATCAAAGCTACAATAGGCTTTAGCACCAAAAATAATTGCCGAGATCTCTTCGCGTTCATCAGGGCTTCTAGCCATAATGACAATATGTAGTTGCGGTTGGATATCACGCAAACTCGCAATTTCATTGACCCCTGACTCACCTAATAATTGCAAATCAACAATCAGGACCTCAAAGGTCACTTTTTTCAAACATAAATCTAATGCGCGACGATCATGAACATCGACTTCATAGATAGGATAATCCGTTCCCAGAGTCTGGTGCCAGCGCGCTGCCACCTCTACATCTGACGAAGCGATTAACAACATAAATTAACGCTCTCTCATCGCATTACGTTTAGCTTTAATAATCGGTTTGAGTAAATATTCTAAAACAGTCTTTTCACCTGTCAGAATATCAACGGTTGCACTCATACCCGGGATAATTTGCAATCGTTCTCCATGCTTACCCACTAGGTAGCTTGCTTCGGTTGTGCGGACCCTGATCTGATAAAAGGCATTACCTTTTTCATCGGTAATCGTATCGGCACTAATATGTTCAACGACGGCTTTGAGTCCACCATAGATAGAGAAATCATAAGCAGAGATTTTAACCGTAGCAGGAAGCCCCGGTCTTAAAAAGCCAATATCTGATGGCCGCACATTGGCCTCAATTAATAACGTGTCATCCAAAGGAACAATATCCATGAGATCTTGACCTGGTTGCACAATCCCACCAATCGTTGCCACCTTGACTTGGTTTACTGTTCCTCGTACTGGACTTCGAACAATGGTACGAGTCACTCTGTCAGCAGCTGCTTTGTTACTTTCAAACAAGCGTGAGTATTCAGCCTTAGCAGTATTCAGTTCTTTTAGTGCATCCGATTTAAACCCTAATTCGAGTTCTTTGATTTTTCTTTCGGCACCGCTAACGCTGGATTCTAATTTTGGAATTGAGATCACAGTTTGCTCTAAATCACCCGATAGATCATTAACCGTTCTTTCCAAGCGCAAAACATCCACTTCTGAAACAGCACCTTGAGAAACAAGGGGTTTGGTTAATGACAGCTCTTTCTTAACTAAGGTTAAGCTTCGTTCAATTTGATCTTTTTTGCCGATCGCAGCTGATAATTCTTGTTTACGCTGTTCAACTTCGTCTTTTAAAATATTAAGTTTAACTTGCAACTCAGTTTTTCTGTTCTCATATAAATGTGTTTCATTCTTCACCGTATCAGGAGAACTTTCTGTCAACTGTTTAGAAAATTTTAATGGCTCACCTGATGTTTCTGCTGTCAAGCGTTCAATTTTGGCTTGCAATGCATCGCTTTGTACTTCACCTTCTTTCATCGAAGAAACAAAGCGAGTGTCGTCAATCACCATCACTACTTGACCACGCTCGACGACATCACCCACCTTAACGCGAATATCTTTAACAATACCGCCTTCAAGGTTTTGCACCGTTTGCATGCTGCGAGAAGGGATCACTTTCCCTTGTGCAACGGTAACCACATCAAGGGTGGCAAAACTGGCCCAGATGCCAGCTATAAACAAAAACAAAGCTGCAGCAATCAAAATCATATGATAGCGAAAAGGCACGCCTTGCAGCATCGCCGCACTGGAGTCAGTCATGAATTCAACATCGACTTCTTCGATATCCGCCTTTTTCTTGAATTCGGCAAGCTCGTTGACCGTCTCTCTAAGTTGTAAGAATTTATCGCGCATTTGAGTGCAACTTCCCCTCTGCTAGTGCTTTCAATACCAAGTCTCTAGGGCCGTCAGCAATGACTTTGCCGCCATCCATTAAAATCAAACGATCCACTAATGACAACAAAGAACCTTTATGCGTCACTAATAAGAGTGTTTTGCCTTTCGATGCCTCTATGAGATGATTTTTAAATAGTTCTTCCGTACGATTGTCCATCATATTGGTGGGTTCATCTAACACCAATATCGGTGGGTCAAGAATGAGTGCTCTGGCTATCGCTACTGCTTGTCTTTGTCCGCCAGAAAGCTTTTCACCCCTCTCACCCACTGGCATATCAAATCCTTGTGGATGTTTAGCAACAAAATCGGTGACGCCAGCAATTTTCGCCGCTCTTAGCACAGAAGCATCATCAGCAAAAGGCGCACCATATGTGATATTCTCTTTCACGGAGCCGTAAAACAAAATGACATCCTGTGGTACATAACCAATATTGCGTCGCATAGAGGCAGGATCTAATTGGCTAATTTCCGTGCCATCCATGAGTACCGTGCCCTCAGTGGTTTGATACAAACCTAATATCAGTTTTTCGATAGTGGTTTTACCCGATCCAATCCTGCCGATTATCCCCACCTTCTCACCAGGTGAAATGCTGAAAGTGACATTGCTGAGCGCTGGAACTTGTTGACGCGGATATTTAAATGACACATCTCTTATCTCGATCTCACCCGTTAATTGAGGGCGATGCAAAGGTGTGCGGCCACGCAATCTATCGGTTGGCATCTTCATCACATTATCAAGTGATTGTAAAGCCGCTACTGATTGATGATAGCGCGTCATTAAGCCCGCAATTTGCGATAAGGGTGCTAACGCACGGCCGGTTAAGATGGTACAAGCGATCAGCGCCCCCATGGTCATATCACCATCGGCAATGCGGTTAACGCCTAAAATGACAACGACGACACCTGCTACTTGTTGTACAAAAACAGAAAAGCTCACTGCAGTTAAAGACCATCCACGCACGGTGGTGCCAATTTTTGCAGCCATTCCCACAGCATGTTCCCATTTGCGTTGTAAGGGACTTTCAGCAGAAATACTTTTAATGGTTTCAACTGCTGCTAAAGATTCAATTAACATGGCATGCTTTTGACCAGAATAACGATATGACTCTTTAACCGCTTTATTCAGTGGTGCTTGGATTAAAAAGCCGACTAATATCACTAACGGTACTGCTAAGATGGGGACAATGACAACATAACCACCCAAAGTAAAGATAATAGCAATAAAAAACAAGACAAACGGTAGATCGATAAGCGTGCTGATAGTAGTCGAAGTAAAGAAATCTCTAAAGGAATCGAACTGTTGCATGTTATTTGCAAAGTTACCTACCGATTCAGGACGGGCCTCCATGCGAATACCCATCATCTGTTCAAAGATGTTCGATGATAACATCACATCGGTTTTCTTTGCGGCAATGTCGATAAAATAACCCCGCAACATCTTCATTATAAAGTCAAATGTAAAGACAATGAGTACACCTATTGCAAGTACCGTTAAGGTGTCCATCGCATTATTAGGTACTACCCTATCATACACATTCATGACAAATAATGAGGAAGCAATCGCAAAAATGTTAATAAAGAAGGAAGCTACTAATACTTCAGAATAGATCTTCCACGTGGTCGCAATAACGCTCCAAAACCAATTCTTGGGACGTTCTTTGAACCCCTCATCACTACGTTTGTCAAAACGAAAGGAGGGACGAGTAAAAATAGAATAACCCGTATATTGTTTTGACAGCTCAGCGAGTGATACTACTCGTTCCCCCTCTTTCGACTCAGGTTGAATAATAGTCGCGGAGCCTTTTGCATCATTTTTTGCAACCAAAATGCATGCCTGACGATTTTTTAGCAGCAAAACTGCGGGTAATACCAATGATGAAATATCTGCAATACTGCGTGAAACGATTTGCGCTGAAAGACCTGCTCGCGAAGCAGCCCGAATAAACAGTTCCGGTGTGAGTTTATTATCAACTAGCGGCAATCCTGCAATAAGTGTTTCTGGTGAAAAGGGGTTATGCTCTAAGCGAGTAAGCACAACCAAGCAACCTAACAAAGGATCGTGCGCAATATGGTGCGCAGCAGGAATGCGCCATTGTTCAGCTTCGGGTGCACTTTCAGCACCTTCTTGTGCCTTTTCCTGCATAAGACTACCTGGCATCTCAACGGCACCAACGGCGTTTTCAATAGGTGTTTGGTCTGATTTTTTCTCAGACTTATCCTTATCCCGCTTCTTTTTTGGTGAATCGCTTGGATGATCCATAATAGCTTATAACTCCAACATACAAATTAATATCATTTATCTTTCAAGGTTCGCACGACTAAGTCCATATCTGAGCGAGGCCGGTGCAATTGGCTTAATGTAAGATGAGAGTGTCGGATACATTCCTCAATCACGCCTTTTTCAACTGCGCTCTCCTCAACCATCGTATATTCATCCCAAATCTCTGCCAACCGCTCATCAAAATCTGTCATCTTAAATAACTGATTAAATCCAATATCTCTTAGGATTCTTTTTATGTCATCGTTATTACATACAATGGTCGGTGGATCTTGTGTAAACAGATGCCGATGCTCTTCTGCTAAGAAGAAATTAAGTAGCGTTCCTAAAACCGTGCTATCCACCATCGAGGTTTGCGTCATATCAATTAAGATATCTTTTTTAGCCTCGTAAGGGTTACAAAGCTTAAGCACACTTTCTAACGTGGGCGCAATGTTAAACCTCAACTCACCAATCAGTTTTAACACAAAAAAGTCTTTCTTGTTGAGATATAAAATGGGAAACGTTTGCATAATCAACCCTTACGAACCATGATCAAAGAAATATCGTCTGGATAACTCGTTTCTGGGCTCACCCCTAGTGCTAACAACATATCTGTCACTGTCACATCAGGTTTGTCCATTAATGAAAGTAACTCTTTCTCTTTTGCTTCAAGATCTTTACCCTTCATAATTTCAAAAATGCCATCTGAAAACATGGCGATTTGATATGCCTTAGGCAAGGGATATTCATATTGCTCATAGGTGGCACCATTAAAGATGCCCACAGCAAAACCTCTTCCTGGTAAAAAATTGCTTTTTTGACCATCCCAAATAAGCGGGTTTGGGCAATGACCACCCACACTATAAACAAGCTTATTCTGTTTGGTATCAATTACGCCGTAAACCATCGTTAAATATTTACCTAGCTTCGCTTTTAAAATTTCATCGCTAAGTAGTTTTAATACTTTTTCTGGAAAGAGGATGAAATCGTCATATTCCATTTCATAGTTCAGTACCATTTTTTCAATAAAGCTTTTCAGCAGTACTGTCACAAATGCCGATGACGCGCCATGGCCAGAAACATCAGCAATATAAAACACGAGTTTATCTTTGCTGATTTTAAAATAATCAACAAAATCTCCACTAAGATACAATGAGGGGATCACGCGATACGTAAAATGATGTCCCTCTAAGTCCATTTCTGATTTAGGTAAGAGTTGCTGCTGAACACTTTTACCTGCTTCTTGATCTTCTTTTAACTTATCCAAACTATCTGCCAATTGAATATTCTTAGCTTCTAATTCTTGTCGATATTTTTTGTTTTCAGTCACGAGTCTGCCACTTTCTAATGCTCGACAAACTGCATGCTCTAATACCGTCATACTGGCAACCGGCTTTAATACATAATCTTGCGCACCCAAACGTAGCGCTTCAATTAAATCATCTGTCGCATGGGAATCAGCGACGATCACAACGGGTGTCTCGGGTGATTCTCTTTTGATCGTTTCCAATAAACTCAAACCATCTATTCCAGGCATGGCTATGCTACTTAGCACTAAATCGGGTTTTTTATCCCGAAAAACGGCTAATGCTTCTTCGCCATTTTTCGCTTCATACATCGTAAAGCCGCTGTCTTCTAAATAGTCGACAACTGCCGATTGAAACTGTGCTTCACCATCTGCACTCAGTATTCGTCCGTATGAACTTACGCTATCTGTTTTCATTTACAGCCCAATGTTAGCCCAATAGTTTATAAATAGCCGAGGCTGAATAGAATAGCCCCAATCCTTTAATCGGATAATCTGACAAAAGTATAGAGTCTAAGGTGCAAAATACTGGATATCTGGTAAGCCAATCATTATTATTGTCAGCTAATTAGGCCAACCGTGTAGTACATGCGGGGAAAAACATGAAAAAATTAACAACCAGTCTACTGGCATTAACACTCTCCTCTCCCACAATAAGCTTAGGCTTTTACACAACAAGCTTTGAAGCACCGACCGGGGAAGCGAAGTGTTTTGAGGATATTTTCCTGCAAGGAGATACCCGCCTGAAGCTGCGCTTTCGCCAAGAACAAGTCAATGATAAAAGTTATCAACAAATAGGGATTAACCCTCCCTTTCCTGGGCGAGCAAGCACTTTATCGACCCGATTGACTTATAATACAGCCCCTTTTTACCATGTGTATGGACTTCTCGATTTTAATAATGTCACTTCTTATTTTAATGACCATCACAATAGCGGGAGCGGAACAAGCCCTTCTAAAATCGATTATTCAATGATCCCTGATCCTAAAGGGACCGCAGTCGTGCAGGCATTTCTTGCTTATGATGGGATCCCAGATACCCAAATTTTGGCCGGTCGACAAAACATTCATTTAGATAATGAACGCTTCGTGGGTACCTCTGACTTTAGACAAATGCCTAAAACGTATGATGCTATAAGCATCGTTAATCGTTCTCTTAGCAATGTTGAACTGTTTTATGCCTTTGTTGATCAAGTCAATACTATCTTTCAAGGTAATCAAAGCGCTTATTTCCCACAAAGAGCAAATACCACACACTTAATTAATATCACAGCAACCGTATTTCCTTTTGGAGATTTAATTGCTTATGGTTATTTAATCCATGACTTTGATTTCCCTAATTTCTCTACCAACACTTATGGATTACGCTATGAAGGTGATTATCCCTTTGCGGATTTTACACTCTACAGTGTGATGGAATATGCAAGACAAAATTCAAAACACCAAAATCCCGTCGAGTATCGAGCAAATTACTATCATCTCAATGGTGGCTTTACCTGGTTATGCCTAGATCTTAATGGGGGTCTTGAAGTTTTAGGTGGCGACGATCGCGCACGAAATAAAGCGTTCCGAACACCTCTTGCCAGTCTACATGAATTTAATGGTTATGCAGGGAAATTTACCAGAACACCCGATGATGGGTTAAAAGATCTCTATGCAAATGCGCAAATTAACTTTTGGGAAGTCGTAATGGGGATTACTTACCATCACTTCAAGGCGCAATCCGGTGGCGATACCTTTGGCCATGAATGGGATTTCAGCGTTAAAAGACCCCTCTTCAAACATTATTCACTTGGGATCGAATTTGCTGATTTCTCAGGTCGGAAGGACTTTGGTTATGGTGACACTCGCAAGTATTGGTTTACCGCTACTGCGCAGTTTTGCTAGCCGCTGAATCTGAGCTGGTTTTAGTGCTCTTTGAATCACTTGATTTAACGGGCACTAGTGTGGTTTTTACAGCTTCGTTCTTTGGCGTTGGCGATGTAGTTGATACTTTCGTGCCTGCTGATTGTTGAATGGCTTTGTCGGCTAATTTAGATTGATCTTTACCCGTGCTTTGAGCAGCTTTTGCTTGAGTACTTTCTTGCGTAGACTTATTCTCTTTCGCTTGGGTGCTTTCTTGCGAAGGCTTATCTGTTTTTGCCGCTTCATCCTTTTGCACGGTAGAATCTTTTGTTGATTTATCCTCATCACCTAAAGGTGCCGCATAAGGATCAATATCATTCTGACCATCTAAATTAATATCATTATCCAGCTCATTATTTACAAGATACAAACGACGTTGGAAATAAGCATCTCGCATGAAAGCATATTCATCAACTGCAACGGTGCTTAATACGGTATCATGGCGTAACAATCTTGCTCGTAAATCGATTAGATCTAACGCTAACAGTCCATAGCGCCATTCATCATCATGGATCCAGGTCCAAACGCTGAAGGCATAATAATCGACAGTCAGGCCAACTGTATCGCGGATGGTGCTAGGCCCTAACAAGGGTAATACTAAATAAGCTGAATCATGCCAACCCCAAACATAGAGGGTTTGACCAAAATCTTCTCTTCGATGAGGCAACCCTAACCGGCCTGCCACATCAAAAAATCCGCCAATACCTAACGTCGAATTTATGACAAATCGACTAGCATCATGTGAGGCATAGCCAAATTTGCCCTGCAATATGTCGTTTGCGACATTAGGGATCTCTCTTAAATTATCATAAAAATTACCGATACCGGCCTGAAAAGGCGTTGGCAAATATTGCCAATAGACATAAGCAACCGGTTTGATAAGTGCTTTATCAAGGGTTTTATTTAACCCATATATTTCCCGGTTGATACCTTCAAATGGATCCATTGGATGAGGATTTGTCTTTTGACAACCCCATAACATAGCGCTAAGCAGTGCACAAGATAGTAAGCGGCGCATAACTTTCACCCAATAAGGATCACTCTGTTATCAGTTTAGCTGTTGGATGGATAAGTACAACCAATTGATTTTAGTTTTGCAAAAAAAAAAGCCCTGTAAAACAGGGCTTTTTCTTTAGTTTGATTACCAGATTACTTGAGCTCTTAAGCCTAAGATGCTTACGCTAAAGTCTTGTGGTAAGGATGTACGATTGTAGTTAGCCAAGAATCTAACGTTGTCGTTAACCCACCAAGTTAAACCGATGGTTGTAGCATGCGCTGCACCAACGATATCACTCACATCTACAAAATTAGAGTAGTTGTTTGTTGGGAAGTCAACAAAGTAGAAGTATTGGTCAGGTGATGTTGCAAACGCCTGATTATCTAACAGGTTCACATAGCTATGGCGTGCAACAATTTCCCAAGCACCACTACGGCATCTTGGATGTACTGCGCCAAAGGTTCCGCTGTTGAAGTCGTATTCTCTAACTTCACCCGTTAAGACATAAGAAGCTTCTACGTAATAACCATGGTACTTCTGATCGCCACCTGGGTTACGGAGGTCACCAACTGGATAAATATCTTCACGGTTCGCACGAGCCCACATGTACTCACCTTGCAGAACCATGGGTCCCCAACGACCAGCTAATTCAAGGCCATAGACTTGAGCGTCTTTGACTGAGTTAGGCGGAATATTGGTGAACAAGAACGGCGTTTGACGCGCACGAACTTCCATACCGGTGAAGTAGTCAAAACCGTTTGCTTCATTATGAAAATCTTCATAACGACCGGAAAGACCTAAGTGGTAAACAGTGTAGTTGTCATGGACAGGCGAGAAGGTAAAGCGCGCTGCACCACCGAGAGTATCACTGCCTGGAGCGCTACCAAAAGGACCGCTGCCGGGGGTGATGACGCCAGCAACAATAGCTGGGGAAGCAATTACGTCACCTGTTTGTCTAGCACCTGCGCCATTGGGATGGTACAGAGCACCAGCCAATGTGATGACTTGACCATGCCATTCAGCATATAAACCTAAGCCATAGTTAGGAGCAAATGCGTTGGTTGGCAATGAGAGTTCCATGAGAGGAGTATCACTTGAGCTACCCCAGTTTTCTAAACCGAAAGGAACGCTGACTTGACCCACTGCGAAGAAGAACGCATCGCAAGCATCATAACCTAACCAAGCTTCACCAAAGCGCGAACCGCCACCGTTGCCAAAAGAATCGACAAAATCAAGATCTAATTTATAAACCCAGTGTGCGCCGACGCCACCTTTAAGGCTGACACGCGCATTGCGGATTTGTGCACCGCTAGGG
>JBFWUT010000026.1:0-37645 GCA_050247135.1 Candidatus Berkiella sp.
TTAGTCGTACCACTATTACAAAGGGTTTTAACGGTATTGCCAGCACCTAACTTAGCTTCACCTCTATCCCCTTCCTCACCTGGATTGATGCTGCGCAACTTACCGCAGACAACAGCCAGTGTGCAAAAAACTGTTCCGACACTGATTTTTCCTATTGATGACACGCAAATCGAATTAGAAAAAACAGAGCAAGCCTTTAAGGCGATCCCTTTAACAGTATCGGGCGGGAAAAGACCCTACACATGGTTAATCGATGGCAAACCATTACAATCCGCCAGTTGGCAGCAAAAACAATTTTGGATCCCTAAAGAACCTGGATACTATACTATCGCTGTGATTGATGCGAATGGCCAAGTGGACAGAGCCAATATTGAAGTTAGATAGTCATCTTATATTCAAAATTGTTGATAAGCGTACTGGTTTCAATATAATAAAAGTAATGCGCTACCTAATAAGGGAACCTGATGAAAAGCGTCGCCACCTATAAACCCGATATCCTGCTAGTGGGCTTAACCGTCCGCACTAACAATACTAATGAGCAAAACCCCGCCACTGGCAAAATCGGGCCTTTAGTGTCAGATTACTTTAGCCAAGGTATGGCAACCACCATCCCCAATCGGGTTAATCCTGGCGTGACTTTCTCTGTCTATACTGACTATGAAAGTGATCATCATGGTGACTATACCTATTTGATCGGTGAAGAAGTGTCTTCTTTTGAAGATATCCCATCCGGGCTACATCGAATCACGATTCCTGCCAGCGACTATCAACGCTTCACCACACCTTCTGGACAAATGCCAATGGTGGTAATCAATGCTTGGCAAGCCATTTGGCAAATGGATGAAACAGCCTTAGGCGGCGTACGTGCTTATCAAGCTGATTTTGAAGTCTATGATGATCGAGCTATCGATCCCAACAATGCAGTGGTCGATGTGTATATTGGCACAAAGGCGGTTTAGCGTGAGATCTCGGTGCCGCTCTTCATGCGCGGTACCCCAACTCCAGGCAGGATGATTATTTTTTCATCCGCGAAGGGACCAGCACATCCATTAATAATTCTTCATCCTCTATTTGCGGGCGCTGTGCTCCAATACGCATCGATAATGCTTCGTGGCCATAACAATAAGCGATAGCAGCTACATCCCAATGTTCATGAGGATCGATTTCCTTTAATAATTGAAACACGATGTCAGCATGATTTCGCTTAGCCGCATAAAACGCCGATAATAAATAAGCATCTCGCTTAAAGGGGGCAGAAACTTTTTCTAAGGTACTGTCGAGATCAGATCGATTACCGTTAAGCGCAGCAGCAAGAGCAAGTAAACAATGAACATCAACACCGTCCTTAAAATGCCCGGCAATAAAATCAGAACTTTCACTTAAAAGCTCTTCTTTCTGATCTCTATTTAAGAAATATAACATCTGCGCATTCTAGCGTTGCCATAATGGAATGGAAAGCAACATCACTCTAGATAGTGACACTTTTTTACCAAAAGCATCCTATCTATACTTTTTTCAACAAAAGGAATAATAGAGCTTAAGTTAGTATCTTCGATACCTAGTTTTATATCCAAATAGTCATGGATTGGCTACTGGTATAAACTCGATTGATTATAAATAAAAAAAGGATTTTTTATGCGCAATATTTTTAAGCGAAAGCAACCCGTACATGTTGCAACGCAAGTCTCAACAGCGCCTCAATATGAGGCTTTCATAAAGCGAATCATTATCGCTTATTGTCACTATTTTAGAAGCTGGGGACTGCCGATGTCGCGCTACTTAACGCAAAGAGAAATGTTAAACATATTTTCCTATGTAACAGAAGATCATCAAGTTATTCGCGAGTTGAACCCACGTCAATCCATTCGCATTGCCAAAAATACCCAAGGTTTCCTTCCAAGAACTATTGAAATACTTCGTGATCATACTGGAGAATTCCAACTGATTATCAACACGCGTAGCAAAACAGCCCTACGTGGAAGACATGGCAAGCCGATAAAGCGTCATTTAGCAAAAATAGGGGGATCTTATAAAAAATACAAGCCATCATGGCGCGTTGATACCTATCCAGCTACTTTAAAGGCTAACTTGATTTTTCATTTATCTCCTGATCTGATCCTGCGGCATTGGGAATGTGAAGATATTGAAAGAGAGATGGTACTGTCTCAGCAGTGTGCTGATTCATCCCCTTATATTTGTGCCTATGAGGTGGGAGCTCGTTACACATCGTTAGATAGAAATCACAATCCTATTTATAAAATTAGCTGTTATGCTGAAAATTTTAGCATGAATTTGCATGATTTAATTTTACGTGAACGCTTAAGCGATCAACAGTTAGATCGGTTAAGGCTTGATATCTTAGAAGGTGTGGCTACCTTGCATAAAAAAAACATTATACATCAAGATATTAAAGCCGATAATATCTTGGTCTATCAAGACAAGAATCACCAATGGCGTGCCAAAATCATCGATTTTGGTTTATCTGCAAGCACGATGAACCCCTATGAAAAAGTTCATTCAAGCGGATATTATCAATCTCCAGAAATTGCTTATTTTCATTCTGACAAACATGATCTCGACAATTGGCATTTTTATCATATCCGATATTATAATTCTTATGGCAATAAATTTAAGCCAAGAGGTGTCCCACAAGACTATGCAAAGCCAAATAAAGCCAATGATATGTGGGCGCTAGGAATATTATTTTATGTTATGGATAAAAAGTGTTATCCCAGAGAAATGAGCGATATACAAGACCCCTTAATTAAGCGTCTGCTCGTTGTCAACCGTATATCGCGCATTAGCATACAAGAAGCCATCAGACTCCAATATGCTCTTCTGCGCCCAAAGCATCCTGCTCCTAAACCTATTTTAAATGCCTTTGATATGCGTGACCTTCGAACTCAAATTGAAAAAGTGTGGTGCGAATCACCCAGTGCTGCTGACCATAATGCACATTCAGGTGATCTCCTGAAGTTGATAAGCTGTTTTTAATGGATGATATCAGCACACGTCTGTGTGCTGATACTTTACAGCTTTTCTTATGGTTAGCCGAAGCATAGCTAACTATCGAGACGAACGCAGCCAATAACCTGTCTTCGCTCTTCGAGCTACGACACGGCAAACGCCTAAGGCAAAATTATAATTAATGTAGATTCTTCGAATTCATTTTGTCTTAGGCTAGGCGGCAAGGGAGTCTACAAATGAGTCTGCAAAGGAGTGCACTCATGTGCATGACTGCAGCAGACGAGCGCAGCCAACAACGCATAAGGCAAAATTATAATTAATGTAGATTCTTCGAATTAATTTTGTCTTAGGCTAGGCGGCAAGGGAGTCTGCAAAGGAGTGCACTCATGTGCATGACTGCAGCAGACGAGCGCAGCCAACAACGCATAAGGCAAAATTAAGAAGAAGAATTAGATCCAGCCTTTCTTCTTAAAGAATTTGTAGGGAAGAAATGTCGAAGCAATCATCAACAAAATCGCCAACAAATACCCATACTTCCAATTCAACTCTGGCATATTGTGAAAGTTCATTCCGTAGACGCTGGCAATTAACGTAGGCGGTAGAAAAACCATGGCTAAGACGGTAAACATTTTAACGATCTGGGTTTGCTCAATGTTGATTAAGCCTAAAGTAGATTGCAGATGAAACCCTAATTTCTGTGATAGGTATTCACCATGTTTTAATAAAGAATGAACGTCTTTTTTTACGATATCAATATTGTTGATAACATAGCTTTCTTGGTGCTCATTGTCATTTTGTTCATAAAAACCAACTAACAAATTAATACTCGATAAGCTTTGATAACCTCTTGACAATAAGTTTTCCAAGCTATTTATTTCACGTAACATATTGGTAAGTGATTCACTATGGCTTTTGCTCATTTTACTGTTAATCGCTTTTACTAGCGAAGCCACAACCTGGTCACTTCGTTCACCTACTAATTCAAAAATATCGGCAACTTTACCTACAAACGTTTCCAATAACACAACGATAACGTATAAATAATCTTTTACTTCAATACGTCTTTGCTCAAGTTGATCGATGAGCAGTTGAATTGGGTTAGGATTAGAATAGCGCAAGGTTAGAATGGCCTTTGGTGTCACAATCAGAGTAATCATATGGCTGTCAGGTAAAGGTTCTACTTTAGTAATGAGGTTGACAGACATGAAGATGCAGCCATTTTCAACATAGAAGCGGTTTGAAAACTCCAACTGCAACAGCTCCGAGCGTTGCGGTAAAGTGATCTGCATGTCCCTTTCAACGGATTTACGTTGTTCTGGCGTGGGGTTGCAAATATCAATCCAAGCGAGCGTCCCATGTTCGGGATTCTGGGTTAATGCACCACTCGGGCTAATATAGATGTTTGTTATCATACACGACCCTTCATTGATTGAACCTACACGCTTCTCTCAATTGATAATGGTATAAATGTCATCTGTAAATAAATCAAGTTTGTCTTTTAGCTATTGTGCCTATGTCAGGCTTATGCTAGCTTTACCTATGATGAAAAATTTACAAATCCTTGTTCAAAATATAGTCGCCCAAGTAGCCGGAGTCATTATTATTGCTCTTGCGGGGCTATTTACTTAACTTTTAAAGTAAAGCAAAAGACCCCCGCGAGAAATCCCGGGGGTTTTTTTTTGTATAAATAGATGTGAATTTTTTCAAGTTTAGCTTTAGGCTAGGCGGTGAGTCCTCGAACAACAGGAGTGTACTTCTTAGTCCATGACTGTTGTGAGATGGGCGAAGCCAACAACGCATAAAGCTAAAATCGAAAAAATAGGAGGTATAGTGACAAGATTATTACCCTGGTTCATGTGGGTCTTTCCCCTCGCTTTTTTTGCATTCCAATTTATTTTACGACTTTTCCCAGGGCTAGTGATTTCTGAGTTTTACGCAAAATACCATATTAGTGCTGTGGATTATGGGCTTTTTGCCTCCCTTTACTACTTTGGCTATGCCAGTATGCAAATCCCCGTGGCATTATTACTCGACAAAATTGGCCCCCGGATCGTCATTTCGCTCAGTGCCCTACTGTGTGCTTTTTCAACTTGGCTGCTAGTAGCCAGCTCCTCATGGGAACTCGCCCTTGTTAGCCGCTTTTTGATTGGCGTTGGCTCTGTTGTCGGCTTTTTAGGCACCTCGAAAGTGATCTCGCAATGGTTCCCACAAAATCGCTATGCACAATTAGTGGGCTTGTCTTTTAGTTTCGGTCTGCTTGGCGCCGTTTATGGCGGACGTCCTGTCAGCTTTATGATTGATCAGCTCGGTTGGCAAGAAGTAGCGAAACTGCTTAGCTTAACTGCTTTAGCCCTAGGTGTGCTGACCTTCTTATTCTTGCGTGGCAAAAATACCCCTCAAGAAGAACAGTATCCCGTCGTCTCATCCTTAAAGCAGCTCTTTTCTTATAAACCCTTGATTGTCCTCGCCTTTGCCAACCTATTGATGGTCGGGGCTTTAGAAGGCTTTGCCGATGTCTGGGGCGTCTCTTATCTGATGAGCGCAAGAGGCATTGCTAAAGGCGAAGCTGCTGGTTTCACAACGTATATATTTGTTGGCATGCTCTTTGGTGGCCCCATTTTAGGTTTTTTTGCTGAAAAATTTAAAGCGCATCACAGCGTGATTTTATTTGCTGGTATGGCTATGGCTGTTTTAATGACCGTTGTGCTCTTGTTTAATCCCTATTTATCAGATTATGCGCTGATAGCATTGATGTTTCTCACTGGCATTTTATGTTGCTATCAAGTTGTTATTTTTGCAGTCGGTGCTCAATTGGTTCCCATTCATTTAATGGGGATCACTATTGCGCTATTAAATTGCATCAACATGTTCGGTGGATCATTTTTCCACAGCATGATTGGTGCTTTAATGGACTATTACGATCCCAATACTCTTGTTGATGGTGTTCGTGTTTATTCCTTAGAAGCCTATACTTATGCGTTGTGCATGATACCAATTTGCTCACTTTTGGGCGCCGCATTGGTTTTGTACAGCAAAAGAATGCAAAATAATTTGCTGCTAAAACCTGTGACCTAGCACGTGTCTTGCTTTCATTTACAGCCTTTGCTTTATTACAATAAAGGTATGGACTCCTATAGTTCATAAATGAGGTGAAATATGGAAGGTTCAACAACACCCGTTTGCACCTGCTCTCGATTAAGTGCATGTGCATTGGGTTTTGCATTAGGGCTCCTCAGTGTGATTGGCGTAGTTGTTCTTGGACTAGCCGCCATGTACTTCAATTTTGGCGTGGAATGGGTCAAATTTGCAGGTACAGTCTATGTCGGCTATGCCGTAACATTCGCAGGAATTGCCATTGGCGCACTGTGGGGCTTTGTTGATGGATTTGTTTGTGGTGTATTAATCGCTGTTTTTTATAATTTTTGCAAGAAATGCTGTCCTTGCAAGGCTTGTAAAAAAGCTTAAAGCAACCGCTTAACGCCACAGCTATCCACACTACACCCATTACTGGGTAAGGTATTTTGTGCTGCCATTTATCGCTTAAAGCTCACCTGTTTCAATGACTCGTAACCCTAACCTACCCCTTTTATCTAGAAATACTCGAAATCAGTCCCCAAGTACCATAGCTTAATTTTATTCAAAATTCATTTTGGGGTTACGATAATGACACAAGCAAAAAACAGTGGCTGGTTACAATCCATCAGCAACGCTCTATATAATGCATACACTGGGATTGTAAATTTTGTAAAAAATCCTTTTGATAACCTAACAAGCTATTTTAAAGGCAACATCAATCCAGATAAGCAGGCACTTGATAACCTGCGCAACCAACATTTTTCTGACATTTCCACAGAAAGTAATAAAACATCTCCAAATTATGTACAGCTAGCGAAAAATATAACGCAAGATACTAAACAGTATATTAACAACCTGATTGATCAAGAAATTAAAAAGCTGGGCAAGCCCCCTTGCGATTTTAGCGTCATTACCTTGGGATCCATGGCACGCAAAGAATCAGGGCCTGTCACCGACTTAGAAATCGGCTTTTTGATTAAAGATAAGTCTGTAAAAAACTATCAATATTTTTATCAACTATCGCAAAACTTATCCGATCGATTATTCTTACTGGGAGAGCATCCAGACATTGGCGGTAAAGGGCTAAGAATGGATGAGGCGGATAATGCACCACCCCATTTACGCTTTTTTGCGCGCAATGCGACCAAAGAGCAAGCACAACAGTTGTTGAACGAAGCGGTTATGAACCGCGAATGGGACAAAATCCCTTATGAAGGAAGTCGACCTTTCTTAGCAACAGCTGAAGAATTTGCAAGCTATTCACAACCGCAGTTTACTCAAGATAAAAACCAGTTAGCACAGACTCGCCGTAAACAATATGAGATTGAATTAGCCAAAGCGTTAAAAGATCCCAAAAATGCCAAAAAAGCGAAAACAGCTCAAGGTCGAAAGCAAATTGAAAATGAAGTGCATTTTTGGGTAAATCAAATGTACCGGCCTTTTAGTCCACGTGAATTGCGCACCGCTAATGATGCTGGCAAGAAACTGGGTCGGAATATGGATTTACTGTATGGCAATCAGGCACTTTATAATCGTTTTATCACAAAGCGTGAAGGTTATTTTGCCAAAAAAGAAGCAAACGGTAAAAGTCTTCGTCAAAATATCGCCAAAGATAAAATGGCTGATGATGTTCGAGAAGTAATTGCTAAAGGCAAAAGTCCTTACGTGACCGGCAAATTAGGCAAAACCCTAGATATCAAACGAGAACTGTATCGCTTTGTAGAGCAATTTGTGACCAATTTAGGTTTTTATCATCATTGCAAAAATCAAAACACCTTTGATATCGTTAATGAATTAAAGGATAAAAAAATTCTGAGCCCACAATTGGCTAGCAAAATGTCTGACTTTATTCAATTTACCTCAGGCTTGCGTTTGAAAGAACAAAGGATCTTAAAACGCCAAGGCTATGCGGCTTATTTTGATCAAGCTCAGTTTAATGAAGATAAAGAAGATCTCGAAAAGGAAATCAAACAATTAAAAGACAGCATTGGTTATGCCGAACAAGCCAAACAAGACACACAGATCATTGCCGCCAAAAAACGGGATTTGATTAAACTAGAAAATGACTACCAGCATCTTTTAGAGATGGCTCCCGGTAAAATCCTAAGTCAACGTGATATTCAAACATTGCAACAAAAATACATCCCGCTTGGCCAAGAGATCTTTAAGGCAGCCGTTGATTGGACACAGCACAAGGAAAAACTAGGCTTTACTCCGGTGCCAACGCAGTTTACGCCAGCGATGAAAAATGCTTTGGATTATGTACAGCATCATCCCAAAGGTTTCTTCCCCGCACTTGCGCAATTGAAGCAGCAGCAAAAAGATCTGACTAAAACACAATTGCATGCCTTTGTTAGCGAATGCCAAAAGGAACATCTGTTAACAACCGAGGATTATGCAAAAATTAATGAGTTAAAGGTTAGAAGAGCAGCGGCGGCGGCTTAAGCACCCCCCACTCTTCTCGCTACGCTCAAAGAGTTGCCCCCTTTTACACAAAGGGGGTATTTTGTTCACACAAGTGCGCGCTCACGATGAGCGCTAGCGAATCATTAGCCCACTTTGTAAAGGGGGCGGCGAGCGAAGCTCGCGGGGGATTTTAAATCGCCTCCACCACCTTCAACTCACTCGTTCTCTTCAATTCGTTACTAAACACACTTCTCACAAGTACGTAGAAAACGGGTGTTAAGAATAAACCAAAGAACGTAACCCCTAACATCCCTGAGAATACCGCAATCCCCATAGCATGGCGCATTTCAGCCCCTGCGCCAGAAGAGAATACCAACGGTATCACGCCCATGATAAAGGCAAATGAGGTCATTAAAATGGGGCGCAATCGTAATTTTGCTGATTCAAGAGCTGCTTGTAAGGGTGTTCTGCCTTGGAATTCTAATTCGCGCGCAAATTCAACGATCAAAATGGCATTTTTACAAGCCAGGCCTATTAATACGAATAAGCCAATCTGCGTGAAGATGTTATTGTCACCCTGTGTTAACCAAACTCCCATGATGGCGGATAGTAAACATAACGGCACAATCAAAATCACCACTAATGGCAGTGTGAGACTTTCATATTGTGCAGCCAATACTAAAAACACCAGCAGAACGCATAATGGGAACACGTAAATACCCGAATTACCCGCTAAAATTTGCTGGTATGTGAGGTCTGTCCACTCATAGGACATGCCTTTGGGAAGCACTTCGTTCACTATCTTTTCAATAGCCGCTTGCGCTTGTCCAGAAGAAAAGCCCATGCCAGGACCACCATTAATATCGGCAGCACGGTAGCCGTTGTAGCGCATGGCTTGTTCAGGACCATAGCTTTGAGAGACTTCCAAAATGCTACCTAACGGAACCATTTCACCTTTGCTGTTGCGGACTTTCAATTTAGAGATATCTTCAGCGTTGGCACGAAACGGCGCATCAGCCTGTGCAATCACCTGATAGAGCCGCCCAAATTTATTAAAATCGTTGATATAGAGCGATCCTAAATAAATTTGTAGCGCATCAAATACCGTGGTAATGGGAATGCCAAGCTGCTTCACCTTGGTTCTATCAATATCCACAAATAGTTGTGGGACATTAATTTGGTAACCACTGAACACATTCGCTAAAGCAGGCGTTTGCCAAGCTTTTCCTTGTATGGCTTGCACAGCCCCAAACAAAGCCTCATCGCCCAAGTCAGCCCTATCTTCAATCTGCAACCTAAAACCACCCGTGGTTCCTAAACCAATAATTGGTGGTGGCGGCAATACCATCATGAACGCTTCTTTAATAGCACCAAATTGTTGATTCAGTGATTGTGCTATGGCTTGTGCTGACATCCCTTTTCGGTCTTTGTAGGGTTTTAGAGTGACAAATACGATCCCCGCGCTGGAAGAAACCGTAAACCCATTGATGGATAATCCCGCAAACTCTACCGCATGCTCGACACCTGGCGTTTTAAGAATAATATCCGACATCCTTCGAATAACTTCATCCGTACGTTCCAAGGACGAGGCATCAGGTAGTTGCGCAAAACCAATCAGATATTGCTTATCTTGTTGTGGAATATAGCCTGAGGGCACTTGCTTAAAGAGCACTACGGTTAAGCCAATCAGCAACAAGTAGGTTCCCATCATTAAAGCTTTTCGGTTGATAGCCTTACCGAGTTTACCGTGATAGTTTTCTGAGCCGCGTTTGAAGACATGGTTAAAGCGAGTAAAGAACCAACCAAACTTGGTGTCCATCCAACGTGTCAGACGATCTTTGGGTTCATCATGTCCTTTTAATAAAATCGCCGCCATCGCGGGGCTTAAGGTCAATGAGTTAATCGCTGAGATCACAGTGGAAATGGCAATGGTCAACGCAAATTGTTTATAGAATTCACCATTTAAGCCGCTGATAAAGGCAATAGGAACAAATACCGCAATCAAGGTTAAGCTGATCGCAATAATGGGACCACTCACTTCTTGCATGGCACGATAAGTCGCCGCTTTAGGCGTTAAACCTGAAGCGATATTACGCTCCACATTCTCAACGACCACAATCGCATCATCCACCACAATCCCGATAGCCAGGACGAGGCCAAATAATGATAAAGCATTCACGGAGAAGCCGAAAAGATACATGAGCGCAAAAGTACCCACAATCGAGACGGGAACGGCCAACAGGGGAATGATGGACGCGCGCCAAGTTTGTAAGAACACAATAACCACTAAAACCACTAACAAAACAGCTTCCAACAAGGTATAGATTACCGCTTTGATAGAATCTTTAACGAAGGTGGTTGGGTCATAGATAATGGTATAATCTACGTCCTGAGGAAAATTTTGTTTGAGCTCATCCATGGTGCGTCGGATATTGTTCGACACCTCAATGGTATTCGAACCGGGTGCTTGAAAAATCCCCAAAGCCACCGCAGGCTTATTATCTAGCATAGAATGCAGTGAGTAATAAGAAGCGCCCAGCTCAATACGTGCCACATCTTTTAAGCGCGTAACACTACCTTCCTCACCTGTTTTAACAATAATATTGCCAAATTCTTCTTCCGTTTGTAGTCTGCCTCTGGCTGTGATATTCAACTGCATGTCTTGCCCAGGCAAAGACGGCGCAGCCCCAATACTTCCAGCAGCCACTTGCATATTTTGTTCACGGATAGCATTTACCACATCGTTGGCAAGCAATCCTCGCGCTGCAATTTTATCGGGATCTAACCAAAGACGCATGGCATAATCGCTGCCGCCAAAAATTTGCACTTGACCCACACCCGGTAAGCGACTCAAACGATCTTTGATATTCAGCGCAGCGTAATTGCCTAAATAAAGCATGTCGTATCGTTCGTTAGGGGATAATAAATGGACCACCATGGTCAAGTTAGCAGAGCTTTTTAAGGTGGTTACGCCTATTTGACGCACGATATCCGGCAAACGGGGTATCGCTTGATTCACGCGATTTTGCACCAATTGTTGTGCTTTATCAGGATCGGTGCCAATTTTGAAAGTCACGGTCAGGGTCATCTGACCATCTGAGGTGCCCTGTGAAAACATGTAGAGCATGTCTTCAACACCGTTGATCTGTTCCTCTAAGGGTGCGGCAACGGTTTGTGCGATAGTACTAGGATTGGCGCCTGGGTACATGGCATGAACCACAACCGAAGGCGGTACCACTTCAGGATATTCCGAAACAGGCAATTTCCACAATGAGATAAAGCCGGCAATAAATATAAATAAAGACAAGACTGCTGCAAAAATAGGCCTGTCAATAAAAAATCGCGATATATTCATTCTTAACCCTTACTATCCATCGCAACGATTTCTGGCGCAACCGTGATACCGGGCCTTGCACGTTGCAAACCGTTGACGATGATGGTGTCGTTAGCGTTTAAACCTTCTTGCACGATGCGCATACCATCGACCATCGCCCCTAATTTTACTTCGCGGTATGCCACTTTGTTTTCTTTATCAACCACAAACACAAATTTTTTGCTTTGATCGGTCCCAATCGCTCGTTCAGTGATCAATATAGCGTCGGTCTTGAGCGGATCACCGAGTTTAATTCTAGCGAATAGCCCTGGCACCAACACACCTTGTGGATTAGGGAAAACAGCGCGAGCACGAATCGTTCCTGAGGTCGTATTGAATTGGTTATCGAATGATTCAATGAACCCCTTACGTTCACAGTGACTGTCAGTGGCCAGTCCCATCACAACGGGGATCTTATTCGCCGATTCGTTTAAGTTATCTTTTTTCATGTAATGTAAAAAAGCATTTTCATCGATATCAAAATCAACATAAATTGGATCGCTTGACACTAAGGAAGCTAAGACAGGGGCATTAAAACCAGCCTCAACGATATTACCAGGAGTGATCTCAGCGCGGCTGATTTTACCTGCAACCGGAGCGGTAATTTTGGTGTACTCCAAGTTCAATTTCGCGCTTACCATTGCCGCTTCAGCGCTTTTATAACGAGCTTGGTTCACACTAAAGTTATTTTTTCGATTATCTAATTCGCTGGCTGAAATAACTTTATCTTGAATTAACCGTTCTGCCCGTGTGAGCTCACTTTGTGCTAAATTACGGTCGGCTTCGGCAGAACGTAATTGTCCTTGCGCTTTTGCCACTTCTGCTTGATAAGGCTTGGGGTCGATAGTGAAAAGAAGATCGCCCTTCTTAACGAGGGCGCCATTTTTAAAATGCACCCCTTCAATCATGCCCGAAACACGGGGCCTAACATCCACTTTGTCAACCGCCACCAAGCGCCCTGAATACTCATTCCATTGTTGAACAGACTTCGACAACACTGGCGCAACACTCACGGGCATCGCAAAGCCTTGTTGTCCATGTGGACCATGACCTGCGGGAGGACCAGCCATAAATTGCCGTGCAAGCAAATAGGTTACTCCCACAACGCTAGCCAAAATAATCATGACCTTCTTACTCGGTAGACTTATCATGTGAACAACCTTACTAAGCTTTGTAGCTGACATATTAAAATAACATAAAATACCTGTTATTTTAATCAAATTTCAGCAGCTTGATAAGATTATTTAGTGCTGTTTGCTTTAGATTTTAAATATTCTGCGGCGGAATGTTTGATTTGACTAATCATCTGTTGATGATCTGCGAGCAGTACACCTTGAATTTGTATTCTTTTAATACAGCCCACGTCAAATCCTGTCGCGTGCAACAACCTAAGATACTGTATTGCTTCATTTGGCGAATTAGCCTGTAACGTACAGTCGAGTTCCGATAAAGCACTCGCAACTTGGCTTACTTTGTCGGCAGGATTACCGGATAAGTGAATGGCACCTTCATCAGTATGGCTAACTACCATCATTTCATCGATATGTGTTTTATGATGGAAACGGCTTTCGACTCCTTCAATAAAGTGCTCCCACTCATAGCTAGGAAACAAGGGGAGCACCTTATCAGCAAAATCTTGTTTAGCACCTTGAAAAACGAGCAATGGAAATTTACGAGATTTTGGATCTGCATCATTAGAGGAAAGCAGCAATGGACGCGCCCTTTCAAGATACTGGGTTGATTCTTTTCCAGTTTGTGACAGTTGAACTCCTTTATTGGCAAGCATCCGTAGAATGATGTTTTCCTCTTGCAATAACAACCCTTTACCTTCAAAGGCTTGTTCTATAATCGCCAACTGTTTCTCACAACGGATCTTAGCATTGACTTTCTCTACCCAAGCGGTATCGAATTGCCTAATTTTGCTCTGGCGGTCTTCTAATAGCCTCCTCAGTCTATCCTGACGAGCTCTCAAACGTTCACTATTGTCAACAATGGGTTGTTTTTGCTTTCTATAGTGTTCAATTGATTTATCATATTCTCTTACTCGTTCTAAAACATCAGGAGGAACCACACTATCAGGTAGCCCATAGGGAGCCAACAGCTCGCTTCTTAAGCGAAGGGCTTTTTCAATAGCTTCGTTGATGGGTAATAACGATTGCTCATGTTTAAGCTGATTGCTAGTGATCAACGATAACTCATACTCTAACGAATCCTTATTCGCCATTAATCTCATTAAATCTTCAAGTTCGGCGAATTGCGTCAGATCTGCCTCGAGTTTATTGAGCTCACTCTGAAAATCAAGTTGCTTCTCGCGAAGCTCTCCTTCGATTATTTTAAATTCATTTAAAATAGGCAAGATTTCATTATTCAGGATCTCTGTTAATTGAGGGATCGTTTTAGCAGAGTACTTTTGATATAGATCAGCATATTCTTCTTGGTAGGAGTACTGCACATCCTCATTAGCATATTGATCTTGATAATATTGCACCGCTTTTTGACCATTGCGAAATAACTGATATTTAGCTTGACGTGGCAATTCGAATGAAAATTTACTCACACTTTCATAGCCATTATCAGTAATACTGTCAGAAATTTGGATAGAATTAACATTGTATTTTCCACGTAAAACACTGGTGCGATTATGAAGACCGTGCAGTACTTTGCGTAAAAATGTTAAGGATTGTAATGCCTCTGGTTCAGAAGGCAGAATACCCCATCTCGCCTCAATATCTTCTTTAGTATCAACAATCAAGCCCAATGTGCAAGGATTAGCCATCGCATCATTCAAACCATGAGAAAGGAACCTTTCCTCATCAAAGATATGCATGGGATAGTTACCTGCTATACCACCATCAACATAGTACTCATCATTGTATTTAACAGGAGCAAAAACTCCAGGAAAACAAGCACCTATAAAAGCAGCATCAGCAATTGACATATCCGGTTCATTTTCATGTGAAAAGATCTTTAACGATGCATCATTCACTTTTGTGGCTGTTAAATATAGTTCTTTGATATTCAGCTCCGGATAATCTTTAGCTATCCGTTGGGCTTGCGCAAAAGAAATTCTACCTAAATCTGTAATGCCATATTTCTTTTTTAAATCTATTAATTTACCACTCAGATAATCATCAATGCGCTTATTACGCAACGGTTCGGGCAAAAAGGCTGGGACACCTTCTAACAATGCCTTTTCTTCACTTGATAGACTCTTGTAAAGAATAGTTTTGAGATTTTTCTCAAGTTTGATCTCGATTAATTTTTCGATCAATTTTTTAAAACTGTCACCTTTAAAAAGACCTTTATTAACAAAAAGAGAAAAAAGACCCGCTGGCGTCACTGGGATCCCTTGAACTTCAAATAGCGTTCCCAAACCGGATAAAACAAAGGGATCATCAAGGTAGTCTTTCAAATGAATTTTATTGATAAATAAATCGGTCAACTCTGAAGGCGTATAGCCAAGTGAATATAATGTTGCGATAATTCCCCCACCCGAACTGCCGGCAACACGCTTTAAGTGATTCAGCTGTCCATTTTTTCTAAGTTGTTCAAGCGCACCTAGATAGGCACATGTTGGCGTTCCTCCTCCTTCCAAAACGATATTTTCAATGGGCGGCCTAGACTCCATTTTTAAGCGATTTGAAGGTGAGGTTTTATTTATTAAATCTCCTGCCATTTCTTCCCAGGTTCTTTCAGGTTGCAACGCTGTCTTGGTTTCGACTCTTTGAGTAGATACGTTTTTCCAATCAGGGATCTTATATTCGATTTTATCTTTCTTTTTAAAATGGCGAGCTATTCTCGAAATGGAGTTAGGCAGATTTTGTAGATTTTTACCTAAATTTACTATTTTACTCCCCACAAAATTGACTAACTTTGGCAAACATTCAAAGCAAATAAATTTGCTTATTTTTTTTAATTTTTGAGAAGCTAGGTTAAGATCCCGAACAAATAACTGTGAGGCATAAATTTTACTTTCATTTAACTCATTTTTTAAGCGCTGACTTTCTTTCTTATTATCAATTACCTGATGCTGTAGATGAGAATCATACTGATCTCTAAAATCCGCTTTTACACTTGCATCTTCGGGCAAAGCTTTACTGAGAATATTAGCATCACCAAGATAATTAGTAGGCTTTTTACTTGCTCTATGGTTTGCTTTTTTGACTTGGTGAATGAGATTATACCCTTTCACATGTAAATCTGGCCTTTTTAATTTCATCTCATGTAAAGTATGTGCCGTTTTGATAGCTAAGGAATCACTGACTCTAGCAGGGTCGGTTAATATTAAATCAATATTTCTTAAACGTTTAAATTCAACTAAATCACTTTTATTAATTTCATCAATCACCGCAGACAGTAAATACTGTGCATCTTGACCTGCTAATCCTTCGCCTGCAATCGTTAATTTAAACTTGGCATCCTCGGGTTGAAATCCTTCTTCTTGCATTTGCCGCAATGCCCAAATGATTTTTTTAATGAGTTCCTGTTTATGTTCTGCAAACTGTCTTTTTCGTTGCGCTGTGAATTTAGCGGCTAAAGAATATTCGCTAATCAGACCCGAGGTTTTGGGCTCATTAAACAATACTATCAGTTCCTTGGATTTCTTTATGGGATTATGTAAAGTTTCAGGTCTTGGTACCAATATATGCGCCTCAATAGGCGGGATCTCAAAGAGATTCCGTATAGCACTATATCTTTGCCTTCTTTCCTTAGTCACGAAAGACATCACTGAATATTCTGTTTTCACCACACCGACAGTTTCGCCATCTATTTTTTCAGTATTCATCAAGTTATGTTTTATATCTTGACGGTTTGCTACTAAAACATGATCACTCAGCTTCGCTCTTCCTAATTGCTTGGTGACCTGACGTAAGTTTAAAGCATATTCAATATCAACATGTTGTTTCTTTTCTTGAGTGATTGTCTTATACAGCTGTTGGCGAATTTTAAGCATTCTTTCTTGCCAATGTTTAATGGTTTTTTCTTTGGCAAGGGATTCAGCATAGCCAAGAGAAATAGTGGGGTCTTGTAAATAGTCATTAACTGCATTATCCCAGAAACTCACGATTTCATGATACTCTTCATCATCATGAAGCTGAATTAATTTTTGCTTCTCCATTTCATCAATTAACAACTTTCTAAAAAATTTCCGGCGTAAAGCTGACATTTCTGCATCATATTGCATATCAAGCAGATCATGCTTCCTATTTCTTATAAAAATATCTTGCATCGCAAAGAAATGTTGTGTTAGTGACTTTGCTGTTCTGGCATCAACACCAAACTGAATAACATCAGCATAGAACTCACTACGTTTTTGTGCTTTTTCAAGAGCAACTTCATCGCTAAGATGATCCTTTTCATGATATATTTTTAACACCTCTTTGAAATACTCTTCTTGTAGTTGGAATAATTGGGTTGCTATTTTTTCGTTAATGCGTGGGTCTGGATAATCATTTTTATGAACATTTAATGCTTTAAGTGCTATATCCATATGCTCTTGCAAAATATTTTCGGTTTTTCTCAATTTTGCTAGGATACGGTTTTTTTCTAAATATTGTAGTTTTTCCTTTTGCTCAATGAGTTCATAAATATCTTTTTTGATTAATTTTTTTATTTCTTTATAATTTTCTTTAATAATATAACGCTCATCGTTTAGCGATTCTTTATGAACTTCGACAATACTAACCTTTTTAATGAGTTCAATCAGTGATTTCTGCAAAGCTTCAGCTTTGACAGAGTCATTATTTTTTACTGCCTCATCAAGGTTTGCAATAATATTACGCTTTTTAATATCATAAGATCGAAGCTTCTTGTCTATAACAGAAATCTCGTTCTGTAAATCATCTAAATTGTTAGCAATCTCATCTAACTGCACATAAATAGCATATTGCTCATCTTTTTCCTGCTGAGAAAATCGCTGCAACTGGTTTTCAATTTCCAAATACTCACTGCCAAAGTCAACTCTTTTAAGCAAATCTATAAAGGTATTAATTTCTTGTATCGTTGGCCATATCTTCTCTTCGATAATCCTAACTAATTCCTCTGGTCTTTTTGCGTAGTATTTTTCATAAACATTCTCATAATTTGGCAGGGAATTATAAAGGACATCATCACTCATATAGTGATCAATATATTCTTGCAATGCTCCTCTTCCAGATTCAATTAAGCCTTCCACTTCAGATTCAGTCAGTGAAAAGTTTAATGTTTCAATGTTTTTATCAAAGATTTGAATAGAATTAATGCTATATTTATTTTTGAGATCATCTGAACGACTATGCATTCCTTTTATAATGTTTCCAATAAATGATTTAATTTTCAGCTTGTCTTTACCTTGTCTCTTTACTCCCCAGCGTGCCCTGATCTCTTTCTCTGAGTCAATAAGGATGCCTAATGTACAGGGATTGACCCCTGCATCATTGACACCATGGGTTAAAAAGCGCTCTTCGTTAAAAATATCCATAGGGTAGTTGCTCGCAATCCCACCATCAGCTATGTACTCGCCTTGGACTAGCATGGGCTCAAATGCACCCGGAAAGCACGCCGAAGCAACCATGGCGTCAACAACTTCAATTTTGGGATCAGAGTGAGCCGAGTAAACCTTTAACGTCGCGTTAGATAAACGAGTTCCTGTGATGTGAAGCTCTTTAAACCCCATTGCGGGGAAGTCTGCTCGCAGTTTTTCTTGTTGTTCGAAAGTGATTCGGCCGGGATCTTCAATATAATACTTTTCAAGACATTTTTGATATTCTGCATTAACATAGTCTCTAATTGCTTTTGGCTCTAATCCTTCATTCTCCATTTGTTTGATGATTGTTTGATCTCGATTTTTAATCGCTTTCTTAAGTTTTTCTTCAATGGTTTTTCTAACCATGTGTCTGGCAATTTCAATAAAAGCGTCAGTTTTGAATAACCCCTTATTTTTGAACAAATTAACAATATCTGAAATACCAACTTTCATCCCAAAAACTTTGATAAATCGCGTTGGATCAATTGCCAGGCGAGGATCCAATAATTTTTTAGGATCCAATTCATCGCGCATCATATTTTTCATTTCAGCAGAGCTACAGCCTAGTGATAAAAACAAGGCTAAAATGGCACCTGCTGAGCTGCCTGCTACTCTCTGAACCCCCTCTAAAACGCCGTTTTGTTCTAAAACTTCTAAAGCGCCTATATAAGCAAATCCCTTTATTCCTCCCCCTTCTAAAACCAGATTTTCTATAGGAGGTCGTGCTTCGCGCTTGAGTGTGACTTGCTCTGTCGCTTGCTCCCAAACTTGATTGATTTCAGGGATCTGAATACCCGCAACTGGCATGATTACCCCTTGTCCTGATGAACTACACCTATGCACTTTGATATCGTGTGCTTCATAAGCTTAGACAGTTAAGAAAGGTAAAGTTGCCTAAAAACGGAAATTCTTGCAGCAAATAAGTGAAGTTACAGTAGAATGAGTACGACACATATGGAGGGCAGTGAAAATTACGGCATTAACGGTATTTTATCGAGGTATTCTTGATAATTGGCGCAGATGAAAAATGCTATCACGCCTCCTAAAAAGCCACATAAGTGGCCTTCCCAAGAGGTGGCTTTTTCTCCGGTTGGAAACAGGCTAAATAGAATCCCACCAAAATAATACATAGCAATAGCAGCACAAAATAATGCTGCAAAGGTGGGTTTTTGATAAGCAGACACCAAAATAAAACCAAAATAGCCGGCAATCAGCGCGCTGGCTCCTATGTGGATCCCTTTACGCCCAACGCACCACACGCCAAAACCAGCTAGTAAAGTAATGATAATGGTCGCCTGAAAAAACACCCTCAAGTTAAGCGACATAACAAACAAGCCTAGAAAGAACAGCGGAATAGAGTTAAATAGCAGGTGATTGAAACCACCATGAAGAAATGGTGCTAGTGGGATCCCAATCAAGCCAAAGGCTTTGCGAGGCCGAATACCGAGTCGATTGAGTTTAGAGCCTGTGCTCCAATTGATAATGTTAAATAACCAGAGCGCCGCCATGACCAACAACATTTGCGGTATATATTGCTTTGAGGTCTCAAGAAAGTCGTTAACTTGCGTGCTTAACTCGGCTAGCATCAGGGCTCTCGTTAGATGTGCAAATTACAAATTTGCATAGGGGGACGTAGATTGTCAAGTAGCCCCCTTCTGGGTTGTTATCGGTAGTAGATAACTTATTTTATTCGCGCAGACTTAATCGCAGGGGTTTCAGTCTCTGCTGGCCCTAAGCTGTCTACAGTTCTCTTTTCGCCAGCCAAGTCACGTGCTGGCGTTATCGCAGGACCCGCTGGTTCTTTTATTTCTACTTCTAAGTCAACTGTAAAGCTTCTCTTAATACCCTTTGCAAGTAAATGAGAAAAGCAGGGTGCCGTATTCATCATGACTTGCGCTAAATAGAACATGATCCCATCTAGGTTATAGCTATTTTGATTGCGATCCGTTATTTGCTCGAAGAAACTTTTGTCAAACAAGATTTTAAGCAGCGCTGCTTGCATCTGAGGCGAGACATCAACGTTAAATACCTTTTCCTTTGCTTTGTTTGTCAACATTGCCCCAGGTGCAACGTAAGACATGAGTTCTTGACAAGCCTGTGGGCCTAAAGTGATATAAAATGCTAATTGCACGGGCCCTTGGCGCGGTTCAACATGTTTATAAAGCTCTGAACAATGCTGAATGTCCAAGATTTTTAAAAACGTTTTCACAAAATTAAATGAAGCACCCTGACGTTCAAAACTAAATCGGACATGTTCACCTCTATGTAACTTGTCATAGGAACCCGTCGTTATTTCTGGAGTCTGCCCAGTCAGAATAGAGAGTAGCTGTTTCGCTCCTGCTAGTGCCATGTTAACCTCAGTTAAGTTAGTTGTTGAATTTATTAAAGAGACGTACTATAACGAATATCTAGTGGCCAGGCAATCATGATGAAACACCCATACTCACCCGATATTGAACCACGCCGTTTACAATTCGTATTACCGGAAAACCCTGACAAATATTGGCACAGTAACTCAGCTATTAAAACGTATCATTTCAATGCATTAGCCATTTTTTTACCGCAACTTGAAAAAATGTTAGTGCTGAGCCTCAAAAAAGCGTTAACTGATATTAACTGCCCTAAACTCAAAGCGGAAGTCGCCAGTCTGGTCGCACAAGAAGCCATCCATGGCAAAGCTTTTGCACGCTACAGCGAGCAAATCGTTTTTAAACACTACCATTGTCCACGACAGTATTCTTTATGGTTATTTCGAGGTCTGGCGGGCATCATCAATCAATTCACAACACAATTTCACTATGCACTGTCTGCCGCAGGAGAACATTTTACTGCCATAGCTGCGGATCTCTTCTTACGCGAACCTAAATGGTTTGAAGAAGTTGATCCCGTTCATAGTGCTATCTGGCGATGGCATTGTATTGAAGAAATTGAACATAAATCCGTGGCTTTTGACGTGTATCAAGCCACCAACGGCAGTTACTTCACTCGTTTGCTGGGTATGCTGATGATGACCTTGTTTTTTATGGTGCTATATATCAAACCTATCTGGTTCATGATGAAACAAGATAACAATCACACAAATTGGGATTTTTATCGACGCTCATTCAGCTATTATTGGGGCAAGGGTGGCTTATTCCGAGCCTTATGGAAACCTTATTGGGATTACTTTAAACCCTCATTTCACCCATCAAAACATCAAAATGAAAACCTCATTCTTCAATGGAAAGCTTATTTTCGTTCGCAATCTCTAGAGCAAGTTAGTCAAGGTTTACAGTTGACTGAGCCTCCTTTAAACCAGCAAACCTTAACTTGAGGTGATCAGCAGCATAGTAAAGTGCCATGCGCGCCGTATCGACTGTTCTTTTGAACCATAAAAAACTATGCGTCACGCCCAGAAAGTAAACAGCGTTGACGTTAACATTAGCGGCTGCCAATTTTTGAAAATAGACATCCATGCCATCACGTAAAGGATCACATTCAGCACCAATAATCAAAGTCGGCGGCAATCCTGAAAAATCTGTCGCTAAAGCAGGCGACACTAACGGGTGAGAATAATCTTCTGGATCTCTGGCATAATTCTTCAAAAACCAATTCGTCAGCGTATTGTCCATCAAAAAACCTGTGCCATATTGGAGATTGGATGGGTATTGAGTGTAGTAATCAAGCGCCGGATAGATCAAAACTTGCTGCTGTATTAAGCCTTGTCCTTTTACTAATTGACACAGCCCTGCCGCATAGCATCCACCTGAACTTTCTCCCCACACCCCTATTTTTTTTGGATCTATACCTAGCTCTGTATGATGTTCATGTAAGCAATGTAATCCATCAAGACAATCATAAACGGGGACAGGAAATTTTACTTCTGGGCAAAGGCGTGGTTCCATAGCCACCACAACACACTGACAATAGTCTGCTAATTGTTGGCAAAAATCATCTGTGTCATTCAAACTCCCCATCGTATGCCCACAGGCCCGTAAATGAATAATGGCGGGAAGTGCATTATCTTGTGGTTTTAGAGGGCGGTGCAATCGCAACACACAATCATTTGCCTGATAATCTTGTGAAGGAGAAACACTGCTTGGCGGTTGAAAACTTCTACGGTAGTGTTCCCGAACTTCATTGACTGTTTGTAAATGTAGATCCCCATGGCCTTTCGCATAAGCTGAATGAATAATCCGGGCAATAATGGGATGAAGCGGCATCCTTAGCATCCTTTCTAACAAAGCTGTTTTATTATTTTAGCATGTTGTTAGGGTTTTTTATCCTTTTTAGAAACTTCAACCGTTTCAGAGGGACCAGGGCTGGCTGACGTTTTAAGACCGCTACTCACAATAACGGCCGAAGGGCGTTGACTGGTTTCCTCGGTTTGCATTTGGTTTGACAATTTCTTTTGCCCTGACTTCCTGATTTTTTCATCGAAGGAGGTGTCAGGGAGCACCCCTTCACTTAATGTCGTGTGTGTCCTACTTAATTTGAGCTTGCCTCTAATATTCTTAAGAATTAACTGCGCACTGTTAACCAAGCTTGCCACTGTTAGGGTAGCACTAAGAGCACCGATTACAGCCCCTCCCACTACTGCGGCAGGCGCTGCAGGGGAAGCCACCGCAGGGATAATAATGGTCGTTGCTAAGCTAGCACCAGCAACCCCCAAGCTCAAAAAAACATTCAGTAAACGTCGTGGCACACTTTTTACCAAGAAATTCAGACGTTCCTTCTTTTTAACGATATTGAAAACACCTTCATAGCGTTGATTAAACTCCTCACGAATTTTTATTTTCTCTTGAGAGAGTGTCGCCTGATAGTTGCGTTCAAGACCTTCTTGGGGCGATGGCTCTTCGCGTGCTATTTTTTGAAGCACTTTATCTTTAGTCTTGTCAGATAGATTTTGCACTGCTTGTTTGAGATTGGTATAGCCTTTTTTAATGGCGGGTTTTATACCTGCACGCATTAAAAGATCATTCGCTTTCAAATCGAAATCAAAACGAGGTGCTGGAAACTCGGCTTGGTGACTATTTGCATATTGAGCCAAAGTTGAGCTCCGATGTTCCTCGACTACCGTCTGAATTTTTCGATCAGCTTTTAAACCTAAATATTGATTACTAATATGGAGCTGCTTGGTAAATTCATCCTCTACTTCTTTGGTTAGCGGTGAATCGCCAAGATAGTTTTTCAATGCTTGCCACTTGTCACGGCAATTACCCGGATACTGAATAAAAACCTCACGAAATTTCTCAAACAGTTGCATGGCAAGATCTTGGTCTTTAGCATCTTTTAATAAAATTGGCAAATTTTCTCGCAATTCAATCATTTTGTCATAGGTTAAACGAGGTTGCTGAAGATGCTGATTGATTATCGATATTTTGTCTTGGCTCAGCTCGAATTTTTTTAGAGAGCGCTGAAAGTTTTCATCTTGCATTTTAATTTGCTGCAAAGGGGTCTGATTAATGAATTGATTACCCAAGTGCGAATAGAGCAACTGAAGATCCTCTTCCTTTATTTTCTTGCCTTCCATCAGCTCAATCAATTTTATTTTTGTGTCTGCGGGCAGATCTTGTGTAAAAATTTTTTCATGAGAAAATTGATACAGCATAATGGCTTTTCTTAAAGAAGGCGCCATCGATGCTTGATGGTAACTATGGCATAGCACTTGATATTTATGTACTTTTTCGCTTAACTTTTGAAAACCTTCTTCCTTTAGCTTTACCACCATTTGCTGTAGCTGAGTTTCTTGCAAAGCAGGATCTTCTTGGTTAGCAAGATATAAATCTTCAAGCATTTTATTCAACATGAGTACTTTCGATCTTTTTTCTTTGACACTCAGTGATCCATTCTTAATGATTTTTGATCGAGCCTTATATAATTGGGCATAGAGAGTATCACGTGCCCCTAAATAGTCATTCACACTATTTTCAGTGTCTGCAGGTAAATGTGCTTTAGCTATCTTTACTTTAAGTTCTTCAGTCGAAATAAGTTCTTTTTTTAGATTATTTCTCTCAGCTCGTTCCTCTAAATAGGTAGCCATGTTACGTACCACTGCCACACAGGAGGCTGCAAACATAAACGGTGGAATGAGCATGGAACCACCGGCGATAATGATAATAGCCAAAGGAAGAGCAACCAGAATACCGAGTGAATAACCGATGCTAGGAAGGATTTTTTGGCGGGTACTCATATTTTCATTTTGTATGACATCGACGATAAGATAAGCAGCTAAACCAGAGATGGCAAAGCTAATCACATCGCCACCTATCTCGGCTAATTTGCTAAATCCTTCACCCAATTCAAGATGGGAAAAGCTTGAAAATGCTTCTTTGATTTTCCCGAATGCTTTAATGAATGAGACCTGTTCAGCCATAGATTGCTTATAAAATCATAGGATTACAGGTTAGACAGTTAAAAATGCGAAAATGATCAATTTAAATGTGGGGAATTACCCGGCTTCGCCTAAAGGCTACGCCGGGCAAGCAACGCATAAAACAACTGGCGAAGAGTAAACTCGAAGCAGTTTTGCTTTAGGCTAGGCGCCAAGTCTTTGAACAAAGGAGTGTACGTTAGTACATGACTGCCGTGAAAAGACGCTGGCAACCCAGGCTTCGCCTAAAGGCTACGCCGGGCAGGCAACGTATAAAAGCAACTGGCGAAGAGTTTTTTAGCCTTGACCGCGGGTTTTATTAACTCCTCTCAGATGATCTTTTTCGATATATTCGATGATCATATCTGCCACATCTTTACGAGTCACTCGCTCGATACCTTCTAGCCCAGGGGATGAGTTCACTTCCAAAACAAGGGGACCATGATCAGAACGAATCAGATCTACCCCGGCAACATCTAAACCCATTACTCTTGCGGCTTTGACTGCGAGCGCTCTTTCTTCTGGTAAGAGTTTGACGATACTGGCTGTACCACCACGATGCAAATTGGAACGAAAATCACCTTCTTTCGCCGTTCTCATCATGGCTGCCACTACCTTATCCCCCACGACAAAGCAACGAATATCAGAGCCACCTGATTCTTTAATGTATTCTTGTACTAAAAAATTGGCATTTAAGCCCCGAAAAGCGTTAATAACGCCTTCAGCTGCTTTTTCGGTTTCGGCTAAAACGATACCTTGACCATGCGTACTTTCCATTAGTTTAACAATGAGGGGGGCCCCACCTACAAAAGCAATCAAATCATCTGTGGCATCGGCAGAATGCGCATAACCTGTAATAGGCATACCGACCCCTTTGCGAGCTAGTAATTGGTGTGCACGCAATTTATCGCGGGAACGTGAGATTGCAATAGATTCGTTTACAGAGTAAACACCACTCACCTCAAATTGCCGCAAAACAGCCGTACCGTACGCAGTCACAGAAGCCCCTATACGAGGTATGATGGCATCAAATTTTAATATTTGTTTTTTATAGTGGACCGATGGCTGATTCGCCGTAATATTCATATAGCATTTTAGAACATCTACAGTCCGCACTTCGTGACCACGTTGCTCAGCGGCCTCAACTAAGCGCCGAGTTGAATAGAGTTTTGGATCGCGCGATAGAATTCCAATTTTCATGCCTGGCCCTTGTTATTGAATAAATTCATTGAGGTTGCCTTGGTGTTTAGCCACTTTTTGATTCCACTCTTTTTCCCATCGACTCGGCCGGTATTGTTTATGCCAAGCTTCAAATTGTCTATGCTCATTTGGGCTAAGTACAATACCGTATTTTTTGGCCATGTAAAGATGGATACGTGAAATGGTCCCCAACAGCTGCTCTTTAACAACCACTTCTTCATTTTGATCATCCACCAGCATTTCGCAACCTCTGAACACTTGCGTAGGGTATTTTATATTACTCGTAAAATGATAATTCCGTCTTGCCTGATTCAAATCTTTTACTTCTGGCACCAAATTGTGAAGATCGGCCTCCATCAGACGAAACTGTTTATCCACTTTGCGGCAACAGGCTCTGCCCTTCAATGGTTTATGATTGTTTGACTCACACCCTTGCCCTTTCCAGCAGGGTAATTGTCGGCCATACCATGAAACCGGGACCACATGCTCCCAGGTAATATAACGGGCCCTGCGTTTATTTTTCGGCCTAAAGGCACAAGAGCTAAAATCAATGACCCCGTGTTTATCGTATTGGCAACCACAATAGAAGGTTTCTCGATGGTCTTGCCAGATAAAGCGAGCTGTATTTTTTGCCTCTGTATAATTTTTGACCGCACTCAAGACTTGGCAAGAGACCAGCAACCCTATCAGGAACAAGGCTCCAGAAAATCGATTTTTCATATCCAAACTCTAAAACGGGCCATTTTACTGTATTTGCGAGAATTGTCTTTAATTATATAATGTTTGTTTTTTAACTAATTATCAAAGGAAATACTGTAGAACCTCTAAAAGCGCTGCTGCAGGACTTAGCCAACTATCGAAAATATGAGATAATCGCCGACTGCATCTTTAGAAATGATAAAAAAAATAGGATCGGCTTTGTCAGTTAAATACAATTATTCTGATGTCCAGATTGCCGTTATCGGTTGTGGTAACTGGGGTAAAAATCTTATTCGTGTCTATCACGAATTGGGGGCACTTAAGGCGATCTGTGATACGGATCCCCTTAAAATGGCGCATTTCCAACAGCAGTACGGCATCAGCTGTGGTTCCTTTACAGAAATTCTAGCCTCAGATGTTGATGCAGTGGTCATAGCAACCCCATCAGCAACACACTTTGAACTGGCTCGCCTGGCCCTTTTAGCCAATAAACATGTGTTTATAGAAAAACCCATGGCACACCAGTTAGAACAGGCAAATCAACTCCAACAATTGGCCAAGCAACGCGGTCGTTGTTTGATGGTAGGGCACCTTTTGCAGTATCACCCAGGTTATCTCAAGCTTAAAGCCCTTAAGAATGAAGGTGTCTTTGGTGAGATTCAATCCGTTCATGCAACACGTTTTAATTTTGGCAAATTCCCAACTGAAGAAAGTGTATTATGGGATTACGCGCCTCATGATGTCTCAATGATTTTAGGGCTTTTCGAAGCACTACCCACTAAAGTCCTGGCTACTAATGAAAACCCTTTATCCCATACCTCAGCAGACACAACGACCATCCACCTTCACTTTGCTGACAACAAAAAAGCCAGAGTGATTTCATCATGGGTGCATCCATTTAAAGAACAAAAATTGATGGTGACTGGCGATAAGGCTATTGCCCTATTTGATGATTGCCAGGCTTGGGAAAACAAACTTACCCTATTTCATTATCCTGAGACATGGAACGATGGCTTGCCCCAACCATTTATTGCGCAAAAAACTATCATTCCATTATTGCCAGCTGAGCCGCTCAAAAATGAATGCAAACATTTTTTACAAGCGATTCTAACGCAAAGTGAGCCTATTACTGGTGCATTTGAAGCGCTGAATGTGACCACGGTGCTAACCGCTGCAATACAGTCCATCGCAACTGAAAATGTGATTAACCTAAAAGAAAAGCAAACCCGTACTGCAATCCCTGAAGGAATATATGCTTAAAGAAACCTTAGCTAAGATCGAATTTATTGATCTGCAAGCTCAACGTCATGCGTTACAACAAAAAATTCCAGCTGTTCTTGAGCAAGTGCTTGAGCATGGTGCGTATATTTTTGGTCCCGAAGTTACAAAATTAGAAGAAAAACTGAGCGCGTATACCCAGGCACAAGACACCATTACCTGTAGCGATGGCACTGATGCCTTAAAGTTATTACTGATGGCTAAAAAAGTAGGCCCAGGGGATGCGGTATTTGTTCCTACCTTTACCTTTGCCTCGAGCGCAGAAGTGATTGCACAGTCGAACGCTACCCCCGTTTTTATCGATGTCTGCCCTGTCACCTTTAACATCGATATCCAAAGTCTGGTACAAGCTATTGATACGCTTGATAAATCACTAAAACCTAAGGGGATCATTGCGGTCGATTTATTTGGCTTACCAGCAAATTACCCTGCTATTCATGAAATCGCGCAAGCACATGGTTTATGGGTTATTGCAGACTCTGCACAAAGTTTTGGTGGCGGCCTGTACGACAAAAAGGTTGGTAATTTATCGGTCATGACGACTACCAGCTTTTTTCCTTCAAAACCTTTAGCCTGCTATGGTGATGGTGGAGCTATTTTTACCAATGACAAGGAGCTTGCCTCTGTAATCCGGTCATTACGCAATCACGGTTGCGGCAAAGATCGTTATGATCATATTCACATTGGTATGAATAGCCGGTTAGATACCCTGCAAGCCGCGATTTTGCTTGAAAAACTGGCTATTTTCCCGCAAGAACATAAAAGAAGAGAACAAATAGCGCAACTGTATAGCCAACAATTACCAGAGCAATTACAGTTACCGAGCGTTTCACCAGACTATACTCACGCTTGGGGTCTTTACACAGTAGTTTGTCCACAGGGCGTGCGCGATAATCTCATGCAACATTTAAGTGAGGCAGGCGTGCCAAGCAATGTGTATTACCGCAAACCTTTACATTTACAACCCGCCTATGAGCATTTTCCAAGAGCTCACAAGCAGCTAAAGGTTACTGAGAGACTGTGTCAGCAAGTATTAAGCTTACCCATGCATCCTTATCTTAGCGACGATCAAGTCTCTTACATCAGCGAATGTGTGAAGAGCTACTTTAAGTAGCTCTTCGTCTCGCACACTCAATATCACCTATCGTTTCAGCTAGCGCAACACAACTGACCAAAACATTGATGGGATCAGGACGAGCAACCGCATTATAAGCGCAAAAGCCATAAAGCAAGGTTTTAGCTGCGTGATATTGAATATCACAAGTGGCTTGCTTAGATTCCTTTTTTAAACGACTATCAATCAATTCAGGGGGATGCATTCGTTCAAGGGCTTTCTTGATCAATCCCCCTGCGGTATAAAACATGGATTTTCCAGCTTGAAAACCGGATGCAATCCCTGCGACGATAGAAAACTCTAACATATCGGATACCTCTTATTTTAGTCTCGTTAAATCCGCTTTACGACTTGAACAGTGATGTTATCGGCAAAAGGATTTTGTGCAAGAAAGGCAATACGCTCTTTAAAGGCGAGTTCATAATCTTGGCGATTGGCCATTTCTACCATTGTGGCTAATGGTGTTCCGGTCCAAAATCCATCGCTACACAACACTACCGTCTCGTCCTGATTTAAGGGTGGATGGACAAAAACATCAACATCCAATGGCTCATGAATGTTAACCGTTCTTAATAATTGATTTTGTCCTGGATGCTGCCCCATTTCATCATCAGTCAATGCGCCGTCCTCAAATAGGGCTTGCACGTAAGTATGATCCGGTGTGCGCCATATCACAGCTTTATTATTAATGCGGTAGATACGTGAATCACCCACATGTGCGGTAATCATTGCCGAGTCGTTGATCCAGAGCAAAACAACCGTCGTGTGCGTATCGATATCACCCTGTTCTTGCAAAATGCGCTGGCACATGAGTTGATGAGCTTGCTGCAAGTACAATTTCATCCCTTCTAAGGGAGCAATTTTAATCTCATCTGCATGGGCTTTTGCCTCATCCACTAATGCGTGACACAGTGCTTTTGAAGCAATTTCTCCATGTTCATGTCCACCTAAACCATCAGCAACCACAAAACATGAAAAATTGTCATGAATAGCATGCAAATAATAATCTTGGTTATAGTCTCTTTGACCAATATCGTTTGCTTCAAACACAACAATGTTAGTAGTCAATGGTCGGCTCCCCACAATATTGCGCAATCCATTCTCGTGAAATGTTATGTAATCGCATCACTTCTTGCCATTCCTCAGAGAGTGGATATTCTCTTTCACCAATAGTCACTTTGATCCTTTTTGGCGTCAGAATGAGATGATCACCACGCATCATATGGCGAGTGCCTTCTAATGCAATGGGACAAATAGCCGTATGGGATTCCACAGCCACTTTAAAGGCACCCAATTTGAAGGGCCGCAACCCCGTGGCGTAATTGAATCCCCCTTCAGGGAATAAGGCGACCGATTTACCTTGTCTTAGCACCTCAGCAATTTCATTCGATTCAGACAAGTTACTCGAAAAATCCATCCGATTAACCGTGATGTATTGCAATTTTTTCATAATACTACGTAAAAATGGCACTTTGAGTAATTCCTGCTTAGCAACAAAGGTCACTCCAGCGGGTAAGAGTGCTAATAACACCACCGCATCAATGTAACTGGCGTGATTAGCCACATAGACACAAGTCCCTTGCTCATTTAAGTGTTCTTGCCCTTTTACTTCTAATGGACACCCTACTAATTTCAAACCAATTCTTGCCCATTGACGACAAAAACGCGCAAATAAATTCGCTTTAAGTAAGAGGCTCATCAACCACAGTGTGACCGCACTTGTCCCAACTAATAAACCAACATATAAAGTATAGAGTGTCTTTAACACGAGCTGAAAACCATTACTCAGCTTTACACCCATACTCTTAACATACAGCTTCGCAATCTGCACCGAAACAGGCACATGGGCTTTTTTCAATTGATTATTCAGATAAGCTTGTTTACAAGCAGCGCGTTGCAATTTACCACTTGAAGTTTTACCAATGGTCTTAGGCGATACGAGTAATACTTCATCTGGTAGTATTCCCAATACCACGTTAACTTTTTCGGTGATTTCTTCAATTATTTTTTTATGTAATACTTTAGAATCTTCCTTCGTTTCAGCCACGATAACTAGCTTTTCTGTGCCCCATTGGTGATCGGTAACACCAAAAGCCACCACGCAGCCTTTGCGAACGCCATTTACTTGGCCTGACGCTTCTTCAATTTCATCGGGATATAAATTACGCCCCGCTTTGATGATCACATCTTTTTTGCGACCCGTGATATAAACCTCGCCGTCTGCAAGATAAGCTAAATCTCCGGAATTCCACCAGCCATCATGCCAAATCGCTTTAGTGGCTTCGGGTTGATTATAATAGCCTTGCATGGATGAGGGACCCCGAAAATGCAGATTACCAACAACTCTTTCGGGCACTTCTTGTAACTCATCATCGACAATGCGGACTTCATGCTTTCTGAGCGGCTTACCGCAGCAGACAATTTGTAAACTATTTTGCCCGGTTTCTGAGGTCGGAACGGCTCTTTGCTCAGCTTGGAAAATGGTTCTATCTATCACATCTATTTTAGGCGGCCGATTCAGTGGCGGGAAAGTGAGTGCCACACAGGTTTCTGCTAATCCATAAACAGGATACATGGTAGTTTCTTTAAATCCATAGGGCTCAAATTTCTTGATAAAGCTCTCTAGCGTACGGGGATTGACGGCTTCTGCACCGTTAAAGGAGGTGCGCCAGGTACTTAAATCGAGTCCCTCTAAGGCTTTGTCTGTGATACGACGAACACATAGCTCATAAGCAAAGTTAGGCGCTCCGGTGACCGTGGCACGGTGGTAATGAATTGTCCATAACCATCTTTCAGGCCGACTTAAAAATGACAACGGTGACATAATTACCACGGGATTGGCATGATAAAAACTGGTTAGCCATGAACCAATTAAGCCCATATCATGGTAAAGCGGTAGCCAACTCACCGCCACATCAGCAGAGGTTAAATGTATACCCTCACCAATCGCGCGAATATTGGCTAATAAATTCTCATGCGTTAGCAAAACCCCTTTTGGTAAACTTGTGCTTCCGGAGGTATATTGAATCAAGCCTGGCATTTTTTCATGAATGTGAATGGGTTTATAGTCACCTTCATTTTGATTGAGCGAATCAACCGTAATCACCGCTTTTAAACTACTGATAAACACTTTCAATAAATCACTTAACCGTTCGGCTTTTTGAAAGGTAATTAAAAGACGCACTTCGGCATTTTTTAAAATATTCGCAGCCCGCATGGCATATTCTTCAATTCTATCAGGGCGAAATGGCGGATAAATCGGTACCGGTACCGCACCAATCAGTAGTACACCAAAAAAGGTATAAAAGAAGTCTTCGCTGGTTGGCAACATGATGGCGATGGTCTCTCCGACCTCGATATTCCAATCTTGCAGGCCGCGGGCAACCTTTTTAGCATTTTCTAACAGTTGACCATAAGTTATAGGGTGCTCATTACCAGCATCATCTTGATAAAAAATGTGAACTCGATTAGGTTCTTTAGCAGCGCGCTTTAATAATACTTCGACTAGTGATCGAGCTTGTAAGGGATCAAAATGGGTTTCAGATTCTTTGGCAACAAACGATTTTTGTTTTGCAACGGTTTTGCCTGATTTGGCTTCAACAATAGCAGTAGCGAGCTCGGTTAGAGAGTCCGCTTGGATCATGACACTTTCAGATAATTCAACACCGTAGAATTGCTCGATTCGGTGAAATAATTCCACTTTTCCTAAGCTATCAATGGTCAAATCTTTTTGAAGCGATGCCTCACGATTAATAGCACGCCCTGCTCTTTCTCTACCAAGCTCTTTTAGAAAGCTTTCGGTCATCTCAATTAATTGTGCTTCAACAGCAGCAATTTCTGTTTGTTCTTGTTGTTCTAATTGTTCCGTCATTGCAGTCCCTTTCAAAATCATTGAATGACACAATTTTAAGTTTTTAAACAAACTTAATCTAGGCGATTAAAAACCGATTGTATCATTAAACGAAATAGGACGCTCAAGCTAAACTGGCGACAAAGAATCGTGCTCCAGTGGCTCTAATAATGGATTATCTCGACGACATTGCACCCGGCTTTGACGATGCTTAAGTGCATAATGGTTTGCAAGCCACAAGGTCCCTGCACCCGCACCAATGACGCCCCCCACAATGATAGGCGGTATACAACGAGTCGCATCAATTGTCGGATCGATCTCCAGGGGTAATTTATAAGTGCCATTATGATGAAAAAACATATTGATGATTTCCGTAGTATTGAGTTTAGCAAAATCAAAACTCACATTCGGATCAATATGCTTAGTAACGCATTCAAAACTATCTTTGCTGAGGTAACCAATAGCGCCAACGAGCCCAGCAAAGGTGCTAGCCCCAATGGCAAGAAGAACTTTTCCTAGTTCATTGACCGCTTTTAACAACATATCCATTGCCGTTAACAAAGTGAGGGTAAAATTAGGTTAACAACAACAATTTGAGATATCTACTGGTTAAAAATGAAGGTGTTTCAGGGTAGGTCTAGAGGTGCGGACCTCAGTGTCCGCCCTAATGACGCAACAAAGCAAATCTTAGAGTGCAAATTTACTTTTTACGGCTTCTTTAACATAGTTCGAATTAATCTTCTTCTGTTCATCGATTGAGAAGAAATGTTTATTGGCATTCAAAACATCCAAGGTACGATTGCTAATCAAGCCTTCTAATCTCGCTTTGGTTTTTTCAACTTGATCATGCGCTTTTTTAGCATCTTGCTTGGTTTTATTTAACGCTTGCGTTTCAGGTTTGGTATTCACACCTTTCACGCATTTCTTGTTATCGAGATCTCTTTTTTGCTGTTTGCGACTTGCTTTTAAGTATTTTTCTGATCCTTTGAGTTGTTCAAGGTTCGCAAAATCCTTGTCTAAACCTAAGAGAGTAATGGATAAATCTCTAAGAACTTTATCGACGCAAACGGTAGAATAATGGTTATGGTAACCCACGCTATCTAACAGCCCGTTCTTCTTTTCAAGTTCGAGTGCGAGTTTGCCATTTTTTGTTTGAATTTTGATGCTATCTGCCCCAAAAATGGATTTTCGAGAAGCACCTATGAAACTTAAAACTAAACCAATACTTGCCATTAAAAGACCTTCATAAAACACATACAAAGTCGCATGCGGAAGGTGCATCATAAAAGCCCCCACAATTGCCATCGAAAGTCCTGTCATCTTGATTGTCTTCATACCCAATTTATGCTGAGCCGTTTTATGTTGAGAGAAAGGTTTTTCAACAATGTTGCTGTTTGTCTTTGCCATTGATAGTTCCAAATATAAGTAGTTAATCACATAATGTTGTGGAACTAACAATACAAGCATATGAAGAAATTGCAATGTTTTACTTGAGAAAAATAATCGATTTGGAAAATAAGAGAATTTTTATGGCAAGCGTGCGCTATAAATGAATTGTAGGGGCGAACCTCTGTGTCGTCCTTATTAAAAAGTCATATTTGAACAAGGGCGGGCACTGAGGCCCACCCCTACCTCATTCAAACGAGCTCATTCCTATTCGCTAGTGGCATTAAATAAACCTGTGCAGGTTCTAGCTTCACTTTGGTTTTGGTTAAACTGTCAATCAACTCAAGGGATGGCATGCCGTGCGTTACGATCAGCACATGTCCTTTGGGATGCTTCTTCTCGATATCATCATAAATCGCAATCATTCTTTTACGCAGTGCTTCTGAGCTTTCGCCATGATGAGCGGCGGCCTCTTGTTCGCCCACCCACCAGGTCTCATTCACAAAATCGGATTGCATTTTGCCTTCTTTATCGCCTGCCTTAATTTCATTTAACCTGTCATCAAGCTGAACTTTATCTAAAGAAAATAAACCAATTTGCGCCAAGATATTCGCCGTTTCAACGGCTCTTGGCAACGTTGAAACATAGACGGCCGTAATGGAGCGATTATCAAAACCGTATCCCAAGAGCTGCTCTGCTGATTTCTTCACTTGCTCACGGCCTTTGTCAGTGAGTAATGAAGGTTTATATTTGGTATGTTTGGGATTGCTATTACAGATATGGGTTAGCATATCTTCACTTTCACCGTGGTTAAGTACAATTAAGTGGCGCTCTTGAAGCGCAGATAGAGACCAACTCATTAATACGCAAGTCAATAACAAAGCAAAACGACTCATCATCATATTTTCAACCTATTTTTTATTGGGAAAGATTAAGGGCTTTAAAATTAAGCGAATATTTCGCTGTCCTTTGAAGAAATAAAGCACCCACTGAAAAAAAACGATAAACTTGGTGCGAAATCCAATCAGAAAATAAATATGGACAAAGCACCACATCAACCAGGTAAAAAAACCGCTGCCCTTTAGAGGCCCTGAAAGTACTAACGCATCATAACGTCCAATCGCCGCCATCATACCTTTATCCCAATAGCGAAATGGAATGATTGCTTTTCCTTTTAATTTATTGCGAATGGCTTTACCCACATAACGACCTTGTTGTGTCGCCACAGGGGCAATGGCCGGCAAATAGCGACCCTTTTTATCTTCACAGGCGCTCGCATCGCCAATCACAAAAATCGTATCATAGCCTGGTAAGGTTAAATCTGGTTTCACCATAACCCTGCCTTGTTTATCTAATGGCATTTGTAAAGTTTGCAGTAATGGCGAAGCCTGATTCCCTGCAGCCCAAACAATATTACGTGCAAGTAGTTTACCCTCATTCAATGTAACAATTTCGCCTTGAATATCCGTGACTCGGGTATTTAACATCACCGTAACCCCCATCTTTTCGAGGGCAATTTGTGCTTTTTTGGCTAAGTACTCGGGATAAGGCGACAATAATTGTTTGCCGCCCTCGACTAAATAAATTTTAGTATGTGAAGGATCGATATGTTTAAAATTCTTTTTTAAACTTTGGTGAGCAATTTCAGCGATCGCTCCGGCCATTTCTACACCTGTAGGTCCACCACCGATCACCACAAATGACATTAAATCTTCAGTAAAAGCTTGCTCATTGCGCTCTGCTAATTCAAATGACGTTAAGACCCTTTCACGAATATGTAAAGCATCGCTTAGCGTCTTTAAACCTGGCGCATAAGTTTCCCAATCATCATGTCCAAAATATGCGTGTCTGGCGCCTGGCGCTAAAATTAAGTAATCAAATTTAAGAGACTGCTGATTTTCAAGCCAAATGGAACGGTTTTCTTTATCAATGGAAACGACTGTGCCCATCAACACTTCGAGATTTTTACCTCGAAATATCTCTCGGATCGGCATAGCAATATCACCTGGTGAAAGTGCCGCTGTGGCCACCTGGTATAGCAAGGGTTGGAATAAATGATGATTGGTTTTGTCAATGAGGGTAATATGCAAATGAGGTTGATTTTGCAACATTTTTGCTGCATTTAACCCACCAAAGCCGCCCCCAATAATCACCACGCGCAAAGTATCGATAGGTCCCCCTCAAACAAATTTTATTTTACTGAGAAGTTGTTATAATGACAGACCTCACTTTCTCTTCACACATCTTACAATGGAATGGAACCTAAGTACCATGGCAGGCAATATAGTTTATTAGCTAAGCAAGGTGAGTTAATGGCAAACAATTTACGTCACTCAGGGTTAGCCCTTCTTTGTATGCTCGGCATACAAAACGCTCTTGCCTTTGATGCGATCAAATACACACATAACTTAGTTGCCTCTCAGTCAGCTAATGAACCATCTCGAGCTACCGTGTTAGGGATCGTCGCTAGCTGTGGTGATGTGATGAATATTGATGATGATTGTGTTATCGAAGGTTTAGACAGAGTTTCCGGAGAAGAAAATAATCTGATTGCCAAGGCCATTTCTAAAGATTATGAAGATGCGCTTAATTCTGGCAACTTCGAAACCAACCCTGAATGCCAGATAGAAACACATTTACAGGCCAACCGAATTGTCGGGCATTGCTTATTGTTGTCACACTATTATGCCTTATCCGATCGTGATCAACACTCCGGCATTTCTCAGTTTGAACTTTGCTTACAAGGCGGGCTACAAGGCTTGGCTGATCAAGGCAATATTGTTGCACAATATATGTTAAGCGGTTTGCTTGCACAAAAGGGTGTAGACGATGCTGCTGATCAATGGAAAAAAACCAAACGCCAGAAAAAAGACTCTGATGAATACGCGTTATTAGCAAAATGTTACGACTAAACCTGCCTCGCTTGCCCTGCATTGCACCATAGGCGCAATGCAGAGAGCTAAGCAACACAGATTTAGGAGGAGCCCTGCTGTGCCTAATGGCATAGCAGGGTTTACCTAACTCTAAAGATTACTCGGACTTAGGAGCAGCAGGAGCGTCGGTTGGCGCTGGTGCTTCTGGAGCGGGAGGAGTGGTTGTGCTTGCTGGTGGCATTTGGTTAGCTGTGTCAGTCATGTCCTTTTTCATTTCATCAACTTTCTTGGAAACGTCTTGTGACATTTCATCAGCTTTTTTATGCATATCTTGTGCAGCTTCGTCAGCTTTATTATGCATTTCTTCTGCCGCATTTTTCACGTCTTGCTTCATTTCATTTGCGTGTTCATCAATTTTTTGAACAGCATCTGATTTAACTTCAACTTGCGCGTCAGTGCCTGTTTTGGTTTCATCTTTCTTTTCGCTAGGTGGATTGCATGCACCCAAAGCCAAGCAAGCAAGTGCTGCAACGACGAGTTTCATTTTCATTATTTTCTCCCTTCGAG
>JBFWUT010000027.1:0-36149 GCA_050247135.1 Candidatus Berkiella sp.
ATAGAGCAGAACTCTTGATAAAAGATTTCCCGCAAACACCTTATGCCTCCTTAGCGGCATTGGTGGTTGCTCACCAAGCTGTTAAAGATAATGATTTCAAAAATGCAACAGATGGCTACGAATGGGTACTAAAGTACGGTAAACAACCGGATATCCAAGCACTAGCACGCGCCAGACTCATGCGTTTATTAATTGCAGAGAATAAGCTAGATGAAGCATTAGCGACTTACGACCAAGACAAAGCTCGTGGCTTTTTGCCGCTAATGGCTGAAATGAAGGGCGATATTTTAATAAAGAAAAATGATCAAAAGGGCGCCATCAGTGCCTATGAATTAGCATACAAATCAGCGAAAGCAGATGGCATGGTTGGCCCCTTACTCAAAATGAAGCTCGAAGAGCTTGGGGTCGCCGTAGATAAAGATAAGGCAGATAAATAATGAAAAAAGCGTTGATAAAAGGATTAAGCATTCTTGCCGTTAGCGGCCTTTTATTGCAGATCACAGGTTGTGGGCAAACCCCACCGGTACGAAACCCGTTTGCTGGGCGTCAAGAGCCTAAAGTGGGTGACTTACCAGAATTGTCTGCTGCTAAATCAACTGTCATGGCCAATGTGGCTTGGACCAATGGGGCACTCGCTAAGCAAGAATATTTCACGAAACTGAAGCCATTTGTGACTTCGCAAATTGTGTATGGGGCTGACCATACCGGCAAAGTGGTTGCCTTGGATGCCAACAGCGGTAAAAAACTGTGGACAGTCAGCACAGGTAGAAAGTGGATAGCAGGTCCGACCTTTTTTGACAACAAATTATTGCTGACTACCAAAGATGCAATGCTGGTGGCGTTGGATGCGGCTGATGGTCGTCAAATTTGGGAAGCGAAGGTCTCAAGCGAAGTGTTAGCGCCCCCCACAGGCTCGCAAGGTATTGTCTTGGTTCATGCGATCGACGGTGCGGTGAGTGCCATCAACGCCAGCAATGGCACGCCCATCTGGCGCATTGATCAATCGGTGCCTTCACTTAGCTTGCATTACAGCAGCTCGCCAGTCGTAGCAGGGAATACCGTGTTAGTCGGTTTTGCAACCGGCAAGTTACAAGCATTTGATTTGCGCAGTGGTTTAGTTGAGTGGGAGCGTGCGATTACTCAGCCACGAGGTCGTTCGGAATTACAACGGATGGTCGATATCAGTGCTGATCCTGTGGTGGTGGGTGAAACAGTCTACGCCGTAAATTACCAAGGTAAATTGGCAGCAGTCGATGTTAAATCTGGCAACGTTAAATGGGAAAGAGAGATTTCTTCTTACCAGAACATCGCCGCCGATGATCAGCTGCTTTATATCACAGATACTAGTCACCAACTTTGGGCCATTGATCAACAAAGCGGCAAAACCTATTGGAAGCAAGATGCATTGCATGACCGCTACATCACAGGTCCTGCCATTGTTAAGGGGAATGTGATAGTTGCTGATAGAGGCGGTTACCTACACATAATCGATAGCCGTGATGGTCATCTGTTAAGCCGGCTACAGGTGAAAGGAAAGTACTATCAAGAGCCAATTGCTCAGGCTAATGGCTTATGTCTTCGCGCACAAAATGGTAAGATTGCGGCTGTTCACCTCGATAATGGGAGAGTGGGATGATACCGTTAATTGCTATTGTCGGGCGCCCCAACGTTGGAAAATCCACTTTATTCAATTGCTTAACGCAATCTCGTCAAGCTTTGGTGATGGACCAACCTGGAGTGACTCGCGATAGACAATGTGGCCATGGCCAATGGCAAGGTCACTCCTATTTAGTGGTTGATACCGGGGGCATCGGTGAAGGTCGCACCCAGGACCTCATTGACCAAGCTTCTTATCAGCAAGCCATGCAAGCTCTAGATGATGCTGATTTGATTTTATTTGTGGTGGATGCCCGTCAAGGCTTTATGCCCACGGATGCAGAAATAGCTAAAATGCTGCGCAAGCAATCAAAACCCATGTTGTTGGTGATTAACAAAGTGGATGGCTTGAACATTGAAGTGGCGAGTGCAGAATTTTACCGTAGTGGCTTTACCCAACAGGTTGAGACCGCAGCCAGTCATAACAGAGGGATCCATACTCTATTAGAAAAGGCCTTCGCTTTGATCCCTGAAAAGGAAACAGAGGAAGGTGAATTAGAGCCCCTTTATCAAGATGCACCAAAAGTAGCGATTATTGGCAGACCTAATGTGGGTAAATCCACTTTAGTCAATCGTATGTTGGGCGAAGATCGTGTGATTGTCTGTGATAGGCCAGGAACGACGCGAGATAGTATCTATGTGCCCCTGGAACGTATGGGTAAACCCTATACCTTGATAGATACGGCAGGTGTGCGCCGTAAAAGCACGATCACCGATACGTTAGAAAAATTCTCTGTGATTAAAACTTTCCAAGCGATTAAAGATGCCCATGTTGTCGTGATGGTGTTTGATGCCAGATTAGGGCTGACCGATCAAGATCTCACGTTATTAGACTTAGCCATTGAAGAGGGCAGAGGATTAATTATCTGCGCCAACAAATGGGATGGTATGAGTGATGAAGACCGGGAGCAAATTAAGAAACAATTAGTTTATCGCTTAAAGTTTGCCCATTTTGCGCCAAGGCATTTCATTTCAGCGCTTCATGGATCTGGGGTCGGAAATTTATTCGACATCATTGATCAAGTCCATGCCAGTGTGAATACTGAACTATCCACCACGGACTTATCGGCGATCCTCAAAAGGGCATTAGCTTCACATGAACCCCCTTTAGTCAAAGGTCGTCGTATTAAATTACGTTATGCACATTGTGGTGGCCATCGTCCCTTAAAAGTGGTTATTCACGGTAATCAAACGGAAGAGTTACCGCAAAGCTATCAACGCTACTTGTCAAAATTCTTTATGAAAGCGCTAAAACTGGTTGGCACTCCGGTGAAAATCATTTGTAAAACCGGCGAGAACCCTTATGAGGGCAAGCGGAATATATTAACGCCAAGACAAGTGAAAAAACGCCAGCGTTTAATGAATTTTGTGAAAAAGCAGGCTAAGCGACGTGCCAAGTAGTCTGCCGTAAAAAAGCTCATCAGAATGACTAAAATACAGTTTAGCTGATATTCGTCAGGGGATTTTGCATTTGCACGACCTTGAGATTTAGTTATAATCTGTACTTTTCATCTGTCTAGTTGGAACGCCTCATGCTATTAAGCCCCAGAGCTGCCCCTGCCTTTCCTGATGTGAATGCTCAAGAGATTTTTACTCAAATTGAAAAGCAATTTAAAGAAAGAGTATTTGACCCCAATGGTATGGTTTTTACGGTTCAACAAGGTGCTAAAAATTGGAAAGTCCTGCTGGCGGCTAAATATTCAGATAGTCAAACTCGCAAAATAAAGACTAAAGATTTAGATTTCTATGTTTTTGACCCCTCTGATCCGGCTTCGATATTAGGGCAGGGTTCGCAAGGAAAAGTGGTGGTGGCACGCGAAATATCGACGGGTACCTTAGCTGCTATTAAAATACAAATTCCCAATACGCCTTCATTTGATTCTGATTTGCAAGTTGAAAGACGTAATCTTCAGATGACCAATCGATTATGTGCGATTGCGAGTGAGGTTCAAGATGGTCTCGATTTTTCAGGTTTAACGGCTGATCAAAAAGAGTCATTAATTGCTAGATCATCGATTCATTATACCGTGATGGAATATATTTCAGGCAAAGATTTAAATATATTTCTTGGAGAAATAGACAAAAATGATGAGCCGTTATCGATTGCTCGTCTGGCTATTTACGCAATCAAAGAGGTAACGCAACTCCATGCTGCTGGTTTAGCGCATCGTGATATTAAGCCTGAAAATTTTAGAGTAATAACGATTGGTGCCTTGAATGAGATCACTGGATTAAAACTAATGGATCTTGGCACTGCAATACTACATTCAGAAAAATGTAAAGAAGATGCCAGTAGCTTAGGCTTTTTACCTCCGGAATATCTGCAAATCGTTAAAGAACGTCCCGTTTGGGATAAAGCTTGCGATGTGTGGCAGCTTGGGATGGTTATTGCGATAATGATGTCCAAACATCATTATGCCACCGGTCTTCAACAACATGTGCAATCCCAACAAGAGACCCAAGAGAAGCGCCACCTGACACTCGATGAGATCCATCAATTGTTACCGGATATATTCGGGCAATCAGCAAAACCTGCCAAAGAGAAAAAATCGAAACACAAATCGGCTAAAGATAGTTTAGAAAATGTGATGCAGGATTTGCATGATAGTCTCTTAGAATTTATTCATCTGTGTACTCACGTCGATAGAAATAAAAGGCCAATTGACGAAGCATTAAAAGAAGCGTTACAAAAACTTAACAACAAATATTTTAAAGCGCATGAGATAAGCTCGCTGAATCATCCAACTCGTAGTTTTGATAGATACAAAGCGTTGCGAAGACAAAACACGGTGTTGGATTTGCGTAAGGCTGCCGCTTCAAACAGTGTACCTAAGTTAGTCGCTTTTAGTCATGAAGCACCGGATTTAGGTGCAAGACCGGCAAGAAGTATGTCATCTGCTGCTGAGAAACCACGTCGTATTGATGTGGTGCGCAGTCCCCGCAAAAGAACGTCTACGGAATCGAAACCACCGCAGTCAGTGACTATAGATAAAGAGGTTCCAAAGCTCAGTTTGGACAGTGTTTCTTCTTCGAGCTTAGAACAAAAAATGGCTAAACTCAGTTTAGGATCTGCAGCCTCTGGATCTTCGCCGAGTTTACTATCTTCTGGTAAGGCAGCGCAAAAATCAGAAGATATGCTTGAAAAATTGTCCTTTTTGCAACAAAGTCTGGCTTTGCAAACAGAAGGTGGTACATCGGACATATTTGCACTCGGTGTTAGCGATTTTATGATGTTCTCTTTAATTGGTAAACGCTTGAAATCGGCGCTACAAGCAGATGGAGAGAACCAGGAACGCCAATTAGCTTCGTTACTACAATTAACTGATAAATACATACCGACGCGTAATTTACAGTTAAACCAATATGTTGACTCAATTAGAACGACGTTATTGGGTGCTACGGCGAAGAAGTAGTTTCCGTTACAGTACTCACAAAAGAACCTTGAGCCAGCCTGGTATTCACCCTCTCTCCTGGGGTGAGTTGCTGGCTATTTTTAACAACCTCGCCGCTTTCATTGGTCACCAGCGCATAACCCCGGCTTAAAGTCTCTAAGGGGCTGATGCTATTCAGTGCCGTGCTTGTCTTAGCAAGGCGGTGGGTTGCTGTTTGTAACGAGTTTTGCATTAATAATTGCAGTTTAGTCTCTAAATGCTGACAACGAAGACGAACTTGTTGTAAACGCACACCAGGATGGACGAGGCGCTTTTCGAGGCTATCGAGCTTTAGCCCATAGTGTTGTAGTAGACGCAAACAAGCTTGGTTTAAGCGCGAGCGAATTTGAGTAAAGAGCCCTAAGAGATCCTCACTATCCGGAGTCGCTTTCTCGGCCGCCACAGAGGGCGTAGGAGCTCTTTCGTCAGCCACAAAATCAGCGATGGTAAAATCCACTTCATGGCCTATACCTGTGATAATAGGAATGCGACTTTCGTAAATCGCATGTGCAACAATCTCTTCGTTAAAACACCACAAATCTTCCAGGGAACCCCCTCCTCTGGCCAGAATGAGCACATCGTGGTGGGCCCGATTGGCCTTTTTAATGGCTTGTACAATATCTTCTGCCGCGCCTTTGCCTTGTACACTGGTGTGATAGAGCGTTATGGGTGCAATGGGGTAGCGGCGTTTTAATACCGTTAAAATATCTTGCAAGGCGGCTGCTGTTTTAGAGGTAATAATACCAATGTGTTGGGGAAAACGCGGTAGAGGTCTTTTACGTTCTAGCGCAAAATAGCCTGCCTTTTGTAATTTGGCTTTTAAGGCTTCAAAGGCCAGTTGCAGCTTGCCCACGCCTGCTTCTTCCATGGTATGTACGGTGAGCTGATAGGAGCCGCCTTGTTCGTAAATAGTGACATTAGCGCCTAAAATGACTTCTTGGCCGTCTTTGGGGGTAAAGCTTAAGTTACGATTTTGTCCCCGAAACATCACACAACGGATCTGAGAGTGGCTGTCTTTGAGTGTAAAGTATAAGTGGCCGGAATGGTGTGGCTTCACGCCCGAGAGCTCGCCTTTGACCCATAGGCTGCCAAACTCGGTTTCAAGAATCGTACGAGCGGCTTGGTTTAGCTGCTGAACTGTTAATATGGTTTTTTCTTCTCTGACTTGCGACGAACTGAACATCCTTCGGCCTTTATTTTTAAGCTAAAAACAGTTAAAATGGTGCGATTATTTTTTATGTACGTGTGGGGTACAGGTCATGCGGATAATCGAAGATGCATTAACATTTGATGACGTTCTGCTAGTTCCTGCCCATTCTGCAGTCTTGCCAAAAGATGTCCACTTAAAAACCCAGCTTACACGCAACATACAACTGAATATCCCTTTAGTTTCTGCAGCCATGGATACCGTCACTGAAGCCAAAATGGCGACTGCCTTGGCACAAGAAGGTGGCATCGGTATTGTGCACAAAAACATCACCATTGAAGCACAAGCCGAAGAAATCCGCAAAGTGAAAAAATACGAAAGCGGTATGGTTAAAGATCCTATCACGGTTAAAGCCAGCACGCCGATTGGTGAATTATTAAATTTAGTAGACACCTATAATATCTCAGGGGTGCCGGTTGTTAGCGATAACAATGAATTAGTTGGTATAGTAACTCATAGAGACTGGCGCTTTGAAACCGACTTGAGCTTACCCGTCGCTAAAATCATGACGCCTAAAGAACGCTTAGTGACAGTGCCAGAAGGTACCGAGATCAATCAAGTCGTACCCCTGTTTCGTGAACATCGCCTTGAAAAAATCTTAATGGTTAATGACCGTTTTCAATTACGTGGCCTCATTACAGTCAAAGATTTGCAAAAAGCCAAGGATAAACCACTTGCTTGTAAAGATGAGTTAGGACGCTTATGCGTCGGTGCTGCAGTTGGCACTGGTAAAGATACAGAAGATCGAGCTTATGCGTTAGTAGAAGCTGGTGTCGATGTGATTGTGGTCGATACTGCCCACGGTCATTCGCAAGGTGTGATCGATAAAGTTAAATGGTTTAAAAAACAATTTCCACAATTGCAAATAATTGCAGGGAATGTGGCTACGGCTGATGGTGCGTTAGCATTAGCGCAAGCAGGGGCTGATGCGATTAAAGTAGGAATTGGCCCAGGTTCCATTTGCACTACCCGCATCGTTGCAGGAGTAGGCGTTCCACAACTAACCGCTATTTTTAATGTAGCGAAAGCACTGGCAAAACAACGGATCCCCCTGATTGCTGATGGTGGTTTACGTTATTCCGGTGATATTGCTAAAGCGCTAGCAGCGGGAGCTTCTTGCGTCATGGTGGGCAGCTTATTAGCTGGAACTGACGAGGCTCCTGGCGAATTAATTCTTTATCAAGGCCGTTCTTACAAAACTTATCGAGGTATGGGATCGTTAGGGGCTATGGCGCAGCGCCAAGGTTCTAGTGACCGCTATTTCCAATCTCTTGAACAAGGTGAAGATAAGCTTGTTCCAGAAGGCATTGAAGGCCGTGTTCCTTACAAAGGCAGCATGCTAAACGTCGTTCACCAGTTAATGGGTGGCTTACGTTCTAGTATGGGCTATACCGGTGTCTCCAATATTGAAGCTTTACGTACAGAGACTCAATTTGTGCGCATTACCAATGCCGGCGTCAGAGAAAGCCATGTCCATGATGTTACTATCACCAAAGAAGCGCCAAATTATCGCGCAGATTAATGCAGGTTCTCATGAATAATATTTTAATTTTAGATTTTGGTTCTCAGTACACACAACTGATTGCCAGGCGGATCCGTGAAGCTGGCGTTTACTGTGAAATTCATCCCTTTGATATGCCAGCAGATAAAGTGCAATCCTTTAACCCAGCTGGGATCATTCTTTCAGGGGGGCCTGAATCAGTCCATCTTGAAAATTCACCGCTGATTTCGCCAATCGTTTTTGACTTAAAAGTGCCGTTACTCGGTATTTGTTATGGTATGCAAGCATTAGCCCACCAATTAGGCGGTAAAGTGGCTGCTTCGGGCAAGCGTGAATACGGACATTCTAGTTTAGCGCTCACCAATAGAAGCCGTTTATTAGATAATATCAGCTCTTTGCAGACTTATTCGGTATGGATGAGTCATGGTGATAAAGTGGTTGAACTGCCCAAGGGTTTTAAAGCGATTGCTGCCAGTCCCAATGCGCCCATTGCAGCAATGAGTGACGAAGTTAAGCACTATTACGGCATTCAGTTTCACCCTGAAGTCACCCACACAGAACACGGTCAAGCGATGATTGAACGATTTGTGCTGGATATTTGTGGGGCCAAACCTGAATGGACCCCTGTCAATATTATTCCCCAATTAGAAAAAACCGTTCGCGAGCAAGTAGGTTCTGATGAAGTTTTGCTGGGTCTTTCTGGCGGTGTCGACTCATCTGTGGTAGCCGCTTTATTGCACCGTGCTATCGGCAATAAACTGACCTGTGTGTTTGTGGATAATGGTTTGCTGCGCCTAAACGAAGCCGATCAAGTGATGGCCACCTTCGCCGAACACATGGGCATTAAAGTCATTAAGGTCGATGCCAAAGATGTATTTTATGAAGCCTTAAAAGGCGTTGCCGATCCAGAAGAAAAGCGCAAAATCATTGGGCGAACCTTTATTGAAATTTTTGACCAAGAAGCCAAACGCTTACCGAATGTGAAATGGTTAGCACAAGGCACCATTTATCCTGATGTCATTGAATCCGCAGGGGCACACACCGGTAAAGCGCATGTGATTAAATCCCACCATAATGTAGGTGGCTTGCCTGAAAAAATGCATTTAAAGCTGTGCGAACCATTGCGCTTGCTCTTTAAAGATGAAGTACGCAAACTGGGCGTGGCGTTAGGCTTGCCAGAAAAAATGGTTTACCGTCATCCGTTTCCGGGACCCGGTCTTGGAGTGCGCATTTTAGGCGAAGTAACAGAATCCTACGCTGATTTATTGCGCAAAGCTGATGCTATTTTCATCGAATGTCTACATCAATTTAATTATTACCATAAAGTCAGCCAAGCTTTTGCGGTATTTTTGCCCGTCAAAGCAGTTGGTGTCATGGGCGATGCCAGAAGTTACGAATATGTGATTGCCTTGCGTGCCGTGGAAACCACCGATTTCATGACGGCTACCTGGGCGCATTTACCCTACGAATTATTAGCGCTTGCTTCGAGCCGCATTATTAATGAGATTAAAGGGATTGCGCGGGTGACTTACGACATATCCAGCAAGCCTCCTGCTACCATTGAATGGGAGTAAAATGTGCGTCGTCTTTTATTCCGCAACGTTGTTGTCATCGCAATTAAAAGACCTTCATGTACCACAGATCTCCGGGTGGCGCCTGACAGCTTACCCGGGGCTAATATCTTACATCGCTACCGCGATTAGAAGAGAATGATGCAAGCAGAAAACCCCGACGATGAAAAATATATGCGTCGCGCTCTCGAGTTAGCAGAGCAAGCTGAAGTTGCAGGTGAAGTTCCCGTCGGTGCAGTGTTAGTCTTTGATAATCAAATTGTGGGTGAAGGGACTAATAGCCCCATCGGTAGCATCGACCCAACAAGCCACGCCGAAATTAATGCCTTACGCCAAGGCGCTAAACATTTACAAAACTATCGACTCCCCAACACCACCTTGTATATCACCTTAGAGCCTTGTGCGATGTGCGCTGGCGCTATTATTCATGCCCGAGTGGCGCGCGTCGTGGTTGGCGCACTTGATCCCAAAACAGGGGCAGCCGGTAGCGTATTTAATATTTTGCAACATGAAAAACTAAACCATCGCGTCACTTTAACCCACGGCGTATTGGCGGATGAATGTGGACAATTATTATCAAATTTTTTTCGTCAAAAGCGCAAAAGCGCAGTAAACTAGGATGAATGCTATGCTAAGACTTATTGGTCAAAAAGCCCTTTCTGATTTCCGACTGGCCCAATTATTGTCACGCTTGCAAAAAATCCTACCTAAAGTAAGCACAGTTACGGCACATTCAGAATATTTTGTACAGCTTGAAAAAGAACCGACTCCAGAACAACTGGAACGCATTGCTAAGGTTTTACAAGCCAAGCCTGCAGAAGAAGTGGATAGTCAAGTTATGACTGTTTGGGTGATCCCCCGCTTTGGCACCCGATCACCTTGGGGCTCTAAAGCGCTAGACATTTTGCACCATGCGTCTTGTAATGAAGTTGTTCGCATTGAGCGAGCATGTGTCTATGAATTAACCTTGGTAGACAGAATTCCTTTAACACACAGCGAGTGGTCGCTGATGTTGGCACAGATTTATGACCGCATGACCGAATCAGTTGTGAGTGCATGGCAAGATGTGGCTGCCTTGTTTACAGAACATGCGCCAAGCAAAATGCAAACCATTCCTGTCTTAACAGAGGGTAAAACGGCGTTAGCGCAAGCCAATACTACCTTAGGTTTAGCATTATCTGAAGAGGAGATCACCTATTTAGTCGATCAATACACGACCATTAAACGTGATCCAACCGATGTGGAATTGATGATGTTTGCCCAAGCGAACTCAGAACATTGTCGTCATAAAATTTTCAAAGCCCAATTTACAATCGATAACGCAGTACAAAAAGATTCTTTATTTGGCATGATTAAACATACTTACCAGCACAATGCTGCGGGGGTACTATCTGCTTATCATGATAATGCCGCAGTGATTCAGGGTTTCGGTCAAGAACGATTTTATTGTGATACCCATGACAATACCTATCGATTTCATGATGAAAAAGTTCACATTCTTATGAAAGTAGAAACTCACAATCATCCCACAGCTATTGAACCTTTTGCTGGTGCGGGAACGGGTATGGGCGGAGAAATCCGGGATGAAGGCGCTACGGGGCAAGGTGCTAGGCCCAAGGCTGGTTTATGTGGTTTCACTGTTTCTCATTTGCGTTTGCCAACGCTCTTACAACCATGGGAAGGAGAAGGGCATTATCCTCAAAGGATTGTAACAGCATCAGAAATCATGATTAAAGGCCCTATTGGGGGCGCAGCTTTTAATAATGAATTTGGTCGACCAAATTTGGCAGGCTATTTTCGGACCTTCGAACAAGCCGAACCAAGTGCCGATAAAACCTATTATGCCAGGGGGTATCATAAACCGGTGATGATTGCCGGGGGGATGGGTAATATCCAGGAAAAACATATCAACAAGCAGCCCATTCCAGACAATGCTTTGATCATTGTACTCGGTGGGCCAGCGATGAAAATAGGGTTAGGGGGAGGTGCTGCGTCTTCAATGGCCCAAGGTGCTAGCGATATCGCATTAGATTTTGCATCCGTACAAAGACAAAATCCTGAAATGCAAAGAAGATGTCAGCAAGTCATTGATGCTTGTGTTGCTTGTGAAAATAATCCGATTATATCGATTCATGATGTGGGGGCAGGTGGTCTTGCTAATGCCATTCCTGAATTAGTGCATGATGCGGGCATGGGAGCAGACTTAGCGTTACGAAAAATTCCGAATGATGAAAAAGGCATGACTCCTTTAGAGATTTGGTGTAACGAATCACAAGAGCGATATGTATTAGCTATTCGCAAAGAGCATATGAACGAATTCGAAGCTATCGCTAAACGGGAACGTTGCCCTTTTGCCGTGTTAGGCCATGCCACAACAAAGCCCTATTTAAAACTAGAAGATAGCTTAATGGATAATCGTCCCATCGATATCCCTCAGTCATTGTTGTTTGGTAATGCTCCCCAGCTTCAAATAAAAGTGAAAAGCAGTTCATGCGTGCCAGCAACCATTCAAACGGATGTGATTGCGCTCGATGAAGCTATTTCACGTGTTTTACAAGCACCGACAGTGGCTGATAAATCTTTTCTTATTACCATCGGCGATAGAAGCATTACCGGTCTTGTGGCGCGTGATCAAATGGTTGGGCCTTGGCAAGTGCCTGTCGCTGATTGTGCGGTAACCGCTTCAGGCTACAATACCTATACGGGTGAGGCAATGAGCATGGGGGAGCGCCCGCCGATTGCACTCATCAACCCTGCCGCCTCTGCTCAAATGGCAGTGGCTGAAGCCGTGTTGAATATCTTGGCAGCTGATGTCAAACAGTTAAGTGATATCCGTTTGTCTTGCAATTGGATGGCAGCAGCAAAGAAACCAGAAGAAGCAGCAGCTTTATATGCGGCTGTGTATGCCGTAGGCAAAGAGCTATGCCCACAATGGAATATCACTGTCCCTGTAGGTAAAGATTCCATGTCGATGCAAAGTGTTTGGCAGGATGATAAAGGTCAGTATGAAGTGACTTCTCCTGTGACTTTAGTCGTGAGTGCGTTTGCGCCCGTGCAAGATATCCGTAAAACCTTGACGCCTGAATTAGCAACGGATATTGAAACCGTATTACTTTTTATCGATTTAGCTTCAAACCATTACCGCTTAGGTGGCAGTATCTACGCGCAAGTCACGAATCAAACAGGTGGCGAGGCCCCAGAAGTTGAGGCAGATAAGGTGCAGTCATTTGTAAAAGTACTCAATCAGCTTAAAACTGAAGGCAAGGTATTAGCTTATCATGACCGCAGTGATGGTGGTTTACTAGCGACTTTGTGTGAAATGACTTTTGCTAGCCATGTTGGATTAACGATTGATTTATCTACTTATGTTAACAACGAGCAGGACATTCTTGCAGCCTTGTTAAATGAAGAATTGGGCGCTGTGATTCAGATTGAGAAATCGGCGCTCGATGAATGCCGTCTGTTATTTAAATCTCAAGGATTAGATAATGCCTTGCACGTTATTGCAACCGTTCGCGAAGATGAACAAATTATTATTCAATGCAAAGGTCGTAGCGTTTATCAGCAAGAGCGAAAAAATTTGCAAGCTTTGTGGTCAAAAACCAGTGCCACATTACAAGCCATGCGTGACAATCCAGCGTGTGCCAAGCAAGTGTATGATAGTGTTGTCAATGATGATGATCCCGGTTTATTTGTCACGATGCCGACTAAGCTACCGCCCAAGGTAGCTTTTAGAGGAACTAAACCCAAAGTGGCTATTTTGCGTGAGCAGGGGGTGAATGGTCACAATGAGATGGCAGCTGCTTTTACCTTAGCAGGATTTGATGCGATTGATGTGACCATGAGCGATTTGTTGGCAGGTAAGCGCTTAACAGATTTTCAGGGTTTGGCGGCTTGTGGCGGCTTTTCTTACGGTGATGTGTTAGGTGCGGGCAAAGGTTGGGCCAACGCTATTCGCTATTCGTCTAGGTTGTTTGACGAATTTGCAGCTTTTTTCTCACGTGATAATACTTTTACTCTAGGGGTATGCAATGGCTGCCAAATGCTGTCTCAGCTCTCGGATCTCATCCCGGGGGCACAGGATTGGCCACGATTTATCCATAACCAATCTCAACAGTTTGAAGCAAGATTAAGCTTGGTTGAAGTTTGTCAGTCACCTTCAATACTTTTGAAAGGTCTAGAAGGAATGATATTTCCTATAGCGGTGGCGCACGGTGAGGGCTATGCTGATAGGGCAGGGATGAACATTAAGGTGGCATTGCGATTTGTGGATAACCATGGTAAACCAACACAGAGCTACCCCTTTAACCCAAATGGGTCACAAAACGGTATAACAGGTTTTACCAGCAATGATGGTCGAGCCACTATTATGATGCCGCACCCGGAAAGAGTTTTTAAAACGTGGCAGCTTTCATGGCATCCCAAGACAAGGGAACAGGATACTCCCTGGATGTCACTATTTATCAACGCAAGGAATTGGTTGAAATAACTCATGCTAAAATATACCACATTCATCGATCATGGATTAGGTCAAGAATGGATTGAAACTGAACTAACCGGTAAAGAACTGTTAGTGATGCCACTGTTGAATAAGGGCACTGCATTTACTGAGCAAGAGCGTCATGATCTTGGCTTGTTAGGTAAGTTACCCTATGGTATTGAAACGTTACAACAACAACTCGGACGGGCTAAAAGTCAATATAATCGTTATTCTAATACGCTACAAAAATATATTTACCTGAACAATTTGCATGATAAGAATGAAATCCTATTTTATTCGCTATTGTTGGATAATTTACATGAAACACTACCGCTCATCTATACACCAGGTGTGAGTGCGGCAGTCAAAAATTTCAGTCATGAATTTCGCCAACCCCGCGGACTCTACATCTCCTATCCTGATCGCGATAAAATTGATGAAATTCTTGATAATCGAACTCATGCGGAAATTGAATTATTAGTAGTAACGGATGGCGAACGAATTTTGGGGATCGGTGATCAAGGCATTGGTGGAATGGATATACCGGTAGCCAAATTGGTAGTCTATAGCTTGTGCGGCGTTAATCCTTATCGAACATTGCCAGTCATGCTGGATGTTGGAACTAATAATCCAGACCTTTTGAATGATCCGCTTTACCTCGGTTGGCGCCAACCTCGAATTAAAGGTAAAGAATACGATGACTTTATTGAACGTTTTGTCAATGCGATAAAGAAAAAATTTCCCAATTCCTTTTTGCATTGGGAAGATTTTGGTCAGCAAAATGCCAGACGCATTTTAGAAACTTATCGTTTAAAACATTGTTCATTTAACGATGACATGCAAGGCACCGCAGTTGTAACTCTAGCTGCACTATTAGCGGCAATTAAGGCGTCAAATGTGTCAATCAGCAACCAACGAGTTGTGGTTTATGGCGCAGGAACAGCAGGACTTGGTATTGCCGATCAACTTTACAACGCGATGCTAAATTTTGGTGTACTACCTGAAGTTGCTAGAAAACAATTTTGGTTGGTTGATCGTCAAGGATTGTTGGTTGAAGGTATGGCTGATATAAATCCTTTTCAACAACCCTATGCCCGCACGCTCGCTGAAGAAGCTAATTGGCCAGCAGGCGGACGTGATTTATTATCGGTCGTCAAGCAAGTTCACCCTACCATTTTGATTGGTTGTTCCACTGTAAGAGGTGCTTTCGATGAAGCTGTGGTTAAAGCCATGGCAGAACATACCGACAAACCAATTATATGTCCCTTATCAAACCCAACAGAAAACTCTGAGGGTAACCCAGAAGACATGATCCAATGGACAAATGGCAAAGCGCTCATCGCTTCAGGCAGTCCATTCGCGCCAGTTGAGTTCCAAGGGAAAACCTTTAAGATTGCTCAATGTAATAATGCATTATCATTCCCAGGGATAGGACTAGGGGTGATTGCGACACGGGCTTCACAAGTGACTGATAATATGTTGTGGGCAGCAACGCAAGCGATTTGCGAACGTGCTCCCATTTTAGAACATCCCAATTTACCCTTATTGCCTGATGTGACAGAAATCCCTCAATTGGCGGCTTTTGTTGCTCACGCTGTCGCTAAACAAGCCATCGAAGATGGCGTTGCCAGAGTTGAGCCAAATATGGAATTTGCAACGTTTGTCAAAGAACAGGTTTGGAAACCGTATTATCGTGAAATTCGCTCGGTTAAACGTACTGGTTGATCCATTTACGAGTTGGCCAGCAAGCAGCAAGGATCCCTGGAATAGCAGCGATAGAGGTGATTGATAGAAATAACGGTATCACGCCTTGCCCCCCCAAAATGCCATCTAAAGCAACATAACCAAACATGAGTATAGTGCACAGGATCAAGAGCGCAGCTTGAGAGACCTTTGTTGAATTTAATACCTGGTAGGTGGTGATGAGTGTTTTCGTATAGAAATGATATAACATGAATATCACTAGGTAACTGAACAAAATGTAAATAATCCAGGGTGAAATTGCTAAGGCTTTACTTAGGTTCGCCATATCACCGATAGGGCTAAAAACCAAGAGCGGTACATAATGATAAAAATGTGCCAAACTCATAAAATTGAGCCAAAAAATAAAATAATAGAGTAACGGATGGTCTTTCACTGTTTTATTTTGAAGCAGATAAATCGACAAAAGATAGAATAGTCCATTACCCAAACCTATTCCTGAGATAGCAATTAATGCAATGCTATCATTTCTTCCTTGTGAAAAGAGATGAGCATACTGAATGTTTTCGTGCAGATTTAATAGGAAAATGAGATTTTTCCAGGACGTCCCTCCGTAGTGGATATCGAAGGGGTTACTTTTAATATTAAGTAGCCATGCCATCAAGCTATGCGCATATTCGTGAGCGAAAAAAGCAATATGATAATTTAACAAAACGAAAATAGGTGTCGCTACAATAAGCAGGACTATTCTTTTGCTCATAAGAGTCCAAACGTCCAGATTATATCATTCGCCTTAGCACATTGTCTTTTCGGACAAAATGATGATACAGGGCTGCGCTGGCATGAATAGCTACAAGCCCAATAATAAGATAAGAGCTCCATACATGGGTATCATATAGAATATTTCCCATGGTCTCATTTTTAGCGAATAGCATAGGGAATTCGAAGAGGCCAAAAAACGATATCTTATAGCCTCCAAACATCGACATAAAAATACCGCTTAAGGGCATAATAAACATGGCTACATATAGGAGTATGTGGGTGATTTTAGCTGCCTTGCGTTCAATCAAAGCCATGTTGCTTGGCATCAATGGCCTGGTGCCCACATTACGCCAAGCTAGCATGAATGCGGCTAATAGCAATACGCAGATGCCAAGTGACTTATGTAGCAAGATATACTGAAGCTTTTCATTCGTGTCTTTGGGGAAGTATTCACGGCGATACACCAGATAGTATTGAATAACAAAGAGTAAGAAGATGACCCAATGTAAAAACTTTGTTAGTGTGCCAAATTTTTCAGAGGTGTTTTGCAAAGTCATTACTTACTCCAGTAATGGATATTTAAAATAAAAGGATTATGCGAGGCTAAGGCTTGGGGCGTCAAGTTTTCTCATGGTTGATATGTATCTGACTGATCTTCTCAATGTAAGGCGAGCCAGGTACCGTTGGAGCAAGTAAAGTATCCGTATAATCCGAACCTGTAAGCTCATAGACAAGATGCTCATTTAAGTGACAGAACCCATTCATATTAGGGTTATTCTCAACTTCAAAGGGGGGGTTGTATAGTTGTTGAATATCATAAAATTCCTGGTTCTTAAAGCCCATTTCTTGGAGAACAGCTTCAATCTCACCTAGGAGTTTTGGTTCTGAAATATCAAAAGATTTTAATTCTCCTGTTAGCCACTTGAGTTGACAAATAATTTCATTGATTCTATCGAAATTTTGGAGCGTAAGTTGACCCGTGAAACCTGCAATTTTACCTAAACTGTCCATCGCGACAAGCACCAGCTTCATTACGGCGAGTTGTAAGGGCGCCTCAAAAAGCCTTGGGGTTCCTAATAAGTTAATATGAGGATCAAATTGAAAATTTTTCAATTTATCTAAAGTGTCAACTTGAATGGCCCAGGGAAATGCTTTTAGAAATTCAGCTTTTAACTCCTCAGTATTGAAAAGATCTAATATGGATGCTTGATCCTGACTCGTAAAAGACATGGTCTTATTGATGCCTATACGAGAAGGATGTTCTGGTTCTGCACTAGGGATATCATATTCATTGTCAGGTAATAAAGTATCACTAGTACTTTGGAGGTGTTCGTCATGTTCGACAGGAAGTGTTAACGATTTTTGAGTATTACCTGAAAGCACATCAGCTAACAATTGAGAATAGGCACTTTGTGAACGGTGCTTCTCAAATTGTTCTTGCATGCTGAGATAAAGTCGATGTTGATCACGCATTTTTTTGATAAGACCTTGAACTTTTTGCTCATTTGAAAATAAATCAAAGCCAGTAGAGCTATCGTCACTGTATACCTGTAGTCGTTTCAATTTGTTCAATTGTACAAAAAATAACTCAAGTGTTTTCTTATCTGCATCATTCTCAGATTTTAAAATTTTACTTACTCGTCGATGGTATATAGTCAAAATATTGATTAAATCATTATGAAACTGTTTGTAAACTCGATTTTGATGACGGTTTATTTCATCAATCAAAAATAGTATTTCAATACTATCTGTAAAGCTATTAAAACGAGTATCCGCTTTTATCATAGACTGTAACCAGTCATAAATGTCTTTTTCGGGATTTTGCGAGGCGAAATGATAATCTACAGATCGTGTGCGACACATAGCTAGATATTTAACAAGTTCATTCGGGGTCTTGAATTCGGTTAAATTATATTTTTTAGTATTGTCTGGTTTCAGATTTGTTGATGACTTGAATAATAATCTTTGTAAATTAACCGAGTCAATTTTGCCATTAGGTAATAATTGCAATGAATTTAATACATAATCTATTTCTGCTTTTAAATTTGTTTGAACATAAGTATTATTGTTAATTTGTTCCTTTTTATACATAAAGTATCTCAGCGAGCGACCTGCATTACTAAGATGTTCGAATTCACTACCACTACTTTTTTTGTAAGAAAACACTATCATCTGTTGTATAAATGACAGAGTTGGTAAGACAGATTCTTCTCGAAAAAGCTTAGTAATGTTAACTTGAGATTCTTTGGTCTTGCTCAAATACGAAAGATAATACTCTTCTGCCTTAGAAGAGGAAAGTGCTAAACGTTTGATAGGACTATTTTGAATCGCTTTAAATAAAATAAAAGCAGTGGTTGGCGCTTTAGTTTCTAGTGCTTTAACTAAAGCATTTTCAATAAATTTATAATAGCTCTTAACCACATCAACTGTACCATGTTCTACAAGTTTATAATTACTATCAAAATGATAAAAACAAATTATACCAATATATTGTGTTACCAGTTCAAATTGACTATGGTAGTTCAAAACATTAGGTGATCGTGGGTTTAAGCCGCTACTTAGCCGCTTGCCATCAAAAGTCCAATTTAGATCTCGTAATTCACTAATGTCAATCTCTGTAAAAAGCTTAGCAAACTCCGATTCGATGATGTTAATAAATAATACAAGCGTTTTATCGTATAAAGGAAGATTAGAAGCGTTATCGATAGCATTGCGGACCAGATCAAGCAAACAAGACTTAGGTTCAAATTTACTAACAGTTTTAATAGGTTTTTGTAAATGAGGCTCAGTAGGTTTCTTTAACAATACAACGTTTAAATTTCTCTTTAATTTACTAAATTGTTGTTGATATGAAGGTTCATCATTGCAGAAACCACTAATTACATTGAAGCTATTGAATAGTTTTGTTTGCTCTAACGCTGTAAAATTGTCAAAATTCTGAGCATTCATGATATGTGAAATTTCTAAAAAGTAATCTTCGAGTTTGATAACATGAATGCTGTTTTCTTGTAGTTTGTCACTAATGGTATTAATTCTGCGTACTAATTGCTCGCGTGTTAATTCATTGTTTTTAATCTTTAGGATTAAAGTATCAAAACGTTGTTTTCTTTGTGTAACACTATTTTCAATTAGTCTTATGAGTCTTTGTGTAGATATATTTTCTGAATCAGCAAGACTTACCAATGTCATTAGGTTTTGGTAGAATTTATTATTTTTAGGATTAACAGCAGAAAACAGGGAATGAAGGGTGTCGCTTTCAATATAGCTTTCTACAAAAGAGATGCATTCAATTTTTTGTTCGTTAGAATAGGTATCGAAATAAACATTGATTGCCTCGATAAGCTCTAAAGAGGGAACCGAAAATATCATAGCTATCACTGTATTTTTTAGAATATCATGGTCTTGTTGATGAAAAAAATCTCCCCTAGAAATACGATATAAAAATATGTCGCTTGGTTTAACTTTAGCTTTATCTTTCCCGAAGTCATCAGCGATATTATTCAAATATATCAGTTTAGCATTAACTTCACTCAAGTGCCGCTTAATTTCATCTACTATTACTTTTAAATCATCAGGAATTTGATCTGAAGGTAGCACTTCAATAGCAGAAATTAAATCAAAAATTACACCTAAATTTGATTGCAAATTGACAATTTTATGATGGGTCTGATCAATGCGATCATTGATGCCAACATTTTCAATAGGTTGAATTGCTTTTAAACGAAGTTTTCCTAGTTCGCGCAGTTGCTTTTGATATTCTAATACTTGCATTTTGACAGCGCTGAATTCACTATTTGCTAACATGACTTTAAGAGGCTCAGACGATAATGACATATCATTTGCTCTCTGAATCAGATTTGATATCGTTTGATTTTCTAACGGTTCTAGCAAATAAGTTATGATATCGTTCAAATCAGCAGTACAAAGCATGAAAACGCTTTGCAAGTGTAATGCTAACTCTTGATCAAAGGCTAAAGTATGCAGCAGATAGGAACATTCATTTTTAATGACTTTCTTAGCAGTGTATTGGTCAAGTTTTGTAACACATGCTTTTACGTGTGAAAGATCATCTAATGAAATTGGTTCAATAATAGATGGATAATCAACCTTTATGGTTGCAACAATACTATTTTCGTAAATTGGCTGTGTAAGCAGCATTTTTAGGTATCGGATGCAGTCAATCGTGAATGTTTTACATGATGATCCATAATCCTTATAGTTTATGATGTTCTTTACTCGTTTTTTAATTTTTAGGTATAGAGGTGCTTGTAGTTTTCGTTTTATAAAACTTTCCAGAGTGGTTAATTCATCAGAATCTGTTAGATTGCTAATCTCGTCTAAAAAAGATTGATGATTTGCACGAATTTGTTTAATTTGCTTGCATAACAAGAAAATTGCAGATAGTTCTAGTGCTACTTGTTTACAAGTTTTGCGAATAGTGCCAAGATCATAAATTTCAGCTGACCCAGGAATGTTGATTTTATGATTAATAACCTGAATGATGAATTCTCTAAATCTTTTCTTAGTGTATTTTTCCTTTAATTCCAGTTCAGGCATGAGCATATTATTCATTTTGAGATAGGCTTTGCGTAGCGCTGATTTTGTTATCGTGGAGTTAGATAAGTTAATGATAGGTTGAGCTTTACTAAAAAAATCTAATAGAGATCGACTAAAGACTGGTTCTTCGTCATGGAGTTCAATCAGTAGTTCTTCAATGATGTCATTTTCATCTAATCCCTGTTGTTCTATGACGATCTCTGTTAAGGGTTCTGTCAATAGGTCGTCAAGATCTTCATTGTCTTGTTCTTTGGTCAAAATGACTTCATCTTCAGCATTTGGCTTGTATGAATGGTATTCTTCTTCAAACCATTCTTGACAAGCTCCGGATAAATTAGGATGGATCTCATTTAATTCTTCAATTAAATTTACAATATTATCATTATCATATTGGTTTTCAGGAAGATTCAACGCATCCTTAACTAACCTACCTACGACACAAATTAATAATCTAGAGAACTTGATGGCAAGTTCAAGTTGAGTATTGATAAATAATAAAGTAAGCGATTTTTCATTTAACTTAAAATATTGAACCAATATTGTCTTTTTTTCTATAACGTTAGTTGAATTGTGAATATTATGATGGATATTCACTAAGTGATTTTTAAGCTTTGAACGATTTTGTTGCTGATCAAAATATTCTCTTTTAAGAATGTCTACAATCATATTGAATAGATCTTGCAATCTTTCAGGGGTAGCATTCTGATACTGTTCCATGTTGATCTGAATACTATCTAGAGTCGGAATGATAATGTTAAAACCACTTGCTTTAATAAGGGTTTTCCAGTCATCTACCGCTGTGGTTGTCTCAAGCTGAGTTCGCCTTCTAGTTAGGGCTGTGGCGATTTTTTTTTGTATTTTTTTAGCCATGCGCTTCCCCGTTTACTACTCAATACTTTATTGGATATACACGTGTTTTATCCTTAGCCTCTTATGGTTAGTCATTCTCCATGAAAGAAAAGTTTTCTTTTCACTTAATAAATCACATAAGATAGGTGGTGTGTCAATTATCAAACTTGTTTTTATAGTGTGTTTTATGGTCAAATCATAAGAGAACAATGTGGGAAAGGCAGGGCTGCTTATTTGATAAGGAATTTACTATTTTGATCCAGTGAAGAAGAAGACCGATGAAAAATAGGTTTCCAAGACTGACAAACAGCTGGCAAAAGCTCAAAGATTATATATACAGAAAAATAGTTGGCGAACCCCTTATCGATCCTGAGTTGGAATCATATGACCCGCTTGATCTTTTAGATGAACTTCAATCTATAGTGCAAACACTACGTGCAGATTTAGATCTTGATGTTAACAAGCAATGGGATTTAGATATTTTGGCAGCAAGCACTTATCTGTACCACGTTGATAGAATTCTTGTGAAAGTAAGAGAAAATATCATTACTTACCGCTATAGGATTGAACAGTTTAAAAATGATATTGAGGTGTTAAAACAAAGTGAATTTAGCCAAGCTGAAATTGCATTTGCGAATTGCTACATTGCAATTTTAAACTTAACTAAAATTTTAAAGAAAGTCACTCTGAAACAGATTTATAATGACAAAGTTGTTAATCCAATCCATGTCCTCGAGCTAGAATCTGCCAATTTAAATTCAGCTATTCGAGCTTTAAACCAATTGAGTTTTCGTCACGAAATGAATTTAAGGCAAGAGACCTTAATGCAGCTTAATGCATTAGAAAAGAGTTTGATACAGACCCTATCAACCCCTCCTGCAGATTACGTTTACACTCACCAAGGCATTATGTATTCGACGACTGAGCACTTAAGAAACCAATTAAAAGAAGTTGCCTTACCAGAAGATGCTAAATGGTTAAGTGTCTTTGTTGAAGTGCAGGATATGCTAAGAAAATGCTACGTAGTAGCTAGAAAAGGGGTGATTAAGGAATTATTGGATAAAATGAACGATCATATTCAAGCGCTTGTAGGTTCATTTAATCGAAAAGACCCTAACGAAGAGGATATATTCTTTCATTTAACCGCTATTTTTAATGGAATTGAGTCTGTTCGCTTTAATTGTCACCGCGAAAATGGTTGCTCAAAGCATTTATTTGAAAAAGCAAAAATAGCACGTTCGCAATTGCGCAAAGCGTGTCGAGAGCACCCATTGGGACGTATCTATTTAAACAAAATTGCTATCAAAAGAGAGCCGTTAAAGGCTCATAAAACACGCTAATCAATGATAATGCACGCCGCAACATTGCGCTCTTCTGCAGTTAGCACAGTATAGGTAAAGCAAGCACGTCGTGAATCCATTACCTCTACTCCGATGCCTTTTAACCACAAAGCCTCTAGTAAACTTTCAGCGGGGAATGTGAGTATTTCACCTGTGCCCAATAACACAATATCAGGGCGATCAGTAAAGAGTGGACTAAACGATTCCGGAATCAAAGTAGTCACACCGCAAACATCCCAAGGGTGAAGCAGTTGATGAGGGCGTACGATCAAGCTTTTTTCAAAGCAGTTCTCATTCACCCAGATTTTTCCGGGTTCATAACGTTTGATTTGATAAGTTGCTTGGTTGTCGTCTTGAATAATCATAAGTCTTAGCATACTAGCCAGATCATCGCGCAAATGCTACCCCTTGGCGCAAACAGATGGTCATGATAAGCATTGCTTTGCACTATCCTTATTGTTAGAAAACTAAGAAATATGTGTATTTCCTTGTTTTACCATGGGGGAACTAATTGTGGTGATGCACTGTCTCATAAACATTGAATCGATAAATAGGCTGAAAAATGGCACTTGATGGCCCAAAATCTATAACTTTACCTGAAATCCCGCAGGAATTTCCGCTACCCTCTTGCTTGCATCCATTTCATTATTTTGTAAGAGAGGAGCAATACCTGGACTCTGGCAATCCTCAAAATATTGAAAATTGTGTTCATAATATCTGTAACTCAATCCCATATCTTGAAGAGACACAAGCTGAGAGTTTTAAAAAGCAATTAAAAACGCTGGTTGAGAAATTGTTTATAGCAATGAATAGTGCCATTTCAAATCAACAGCCTGTAGAAGAAGCGAATCGATTCTCTGAGATATTAGACGCCATTAATAAAGCTGTTAAGCGTTATCAAGGCTTTTCTCATCAATATTTGGTTAAAAATATCGAATCACTCGCAAAGAGAGATAATCATATCACGAATATGTTGCGAGGGATGACTCAATTTCAAGGGTATTTAACAGATGAAGAGTATCAAGCTTTAATAGCTACGTATGCCCAAATGAGGGTCAAAGAACTTTCGACACTAGCAAGTTATGAAGCAATTGCAAGAAATAATATTCCTAGATTCCATATTTCTCATCAAGACCAAGAAATTATGCAATCCAGAGATGAATGTGAGTTTGTGTTAAAATATAGTGAATTGGTAGGGGAGATTTTTCGTTTTGCCTATCAATCTGAGAGAATGAAAGTAAAGTTAACAGGGGAATTGCTAAAAGATTTTATGAGCTTTTGCAAAACTGTAGAAGCTGAAACGGACATCAGAATTCAATTTTCAGACGAGGCTGTTGCTAACGAATTTAAACACTTTGTTGATAATTACTATTCTAATTTTAAACAGCTTGAATTCAATAAATTTGAACTTATAAAACTTCAAGGTCAATTAAATATACTTAAACTACAGCATAACCAAAAGCAAAAGGATCGAAGTGAACTTGATATCCTTGAATCGAAGATGAAACAAATTGAAAAAGCTATTGTATATCATCAGAAATCTATTGATGATCTCAAAAAAGAAACCAGTGAGAAAACGATTGCATTTATCCAATCGATAATGATTGTGCCTCATCGAGAGGAGTTTGAACAAGTTTGTCGTTTATTTCGCATAAATCCAAATGATTTGGCACAAAACTCCGAACAACAGCAGGGTTGGCTATCAGGTATGCTTGCTGATTCATGGCTTAAGCGGATGGGCGATACTATCTATTCCTATATGCCAAGTGTGAATTCAATGCAAGAAGGGTTGCAGACAACAGCAAAATATACAGGTGCCGCTGCAGCGGGTTCCTTATTTGCAGGACCACTTGGTATGATGGCTGCTCCTATTTTGATTAAGGGGGCTGAAATAGCTATAGACAAAGCTACAGCAGCTGTTGATGCCGCCAAAAACACTGTTTATGGTCAATTTACACTCAAGTATCAAAGTGAGGAATATAAAACAAATCAAAACTTGGAATTTGTCTTTAAAGACAAAGCAGAGTTTGTTAATAAATTTTATGTACAGAAACTGTTTGAATTAGACATTGCCATTGCAAATATGTCTGAAATTGAAACTAAGACAGAACAATCAAAAAGACAGATTAAGTTGTATCAAGATTTATTGGAAAACTATAAAAGTATTAAAAGCGCAAAAGTGCATGATGTTGCAGATGTTTATCGACTATTCAGTGAAGCTGTAAAAATGCTTTTGCAGCACGATTATCAAGACGCACTAAGAAATACTGCTGAATCTCTTGTTGCGCTGAGAGAGTTTCTAGGTGAATATAAAGAATACGAATCCAAAACTCCTCCTGAAGCAAGACAGTTTGAATTGGCTAGTGTGCCTGCGCAAGAGGTTCAAATTGACGAGATTATAGATGATGATTTACCCTCGGCAGCGCCAACTGGTTCTGGTAGAAAATCTAGACAAAGTTTAGCATTAGTAGCACAAGCCCGAAAAAGCTCTTCAGATTTGCCTGTGGCTACAACAGGCTTGCTTAAAAGAAGAACAACGCAAGGATCAAATAGTCTAGCATTGGTAAGTAGAAATACACCCAAAGAGCGTCAAATGATTGCTGGTTCATCAACATCCGTTCATAATCCTGAGTCCGTTCGAGCAAGTCGTGAATCAAAACTTGTCAAACTTTCACAAAAAGTTGTAGCATGCGATCAATTACGAAAGGGTACCAAAAATCGTCTTCAGTCATTTTTGACACTAGGAAAAGTGATGGCTGATGAAGAATTAGATGCTACCATGTTAAAGTTGCATAATAACGATGAATACCGCATTTTGGCGCAAAGCCCTCTGGAGATGTCATTAGAAGACTATGTTATAAAGCTCATTCGAGATCAAAACCCAGGATATCTCGGTTTTTGGTTCAAAGAAAGATGTTTTACTTTTCTTAATAGCGAAAATGTTGCAGCAAGAAGAGCTAAAGTTGCCATACCCTTACCATTATTTAACAATAAGACGCTTTGGCATCTAATTTGTGAACATCCATTAAGTTTGAGTATTTTTAGAAATATTCTTCGTTTCCAAAAAGATGCATGGACAGTAGCTGAACCTTGGAAATTCTCTGATTATTTTGATTTGAATGCTCAATATCAAGGTATGAATCCCTTGTCATATGCGCTTAGAGTGGGCAATCTTAATTTGTTTTTATCTTATTTGTCTGCTTTAGATATCTGTAAAACGCACTTTACGCATGATGAATTAAAAAATTGCTTTGAGAACATCTTACAAACCGCTTGTAACGGTAATCAACAAATGCTCCATAATGCTCGCTTATTTTGTGAGCAATTGATGTCAGATATCGCGCTTCATAAGTATAAGCAACAGTCATATCTGGGGGCTGCAACTCAATATGTATCCAGAATGATAATGAACCCCAGCGATAGTACTTACATGGAGATAATGAGTGCACTTGCTGTTCGTATGGCCAAAGGGCAAAGCATCCCAACCTCTCCTGAAGAAATCAGCACTTTTCTGAAGGATATGCAACAGCCGCACTCGAGTTGTTGGCATGTTACGGGATTATTAGAGATGGATCTTAGTAAAACGGCTTCAAATATTAGTCAATTCATACAAAATCGAAGCGCTTTATTTGACTATTTAAAAGATAACAACCTTAATAGAACAACGGAAGATGAACAATTTGGTCATTTATTACTGACTGCTCAGACCGGAAAACCACCTCGTCATTTAACGGACGATGAGCAAAAACTGATTGTTGCGATACTTAATAATGATCACGCAGAATTAAAAAAAATCCTGTCCTCGGGTAAGGTGCATCCCTCTCTGGAAATAGCGGTAGAAGGGCTTGGCAACTTTAATATGCTCTATGTGGCTAGTTGCTTAGGTAAAGCTGAATGTGCAGGAGCGCTTTATCAAGCAGGAACTCCCGTCGATATTTGTGGTCCAGATGCGACTAATCCTAGCCAACTGGTGAGTGCTTTAGTGTTGGCAGCCAGAGAAGGTCATCCCAGTGTTATTACAGCTATTCTTGATGCGCGAGTTCAGGCGCGATCAGCTGGATATCAACGTAGAGCTCAAGATGCAATTAAACGCACCGCATTGCATTATTTAGCGGAGGAGGGTGATAGCGCTTGTATGCGCTGGATAGCTTCTGAAGCAGATACTCGTATAATGTCAGGATGGAATTTTCCTGCATTTTGTAACTTATACGATATCAATGGGGATAGCCCTTTGCATTTGTTTGCCAACGGCAACGAACAACATTTAGGTGTGATGAAACAAATTGATGAATGGATGAGGAAGAAAAGGTATTCAAATGGTATTGCTGATCTATTTATAGATTCAGCAAATAATGCCTTCATTAAAAAGAATGAGCAGGGATTAAATCCAATTACGATCGCCTTAAGTAACAAAAATCCTGATATGTTTGCTTTTTTACTTTCGCGTATGATTGAGGCAAACTGTCTTGTTGAATCTGTACTACAAGAACTGGGTGAACGCTTATCTCAACACAGGGAATTGGAATTGCCTCTGGTTGTTAAAATGTTGCTAAAAGAAAGTAAAGAGTCTTATTTGCGTGATAAGGACATATCAAAATATTTACAAAAATTAAATATGTTCGCTAAATTGGGAGTTTTAGCACAGGATAATCAGAGTCTTGAGCTGGTATTGGATGAGTTTCTAGACATTCATAAGGAACATCCTGCTGGATGGAGAAGTAGCAGGCCGCTAATTGAGTCTATGTTAGAGGAGACTTTAAAATTAGCTTTAATAAACGTATCACTCAGTGAATTTTCTAAGATTGTGTCTTATGAGATTTCATTGGCAAGAGCGCAAAATCTCGACATTCATTCTAAGAAATTTCCTGATTTATTGCAATATTTAAAGGGACAGGGCGTAGATGAAGTAAAATTAAGTATGTTTGCAATGAAATTGTTAGATGAGAAATTGATTAGTCAGGTGGAATCAGAGAAATACATACCTAGCACACCACCTTTAGTCAGTCTAGAGAGCCCAAGAGGCCGTCGTAAACTAACACCTGCTTTTGAACAATCACAACTATCTGATGACTCACACTCAGCACTGTCAGTAGAATCATTTACTCCTATCGGACCATCATCGGCTTCATCTTCTGAATTTAAAGAGGAGCCGCCGGTTTCGGGCAACAAGAAACCTGACGGCACCAAAAAGTAATAGTGAGTTAAAATGGGGTAGGTGCGTGAGTTGATTTACATTGACGGACTTGAAAACCCATGGCATCTAACTTTGCTAGCAGCCCGTTACCGCCGAATAGATGTTCAAAGCCACAGGCCATTAAGATTTTATCTTGGCCTTCTTGGTGTTTTTCCATAAAATGAGTAAACATCGCTTGATTTAACGGGGTAAGTTCTTCAACCATAAAGGACGGTAATCGATTAGTTTCAATGTTTTCAGTAAGATATGCTTGTAATTGTTGTAAAACCATCGGATTGAGAGCGCAGCCGTTTTGATAGTACTCATCAATTACTTGACTGAAACTAAAGCATAATGAATCTTCGCTATAATAAGGGGAGTCTATCTGCTCGCGCATGTCGCTTAACCATTTTGTTAGAGGCTTTAGCATCACCACTTGCATACCCTGTGCTTTGGCCATACTGACAAAATCGCGTTCCATTTTCGTTCCTTTTAAGACATCCCATAAGGTTATGAGTGCAAGAGGTTGGATTTTTTCGATAGGACAATCCAGATCGAGATCGTTAAGGATACTGCGCATTTGTGCTAAAAAGGCCTCTTTAGATCCCTTCAAGCGAGTGATTAAATAATTAGTTTGATCAAAGGTCAGCCCTGCTTCATCTAACCTAGAACGCGGGAGCTTGGTCAGTGTGTCTACCATCAATAATTGATGCTCTTTAAAATGTGCTTGAAGCTCGCTAGGGAATGCTGCTAAGGGGGCGTCACGAAAGGTGCCAACCACCGTGTGGCATTGATTATCTCGAATCACTTCAAATACCAGCGGGTATTGGATAGTGGGTGAAGGGGCGGCACTTGGAGCTGGTCTTAGGTCATCTTTTAAATTGTACAACGATAACATGAAGGCATATCCTGTATAACAAATGAGGGTTGCGTTAATAGTCGTAATGTATCAGTTTTCCGACTAAATGCAATTCTTGGCGAGAAAAAGAGTAAAATTAAATAAGTCATCCAGCTAAGCTATAATGAAGAAGAAAATTGTCACACTCACTGTTCCGCTTGAATTACAGGCCGACAGCAAGACGAATGTTTTAGCATCGATATTGTCTAAAGCCAATGGTAAGCGTATCGATGGGTTATTTCACACAAATCAACCGCACTCCGTAGCTGCCTTAGTCGCGACTTTAAAGGGTTATCCCAAAGGTCGGATCTATTGTTTAGCGTCTCCGATTGAATGCCATGCCGATCACAAAACTGTCTACATCGTCAATCAAGCAACTTTAACCAACCAACAAGAATTATCCATAGTAGAAACGTTGAATGCCTTTTTACAGCAAGATGGGATCCGACTTGATATTGTCGGTGAAGGCTTATGGTTATTTACGATGGAACATCATACCGATGTAAAGTTTGTTACGCCTCATTCCCTTTGGGGGAAAAGTATGGCTTCGCATTTGCCAACAGGACAAGATGCAGTCTATTGGCGTCGTCTGTTAACCGAATGTCAGATGATATTATCACAAACACTGAGTGTCTGGTTTTGGGGAAACGGTATTGACAATGTGGCTCTTGAGTGTGATTTTGATGTGTTGTATACCGATGATCTTATACTGAGGTCAAAGGCTATGAATGCAAAGATCACAACTCAACCACTAATCGATTGCTGGTCGGACGCACCATTAAAGACGGGCAACAAACTCTGCTTCACGCCCAATAGCACACAATGCGAAGCCTTTGAACAACAGTGGCTATTACCCTTGTTAAAAGCGTTGAAATCAGGTGAGATCAGCGCATTGCAATTAATAACACAAGAAAAGAATCAATATACACTTTTGCATCGACATTTATATTATTTTTGGCGAAAAACACAGCCCTTAACTGCCTTTTTAGACAATGGATTGATGTCATTCAATGAGTATTAAAGACTTACCTCGAGCCAAGATCAAACGTCGGATTGTGAATGAATCACGTGAAAACGCTGCAAAAGCAGAAGGACTTGATCCTTTATTAGCCAGAATATTAGCTGCCAGACCTACATTGCTTGAGGTGTCGGTGCGCGACATGCTTGCGCCTAAACTCAAAACATTAGATCCGCCACAGACATTACCGGATATTGACAAAGCGGTAGCGCGGATTGCAACGGCGCTTGCCAGGGGTGAAGTTATTGGTATTGAAACCGATCATGACTGCGATGGGCAAACCAGTCATGCTGTTTTATATTGTGCTTTAGTGAATATCTTTGGCCACCCGCCTGAAAAAATACGCTCCTATATTGGGCATCGTTTAAAAGAGGGCTATGGCTTATCAAGGGCACTCGCGGAACGTATTTTGGCGGATGAACCTCAACCTTCGCTTGTAATCACAGCTGATAATGGCTCTTCTGATGAAGCGCAAATTGCCTTATTAAAAGCACACGGGATCGATGTGATTGTAACGGATCACCATGAAATCCCCATCGAGGGGATCCCACAAAGTGCTTATGCGGTGGTGAGTCCTACCCGCGAAGACAGCCAATATCCGGATCGGTTTATTGCCGGTTGTATGGTGGCATGGTTGCTCATGGCGGCAGTGCGGGCGCATTTGAGTAAAACGACAGCAAAAGAATTTGCCAGCCTCGCAGAATGTCTCGATTTTGTGGCGGTAGGGACTATCGCGGATTGTGTCAGTGTGGCACGTAGTCAAAATAATCGCGCAGTTGTGTCATATGGTATGAAACTGATTGCGCAAGGCCTAAGGCCTTGCTGGCGTGCGTTGTTGCCCATCTTATCGACACCTTTATCGTCAGAAGACTTAGGATTTAAAATAGGTCCATTATTAAATAGCGATGGGCGGTTAGCCTGTGCGTTGGGCTCAGTCAGTTTTTTACTTGCCAAAACCGATAGTGAAGCTCGGGAATGGGTGGCGCATTTACAAGAACAAAATGCCGAGCGAAAAAGTATTCAGGATAACATTACCCGTAGAGCCTTAGAGCAGGCGCTCATTCAATTTAATGCGCAAAAAAATAGCCTATGCATTTTCTTGGAAGATGGACATGCTGGGGTGCATGGTATAAGTGCAAGTCGAGTGAAAGATTGGTTCGGGCGACCAGTAATTATTTTATGCCCAAAACAAGATGATGCTAACGTCTTAACTGGATCGGCGCGTGGGGTGGATGGGGTGCATCTGAGAGACGCTTTGCAAGCAGTGCATGATTCTGCCCCGGATATTTTCATCAAGTTCGGTGGGCATCAAGCCGCTGCGGGCTTAACCATTCACCGAGAGAAGTTCAATGCGTTAGCAGAGGCATTTGAAGTGGTTATCCAGCAGCAAATTGATAAGAGCGAATTAGGACCAGTAGTATGGTCAGATGGCGAACTTTCAATTGAGTCAGTGACAGTTCCTTTTATTAAGCAGATGGTCGATCAGCTAGAACCCTTTGGTCGCGAATTTGAGCCGCCTGCCTTTGAACTGACAGGGAAGATTGTTAGCGCCACAGTAATGGGACAGACCAAAACCCATTTACGCTTAGGCTTAGCCGTTGATGAGCTGTGGTTTGAGGCGGTTTGGTTTAATTGCTGCGATCCTAATGAATCTTTGCCGGTGACGGTGGGTGAGACAGTCAATCTGGTCTATGTTCCCAAGGTTCAGACTTTTAGGGGACAAATGAAGCTGAGCTGCCAAGTTATCCACCTTGAGAAGTGTGGAATTTAAGCGAAGTTCAAGTATAATCAGCTTATTTTTTGCCATTAAAGAGAAAAGCGCGTGGAAATCGCTCCGTTACAAGCACAACTCAAAGACCTAGCCAAGCGTTTGGAAGAACTTCGGAGGTATCTTTGACTTTGACGAAAAGCGGGAGCGCTTAGAAGAAGTCAGGGTCATGTTAGAAGATTCAAACGTTTGGGCCAACCCTGAACAAGCGCAAGCCCTAGGCAAAGAGCGTGTGACGCTCGAAAAATTAGTGAATACCTTAGCAGGTGCTAAAGCCCAAGTAGAAGATGCGCAAGAACTGTTGCAGCTTGCAGATGATGAGAATGATGAGGCCTCATTCAAAGAACTTATCAACGAAGGTCAAAGAATCGAGAAGATCGTTGAAGGCTTAGAATTTCAACGGATGTTCTCAGGCGAATTAGATGCGAATGATGCTTATCTTGACATTCAATCCGGTTCGGGTGGTACCGAAGCGCAAGATTGGGCTGAAATGCTGCTGCGGATGTATTTACGGTTTGCTGAAAGAAAAGGTTTTAAAGCGGAATTACTGGAAGCTTCAGCGGGCGAAGTCGCAGGTATTAAAAGTGCGACGATTAAAGTCGAAGGTGAATATGCTTATGGTTGGTTGCGTACTGAAACCGGCGTTCACCGTTTAGTTCGCAAATCGCCATTTGATTCTGGTAACCGTCGCCATACTTCTTTCGCTGCCATTTTTGTCTCACCTGTGATTGACGATAAAATCGATATTGAAATCAATCCTGCAGATTTGCGGGTGGACACCTATCGTGCCAGTGGTGCGGGCGGTCAGCACGTGAATCGAACTGATTCGGCTATCCGTATTACCCATATACCAACTGGGATTGTAGTGCAATGTCAAAGTGATCGTTCGCAACATAAAAACCGCGCTCAAGCTATGAATCAACTAAAGGGTAAGCTCTATGAGTTGGAAATGCGCAAGCGTCAAGCAGAACAAACCGCTTTAGAAGAAAGTAAAACAGATATTGGATGGGGCAATCAGATCCGATCTTATGTTTTAGACGATTCACGCGTCAAAGATTTACGCACCGGTGTTGAAACTTCTAATACCCAAGGCGTATTAGATGGCAACTTATTAGAGCAATTTATTACAGCCAGTTTAAAGAGTGGGTTATAACATGTCAGATGAAGTGAAAAATGAAGTTGAAGATCTAAACGAACAACTCCTGAATCGTCGTGAAAAGTTAAAACAATGGCGGCAAGGGGGTAAAGCGTTTCCCAATGATTTTAAACGTGCCCACTTAGCAGGTTCATTGCATGCTGAGTTTGACACTTTGGATACCGCAGACTTAGAAAGCAAAGCGATGCCTGTTAAGTTGGCAGGGCGCGTCATGACGCGTCGTCATATGGGTAAAGCGAGCTTTTTCAATATGCAAGATATGACAGGCGTTATGCAGGTCTATGCCAAAATGGACGAATTGCCCGAAGGTGTCTATGAGAGTTTTAAGCATTGGGATTTGGGCGATATCGTTGGGGTCGAGGGCCTATTATTTAAAACCAAAACTGGAGAGCTGTCCGTTAAAGCAAAAAATATGCGCTTACTCACCAAAGCTTTGCGCCCCTTGCCTGAAAAGTATCACGGCTTAACTGATCAAGAAACTAAATATCGTCAACGTTATTTAGATTTGATCTCTAACGATAAAACCCGTGATGTGTTTAGAACCCGCACCAAAATTATTCAAGTCATCCGCGAATATTTAAATGATCGCCTGTTCTTAGAAGTCGAAACACCCATGATGCAGCCCATTCCTGGGGGCGCAGCTGCCAGACCCTTTATTACACATCATAACGCTTTAGATATGCAGCTATTCTTACGGATTGCACCAGAGCTGTATTTAAAACGTTTGGTGGTGGGCGGCTTTGAACGTGTTTACGAAATTAATCGTAATTTTAGAAACGAAGGTGTTTCAACTCGCCATAATCCTGAATTCACCATGCTCGAGTTTTATCAAGCCTATGCTGATTATCATGAATTGATGGACCTGACAGAGGAACTCTTGCGATTAATTGCGCAAAAAGTGCTGGGTTCTACCACCGTGGTTTACCAAGGTGAAACCTTTGATTTGGCTAAGCCTTTTGCTCGAATGACGGTGAAAGAGGCCATTTTGCATTATAACCCCAGTTTACAAGCTGCGGATTTAGAGAGTCGAGAAAAATGCGAAAGCTATGCTAAACAGTTAGGCTTAGCCATTAAAAAAGAAGATGGTTTAGGCAAAGTTCATATCGAAATCTTTGAAGAAACCGTTGAAGCTAAGTTAATTCAACCTACTTTTATTACGGAATACCCAACCGAAGTATCGCCGCTTGCGCGAGCCAATAACGACAATATCGAAGTGACCGATCGCTTTGAGTTTTTCCTTGGTGGACGTGAAATTGCCAATGGCTTTTCTGAGCTGAACGATGCCGAAGATCAAGCTGCCCGCTTTAAAAAGCAAGTGGCCAACTTTGAGGCAGGCGATGCCGAGGCCATGCATTATGATGATGATTTTATCACTGCATTAGAGCATGGCATGCCGCCAACCGCAGGTGAGGGGATTGGTATTGATCGCTTGGTGATGTTTTTTACCGATTCGCCTTCGATTCGCGATGTCATTTTATTCCCACATATGAGGGCGAATTAGAATTAAATCTCCCCGCGCTGACGCGCTGCCCCTCTTTACGAAAGAGGGGTTTTGTTCGCTTCGCTCACAGGTATTTGCCCGGCAATGACATCTAACAGTTGTTGTGGGCTAACCGGCATTAAAGATCCTATTTAAACAATGCCTCAGCGGCTTGCAATGGCTCTTGCAGCTGCGGGTTTTCCAGTAAATCTTCTTTAGGATCTAGCCCGAGCCTTGCAAAGGCAGGGATCTCCATTTTGTTAATTTTCGCCAGGGGATGTTCCGTGCCAGCTAGCACGAAAATCTTTGAGACTAATACCACATCAGCTAAGTCGGGTTCGCTGATTTTGCGATAATATTGCGTCATATTTTGTGGAACAGTTGCAATGTTGGGTGGAAATTGCCACGAATTTAAAATAGCTTCGCCGAGTTTTGCATAATTGGTTTGGATCAATTCTTCTAATACGTGCAAGTCTTTGAGCAATTCAGGTTGGCTTTCAGCGTAGGTTAGAATGGGCAATACGCCAATTTCGTGTAACAGGCCGGCGAGCATGGCTTCATCAGGTGGCAGTTTCTTTGTGTAGTTAGCAATAACATAGGAAGTCGCAGCAATTTGTCCACTATGTTTCCATGCCTCTTTAATTTTTTGTTCGATCACTTTATGTTTGGCTAAAAACAGTTGTTCCATGGCTAACCCAATAGCCATATTGGAAACGAATCTGACGCCTAGTCGGCTAATGGCATTTTCTAAACTATTGATACTGACTCGTCCGCGTACTAAGGGGCTGTTAGCCATGCGAATGATCCGTGCTGTTAAGGCAGGATCTTTGCCAATAATACTTTCTAACTCTTCAATGGTCACATAGGGATTTTGGTTAACTTCTTGAATGGCCATAGCAATGTCAGGCTGAGTAGGCAGTGGCAGTCGGTTTCGTTCAATAGCCTCAAGGAGATCCATAAAGAATGTCGCGGATGCATTGAGTGACTGATCCATCAAGGGACTCCCTAACTGCTGTGAGAATATGCTGTTATGACTATTATATGCACTAATAGGATAAGTTTAGTCGATGAAGTTTTGGTCCATCAGCTTTCTTGTAGCGAATATTTTCAAAATCGGCATATTGTTCATCAAGAACGACTAACAGTACGACCCCTTGGTCTTTTGGGCTTGCGCGAACCACAATCCCTGGGGCTTCATTGGGCGCGTTGAGGATCACTACCTGATCACCCGGACAGGGCAATTCGATGTTGTTCTCTAGTTCTGCTAGATACATATGGCGTTTGATTTTGCCACGATAGTGCATCCGGGCAACAATCTCTTGCCCAAGGTAACATCCTTTATCAAAGCTAATGCCGCCTAACTCTGTTAGATTCACGTGGTGAGGCAGTAGGGTGTCAATAGTGGCAGGGTAAATGGCTGGGATCCCAGCTTCTATATCATATCGTTCCCAGTCAGTCTCTTGAAGCAGAGTTAATTTACTAAGAAACTGTTGCTCTATATCGCGTACACCCGGGTTGGCTACGATAAGTTCAAACCGACTGTCTGTCCCTGGCACGTTACAAAGTGTCAGAGTGCCCTCTGGGTGACGTTGAGTTATACA
>JBFWUT010000028.1:0-35055 GCA_050247135.1 Candidatus Berkiella sp.
ATTGTACTAGATCAAGGGTTATTTGAAGGGATTGGATTAAGCGATATTGTACGTATGACCGACTTGACTAAGTGTCAAATAGAACATTTTACGCCTTCAGAGTTGCAAGTGGTAATTCAAAAATGCCAGGAGCTTAATCCGGATTTTTTCGGGATGCGGAGAAGACTAGTAAGCCAAACCATAAACATGGTTTAACTACCTTAGACACTAATTGCATAAAATTGATAGAACATGGTCATTTAACTATTTGGAATTACGCTTGGCGAGTATTTATTTTGTGTTTGAAATAGATAAGTTACTAAATTTTACTTACTCTAAATTTTTAAAACCCTCTCTTGAAGCATAGGTGAAAAATACCCCTGGAGAGGTGAGTAGAATTCCATATTATATTTATAACATACATTTCTAACGTTATTTTTATCAAACACAGTCTCGAATAACCTGTTCAATTCAGTTCTTTCTTCAATTGTCGGTGGAGTTTTCTTAGCTTCTAAAAACCCAACATAGAAATGCACAGTAAAAATGCTGCTCATACAAAATTGATTTTCGTCTAGCGTTTTATTTTTTGATTTTTCTGAGAGAAAAAAATCACCCACATCGGCGTTAGAAGCATAGTTTGCAAGATCTTGCGGACAAACTTTGAACATTTTCTTTCTATTCATATTTAAAAAAGAGTTTAAAGGTATTGCTTTAATAAGGTGTTTATGGAATTTAGCCATTTTAAGTTTTATATTAGCTTCAAAATATTCATCAATCGCTTTATAGCACTCACTTTGATTTTCATTAGAGATCGTTTCAGTACTAAATAACACCAATAATAGTGCTAAAAGTAAATGTGAAAATTTATTCATGTAAACACCACTCGAGTAACAAATAAGATGACACAATCAACAGTAAATTTGATTCTACGTGCAGATACTGCATTATTTTCAGAATCCATACGCCAAGCCGAACAAGAATACTCATTTAGATTCAAAAAAATGGGCAGCACATCGCATGCCCATTCTAACCGAATCACAGATGACTTCACTAGTATTGGTCTTGGCGCAAACCAATTTGCAAACCATCTCAAACAAGCAGCCAGACAACTCACATTGCTAACAGGCGCTGCCACAGGGTTGGGATACTTAGGTAAGCGCTTATTAGATGTAGCAGATAGGACAGCCAATGCTGCCGACCGGGTAGGCATCACTACCGACCTACTCCAAGAGCTACGCTTCGCTGCTTCCCAAACAGGTGTACCTATCGAGAAGCTTGAAACATCCCTTGAGCGGTTTACCAAACGGCTTGGTGAAGCTGCAAGTGGCACAGGTGCAGCGGCCAAGACCTATCAAGGCCTTGGGGTGTCTGTACTAGAGACTGATGGCTCCTTACGTGACACAGGTGCAGTACTAAACGATGTCGCCGATGCATTAGCAGGGATGGACTCTCAAGCAGAGCGAGCGGCAGCAACCACTGCCCTATTTGGCCGTGAAGGGATTGCAATGACGCTGCTGCTAGGCAGAGGCGCTAAAGGGATTGAGGAATATCGTAAGCAAGCCCACCAGTTGGGGATTGTTATCGATGAGAATGTATTGCGCCAAGCTGAGTTAGCTGCAGATAAGTTCGATATTCTGGCGAGCGTCATTAAGGCCCAGGCAGTAACGGCCTTTGTGCAGCTTGCACCAAGCATGATCAACTTCTCTCAGCAAGTGGTAGCCACTATCCCACGGATCAAAGAGTTCCTCTCAACGCTATATGACATGAAAGATAGCTTCTTATTTATTGCCAAAGCACTTATGGTTAATCGGTTTATCAACTTTACTACCGGATTAGTGGATGCTTCAAAAGCATTAATAGCCGCAAGCGCATCCGCAACTCAATTCAGTGCTGCTATTTCATTGATAAGCAAATCTCTGAAGGGTGCAGGGTTAACCTTAGCCGTGATGTCTGCAATAGAAGCCCTATCACTGTTTAAGGAGCATTTGGAGCTAAAACAGAGTGTTAAGAATTATCTACAATCACAGCAAGCGCTAATCGATTCCCATAGTCAGTATGCGCATATTGCGAGATTAAGCGCATCAGAATTTTCAAATATAGCAAAATCGGAGCAACAAGTTTATCTTGAACGCCTTAAACAAGCTCAAAGCTTCTGGAATGCTAGGTTGAAATTAGAATCACGAGAAGACTTTCAAAGCAAAGCCGCACTCTACGCGGCCAAAGAGAATCGGCTGTATTTAGAAAACATTAGCATGGTTGAGAGCGCCTTAAAGCAAAGGCTAGATTTAGAGCGAAGTCATGCTGGTCAATTAAGCAAAATCAAAAGCGAAGAAACAACTAAGCTTAAGCAGCAGCTTTCAGTACAACTAAAAGACTTTGATGATGCCAACACAAAACTTAAGTCACTCCATGAAAAACGTAAGACCATTGCGAATGATTTTAAGTCCTTAATTGACTCAATCAATACCCCAGCTAAAAAGAACTCGGAAGACTTAACCGTATTTGATATTAGTGCCGCACAAACCACAGCCAGAAATGCATTGCAGAGCGGTGATATAGAGCGAGCCAATAATGCTATACAAAGCGCAAAAGAGATAATACAAAGCTTGTCGCAAACAGGTACTGCAACCAAATCCTATTTGGTTGAACAAGCTAAACGAACAGCTTTATTAGCTGACGAAATTGTGGGGACAGAGATCCAATCCCAAGAACAAAACATTAATCGTATTAAGCAAACCATGTCTGATTTAAAAGCTCAAGCTGAATGGTTAAAGGTGTTAGCAGTGGGTTTTGATGTAAACGGGGCACTAAAATCGGCAGATGACATGAAAAATGCCATTCAGCAACAGATGAGTAAGAATCCATTAAAGATTCCTGCTGTTGTTATTCCTGGTGAAGTAGCAATTGATACCCGTGCTGAGAAAATATTAGCGCCACAAAAGCGAGCGCGCGGTGGGTTTATCCAAGGGCCGGGTACCTCGATGAGCGATTCAATTCTTGCCAGACTATCAAGCGGTGAATTCGTTATTCGAGCTGCTGCAGTGAAGCGTTATGGACTGGGATTGTTCAACCAATTAAATAGTATGGAATTACCAAAATACTCACGAGGTGGGCTTGTACCACCAAATGTGCCAGCGATACAAGCCAAAATGCAATCTTCCAATCAAGTTGCTTCTTTAACACTTAACTTGGGTAGCGATAATTTCAAAATTCAAACATCTAATGTAGATGTAGTCCAAGCGCTGACAAAGGCTATTGCTAAAGAAGCTTTAAAAAGTGGAAGAATGAAGTAAATTATATTACCATTTGACTTACGATGAATACAGATAAAGATAACTTTATGAATCAACATATTTATGAATTAGAACTCTCCCTTTTAGATCCTGCCGTTAGAAAATCAGCTGTAAAAATTAATCAGCTAATTGCAGATGCTTTTGTTGAATTTGGTAGCTCAGGTAAAATTTATCATAAGAACGAGCTATTAGAAGAGTTACCTCTTGAAGAACCACAAATTTATAAAGTACAGAATTTTTCCACATCAGAGTTAGCAGAAGATGTGGTCTTAGCAACTTACTTGGTAGAAATAGATGGCGCCAGATCATTACGATCCTCAATTTGGAAATATAATGGTGATACATGGCAAATGATTTTTCATCAGGGTACTAAATGTGAAGATAGACTGAAATGAATTTTGAACTTGGTGGCGTCGCCATCCCCCTTATTGCCGGACTCGAGTTTTCACAAACATATGAAGCGATTGGGGGTAGTGTTTTGCAACGGATGCAATCAGGTAGAGCAATAAAGCAAACACATTATAGTAAACTAAGAACTTCTCTTTCAGGTCGAGGTTGGGCTCCAGCAGGTCTGGATGGATTAGCATATTCAGAGCCGATGATACTTAAATGTGCAGCACCAAGAAGCATATCAAGTGAAATCAATGAAATTGCAATTCCATCCTGCAGAAGAAATGATCAAGGCTTTGAGCCTAAAGGTTATGCTTTGGTTAGAGGTCATTTAATTGAGACCGGGCTCATTGTGCAAGAAGAGATTGCCATCTTAGATCCTGTTCGTTATGCACTCGCATATCAAGTTCATTATTATCCTGAAATATTAGTCTTTACGGAATCCCTACAAGTTCAGAGTAACATTACCGGAGCAGAATTTTCTTGGTCGCTAATTTGCGAAGAAGTATAGGTTGGAAAATAAAACTGTTTTTAGATGATATCGATGTTTCATCAAATTTAATAGATAGCCTAACGATCGAAGCTGAAGAAGGTTCAGCTAAGATAGCTGAATTCTCTTTGATACCCCATGCTGGACCTATTTCAGTTACAAAATGGATTGGCAAATCAGTGGTGATATCATTTCAATCAGAAGAACAACAGTATCTGTTGTTTAAAGGTGTTGTTGATGAGCCTGTCTATGACCCTACTTCACTCATCACTACTTTTACCTGCACCGATCAACTTCAAGAACAGATCAGATTACTAAGTAAGATTGAAATTAATCAACTAATTCAAGGTTACTGGAGTCCTGTTGTATTTGACAACCCATCGAACAATTGGCTTTATGCACAAGATCAATTATCAACTATACCAGCTAGTCTAGATTTAGATAATTACAATGAGTTTCAATTAACACCGTGGAAATGCAAATTAGAACCTGACTATGTATTCGACGACGATAAAATATTGTATCAATCTATGCAGGTGCAGCTTGCCAATCGACGAGAGATCCATAATCAAGGTAATATTACATTTCAATACCGCTTTCAAAGATTAAAGCAACGCGAGGTAGAATATATTTATGTCTACCCTCTCGACTTTTGTGAACAGAATTATCGCAACTCAACTTTACCCAATGTAGAAATGATTAAACAAGCGATTGATGGCACAGGTTGGTTACTAAAAGGCAATGCTGAATATGAGCATCAACGCGGTCCTGGTTGGGTTAAATGTGGCGATGTCACTTTTGGATTTATGATTAAGGAAGAGATCAGAAAGTTCTTAGTCAGAGAAGCTCGCTTTGTATTAGCAAAACGCTTTGTGCAAACAGTCACTGAGCATTATGAACTCACTTTGAAAGCCCCTCAATCAATAGCGCAACTGGGTGTTATAGCTAATCAGGAAACCTTAAGTTATGAAGTGCCAGGAGACACCGATAAATTTATTAATATTTCGAAATATCAACCGCCACTAAAAGATAGTGTGTTGGATGCTGAGTGCAATTATGTTAAATACCTCAAAGATGATGATGTACGATCAAACGCTATTCATACCAAGCTTAATCAAGCTAAAACAACCATCTTAAAATCACATCGTAATAACATAATCACCTTCAAGACGCTCTTACACCCTTCCATTCAAAGAATGCATACTGTTAAACTCGATTCAAAGCATGTAAAGGCTCAAGGCAAAGTAAAGCATATTATTCATGAATGCGATTTTAACCAAGGTTCCTGCATAACAACTATTGCGGTTGCGGTTTCAAGAACTGATAATGATGATGCAGTCTTAGAGACAGGGCTAGTATTACAGTTAAATCAAAAAGCTCAACCTGAAGAAGGCAAAAAGATCCAAATCAGCCTCCCTACCCATCTAGGAGGAAGAAAATCTGCCCTACCCTATAATGATGCCTGGGATGGCTATACAGGAAATGAAAAACTAGAGCCAGGAGCCAAAACCTACCCTGAACGCTTCGCCATAACAGCACCAGGTATTGAGACCGCTCAGGTTCCAGAAGACCATCATTTTCCGTACCAATTTGATATCGCTATACCTAATGAATTACTCTTGCTGAAAGCTTAGGTTGCTATGAGCAATACTAACCAGCGCTTTGTTCAAGATATTAATCGGCTTATTACGGTTCGTAATGAGCGGCATTCAGAGCTGCCAAAGGTAAGTTTTGAACCAGTTACTGCGGTTAGAGGGATTGGGGATGCTAATATACCCCCTAATACACAAGTTGGTAGTTTAGCCTCTCCACTGAGAGAGATTCCTGGCACTCGCCTTTATCATGAGCCTCATATAATTAAAAGCAGTGATGGATTATTTGCTCTCGAAAAACAAACAATAAGACAAGCACATTTTGAAGATGCTAACGGAGAGATGATTGTATTGGAGTTTCAACCATCAGACTTTTAACACCAAGGTAACAACAAAATTACCTTGGTGTTAAATGATTTGATTTATTTAGGTTGATTTTTCTTGATTTCGATATCACTGTTAACTGAGATAGAACTAATATTATTGGCATTTGCACGTACTTGGTCTTCATTATATTCTTTCATGAACTTGATAATTACTTGTTTAAATTCATTCAGAATTGCGCTATATTTTTTAAATTCATCGCTCATAAAGTACTCACGTGTGACTCTGTATACATGATCCGCACTTGTAACTCCTTCTAAAGAAAGCCTCAACTTCATAATAGATGCAAAAATTGGTTTTGCACCTTTTTCTGCTTCTAAAGTATTTGAAAGTTCCTTAAGGGAAAGTTGAATTTTTTGGATGAACTCTTTTTTGTATCGTGTTGTGAGAGTGAGTGCATTTAGCATTTGGTTTACTTCTTCAACAGATTCTTGTTTAGCTTCATCAGCTGATTCAGACTTGAGTAATTGTGTTGTCGCTGTGGCTTGAATTGCAAGTAGCTTTGAAACCGCCGCCTGATGCCCATTTCTTGAAGCTTCATGGATTGCTGTAGTTCTAACTTCGCTTACCCAATTTATATCAATCCCAGCTTTAATGAGATCTTCAAAAATATGCATATGTCCGCATTGAGCTGCTAAATGTAATGCACTGAAACCATTATTAGTTAAAGCCTTTACATTGGCTCGATTTTTAAGCAGAAGTAAGACGACCTCTTTGTTGCCAGTTTCAACAGCAAAGTGAAGTGGTGTTCTTCCATCAGCACCATAACCTTGATACTTCCTGTTAACATCTGCTATTCCTGCTTTAATTAACATATTAATTGCTTTGCAATTGCCACTCTTTATAGATTCTAAAAATGGGTCAGAAAATTCGCCGTCAAGGGATTCTCTATCATATTTTGTAGCAAGCATTTGATTAAGCATTTTGAATTTCCTGTGAACTAAAAACTGTCGGTCAGCTTACCAAGCTTCTGGATCGTAGTAAATGACGGCTGTCGGCAAGGATGTTGCTTTATACCTTTAGCTGAGATTGATATAAATGAAGGAATTACACATATAAAATAATGATGCTGCCATTATCTAAAATAAGGTCATTTGGCCTGGCATATCACGGCTTAGTAGCAGATGGAGAGCTGCAACTACCTAATGGCCATAAAATGCCTTATCCTCGACTTGAGTCCGGCGACACCCAACTCGTCGCCATCCCAAACTACCCACCCATAAATCGCACAGTTGAACAACAGGAACTTGACCAATTACACAGTCTTGAATGGCGAAACTATGCCATCGTTGCTGATAATCACTTAGGTGCAGCTAATCTTGGTTTAGATTGGTTATTATATATAGATGCTAACCAAGTCGTGTGGTACTTAAAGCTGGGTTATCACATAAGCGGTAATCGATGCGTTATGACATGCAATCTCCAGAGTGTGTTCGGTCGCTTTAATTCAAACTATAAAACTATCTCAAGAATGCTGGCACAAGAAGAAACTCAGTTCAATCTTACAGGAAAACTAAAGCCACTTAATCGGTTTACATTTGAACGCAAACCTGATGGCAATGAAGTACTCATCCATGTTTATGCCAAACTTGATGGTGAAAATACCATCGAATTTCCTGAAGAGATGTCATTGTTTGAGGTTTGGAAAATCGAGCTTAAAGGCCATGGATTATTAAGCATTGATGAATCCATTGGGAATGGCATCACCGCTACTATAATAAAGCATTTATCTTATGAAGCTATTCAAACCTCATATATTCGAAACATTCCTAAAAAAGAGAAACGATATAGACTAGGCAAAGTTAACATACAAGGTAGATATGAGCCTAGACCTGTTGAGCCACCTGAGTGTGTGAGTAACTCCTATCATGAATCATTTGATTTAGCGTTAGTACCGGAGGGTGATGACTTTGTACCCTTTAAGCATGATCAAAACACCTATCTTCAAAGTGATTGGCATGGGACGCAAGAAATTAAGAGCGCTATTGTTCGTATCCTTTATGATAAGGAAGGTATTGCTCATATCTTAAGGACACAAAAGGTAATAAAGCGGCAAAACAAGCTTCACCAAAGCTTTTCAGGAAATGGTACTGGCACACAGGGTCCGTTTAATTATTACTTTAATGGATTCTCTTGTGTAGTAAATGGTTATAGCCCAGGGTTAATTGAGCAATATGATGGGCTGCAGACCGTTAAAGCTCACTTTCGGATTATTCATGAGGCCAGTCTGCTATTAGATAATGAAGTCGTTAATACGGTGACACTTGAAGGTCAGGTAACGCAGTTAGCTGAAACGGTTGTTGATCAGCCTGGTGTCAATTCAGTAAATATAATTGTGAAACTGAATGATCTTATTGTAAGGGATGTAACCGCCATGCCTGGTAAAATCGCTAATTCATTGATAACTGATCCATTTAGTGGCTCATTTGTTACAGATAGTATAAGGGGGGTCTTTGTGAAATTCCATTTTGGGTTGACATCAAATAATTTAGTGGGTCAATTTATTACTCGAATGGCAGCTTCAAATGCACAAAATTTAATAGCAATAGAATCTTACGGTGTTGTAGGTGCTAGTGTTTTTGAGGTAAAGCCCCATCCCTGGAAAATTAGTCCACGTGCAAGCTTCCATCCTGTCACTCATGAAATTATTGAATATGCGGAGGGTGTCCAATCTTGGGTTTAGCGCCTTGCAAGCTTCCATTTTTTTTCCTCACACTCATCAAACAGTTTACTAATCTCATCATCATTAACTGATTCGATAGTAACAGTATTAGAAAACCCTCGCTTAGATCCTGATTGAATTAAAATTGGTTCCACTTGATTACTCTCAACCTGATCAAGAATTTCACATAATGCAGCATCATCGATTTCTTCATCAATAAAACTTTTTGGAAGCACTGATTCGGGTACGTTATTAGTTGATTCTCTTTTAGAGCCATCTGGAATTCTTTGTTTTAGTCCCGATAGCGTTAATATTTGTTTTGGTTGATTGTTTTCAAGCTGATCAAGAAGTTCATGTAATACTGTATTATCAATAGCTTCATCTATTAGACTTTTGGGTTGCACAACTTCTGCCACATTTGGAACATTAGATATCGTCGGCAATTGCTCAATGACAACAGAGGAAGTTGATCTATCTGATAAAGTATCAAACTGCTCTATATTTGCAACTGTAGAATTAATAGGTTTAAGCTGCTTTCCAAGCAACAGCCCATTTAGAACAAAAGTACATATGGCAATATCAGTCGATTGAGGATAGGCAGGGTATAATTGATGGGGTGTAAGCAATTGATGCATCTGAACTGTTCTATTTCCTTTTAGAACAATCCCTTCCATCTCACCATGATAAATAACATCTGAATCATCAAACATAAGGAAATGGCTGAGTAGCTTTATGTTGGCTTGGGGATATTTTTTAGCATGCCATTTAAGCGATTCCTCAAAAATCATCATTTGGGAATTCATCCACAATGGTGCAGCTCCTAGATTTTCCGGCTCATTAGGATTTTCACCTTTACAGAAAAACTGCTTGCCTATTGCATGACACCATTCTGGTCTTTTAAAAGCGGCCATAGAACGCCCATTTGGATAGTGAACACTAATGGATTTACTTAAAATCCTATTCAACCCATAAGAAAGCATTCTATAATTATCTCGCTGAAATTCATCGTATGCATCTATGGCTGATCTACCCATAACTTCGTAAGGTTTCGAGAACTCGACAGATGGCGTTGATGAATGTTCTTCTGATTCAGTACTATCATATGAAATCTCAATTTCACCGCCTCGAATTTCCTGTTTCCGAGCCAAATGATCATAATCTTCATATTGATTGAGGGTTTCCCATGATAAATTTTGTGTTTCAGTAGAATTAGAACGTGGCGAGAAGAAAAAGAGCGTATATTCTTTTGATTCGTAGTCTTTATACTGCATCTTAAAGTGGATGGAACGTTGAGTTGTCATGGGCTCATTATCAACCGTAATTGCTTCAATAATTTCTCCATCGGACTCCCGACCCAAATAAATATGCATCAAACTTTTAACCATAGGTGGAGTTGGTCTGCTGTTATCATGCATTGCGTTCAACTTTACTGTTGGAAAATTGAATTCATGAGCAATAGGAACGCCTTCGCTATTATAAGAAACAAGCGCATAAGCTATATATGGATCAGAATATTTAAAACGACCTAAATTATCGTTACTGAGATACGAATAATTGCTCCAGCTGAACTCATTAGTTGGATAGATGTTGCGCACAGGTCCTGAAGACGTCATTTATTTGCACCATTGAATGTTATAAATCATTGTTTCATATGAGACTGTTATTTAGCAATTTGATTTGGATTAAATGAGTAGTTTTAGTCGCTTAATGGTAAATTTTGATAATTCGATTTTCTATCTGTGCCAAATGCACAATAATAGGTTTTTATATTAATACCATTGTTATTCTTTTTATAAAGAAAAGAATAATTGCTTGAGTGATTTAATTAATAAAAGTGTTATGAAAAAATCTGACACAAGCTTAAAATCTTGTAATCAACTGAGGGGTCTGCCACCGAGTCTTTTCTAAACGTCCTAAACATGAATGAAGGGTCAGCGTGTTCACTGAACTTTTCCAGCCTATAATATTCATGAGTTACTCTATTTTCCTAGGGTGGATCTTTTTTGGGTATTAAGAGGATCTTCACTTGAAGGAAGTTTAGTTACACCACGCTCCGTGATGCTTTCCTTTAGCGAACTACTTTTTCTTTTATGACCACCATATTGATAGCACATCCCTTCTTTACCTTTCTTTCGGTTTGCTGTTTCCTAAATCGGAAAATGTCTAAATCCTCACCCATGTGTCATCAATTAAAATAAATCTACTTGCGCAGCTGCTTCAATAAGCGCTTCAAAAATGACTTTGGTCACTTTTATATCTTTCAATCATCGAGATTACATATGTTCATTTTTCTTCCTCCAGGATTCTCAAACTTTTTTATATCTACACTTTGGACAACCATCTCCTCGTCTAGCTCTATTAGAAATAATTGCCTGCCATTCATGTTTACAATTTCCTTTCCACCAGACTTTCATTTGACTCCCAAAGGTAACATCATTTGGTGTAATTTCCTTATTCTTCTCAATACTCCATTCTGTTGCTAAATTTGGATGCGTATTTAAAAGACAATTATCTTTATAGATTCTTTTGTTGGAACAATATGGGCAGCCAATCCCAGATGCCCTATGTCTGATAGCTGCCTCCCACTCATGCCCCTTGACACATTTCCACCACGCCTTTTTATGAGAGCCAGAACTAACTTCACTTGGCAAAACGTTTACATTTTTAGTGGGGTGCCATTCTTTTGATAAATTAGGAAACTTGGTTTGAAGATTATTTGTTTTAGAGATTTTAAGACCTACACATACAGGACAACCATGACCTTTGGTTCTTGAGTATATAGCAGATTTCCAAATATGGTCATCACCCCTGGGGCATTTCCACCATATTTTTTTGTGTGTACCAGGAGAGAAGTGAGCAGGAAGGAGTGGCAAATTTTTTGTCGGATGCCATTGGATTACTAATTCAGGATACAGACTACTGATCGATTTATCCAGACTTACTTGATCCCTTTCTGTTGTAAGTTGTTTAAATTCTCCTGATGCAATCCATGTATTTCGTAATAGATATTTCTCAATATCTATTCGAGTTTCAGTTTTGAGATTATTACTGTGCTCTAGAACAAATCTAAATATATTTTTTACATCATTGATTCTCAAATCCCTTGCATCCAATATAACATCATGCTCACAAATTTTATCTAATCCTTTCTCTCTTACGCGTAATAACTGAACATAATCTTTAAGCGCTTCATTCTTCTTTTTATCTCTATCGATTTTATCTTTGTGCCAATGAACTCCATCATACTCAATTCCAAACCTTAAATTAGGAATAAAAATATCTACTTCATAATCATTAATTTTTTCACGATGTTTTACGTAAGGAAGAATAGCTTTTAATTCAGAATAAATTCTAAGTTCTGGCAATGTGGTTCCCTTGCTACACTTAGGGCAGCCTTGAGCTCTAGATGCCCTATGGTAGAGCGAAGCTCTCCACTCATGGCTATGTCTACATTTCCACCAAACTTTGAAGCTTGAGCCTGGATGAACATTTTGTGGAGTTCTTTTGCCATTTTTCGTTGGATGCCATTCTTTCATCAGATCAGGCCGTAGAATAGCTAGAGAATTTGATTTAACAACCTTTCTATTTGCACATATAGGACAAGTACTCCCAGAAGTCCTATCAACAATAGAAGCTGTCCATTCATGATCATCACCTATTGAGCATTTCCACCAAACTTTTTTATTTGACCCTTGGGTAACATCATAAGCTGTCAATTTACCATTCTTTGTTGGATGAAGTTCAGTAATAAGATGTGGATGTAGAGTCGCTAAGCAGTTTGACTTGACAGCTTTTCGACCTGTACAAACGGGACAACCATTCCCCCTAACAATATTTGCAATACTTGATTCCCATTCATGGTCCTCTCCTAGAGGACACTTCCACCAAACTTTTCGACCAGATACGGGAGTAAAATTTCTAGGTTTCAGATTTTTATTTTTAATGGGGTGCCATATTTTCAATATTTCGGGATATACTTTCTCCAAATTATTATATTTGTCAGCTTTCCTTCCCGAACAGAAGGGGCAACCACTTCCTTTGCTACGACTTTGAATTATCGCTTGCCACTCATGGTTCTCCCCCATTGGACACTTCCACCAAACCATCTTGCCTGACATTAGACTTACATCAGATGGCGCTAAATCCCCGTTCTTATTTGGATGCCACTCTTTTGCAAGCTTAGCATTTTTGAGCGCAAGATTATTTTCAACTTTACTGTTTTTTGAATGTCCTACTCTTTCGCTCATTAATAAGCTGCCTCAATCATGAGAGTTGGAATCTTTATGTTAGATTTTTTGTCTTGGAATTCTAAATGATTTATATAAATAATAGACATCATTGGGGATACAGGTTTGTTTTTAATCGGGCGCCATTCACTTTTCAACTTTTGGTTTTTTGTTTGGAAGCTTTTAACAAGGTTAAGTGTTTTTTCAATTGAGTTTCCTTATTACAGGGTCAGCATAATATATTATTTTGCTAGCCAATCATAATTCAAATACCCCTTTAGTTTGGTGATTATACACGTGATATGTAATTAATTCTTTTAGTCTTCAAGCGTTATCACAGACCATATGGCTGGCGCATCATTCCTTTTTCTTAATCATCTGCTCATCAATAAGTTCTAGTTTTTCTGTTATCTCTCCAAGTGTAGAGTCAACATAATTTATACTACGCATAAGTTGAGCATTGGATCTAAGTTGTAAAAACTGAAATATTATCAACAAAATTACCAGCAGTATTAGAATACTTAATAAAATAAAAATTTTATTAATAACGCTTTCTGTGGCATATTTCTTGATTGAATTTGAAATTTTTCTGATAGGCAATTTTCTTCCCCTTCAACAAAGAAAGCATCTTTGATGTGTTTAGATTGATCATTCAATATCTTTATCTTCCATATTGCCTTCTATCAAGGTTATCATGAATATGATCTTTGTCATCATCTTTGTCAAGATAGTTAGGATTATTATCTCGCGTAAGGTCTCGCCCTCTCGGATTCATAAGTTCATTGGCATTTTGTGAAGGACCATAATTATTTTCTTTCAGATTATCTGGGGATTTTTTAATGTATGGTCTAACAAATGTACCGTCAGATCTATGATATCCCGGAACATACACATCATTGTCTGCAAATGAAAGCATAGGAAAACAAAATGTAAATACAACTAAACTTGTAAATGCAATCTTCATATTTCACCTCGCTCCTCTACAGTGTGGACAAATATTAAGATAAATAAGTTCACCTTAAATTGACCTGTTATTAATCCCCTCGTAATATGTCTGCAATCCAAGAATAATGCAGAAATTTATGAATCCAGCTTAAATGTGACAGTTATTCTATTAGAAGGGGTATTTTTAATTCAAAATGCGAGCCATTTTCAGATGTGGATATTAGTGACAAGCAACCGCCATAATTCTCAATTGCTTTTTTTGCTGATGATAGTCCCAAACCATTTCCATTTAACTTTTTTGATCGCTGCCCCTTATTAAATAGAGTGTCTAAATTTAGCGCTGAAATTCCACAGCCAGTATCACTAACATGAATGATAACGTATTCCTGGGTTGCAGTTAAATTTATGATAATTTGGCCAGATATTTCAATGGCTTCAATAGCGTTGTCAATTAGGTTTGATAAAATTCGTCCTAAAATTACTTCCGGAATCACAGTAAATGTTACTTCCTGCAGATTTATATTTTCGAAACAAAAATCAATTTTTTTGTTTCGAAAAGTTAATTCTTTCTCATCAAGTATTTCTTTTGCGAGCATGACCAAATTATATACTTTCTTTGTGGGATCTAAACTAATTTTGTTTTCGGATAAAACATCACTTGCAATTCGAGAAATCCGTTTCGCAACATTCTGAAGTATATTTTTAGCATCATTAGATAATTCATTAAACATCCCACAAAACGTTTCAAGCGCTAGTACAGGCGATCGAATATCATGTGCCATCTGCAATGCAACATCGTACTTTGCTTGCTTTATATTGCTGTCCTCAATCACATCTCGCTGCTCATGCAGCTCCTTAATGAATTGATGAGTTCTTTCGTATAATGCTGCTATTTCGGCGGCAGCTTTATCTTGGTTAAACCATTCCAGATCATTGCCATCACACTTTAATGTTTGCCCCAAAGGAATGATAATTTGCTCATTCAATTTTCGCTTAATGCGCTTAAACATGATTAATGAAGTGATTACGAATAGTGCAATGATGGCAAAAGAACTTATTGAAGGTGTGAGCAGATCTTTATTAGGTATTTTCGATTGAATGGTTACGTACTGCGTTGGCTTGATTCCAGGAATAGACCAAGCACTTTTGATAACACTTGACCAATTTAATTTTTGCTCATTCGATTTAGGTTGATGAGCTTCGATTCTGATATCATCGAGTTGGTATTTATCTTTATATTCTTGAAGCATAACATATAAAGCATGATCATTCCCGATGATAATATCGGCGCTACCTGATTTGATGAATAGCTCACTAATAAGCTCATGTCTATGTTGTTCTCTATCCCTAATACTATCTAATTGATACGAAAATAATACTATTGCAATCACGACAGATAAAGTAACTAAGCCTAAAGCAGGCCAGAATGATGCATTAAAGCAAATTGAATCAATATTCTTTTGCTTCTTCATTTGCTATCAACATATTTGGCAAAAGTAAGCTTGCCATCGGCAAGTTGATAGAGTGAATATTTAGCATCGGTTTGAAAGTGCGTTTTGGGTTTACTAGAAAGAAACTTAGTAAATCTTTCTTTATTCTCAGCTTTTGCTTCACACAAATCGTTAGTTAATATTCTAATCGTACTAACAACAGCAAATATGCTGTTAGGAGGTGTAACTACTTCCTGATTAATTTCACGATCAAGTGAATAGACTTTAAAATTTTTTGATTTGTCGGTTTTTTGTATACCTGCTCGTATGGCAAGACCTTCTGCTGAGTTACTGATACCATAACCTTGCATCAAGCTAAACGTATCTTCGCCCCAACCATCCCCCCCTATGAATCGAATATTAGGATAATGCTTATGCACTTCAGCAATAATAAAACCCGACAAGTCGGAATAATTGGGAAGTAATATAAAATCAATTGGTTGGTTTTTAAGTTTCTGAATTAATGTTTTAAGATCAGGTGTATTGCAAGCAACTTCATGGGTAAAAGCTTCTTTGCCACTATGAACATCTGTAAACGCTCTCGCAAAGTCGATGCATGGCTTGCATCTTACGTCGACTACTGTCGCAAATTTGTTTCCATAATGTAGTGTATTCGATGAAAGAAGTTTTGCTAATTGAGATGCGCTTGGGTACATCGAGAAGGTTGTATTGTTAAGCGTATAAATTTCATTGGCATTAGCCATGGTTGAAAGAATGGGTGTACCATTTAAGTTTTTGGCAACGGTTAAGAAATGGCCACTTCTTCTAGGGCCAATAATGACCCAAGCATTAGAATCTTCTAGCTTCTTAGTAGCATTAACAAGCTCTTGAGTATCGTACGTATCAAAGTAATAAATAGAAGGTACAAGTCTATAACCGCACTTAGATAACTTTGCCTCATTCTCCCCTGCTGCATAATAGATAGCGGCTTCTAAAAAGCGCTTATATCTTTCAGAAGAACTTGGCGCCGTAGGTGACAAGCTTTCCATAACACCAATCTTGACATCAATTAATGCTGATTTGGTTTTTGCTTGAACGGCAAACAATGTAACTGGCAGAGAGATTAGCAGAATTAAACTAAGCTTTTTCCCAAAGCAAGTTAGCATGTCCATAATCACCTTCAGCTGTTAATCGTAAGTATTTCTTATCAGAGATTTCTGCGCTTCTTACAAAACTTTTACCAACTCGCATGGGGTTGGAGGCATTCGTAACAAAATGAGTGATTTGATTGTTGTTTAATTGATAAGTGCCTGCATAAAAAAGAATATGCTTGTCTAAATCTTTTGCTGCAGTATCTTCATCTGCTCCGGAATTGATAGATGTAGACATATGACCAGTAGCATCATACATCAAGATCCCATTCGGTTTGGGGCCCCAATCTTTGGTATGGCCATCAGGTTTAGTGATCTTAAAGTCGATTAGCTTCCATGTGCCGATTAAATCAGCTTGTGTGATTGGCTTTTTATCTTCCATGAACTTACAACTCCCTACAGATGAATGCATATTATGAATTAAAGTAGAGGATTTCAATGGCATACATCCCACAAAACTGAATAATATTTGTAGGAAAGCACTCGCTCTTACCATTGCTTTCAGAAATGATTTGATTTTTTTCATAAGTTAAATAGGATACAAATACTTTTGTACCATGTACAAGGCAAAGCGTTTTGTTGAGATGGACCAGATCTTCTTCTTTCAGTTCTCTAGCTAATGCAGTGCCTCCATTTGGGGCAATCAAAGGGCAAAGGTTCTTATCGATGTGAATTGGCGTGAGAGAGGAAAGCTTTTTTCTGATTTCCTCAAGGTTGCCGCTTGTACGATCCACAATCTTTTCTCGTGAATCATCAATAGCGATTTCACAATCTGAGTCAGAATCAAGAAATAAAGCTTCTTTACAAATAATCCCTTCGAGTCGGAATTTATGAACCAGTTTCTCTGCAATACGTTGGCTGATCTTTAATTTCTCTGATTCGACAGATTTTAGCGTGCCGGAGCGAATGATCCCATCTAAACAAAAGTCATCTTGGTTTTTCTTGACCACTTTTTGACGCAAAAATTTAAGCCGTTTCGCTGGAGTCTTTTGCGTTAAGTTCTCTTTTATAATCTCAAGATCATCCGTCACGACTAAACGCCTTATTATCATAACTATAGTGAGTGATTTTATTATCCATATCTAAAACAGCGATATCACCTGATGCTGATAAAGTCAAATAAGCTTTATAATCAAGTTCATAAAGTAGATCATCTCTGCAATTAATATAATGTTCGTTTTCTAAAGTGGTTTCGAATCCAAAGGCATCTTCTGGATCAAAATTAAATACCGCTTTCATTTTCTCGATTTGCTTGTTTAAATGTTTCAATACTACATCCATAGGATTTGCAGCATCTTTACGAACAAAAAGATCAATTACATCGTTATTATGTAAATCTAATGCCTTATCGGTGCTTACTTCTGCTGTAAGCAAAATAATAAAAGAATGTGGGATATATTGTTTAATCATTTGGCTGATCTGAATACCATTTGTTTCTTCATTGCGTAACTGATGGTCAATGACTAACATCGCAGGTAAATCAGATAAGTCCTGCAGGGTCTGCTCGACTTTTTCTTTAGACTTGTCGCTTGAATAGAAGGTGCGCAGAATGCTTTCACTCGTATCATGCAAGTAACAGTGGTTCTGTACATGGTTAATATACTGAGTTGAGAAAGGGAATTTGGCAATCAGCGCATCGTTACCTAAGTTCTTCTCTAGAAAATAGGCTGCAACATCTAGGAACGAAGCATCATCGTCCAGCATAACAATCTTTGGTTTTGCATAAGCAAGCACACCATACCTCCATGTTAGATTGTTAAATTACATAATATACAAAATCCAGTTTTTAGGATTTAGTGACATTATATCGTCTAATTATTTTGTTGCATATGCCATTTAGTATAAATATACTTTTTGAGTTTTCTAAGATGAAGTGTGTGACAAGGAAGTTCAGCATGGAAGTGGTAAGCGTCTATAAATGGTTTGAAGCGGTGTGGTGGCCAGATGGCGGCTGCCTTATTGATTGTCTTGTAGATACTTCTGATACTTCTCTAAAGAGCGGCAGTTATCTGCATGAAAAGGATGGCACGCTTAAAATCATCGCATTACATGATTCGCTAGAGCTACCCCAGTTTTCAAACCATATGATCCTTGGAAAGGTAATCAGAAGAGATTGCCCACTTTCTGCGATCGCGCAGCCTTAAAAGTCATCACATTAAATCATTAAGTTAATGAAATGCCCTTGTGAAATTTTCACTTGGGCTTCCAGTGGGCTTCCAGAAATTTGTGGATTTGTTCGACGAGTCGTAAGTCTTTGATTTGTATGGTGGCTACGGGTGGACTCGAACCACCGACCTCAGCATTATGAGTGCCGCGCTCTAACCAGCTGAGCTACATAGCCATAGACCGCGCATTTTGGCGATTACCCTATTAGATGTCAAGTCAGACGAATAATCTTATTAACTAACATTGCAATCTCTTGGATACTGGCTTTGTCTTTTGATACCGAAATTGTGAACAACCTATGAACGCAACCCCCGAGTACCCCATTACCTTACAAGTGTGCCAAGATACCCTAGCCGTTTGTTATCTCCCACCCTCTGCGAAAATACCTGATTGGGTCATGCCTTAACACGGCTCAAAACATTCTTCACCATCCTGAACGCTTAAGAACATTTAGGTCGTCTCAATATCGCCCTACAAACATTATTTCCCTGACGCAACTCGCCTTGGATAAAGGTCGTGTCACCAAAACCAGGATCCTGAGAGACTTCATTACCATCAGCGTCCTTGATAAATTCCGAACGAATCATGACATTTGGAAAGCCATCACCAGGCTGTTCGCAACGTAAAGTCTTTTCAACAGCTCTACCCTTAGCTTTATCAAATGATTTCCTCTGTTCAACGAAACTTGTGAAGGAACTCAGTAAACCCGGCACCTCGTAGTTGAGCCTCAAAAACGATTCATTCGGTTTTGAACATTTCGTTGTATCTACATATAAATAATTAAACGTGTTAAAGGCATGGTCAGAAAATTGATTGCTCGTAACGTCATCACAGGTAAAATTATCGAAAGTCGGATATTTGTTAGAAGAAAACAAACGAGACACCCCTATTGCCCCACCCAATGTCGCAGCTACAGCAGTCATCACAACATAACATTTTAGAAACAAACCTGAAAAACTGGTCGACTCATCGCTATTACTTGATCGCATGGGACCTTGTTGTCTCATGTTGGAGCTCCTATTTACAAAAAAACCATTCTATATAAGCTTTTAAAAGGAGACTAGCCAAAATGATATACACATTTTATTTTTACGCTTAATTGTTAAAAAAGTTTAATATCCTTGAATGATTTTAGTAGCTTGATTGAGATAAGAAATTAAAATATATTCAACCCACTAAGAATAACCCCAAGCTCATCACCCTAACGTTGGTTCGACCAAGCGGGGATCCTGTTAACCCAAACCTTTAAATCCATCCAGCACTTAGGATCTCACCCTTCTTTGCCGATAGCCCCAAAGATGATCTTTAATCAATGGGGCTCCATATGAAACAACCTAATGCACAATCATTGCTCGACAAAAAAAATATTGAGCATATTCGCCAACAGGCAAAAACCTCTGTTGAATCCGGTGCTGTTACATCAGATTACCCACTGGATTTAACGGAAGCTTGTAACCTATTAAATAGCGCTCTTGCTACAGAAATTCTTTGCGTATTGCGCTATCGCCACCATCAAATTATTGCCAAGGGCATTAACTATCTTCAAGTGGCAGATGAGTTCAGAGAACATGCCGAAGAAGAAGAGCTACATATGATGATGATTGCCGAAAGAATTAATCAATTAGGAGGAGATCCTAATTTTAATCCTAAAGCAGTGATTGATAATACGCTCACAGAATATGGCAAAGGGACGAGCTTACACGACATGATTAAAGAAGATTTAATTGCAGAACGTGCCGTGATCTCATTTTATCGCAAACTGATTGAATGGTTCCAAGCGGATTCAACCACCCGCACCATGTTAGAACATATTTTAAAAGATGAAGAAGATCACGCAGATGAATTAGGCAATTTGCTCGCCTCAAAACAACATTAACCGTTATGGCGCTCTCCCTGAGCGCCATTATTTTCATGCTTATCCTCACAGACTAGGTCCTTTATTAAGTGGTTTATTGTCTGGAATAACCTGCGGCACAATTTTTCTAAAATGATTAGCTTGTTTTTGAGTATCAAACATATTCGTAAGCGTCCTTGATTTTAAGGATTCAACTTCAGGTATGTTGACATTAAATGCATGGTTCATAAAACTTCTGAAGCCGTTAACAAAATTGCGCAATCTATCCTTAAATGAGGGTGACACCGCTTTTTCTCTTTCAACCACACGACTCAGGTTGTTTACCACAGAGACAGTATCTTTCATAACCACTTTGTTGCTAAGTAGCTTGGGGGCTTGTTTAACGTCTTTTAACGTTGCTTCAATTTTTGCAATGGGTCGGGTAAAATGCTGATGGATCGGCGAGTTATTCTGACGCAAGCGTTGTTGCTCATCCGTTAGGTTTTGTAAAATATTTTCTAGCATATTGGTGGCAACTTGGGTTTGTGCATGATGTAGCGTTTGCAATTTAGCAACATATTTTAATTCATTTTGATGAACATAGAAATTAACATCATCAAATTCTTTGTCAGTGTCAAGCATGGTTTTTACGGTTTCAAGATTTCCTTGCAGATAGGTTAGCATACGTTTTTCTTTTGACAGAATGGGTTGCTTTAATCGCTCTTCAATTTCATTTAATATCGCTTTTACTTCTTTTCTCGAAATATCCTTAGGGATGGTAAAAACAGCAACATCTTGTTGCTTAGCATTTTTAATAGCTTCTAATCGTTGGATAGCCTTAGGAATTTCACGTGATTGAAATTTAAGCTTTTTAATATCCTTTTGATGTTCTTTAGTTTGTTCCAGAAGTTCTTTTCTGGTTTGCTCATTTTCTTCATCTAACTTTGTGGGATCGACATAGGATTTTTGATCAAGCATTTCAGCAATTTCAGCAATTGAAGCTTTTTCACGCTCAATTCGATATTCGAGCATGTTAAGACCTTCTAATAATTCATCATCCGGCGTGATAAAACGTCTTAACCCTTCAATTTCCAGTGTAAGGGATCTATTTTTGTATTCAGTATCGTCAAAATGTGAATTGAATGTAACAGGCATGATAACTCTCCTTTGGCGTTCATTTTTTGTATGATTGTTTAACGCCAAAGTAGTTCAGTTATTGTAGCAAAAGAGCGCAAATTGACAGTGCTTTATGAAAAATCCCGTGTAGCTAAACATCAAAGCTGAGATCTCAACCGGTGCTCAACTTTGTGCTAATTTTGACTCAATCAAGTTAAGCATAGGTGTTTTAATATCGTGTTTTTTGGCAATTTCTAAAACATTATCTATAAAATATTCTTTCTCAATCGCTTTTCCTTCCACATAATCCCGATACATACTGGGATAGTAATTTTTGTTTTTTTGCGTCGAGGCTAGCATTTTTTCGATATAATCTTGGGTTATTTTAACGCCCTCGCTCGCCGCAATGTCCACTACTTCGCTTATTACATTTCGCACGATGGTAGCATAAGGCTGTGTTGAAGCTAATATATTCGTACTTTTATCATATATAATCGATAAAGTAGCAAAAGGAATATTCCATAACAATTTATGCCAGCGAATTTCTTTGTAGTTTTTATACACATGAACAGGATAATTAAACGCCGCCGATAGCGGCAACGATAGCGATTGACAAAGTTCCAGATCTTTCATTTGATAAGGAGCAATTTTTAAGTCACCCATAAAAGCAATATCGACGGTTAAGGGATCAGCTCTATACGCACCCACTGTGGAAATACCACAGATGAGAGGACATTTGCCAGTGAAGCGCGAAATCCATTCCTCATTGCCTATACCATTTTGAATAACCAGCACCATGGAGTCATCTTTTAGGCAATGGGCTATTAAAGAGCTTATGTGGGCATTTTCGGTTGTTTTTAATGCAATGATAACGAGATCAGAAGCGGGTAACTGATTGGGGTGATTGTGAATAATGGGATCCTCGATCCTAATTAGATTTTCAGGATCGATGAAAACTAAATTAAAGTATTGACTTTTGTGAATTTCGTTATATTCAGAACGCATTAAATAATGCACTTCATGATTGGCTTGAGCTAACAGGCCGCCATAGATCTTACCCAAAGCACCAGAACCAATAATTGAAACAATCATCTACATTATCCTTGATGTGTTGTAACAAAACCACTAAAGCATCTTTTTAACAAATTCACTCATTGAGATCTGCTGGCCAATCGCTTCTTTTACATCAAGCGGAAGGGCTTGTTGTTCAATATTCCGAATAAAGGCATCAAAATGTAAAGTTAGGCTTCGTGAGCTAGGCGAATTATCCGCCGGTAATAGTTTATCCAATGCCACAAAATCACCTGCTGCTAAAGCTTTTATTAATTTATAAAATATTGACATTTCTTCATTTGAGAAATTAGTTTGGGTGCTTTGCGAGGGGGTTATGAAGGCTTTCATTGATATACCATTGATTTAATTGACATAGCCTTAATTATAATCTTAATCACAGCTTGTCATCAATGCTAACTAATCTGGGCACTCTTTTGATCGCCCTTTAATATAGCTAGCATTGACAATAATATATTCGTTATTTCTTAGGACGTAAACTCGCAAGGTAATCTATCCGACGATGGAGCTCATCTATCTCATACATCCCTCGACATTCTTCAGATAAGCCAACCTTTAACCTTGCAGCTTTAGCCTTTGCTTTGCTAAAAGGACTTCGGACTAAAACTGTAGGAGCTTCGGGGGTATGTGGTAAATCATCCAATGTTTCATCGCAATGAAATTGTGATTTTGGCACCTGCTCACCAACATTGCTAGCATCTTTTGTGACTATCTCTTGCTTTGGGGTAGCTAGGACAGAAAAGCCCTCGATTAATTGCTCTGCTCTTTTGAACAATGCATCGATTTCTTTCACGTGACGCATAGTGTCTTTCTTAACGGCAGGCTGTTGCGCAGTAGATGCCACAACATGACCTCTTTCGCTGTTTTGCTGCATTTGGAGTTTACGTTGAGAACTTTCTTCGCGTACTTTCTTGTTATGTTCTGTACTACCTCTCAGAATGGTTGGCATGATTTTGCCTTTCCATATGCTCGTATCTGGCTCTTGTTTTTTTTTGCTTTTGTCTTTTTCTGTACCCTTTATCATAATGCACCTCAGCAACTTCGATTAAGAATGTGTCATTTAACTTATTTTTATGAATAATTGACCTGCAACTTTATCCGAGTAACTACCTTAAATCAAGTGGAAATGATATAGAATGAGTACAAATAAGATAAAAACAGGCATTTACCGCCATTATAAGAATCAACAACACTATCGCGTACTGGGAACGGCCATTCATAGTGAAACGTATGAAGAGATGGTGATCTATCAAGCCTTATATGATTGTGGTGAATTTGGTATAAACAGCGTGTGGGTGAGACCATTAGCCCTTTTTACAGAAATTGTATCTGGCGAACAGGGTGAACAGCCACGATTTGCTTATGTTTCAGAGTGATTTGAATCGTCTTTACTTTCTGCAGATTTAGTTTGTTTAGTGTAACCAGCAAGTAATTTTTTACCCATATCAATATTCAGTGCAGCTAAAGCCATAATGGGCAAGGCGCTGGGGCAGTCTTTTCCAACTCCCAATGCATAGCCTGCATTAAAACAAGCTACCAACAAATGCTCATACCTCTCACGTCTTTTGGTCGCTTCCTTTTCTTCTTGAGAATGATGTTCATCTAATATGAGAGCATAATTAATGATAATATTAATAGCGTTTTGATCAGTAAATGGGGATTGACTTCGAAATAGTTCTTCCATTTCTTTACGTTTAGGTATCATAATTTTAGCGAACTCTGATTCACCAATTGAATCGATTAATGCAAGAGATTCATTTATTTTTTCATTATATTCTTGCTGTTCATCTTCAGCCATTATGTATTTCCTATATTTTATTTCGTGAAGGTGAAACCTGTTCACTCACCTGTGCTGCGTCTGCATCTGCGCTATGATCTGCCTCAACATCAGCACCGGCATCGACTTGAGCTTTCTGAGAAACCTCTACCTTGGCATCATTTTCTTCAGTGATACCTGCATTTTTCTTAAACATCTGTAAAAAACTTTTTTGGCCTGAGAATCCTTGATCTAGTAAAGAAGTCACATTAAATTCAGGTTCAGTATGTTGCATCATTGCCGTATGTTGAGCCATTGAAATACCAAACCCAGTCGAAGACATTTGAAATAATCGATCTCGAAGACTCGTTTCTGGTGCCGAGGGCATGGGTGAGGTTAAAAGGGTATGATGCATTTCTGCACAGTGGGCAGATGTCGGAGCAGCTGCTTTTGGGCCAGATTTTAAAGAATCGACTAAGGAATCGGCTGCAAAATTAAACAAAGCTGAACCTAATTTACCTTTCGAAGCAGTTTTCATATAACCTAGCTTAGAGCTATTTCCATTCGGATCGAGAACAGGATTAATCACCTGACCGATCACCTGCCCTGCAGCCCATTCGCCAACCTCATTTCCCATCCGTTTCATTGCTGGACTTCGAGCCGCTGATGCTGCAGTCTCAAACATTTTTGCGCCAAGTCGCCTCATTCCACCGGCTGCCATATTGCCCCCTACTTTCACACTCTCTATGTAAAATTTGACCATGATTTTCAGGGTTAGTTCGTTCTAATTAGCAGTTGTGTCCCGAACCAGCAAAGACCTAGTTGGCGATAGTTCACCTCTTCGACATAATTGTTGTACATCAACCTAGTTAGAGTCATAAAATGCCGCAAATCACATTAGAAATGAGTGATAATGTTCTTGAAAATGAATTAACCGAATTGCTTATAGCAATTCATCATACGTTAAGTGAACAACTACCCACTGAATTAAGAAGTTGTAAGAGTAGAATGATTAGGCATCAGACCTATGTAATAGGTGATGCTGACCAGCACAATGCATTTGTTCATTTATCGATAGGAGTCATAAAGGGAAGAAGCGACGCATTAAAAAATGCTATTGCAGCTTCCCTAATGGAAAAGCTAAAAATGACATTTGCACAATCATTAAAGCAATTAGATTGTCAAATCACTATCGCTATCAGCGATTTGCCTGACGTTTATTTAAAGCTGGCTCATCCGGCTTTACCTGAATGACTTGGTTTTTAACCTGCGACTGAGACCTTGTTCTTAATGAATAGGTTATCGCAGGTAGTGTCGTTCTCTTTACTTTGTCCGCTGTTTTATCTTTAAACCAGCCTAATTGTGTAACACCGTCTTTAATGTATGCTTTTTGATCACCTTTATTTTGGCATTCCAACAAGGTGAATCCATTGCTACCAGCTGCTTCTTGCTTTAATTTACAAACATATTGCTTAGCTTGCGCGTATTCAAACTTTTTAACGGGATTATAAAGCCAAGCAAATTGACCAAGGTGTGGATCAAAAGGTTCTGTGTAAAAGAAAGCAATCTCTTCAGGTTTAATTCCAGGATGCTGAATACTTCTCGAAGTTACTAACTAACAGGACACGATCATACCATTGAATTAGAACAGGTTATACCCTTAAACTGAAGTATATTCACACCACTTTGAGCCCCTTTATGACAAAAAATTTCCTGTTACGGTGGATCAATTTTTGGCCGCCTTTTTTAGGTGCTGGGATCCGGGTTAAGCATATCGCGAAAGATTTCACCCGGATTGAAGTAGAAATGAAGCTGTGCTTTTGGAATAAAAATTATGTGGGTACGCAATTTGGTGGCACACTTTACGCCATGGTGGATCCTTTTTATATGTTGATCCTCATGGAAAATTTAGGAAAAAACTATATTGTTTGGGACAAAGCTGCCACCATTCGTTTTGAAAATCCAGGTCGCGGTAAAGTGCATGCGACTTTTTATTTAAGTAAAGAACAAATCGATGAGGTGCGCCAAAGAGCCGATCGAGAAGGTAAAATTGAGCCTGTTTTTACCGTCGAGATTAGGGACGATAACGACATACTCATTGCGAGTGTTGATAAAACCCTTTATATTCGTCGCAAAGATGCACCAAAGCCATCTTAGTAAAGCAAATTATCTTTGTAAGGGTTTTCGATGATCAATTTTTTAGTGACTGTTCATTTTGAATCTAGTGAAAAAATGCTAAGAGCGGTCTTTTTACGTGTCCCTCATATGAATGTCCTTACTTTCCCATCTCAACAAGCTTTTCAAGAACCACCTGCACAAATTAGGGCACTACATGAGTTTCTAAGAGCCCAGAATGTTGAGGAAAGTAGTATCCGATATATCTGTGTTGAGTCTAATTATGGAAGACCCAATCAAGACTGGATTAATGAACCCTTATTTAACGATCTCTTAACCCACTTTAAAAATGCCAAAATAATAGCCCACAGCTCTACAACGGGATCTCTCGCAAAAGCATTGGCACATCATCCCTCCATTTGTGTCATGGGCAAAGGCTCAGAAGTATTGGATGAGCTCAAATCGTCGTACGGGCAAGCGCTGACTTCTGAATTACAAGATCGAATTTTTAGCATCGCTCAATTTAGAGAGTTCTTGACTAAAGAACATCAACAATCCCCCCCTACGCGATCAAGAGCATTTTCAGATCCTGATCCCGCCTTTGATGTCACAGCTAATCGAACAAGAAGTCCATCCTTACCCCTTGTTCCTCAGTATGTAACAACCATAGAAAGGAAATGCCCAACTCCCGGAGCAGATAGAAACGATGAAGGTAGCAGAGCTACGCCAAAGCTTGGGCCACAATTTCACTTTTAGTGTTTAAGACAGTTATTGGGTTTTTCTTCTAATCAAATTTTTTCTGGGGCTCTGATCTTCTGAACTTTCTGAATCTACATCCTCAATGATAACTTGCCGCGCAGCAAAAATGAGCGCCGGTCTAAAATTAGGCTCACTGGGCACTTTGACTAAATGTGCTTTTCGCACTCTTTCTTGAACCATTCTCTCAATGTTAAGTGCTAAAAGTTCATAGTTTAATACTGCTGATTGTTCTTCTTCAGGCAGTGCTTCAAGCCTTGCTTCCCTGTTTGGCGCCCGTAAAATGCTTAAATAGTACTCGATCGTTTCTTTGGGATAGGCCTCGAATTTTTTAATCTCAGCCTCAAGCAATTCCTCGTGTACTCCAGAAGTTGCCATAACTATTCTCCAACCTAATGAATAAAGGGCTTATTGTATCAGTTAATTAGCTTGCAGAAAACCATGGGATTATCTACTTGCTCTTTTGACGGACTAAAGCGTCATTTCTTAAAAGTGGTGCGCTTTCCTCATATATCTCATATTCCTCATACTCCCGAGTGACAGCACCATAAGAATGCAGAATGCCAACGCTTTTTGCTCTAGGGGAAACACGACTTGGCAAAGTAGTCCTTAGCCTCCGATATGCCGTCTGAAACGCAATGGAATCATTATGTTCGGGGTTCTTGGCTAATAATCCGGTTATTTGACCTTTAAAAACATCTAAATCAGATTGCGTTGTACGCTCTGAAACATTGGTCGCCAAATAATTTGCTCCGCAGCGGATTTCATAAAGTTCTGATGAGCGTGCTAAGCGCTCAAGCTCTGCAAGCGTTTCTTTCCTAACCTTTGCCATAAATTGTTCACTTTCTAACATATTTCCTCCGAGTGTGTACCTGCACCTTCTCATTATAGCAGCGAATGTTTGGAGGTATGTCAAACAACCTATATCCTAAAATAAGGGTTGTTTGACGTTGTTAGTTTGTTTACAAATTACTTGGTTAGCGTTCGCATTGAATTGTCTTTTACAGACAACCCTGCAGGCTGGGCTTGCACATCGTCATCATTTGCAGCACTTGGAAGCAATGTACTAGCGGCTTGAAATTGTGGTGTCACTCTAGGCAAGGGAGCACTGAAGACGGGATCTAACACGGCCATTTGAGAAGGTTCAATAATTCCCGCTTCACGAATATCCAAATAGCAGGCAGTGAATTGTGCCATGGTCAATACGAACTGGCGGGCTAATTTAGGCTTACCCAGCACCTCTCTCGTTGTGCCCTTGATTTCACGGTCGACAAGCGTGCCACAAATACTTTGTAGTTTTAAAAAGTTTTCATGTTTACTAACCGCAATTGTCACGGTATTCAATTGGGGTTGATGATCGATCGCAATGTAATTTACTCGGTGTTTCTTTTGATCAGCTCTATGGATAGCACGAGCATGATCATCTGATAAAATCCGTTTAAAATATTGCTCTTGGATTTCTGTAACATGCCTATCCACATTTTGGATCATATGATCTAATCGGCTGTAGCGAATACCAACAAACTGAACTGGCACAAACCCTGACGTGGCCTTCATTTTTTCGTTATAGGCACAAACAGAAGATCGAACTCTCTCTAGGTTTTCTAATTTATCATCCCACATGATGATGAAATCAGGTAAGTCGCCAAAGTCTTCTAAAGCAGACATCATGCAAAGACCTTTATGTTTCCCCCCCGTTAGGATCATTCCCTGAGTCAGTAATCCCTCAGGACTTTGCGGTAAAATTTTCTCTTTATCAGCATAGCTGCCTTTGTTGAAATTAATATTAAACTTTGCTAAATGATCTAGCGTTTGTTCTAATATGTATGAGCCTCGACTTGTTAATGCAACCACATCAACGCCTTCATCTTGTAATCTTTGCAAAATCTCTGGCGTATCTTCTTCGATCAATTGAATATCGTCAGCATGCAGATTACGTACCACATCGAGATACAAAGGTAATAACTGCTCTTTTGCTTGATCGACTGTTAAACCCCTGCCCATCAATTTTTTAAACATATCATCGAACCAATGATCGGTACCCAACGTATGAGTGTATGTCAATAATGTGTTATCAATATCAATTTTTGCAGAGATTTTCTTGGTGGGATTGGTGCGCCTAAATTCCTCAATAAAATAAAGCCCATCTTTAAAACTGTTTGTTTGATAAATTTTACCAGTATCACGCTCTGCTTGGCTGGTATTTAATTTTTCAAGAATGGGCGTTAAAGAAGAGGGCATTGACATAGATAACATATATCACTCCAAATACAACAGAAAATGATGAGCTAACAATCCTGCTTTTATCACAAAATGCATTTAAAAGAAAAAAATTACTGAAGTAATTTGACGATCCAAGCAAAGGTTGCATACAGTGGTAACTACACTGGTAAAAAGTTATTTGGCTACAACACCGGAGAATGACAGATGTTAAGCAGCTTTGTACAAATCATTAATCAACAACTCGTACGCTACACTCCAACCCAAATTTTATTAGGTGGCGCAGCGATCGGTGCCACTGTTCCTGCCGCTTATAAACTCTTCACACATGATTGGCAGGCCGAAAAAGAAAAATGGCAGCAACGTATTTATGACTATTTACCCAAAGTCCCTTATATCGGTGGCAAATTTGTAAGCAAATTAGATAAAGAATTTGAGCCTGCGCTAGATTCCCTTGATAAGGGCATACATGAGAAACGAAAAATTCGCTATCGCAGCTTACCCAGAAAAGCTGTGAGTCAAGAACGTATTCTAAAGGATGTCAAAACAATAGCAGACTCAACACATTTAGCCGATTTAATCTCAGGCGGGATCTACCGCGATCTGTCGGATCCTAACTTAGATGAGCTCAATGCAGAGATCTTCAAACTGGCCGCCTATACCAACCCATTACACGGCAGTGCTTGGCCTGACTTAGCACAATGTGAAGCTGAAGTGATTGCTTGGTGTGCAAAACTCTATGGTGCTCGCGAAGGCACTGTGAGTGGCAATATTACACCCGGCGGCACTTATAGCATTATGGAAGCGATGCGTACCTACAAAAATTGGGCACAAGAAACAAAAGGGATCAAAAGACCCAATATGGTGGTGCCCAGTACTGTTCATGCCGCATTTGATAAAGGGGCTAAAGACTACGGGATTGAGCTTATTAAAGTACCTGTTGATGGAAAAACACAGCGCGCCGATGTGCAAGCGATGGCGAAAAAGATTAATAATAATACCATTGCTTTAGTCGGCTCTGCACCTAGTTTTCCATGTGGTGCCATTGACCCTATCAAGGAACTCGGAGAATTAGCGCAAAGGCACAACATTGGTATGCATGTCGATGCTTGCTTAGGGGGCTTCTTACTACCCTTTGCTAAAGAAGCCGGATTTGATATTGGGCAATTCGGCTTCGATTTAAAAGGTATCACTAGTGTTTCTATGGATCCCCATAAATATGGGCAAGTTCCTAAAATGTCATCACTGATATTATTTGACAAAATATTTAGTCAATTTCAAGCGTATATTAATTTAGATTCTCCCATCGGCATGTATATAACTCCCAATCAAGCTGGTAGCCGCAATGGTGCTAATATATTAATGACGTGGGGTACGTTGCTCTCTATAGGCCATGATACCTATGTAAAGACAACACGATCAATTTTAAATTTAAAAAACAAAGTAGTAAATGAACTTCAAAGCATTCCTGAACTAAGACTACTCGGAGAGGCCGACTTAAGTGTTATCGCTTTTGATTCGCATCATCTAAATATTTATGCTATCACAGAACAAATGCATCATAAGGGATGGCATTTAAATAATATTCAAAACGTAAAAGGTGCCCATCTTTGTTTAACGGCCAATCATTTGCGAGATAAACAATTTACAACTCGATTCATTCGCGATCTGAATGAATCAATAGCGTTTGTCAAAAACAATCCTCAACTGAAACCCAAAGGAGACGGTGCGGTTTATGCCAGCCTTGCTGCCATGCCAACGTTGATAGCACCGCAACTTAAGAATAAGTTGGGGCGCAAATATGTAGAATTTACGGCGAACATTGAAGCAACAAGAACAAGTGCACATAGAATGCGCTTGCGATCTCAACAGTAAAGCGGCTATTGATGTTAACCGATATACCCATTAGCGTTCTGCTAATGGGTTAGGTTTATATGGACAGTAATATACTCATGGTTGATGATGAGAAAACCATCTTAAAAACACTTGTGGTTCAACTTGGCATGGAAGAATACCAGGTTTTTTCTGCCTCAAGTGCACAAGAAGGCCTTAAGATCCTTGCGGAGAATGATATCGCTGTCGTGCTATCTGATCAAAGAATGCCTGAAATGACCGGATCTGATAAATATCGAAACCATTATAAATGGGGTGAATAGCACAGAACAATTACACTTTATCAAGCATTTTCCGTTTTTTGGTATACAAGGTGATATAGCTGGATATGCAATGGAAATAAAATCACTCGTCGAGCTGATAAGTGCTCTCAATAAACCCTCCGCAGATAATAAAACAGCTTGATTACTAATTCGGCATAATCTCACAATTCATTGAATTTTAAGATCATTTTATACTTCTGAAACAATATCCAATCTCAAAACAGGCTATAGTAAGAGCCGTGACACCCTGAATTTGGTTGTGAGGTGTTGATACTCAAGAAATGAAAATGAGCAATGTTAATGATTGTATCAAAACCAGCATCAAAATGGTTTGGAACGAATTAAAATATAAATTAATTTCGACTTTACAGTCAGACTCTAGGGCGTGTTGACAATTCGCTGCTCCACACAACGCTACTTGCCGCGGCTTGTCCGCGGCATCCAGAAGCTAACTTTCCAAAAGTTGTAATTCATTGAATAAGAGCAAACTCGTCAAGATGCATTCGTCAAAATAACAAAAAACGAGTTTGCAATGCTAAGACGAATGCTCACTGATGAGCTTTGGCCAAAGCTAGAAGAGATTTTGCGCCAACATCGAATTTATGACAAGCCTTCTCTTCGTGAAACACTAGAGAGTATCTTATACCGCATGCGAGTAGGTTGTCCGTGGCGCGACCTTCCTGAAGAATTTGGATACTGGAACACAATATTCCAACAATTTAACCGTTGGTCTTCGAAAGCTAAATTGATGTAAATTTTTAAAACGCTTGTGCATGATCCAGACCTAGAGTGGGAATTCATTGATGGCAGTATCGTAAAAGCGCATCAGCATTTTTGAACTATAACCAATCAACTACCAAGGTACAATACTTACTCATGAGTAATAGTTTTACAATCCGTTAATTATCCGCGGGTAAGGTGTATTAATTGTGAACAAATCAAACAACAACCAAACTCAGCAAAGCACATCAACTTCTTCTGAATTACATACACGGAATATTACCATCGAGATATCCAAGTCTGCTGAAAAAGGTATTGTTGAACATATGGTACCCTTAAAGAGCGAAGCGCTCTTACAGCAAGATGCAAATTTGATCATTTTAGATCTTTCAATGTATCCCGTTAATACAGCTATCACCCTTCAAAGTGGTGCAATTATTCAATTGAATACTGATGGAAGCATTACTTTTAATGATAATGGCGCCTACGATTATTTAAAGGTCGGTGAATCACTTGTGCTTAATGTGAAAATTATAGCACCTGATGATGCAAATTTTGATATTGATAAAATCAACCTAACACTTCAAGACAATCCGACTGCAGCAGGTGACAACGTACAAAACGAAGGCCAATCACCACCCATTAAAGTTGAAGTAAATCTAGGTAAAGGACAAGTTGATTCGCTAGGCAGAGACTTAAGCACAGCTTTTGTACCTATTCAATCTGAAACAGAATCGACTACTGTACTTACTAAATATAATGATCAACCAAGAGCGCCATTAATTATAATGCCCCCTGTGTTTGAAGTTAACCTGCGTTCAGGGGGCGATACAGAATCGGAATCAGATACTACTCCTTCTAATCCTAACATCGTGCAAACCAATATTTTTGAAGAAGGTGCTTCTTTTGGGCAAGATGGCCCGGGAACGTATAGCTTAATCCCTGTTATTAGAGATGGGATCACAATTGAAGACATCATTGCAAATGCAGCAGCAATTGGCTTTACTGATCCAGGTGGTATTAGTCATTTTTATCCTTCTAATTATAATGTAACCAGCTTTTACACGGATCCTAGCGGCTTCCAAGTGATTACTACACCTGAAGGTAATACATTAACACTCTACACTGCGTTTTACGGAGGTTACAAGCCAGGTGATTTGGTATATGAATTATTACACAATGTGCCACATATTGAGGGGCTACCTGGTATATCAGTTGTCAGTTTAGACTTAGGTCTTCAAGTTGGTGAGCAACAATTATTTGTTGATCCCTTCAGCTATTATATTTCTGATAGCAACGGCGATGTTGCTAGCAACCAGATCTTGGCACTTATTTTTGATGATTCTCCATTTACAGCGGCTCACAATGCTTTCATCGACGAAGCCGATATTCAAACCATAGGAAGCCATGAATTAAGTTCACAAGCCAGTGTGTCAGGTTCGTTAATTGATGAAGTCAATACAGGATTTGGTGCAGATGGTGGGATTGTTTCGAATGTCACTATTGAAGGTGGCTCAACTATTATTGATCCAGAAAATAATTTAATAACTGTCACAACAAAAGAAGGCAATATTCTTGAAGTACAACAAACCACCGGTAATTATGTTTATTATCTGAATGCACCCATTGACAACGATTCTGCATCGGGCGCCACGGATACACAAGGTTTTGACAATTTCACCTTTGAGTTAACTGATTTTGACTTCGATCAAAAAGAAGGCTTACTCACCATTACAATTGCTGATGACAACCCTATTGTTATTGATAATTACTCGTCTTCTAGTTCTACGGCTAATTATGACCTTGCTGTTGATGAAACAAATTTACACGTGAAAAACTCTATCGATTTCCCAAATGCTTTTACCATCATCCCTGGTGCAGACCAAACACAAAGTCTTGAATACAAATTATCCATCAGCCAACCCAATGTTGATACGGGTCTTATCGATACGCTAACAAACGAGGCAATTACTCTCTCGGTTGTAGGAAACAAAGTGATTGGTAGCTCAGCAACCGGCGGAGAAGTCTTTAATTTAATTGTTGATAATGCAGGACTTGTTACGCTTGATCAAGGACGAGCAGTTCGCCACAGTGATGATAGCAACGCCAATGATATAAGTACTTTAATTAACAACATTCTTTCATTAACTGTCACGATCGTTGACAACGATCAAGATCCAGCATCAAAAACAATACAAATAGGCAATAATATTCAATTCTATGATGATGCACCAACAGTGACTCTTACTGCTAGCGCAACTGCGAACTTAACCATTGATGAAACGATTTTAAACACACCCACCAGTGGTTCATTTTCTGGATTGTTTTCCGTAAACTTTGGTAATGATGGATTTAAAGATAGTGATAATAATGATGTGCAAGATACTGATGCAATTAAATACCAACTGGATGTTAAAGCGATAGCAGTTGACAGTGGTTTAAAGGAAACACTATCAGGTCAAGATATTGTAATGAGTAAAGAATCAAATGATATTGTTGGCCGCACATTAATGGGCGGTATAGAAGTATTTCGAATTTCTGTTGATGAGAATTCCGGCGTTGTCACTTTAAACCAAAAACTTGCAGTTGTTCACCCTACCACT
>JBFWUT010000029.1:0-34922 GCA_050247135.1 Candidatus Berkiella sp.
CCAAACACACCCTGACCACATAAAAACGGCACCGACTAAAGTATGGACTGGTCCGGGAGGTGTTTTTGAATTCACACCGTTTGCGCAAGGTACTCAAGCATTGGCCAAGGCGGTTGCTAATAGCAGCGCGTTTTCGGTGGCAGGTGGTGGAGATACCTTGGCAGCGATTGAGCAGTTTAACGTAACTAAAGGGATCTCTTATCTGTCTACTGGCGGCGGTGCCTTTTTAGAAGCCTTAGAAGGGATCACCTTGCCTGCAGTCTCTATTTTACAAGAGCGTTCAAAATTAATAGCGTAGGATATATAATGCCACGGCGTACAAAAATAATAACAACCCTAGGCCCTGCTACTGATCAATATGAAAAAATGCATGCGCTGATTGAAGCGGGTGCGAATATCATTCGTATTAACCTTTCCCATGGCAGTTATGAAGAGCATAGAAGACGCATTGAGTTAGCGATGCGCTGTGCCAAAGAACTGAATAAAACGATTGGTGTTTTGCTGGATTTGCAAGGGCCTAAAATCCGCGTTGCCCGCTTTGAAAACCCCGAGGGCGTACAGCTTAACGAAGGAGCCACTTTTTTCCTAGATGCTGCCTGTGACAAAAATGCGGGTAATCAAACCGAGGTAGGGTTGGATTACCCTGAATTGCCACAAGAAGTAACAGCAGGCGATCAATTATTGCTGGATGATGGTCGGATTGTATTGTCGGTCGTAAATGTAAAAGGTTCACGAATTGAATGTCTGGTAATCAACGGTGGTAGACTAACCAATAACAAAGGTCTCAATCGTAAAGGTGGCGGTCTATCAGCCCCGAGCCTGACAGAAAAAGACATTAAAGATATCGATTTTATTGCCACACAACCTGTTGATTATGTTGCGCTGTCTTTTCCAAGAGAAGCACAAGACATTCACTATGCACGAAAGTTACTGAAAGAAGCTGGCTCCACAGCACAAATTGTGGCAAAAATTGAACGTGCTGAAGCTATAGACAATATCGATGAATTAATTGATGCCTCTGATGCTTTAATGGTCGCCAGGGGTGATTTAGGGGTTGAAATTGGCTTCGCTGAATTACCTGGGGTGCAAAAATATATTATTCATAGAGCCAGACTGCGTGATAAAGCCGTGATCACTGCCACGCAAATGATGGAATCCATGATACACAGCCCCATCCCAACTCGAGCAGAAGTTTCTGATGCAGCCAATGCGATTTTAGATGGAACAGATGCCGTGATGTTGTCAGCAGAAACAGCAACGGGTGATTATCCTGTTAAAGTAGTTTCGGTATTGAACGAAATTTGTCTAGCAGCAGAGAGGCATCGTCCTCTTGGAGTGACATCACCTGAAGCACATGAAACTTATGAACGACATGATAAGGCGATTGCGAAGGCGGCAATGAACATTGCAAGCCATGTGTCCATTAAAGCCATTGTTGCGCTCACTGAATCGGGTTCGACGCCGTTGTGGATGTCAAGAGTTCGCTCTGGGATCCCCATTTATGCGCTCAGCCGTTCAGCGGTAACGTGCAAAAAGGTGACTTTATATCGTGGGGTATACCCGGTGGAATTTGATTTAACTCTATACAAAATTTGGGAAATTTCCAGACGGGCTCTATCGTTACTGGTGAAACAAGGAATATTACAAGAAGGTGACAAGGTTATTGTCACGAAAGGTGATGTATTAGGCGTGGGTGGCCACACCAATGCATTAAAGATATTAACAGCACAAGCACTAGAAGATTAACTGAGGGGGATAAGATATGCCTTTAATTACCATGCGCCAATTACTGGATCATGCCGCGGAAAACAATTATGGTGTTCCCGCATTCAACGTCAATAATTTAGAACAAATGCGCGCCATTATGGAGGCGGCCGATAAAACAGATAGCCCAGTGATAGTGCAAGCTTCAGCGGGTGCTAGAAAATATGCTGGCTCTCGTTTTTTAAAGCATTTAATTGAAGCTGCCATTGAAGAGTTCCCGCATATTCCAATTTGTATGCATCAGGATCATGGCGCCTCCCCTTCTGTTTGCCAACAATCCATTCAATTAGGGTTTTCCTCGGTCATGATGGATGGCTCTTTAATGGAAGATATGAAAACACCTTCCAGTTTTGAATACAACGTGAATACGACTTCCTTAGCCGTTGCGATGGCGCATGCTTGTGGGGTATCGGTTGAAGGGGAATTAGGTTGCTTAGGATCCCTGGAAACCGGGATCGCCGGCGAAGAAGATGGTTCTGGTGCAGAAGGCAAGTTAACGCATGATATGATGTTAACCGATCCCGAAGAAGCAGCACGCTTCGTGAAAGCAACCAAGGTCGATGCTTTAGCGATTGCAATTGGTACCAGCCACGGGGCTTATAAATTTACTCGTCCACCCACAGGCGATATTTTGGCAATTGAACGCATTAAAGCCATTCACAAACGCATTCCTGATACTCACCTTGTGATGCACGGTTCTTCTTCCGTTCCTCAAGAATGGTTGCAAGTGATTAATGAATTTGGTGGCGATATGGGTGAAACCTATGGTGTGCCAGTATCTGAAATTCAAGAAGGTATTCGCCACGGTGTGCGCAAAGTGAACATCGATACCGATCTTCGCTTAGCGGCCACCGGTGCATTGCGCCGTTTCTTCGCGACCAACACCAAAGAGTTTGATCCCCGTAAATATTTAGCGGTAGCGACTATTGCAATGCGTGATATTTGTATTGCACGTTATGAAGCGTTTGGTACTGCAGGACAAGCCAACAAAATTAATGCCCTCAGTTTAGAAAAGATGGCGCTTCGTTACAAAGCAGGCGAATTAGATCCGCGAGTAAATTTGGATTAATTTCTGATCCCTCTCCCGCGTTGCGGGGGAGGGGTAGTGAGGGGCAGCTAGGTGCCAGTAGGCCTCTGATTAATTAGCACAAACGGTGCACTGTAGCGTTTATTTTTAGCTTCAATTTGTACTACCGCATGCCAGACCATATTATCTTGAATGCAGGTTGGTAAAATAGTTTGAGCGCTGTAGATCCCTTCTTTTTGGGGAAGCAAGACGGTGCGAAATTCGCCCATATTCATTTCTGCACCTTTAAAGTAGATCGACATTTTTTTCACTGGGATCTGTGTTTTAACTTCGAGTTGTACCGAAGTCAGAACCGGCATGTGAGTGGGTTTAACGTGTAGTTCAATTCGTTCGCCGGAGGGCAGTTCTGAAATGCAAGGACCTCTTCTGAGATCACAATCTGGCACAGGAAGCGTAACAATTTTGGAAGTTTTCCAACTGTCGTAGAATTGAATGGCGCAGAACAGAGATCCTAGTAGTACAAAGAGTCCCCCCGCCAAAAGCCATTTATCTTGTCGCAGAGAAATCGACATGTCTTCTCCTTAATTTGCGGGTAGTTTACCAACTGTAGATGGGTTCGTATAGAGAAGGGCAAAAAAAAGCCTACTCCAAAAGGGGGGTAGGCTGGCAAAAGGCAATCAATTGACTGCCCTGAAAAGGGTCCATCCATGGACGGGGGGGAAATTTCTTAGAAGCTAGTATGCGCGGCTGCGTGCTCATCCACTGGCGCTTGCACTAGGGTTGGTGCTGCATGCGTGGCGGTATCGTCATGAGTTGCATCGACATGATGGTTGTCATGATGAGCAGCTTGTAATTTGTCTACTTCTGCTTGCGCAGCTTGCATGGCGGGCAGTGTTTCACCCACTTTAGCAGTAGCTTGCTGCAGTTCGCCTTGGCAAGTTGCAAAGTGCTGGTGAGCGCGAGCATGATTATTTAAAGCATCAACCAACTGATCCCAAGCAGCAACTGCTTTTTCGAGGACTAAAATTTCAGTTTGTGCGGCTTTAAGTGGTGTTAACTTCACTTCATGCGCTCTGACGGCATCCATCGCATCATTATAAGCACTGCTATGCGGTTTAAACCATCCGGTCAAACCACTTTTAGCATAAGCCTCTTTTAAAGGTGCAAATTGATCTTCTGCATGCTTCAATAAAGCCTCGTTACTCGCAATGGATGCGGCAAGTACAGGTTTGATCTCAGCCACAGTATGCATTTTGCTATCGTTAAATAACGTTTTGCTTAATTCAGAGACTTTATGTTCGCAAGCGTTATGCGCTTCAGCCTTTTTACCTTGAGCGAACGTTAACGCAGCAGCAGGATTCAAATTGGTTGCAGCAGGTTGGTTAAAGTCCATAAACTTCTGTAGGTAACCTGGGGTTGTCACATCCCGGCTGTCTTCGGCATTCACTTCAGCTGTTTTTAATGCTTGTTGGGTTTCGACCAATTGCATTTGTGCTTGTTGAACTTTGCCTTCGGCTAATAATTTAGCGGCATTCGCTAATTCATATTTTTCTGTCGCGATACGTAAGGTGCCTAATGCGCCCTTCATAGCGCTGGAAACGATTGGTCCAGCCGTGGTTCCCTCAACAGCAGGCTTTGTGGTGTCGGGTGTCACATCGTCCATGAGGGCTAACAGGGCATCAACTTGATCTGTATTAACACCTACGACAACATCATCAGCAGAGATGGTCGTTGACGCTGGTTCATCGCCCAAAAGAGCGGCTAGCGTAGCTTCATCGATTTGGGCTTCTTCTGCATCAAAACCGGCTAGCACTGCATCAACAGCATTGTGGTCAATAGGACTTGCAGCCGTTGTATCTGCCTTTTCATCTCCTGACATCATCGCCAAGAGATCGTCGATCTGGTCTTCATTAACCACGTCATCTTTAGTCAAGCTAGAAGGTTCGCCTTTGGCAATGTTTAATACTGACTGAGTTAATGCGCTAGGCACAGGTCCGATTGTTTGGACTTCCGTTAAGGTTTGCTCAGCAGCAGCAACCACAGGCGCTGTCGTTGCTTCAGGTTTGTTCGCAAACAACCCGGTGAGCCAGCCTAGGGGATTCATCGCATCAGCAGTAGCTTGTACGGTGGTAGCAGGTGCAGCCGGTGTAGCATCTGCTTGAGGTGCTTCAACGGTGGCCGTTGTGTCAGCAGCAGGAGCCGCATCAAAGTCAGCTAATAAATCGTCAATTGCAGCGGTATCAACAGGTTCAGCTGCATTCATTTGTCCTAATAAATCGTCAATTGCGGCGTTATCAACCGTTTCAGTTGCAGCAGCAGGCGTAGCTGGTGTTGTATCTGCTTTAGGTGCTTCTGGTGTAGCGTCAGCAGCGGGTTTGTTAAGACCTAACCAATTTAACGGATTGATTGCATCGGCAACATTTTGTGTAGCTGGTGTTGCATCGACTTTAGGTGCTTCAACGGTAGCCGTTGTGTCAGCAGCAGGCGTAGCCGGTGTTGTGTCTGCTTTAGGTGCTTCAACAGCGGTGGTGGTTGTGTCCGCAGCGGGTGTTTCCATTTGTGCTAATAAATCGTCAATTGCGGCGTTATCAACCGTTTCAGTTGCAGCAGCAGGTGTAGCCGGTGTTGCTTCTGCTTTAGGTGCTTCTGGTGTAGCGTCAGCAGCGGGTTTGTTAAGACCAAACCAATTTAACGGATTGATTGCATCGGCGACATTTTGTGTGGCCGGTGTTGCGTCTGCTTGAGGTGCTTCAACGGTAGCCGTTGTGTCAGCAGCAGGAGCCGCATCAAAGTCAGCTAATAAATCGTCAATTGCAGCGGTATCAACAGGTTCAGCTGCATTCATTTGTGCTAATAAATCGTCAATTGCGGCGTTATCAACCGTTTCAGTTGCAGCAGCAGGCGTAGCTGGTGTTGTATCTGCTTTAGGTGCTTCTGGTGTAGCGTCAGCAGCGGGCTTGTTAAGACCTAACCAATTTAACGGATTGATTGCATCGGCAACATTTTGTGTGGCCGGTGTTGTGTCTGCTTTAGGCGCTTCAACAGTGGCCGTTGCATCCGCTTTAGGTGCTTCAACGGTAGCCGCTGTGTCAGCAGCAGGAGCTGCATCAAAGCCGGCTAGTAAATCATCAATAGCAGCCATATCGACAGTTTCAGCGGCAGGCGTAGCTGGTGTGGTATCAGCAGGCTTGTTGCCACCAAACCAATGTAAAGGATTGATTCTGTCTGCTTGTTGTGCAGTCCATTCACCCCAGGTTTGAGCCGGTGTTGCATCGGCTTTAGGTGCTTCAACAGCGGTGGCTGTGGTATCCGCAGCGGGTGTATCCATTTGTGCTAATAAATCGTCAATTGCGGCGTTATCAACCGTTTCAGTTGCAGCAGCAGGCGTAGCTGGTGTTGTATCTGCTTTAGGTGCTTCTGGTGTAGCGTCAGCAGCGGGTTTGTTAAGACCTAACCAATTTAACGGATTGATTGCATCGGCAACATTTTGTGTGGCCGGTGTTGCGTCTGCTTGAGGTGCTTCAACGGTAGCTGTTGTGTCAGCAGCAGGAGCGGCATCAAAGCCGGCTAGTAAATCATCAATAGCAGCCATATCGACAGTTTCAGCGGCAGGCGTAGCTGGTGTGGTATCAGCAGGCTTGTTGCCACCAAACCAATGTAAAGGATTTGCTTTATCCGCTTGGTCTCTGACCCACTCTGCCCAAGTTTGGGGAGCAGCAGGCGTTGCAACAGCAGGCGTTGCAGCAGCAGGAATAGCAGGTGCAGCAGCAGGAATAGCCGGTGCAGCAGCAGCAGGAATAGCCGGTGCAGCAGCAGGAATTGCCGGTGCAGCAACAGCAGCAGGCATCGCAGGAGCTGCGGGTGCAGCAGCAGCAGCGGGTAAGCGAGCCGCGATAGCGCCAGCCGGTGCAAAAGCTGCCGCAGCGACGGGTGGTGTATCGTGGGTATTAGCAGTGATAGCGCCTGTTTCTTTCACGCCATGAACACTTTCGCCTGTCGTATTTAAATCGATTTTGTTTGAGCCGTTACTTTTTGCTTTGCTGTAAGATTCAATAGTTGTTTTTAATGTGCGTGATTCGCTTTTTGCAAAACCATCGTTGTGTAATTTAACACGGTACAATTCTTTGGCAGAACCTTCTCTTACCACGCTTTCTTCGTCAATCAGCTCTTTAACGGCTTCAGCCACGGGCTCTTCATACGCTAATAAGGGATCTTCTAAAAGGCTGTCTTCAGGCGCTTTAGCATCAGCAGGCTTTACCATCAGTTCCGCCGCAGTGATCATTTTTTCGACAAATGAATCAAATGTGGATTCGGTTGCTTGTTCTAACGTGTTATCAGAAGGCAGTGTGCTCATTGTGTAGGTCCTCAACAGCAAAGTACAAAAGTATGATATTCGACTAACATCGCATATTACCGTCTACAGCATTGTTTTTACAGGGAAATGGGACTAAAGGGCCTATACAGTAGATGGGCTGTAAGCAAATTTGACTCTCTGAAAAGGGTGTAGGCTCAGCTAATGGTAAGGTGCTAAGAGTGGCTCTAAGTGGGGCCAGATATTATCTAATAAAATGACCTGAGCCTTTGCAGTAGGATGGATGCGATCAGGCAACATCATTCCTGGCGCCAAAGCGACTTTATCTAAGAAAAAGGGAACAAGCGGGATAGCGTGCTCTTTGCTCAAGGAAACGTAGTTATTGGCAAATTCTTGGGTGTAGCCCTGGCCATAATTGGGGGGTAAACGCATACCCACGAGCAGGACCTTGCTAGGTTGAGCAAGGCTTGTCTCAATCATTTTGTTTAAATTGGCTTTGATATTAGGGGTGGGTAATCCTCTTAATCCATCATTTCCGCCGAGTTCAATGATCACAATGTCTGGTCGATATTTGGCTAACTGCTTTGGGAGGCGCTGTAGTCCACCTGCCGTGGTTTCGCCCACAACACTACTGTTAATGACTTGAGCCTGTGGAAAGTTTTCTTTAAGTTTGATCTCTAATAAATTAACCCAGCCATTATGAGGTGCCATCTGATAAGCGGCACTGAGGCTATCCCCCATGACGAGAATGGTGGGTTTGGCACAGACATTAGCGCAAAGAAAAAAACAGCATAGGAAGGTGATTAAAGATCGGCTAAAGTGAACGCTAGGGAACCAATTAAGCATCATAGGTATTATGGCCATTATCACTGCACAAGCAGTTGAAAAAAGAGTTTATGCATTTACGCAACCAATCGACATCTTAAAAGGGGTTGATCTCATCGTCAATGAAGGAGAGACATTGGCGATTTTAGGCGCTTCTGGCTCTGGGAAAACCACACTTTTAAGTTTGCTAGCGGGTTTGGATGTGGCAACAGCGGGTGAGATCACCTTGAATGGTTTTGCTTTAACCCAATTAAGCGAAGATGAACGCGCCAAGATTCGTTTGGGTCGAGTTGGTTTTGTATTCCAAAATTTTGATTTGTTGGCAGAACTCAGTGCACTTGAAAACGTGATGCTTCCTTTAGAGCTAGCGGCAATTCCAGAGGCACGCAGTAAAGCGATAGCCATTTTAACAGAATTAGAATTGGGACATCGATTAAAGCATTATCCAAGACAGCTATCAGGTGGTGAGCAACAGCGGGTAGCCATTGCCCGCGCTTTTGTGACTCAGCCCCAAGTCTTATTTGCAGACGAGCCTACTGGTTGTTTAGATACTCAAACAGGTGAAAAAATTATTGATTTATTGTTTGAACTGAATGCTAAAAACCATACCACATTGATTTTTGTGACTCACGATACGGGATTAGCAAAGCGTTGCCAGCGCAGCGTGTTGTTGAAGGATGGAACATTAGCTCCATGTTGAACCTTGCGCTACTTCAATTATGGCGCAGTCGAAACATCACCGAATTTCGAATTTTAAGCGCAGCATTGATTCTGGCTACTTTTGCAGTCACGCTGCTAAGCTGCCTGATACAGGGGTTCAGTGATTTATTTGTAAAAGATGCCTCTACTATGTTGGGGGCAGATCTTGTCATTGAGGCACCTCATTCCTTTTCAGATACTGTCAAAAATGCAATAGCAGGCAAAGGGTTAGCCCATTCAGAAAATGTTGAGTTTTTTAGCATGTTGACGGCAAAAAAGGGTCTGCAACTTGCGAATGTCAATGGCATTAGGGCGCCATTTCCCCTGCGAGGTAAATTATTAATTGAGACGCCAGAGAATAAATCTATAGAAACGACATCAGCTCCTAAAGAAGGAGAGATCTGGCTTGAGCAAAATTTGTTAGGAAAACTCGGTGCCCAACTAAACGAAATAATCCAGGTGGGAAATCTCAGTTTAAAAATTACGGGAGTCATTAAGGCAAGGCCTTTGGCCCTTTCAGGTGGCAATATCCTAGCACCACTATGTTATGTCAATATCAATGATGTTAATAAGATGGCCGTTTTACAACCGGGTTCGCGAGCGACCTATAGACTGCTACTCAATGCTAGTGGGCAAAGTACTAAAAATCTTCAAGCAACCCTTAAGCCCTTGCTTTCCACTGATGCTACTTGGGTAACGCCTCAGTCAGGGAGAAGAGGACTAGGCCAAACGATAGAGAAAGTGCAGCAATATCTGTCAGTGATATTATTAATTCAAGTGCTATTGGCAGGTATTGCCATTGCTATTTGTGCACATGAATATAGCGATAGGCAAAAAAGAAATGTTGCACTGATGCGCTGCTTAGGGGCAAAGAGTAACACGATAATTGCAATACACTTATTGCAATTAGTAACGCTATGCGGTTTAACAATGATAATTGGTATTGGTTCGGGCTATGGTGTTGCAGCAATCGTGCTAAACTATGCCAAAACATTAGGTTATTACGGCGCGGCGCTCAATGCGCAGGGAGCCATGTTAGGGGCGTTAACAGGACTGTTATTGCTATTAGGCTTTGCATTGCCACCTATTTACGAGTTGCGCAAAATAGCCCCTTCGCAAATCTTTCAGAACAACTTTACAGCGAATGTCGGTCTTCATCTTATTAGCTATGTCGCTGCAGTGTTATCGTTACTCGCTTTGCTATTCATGTCTGTGAGTGATCCAAATATTGCATTGCGACTGTGTGTACAAGTCTTTATTTTAGGTGCCACTATCTACGCCATTGCTTATGGGATGTGGTATGTCTTTCTGTTTATGGGTCGATATGGTGGATTAGTTTGGCGTTTTGGATTGACCTATTTGCAACGTCATCGCCAGCAGGCGATTAACCAGTGGTTGGTGTTCACTATCGTTGTGATGCTTCTACTTTTAGTACAAATTATTAAGCATGATTTTTTGCAACAGTGGCGCACTCAGCTCCCGTCAAATGCACCTAATTATTTTTTGCTGAATGTGCAGCAAGAACAAATTGATCCTTTAAAGAAATGGTTCACGCAACATGGCATTGATGACGTTACCTTTTATCCTATCGTTCGTGGTCGAATGAGCCATATTAATAGCCAACCTGTTGGCTCGCATCGAGGGTTATCAAGGCCGATTAATTTAACCTGGATGACCCAACTACCTAAAGATAACCAAGTGCTAGCAGGTGAGCAATGGGGGACATCATTACAAGGTCAGCCAGTAATTTCTATCGAGCATCATTTTGCGCAAAGACAAGGTTTAAGTTTGAATGATTCGGTTAGTTTTCAAATAGAAAACGAAATTATCACAGCAAAAATCGTCCAAATGCGAAGCCTGGAATGGCAGTCATTTAAACCCAATTTCTTTGTGATATTCCCTGAAGGTGTGCTCAATGAATTTGCCCATTCCTACATTACCAGCATCTATGTTCCTAAAGAGTTTGATGCAGCATTGTTAGCTTTAGCAAAAGACTACGTGGAAATTTCAATTATTGATATTGATAGTATTTTACAAAACATCAGAGAAATGGTGATTAAAATATCAACTGCTCTAGAAGGATTGTTGCTCATTGTTTTCTTGCTAGGCATATTGATTATGTATGCAAGTTTATTGTCCTCATTGAAAGAACGAATGCAAGAAAGTGCTATGTTACAAATATTAGGAGCGAATAAGGCCTTTATTGGCAAGTTGTTAGTGATTGAATTTGGCTTGTTAGGATTATTTTGCGGTATAGTAGGAAGTGGTATGGCTATGCTGCTAGCCAAAGACTTAGCTCAAAGCTATTTCGGCATTCAATTTATGGTAAGTGCTAAATGGTTTTGGTATGGGACATTATTAAGTACGTTGGTGATAACCTTCATTGGTCTTTTAGGTGCTAGAAAAGTCTTTCATGTTTCACCATTGTGGTTGTTGCGGCAAAATAGCTAATTTTCACTTGGAGCACGCATGTTAAAAAATACCTTTTGGAATGGTTTAAAGATTTTTGTCCCTGTTGCGGTCACCGTTACTGTTGTTGTGTGGGTGTTTAGTACCCTTGAAACCTTTTTTGGCCGGGCAATACAGCTTTTAGTCCCGCCGCAATACTATTTTAAAGGGCTTGGGATTCTGGTGGGATTGGCCATCATTTTCTTATTGGGGCTGTTATTAAACGCCTGGATAGTACGTAAAGTCTATACTATGGCTGAAAAAGCCTTCCAAAGGATCCCCTTCATTAAGTCAGTTTATAATGCCATTCAAGATCTCATGAGTTACTTTGATAAAAGCGCCACTTCCAAGACACAGCAGGCCGTTTTAATTGAAACAGGACTAGGGAAGGTGATGGGGTTTATTACTTGTGAAACATTAGCTGGCTTACCGCTAGGGGCTCATGATGATGAGGTGTTAGTTTATATCCCGCTGAGTTATCAAATTGGCGGGTTATCGGTAGTCGTACCCAAAAGCGCAGTAATGCCAATAAATTGGTCTGCCAATCAAGCAATGAGTTTTATTTTGACCGCAGGTATGACAGGCAAAAAGTCCTAACAGCTGAATCTTTGGCGTTGTTGGTTGCGTTCATTTCGCTGCCTAGCCAAAAAATTATCTGTTAAGACTTTACAATTAAATATCTTTAAAGCCTAAAGCGACGAGGATGCAAGAACCATCAGCAATCACATTCACTGATGCATCTTGACAGGCTTTCACTGCCAGGGGACTTTCCGCTCCGGGTTGCATCCAAATATTGGTGATCCCTTTTTTAATCGCCTCATTCACAATGTGTTCAGTGATAAGAGGGGGCGTAATCACTGAAATGCTTTTGACTTCAGCCGGTAGGCTTTGAATATCATCAAAACAGGCAATGCCTTCAATCACTTTTGCGCGAGGGTTAATCGGGTACACCGTGAGATGATGCTGAATATAGCAGCGTAGTACTTTATTGCCATATTTCTCACGATTCGTTGAGGCCCCCGCTACCCCAAATGCTTTGGAAGTAAAGAATTGTTGAATATTCTCTGGTAAGTGTTTCATTGACTGTTCCTAGCGTGGGGTTAACACTTCGATCGCGGTGGCTGTAGCAATCAGGACTTTATCGGCGCATCGATGTGCAAATAAGCCGTTAGAAACCACACCAGTGATTTGATTGATAGCTTGTTCCATTGCCACAGGTTGCATAATTTGCAGATCATGTACATCTAGAATTTGATTACCATAATCCGTGATAACCCCTTCGCGATAAACTGGATCACCACCCATTTTTACTAATTCTCTGGCCACATAGCTGCGGGCCATGGGGATCACTTCAATTGGTAGGGGAAATTCGCCCAGTTGTTTAACTCGTTTTTTTTCATCAATGATGCAAACAAATTTTTTGGCAATGGCAGCAATGATTTTTTCACCGGTTAATGCCGCGCCACCACCTTTGACTAGCTGGCAATAATTATTGCACTCATCAGCGCCATCAATATAAACAGCAATGGGGCCTTCATTAACATCAACGACGTTAATCCCATGAGCTTTAAGTCGCTTCTCGGTTTCTTTGGAGCTAGCCACCGCGCCAACAATATCATGCTTCATCGAAGCTAATAGATCGATAAAATAGTTAACCGTACTTCCTGTACCCACACCCACAATCGTGCCAGGTGTGATTTCTTTTAATGCAGCGCTGGCAACTTTTTGTTTTAATTCATCTTGCGTAGCCATGTTTTTATTTCCTTGTTAACGCATTTTTAAGATGGTGGCCCATTCAGCTTTGCTAATAGGTAGGATGGATAAGCGATTACCTCTTTGTAATAATCGCATTGTACAAAGTTTTGGGTTGCTTTTTAAGGCCGCCAAGGTAATGGGGCTCTTAAATTTTTCTTTGAGTTTGACATCGACTAGGTACCAGCGAGGCAGTGCTTCTGTGCTTTTGGGGTCATAGTACGGTGAAGTTTTGTCCCAGGCTGTTTGATCAGGGTGGCAAGCTTTTACCACTTCCATGATACCCACAATGCCAGGTTCCGGGCAGCTCGAATGATAGAAAAAAGCGAGATCGCCTACACGAAATTCATCACGCATGAAATTGCGAGCTTGGTAGTTACGAACGCCTTCCCAAGAAGTGGTTTGTTGGTGTGCCTTTTTGAGATCCATGATGCTGAAGGTATCAGGCTCGGATTTCATTAGCCAAAAGCTCGGGCTCATTTACGCTTTCCATTTTGAATTTATGTTTTATTACCTGCGCTCACTCACCACCGGTCATGCACCAAAACGTGCACTCCTTTGGATTCGCTTGCTGGGTGCCTCGCCTAAATTCAAACTGGTTCGAGTAAGTTACTCCTATTGGAGCCAAGTTTAGGGAAATTCGCAAAAAAAGCAAAGAAAAAACTTGCCATCGGATAATCTAGGCTACACTATTAGTAGCTTTTTGCGCTTGTGAGGAAATTATGACACGTCGGAGCGTCGATACCCTATTATTGCTTGCCATCGTAGTGAGTATTGGTTTGGGGATCAGTAGTTATTGGATAGTATCGGGCGGGTTCTAAATCGGCTTTCGGTAAATGCGTTTTTCAGTAACGACCATATCGAGTGATACGTCTAAATTAGAATAGGGTAGTTGATTGACCTTTTGAAAATCATAGCCTAACCCCACCAAATAAGGTTTTGAGGCAGGGGGCTTAAAAGCAAATGTCCTGTCGTAATAACCACCTCCCATACCCAATCGATGTAACGCTTTATCAAAAGCCACTAAGGGCACTAGTATCAAATCAAATTGATGGGCATACCGAGCTTTAGCATGACTGCGGGGCTCAAAGATCCCAAAGCGATTTTTGCAAAGCAAAGTATCAACATCCACTTTGTAAAAATTCAAATGATGTGTCGAGGTAATAGACGGAAGATAACAAGATTTGTGCAGTCTTAGTGCTTTATCAAAGATGGATTGCGTCGATATTTCATTATTAAAACTCATATAAAGAGCGATATGTTGAGCGTTTCGAAATTCAGGTTGTTGCAACAGATGACGGGTGACAGCTCGGGCACAGGTATGCACAACTGTATCACTAAGAAGGAGTCGCTTTGCGCGAATGCGTTGTCGAAGTTGTTGCTTTTGCCACATGGTAAGATGGCTTCTCCAGCTTGCCGCTATACTATTTGCCTCGAACCCTTTTGGTTCAAGTGGGATCCTCAGGAATGCATCAGGCTTCCCACTAAAGTGGGCATGCACAACAGCATTCGCATTCTGGCTCCCAAGGCAGTAAATATCGGCTCAGAAGACAGTGAGTACTGGCAAACAAGCCAGAAAAAGCCAAAGCTATTCTGTTAATTCCAACGTTTCTTCGTGTACTGCCTCACTCATTAATCCGTAAGGCTCCTTCAGTACAGGGTGTTGTGCTAAAACACCATCGATCTTTTCTTGTAAAACACGCAATCTTTCTGAAAAAATTTCGGATGGCTCATGCTGCGTGCTTTTAAGTACCATCAGCTCATTGGCGATATTTAATGCCGCCATCACGGCGATGCGCTCGATGCCAATGACTCTGCCTGTGCTACGAATTTGGCGCATCTGCTTGTCCAAGTAAAGCGCAGCCTCACGCAAGGCTTGTTCTTGATTCTGAGGACAGCTTACTAGAAATTCCTTTTCTAGTATTCTAACACAGAAACCCTTCTCTCCAATACTCATCAAGCCTGCTCCCCATTATTTCATCAATTGCAGTTATGATAGGCAGGACGGATGCATGGGGTCAATACAATGAATATGTTAAGCTTGGCCCAGGTAACAAAATTGATTGTAAGAACAACGAAATGAACGAGTCGTCTGCCAATTGGCCCAGTTTTAATGAGTTTGCCTCCGTCTTATCTGCCGCAAATACACCTTTTTCTGCTGCTTATGTTCATGGGTTGATGAGTGGCTTATTGTGTACTGACACACGTGAACTACCGTTGGTATGGGAAGCATTTTTAACAGAACCAGCATTTAGTAAACTTTCGGCAGATACTGAGTTATTAAATAAACTGTTTGTGCTGACGGCGTCCCACCTTGAATCCGCACCAGGTGCCATGCTGTTATTGTTACCTGATGATGATGCCAAGATGTCATTACGATTAAATGCTTTGGCAAAGTGGTGCGAAGGATTTCTTGAAGGGGTGACCCTAGAGAATAAGGGGCTACAGCTAGATATCGTAAAGGAAGCCTTGGCAGATCTTGCTGAGATCAAAGAAGTTGCAACGAAAACCAAAAGTACTAAAGAAAATGAAGCTGCTTACACAGAAGTATTAGAGTTCGTTAAAGTGGCTGTTTTGCTCATCTATGCTGAATGTCATCCACCACAGTCAGCAGTAAATCCTTTACCAGCTCATTAAAGGAGTTGCCATGTTATCACAAACGGATTTTAAAGCGCGCCGACAAAAAATATTTGCACAAATGCAAGAAAATAGTATCGCTATTTTATCAGCAGCTCCTATGCAGCATCGTAATAGTGATACCGAGCAACCCTATCGACAAGATAGTTATTTTTATTATTTAACCGGATTTGATGAGACTTTTGCTATTGCTGTGTTGCTTAAAAAAGAAGGCAAGCAACACTTTATCTTATTTTGCCAAGAGAGAGAGCCTGCCGCTGAACAATGGACTGGCTCTCGTGCTGGGATAAAAGGCGCATTGGAGCAATATGGTGCAGATGAGGCTTTTCCCATTGGCGAAGCATCTTCGCAGTTCAATAATCTATTTGCAGATATTCAGACGATCTATTTTTTAGTCAATAATAATCCTGCTTTTGACAAAAAATTATTATCGTGGGTAGATACGCAGCATAAGAAAGCGCGCAAGGGAATTCATGCGCCATCGACATTTATTGACTTGCGGCTTATGCTCGACGAAATGCGTCTTTTTAAAACCAAAGCAGAGATCGAACTGTTAAATAAAGTATGTGATATTTCGGCAAAAGCGCATGTCAGTGCCATAGAGCATTGTCAAGTGGGCATGCATGAATACGAATTAGAAGCGACACTTCTTTATGAATTTTATCGAAAAGGGTGTCGCCATGTGGCCTATCCTTGCATCGTTGCAGCAGGGAATAACGCCTGTATTTTACATTACACCCGCAACAATGCCCAAATTAAAGAAAATGATTTAGTATTGATTGATGCCGGAGCTGAACTAGATAACTATGCTGCTGATATCACTCGTACTTTTCCTGCGAATGGGCGCTTTGGTAAAGAGCAGCAAGCTATTTATGAACTGGTATTGGCTTCGCAACTTGCCGCTATCGACGCGATTAAACCAGAGGCAACTTGGGATCTAATGCAAAAAACTATCCTCGAAGTATTGGTACAGGGGTTAGTGGATTTAAAAATCTTAAAAGGCGACGTTAAAACACTGATTGAAGAAAAAGCTTACTTGCCTTTTTATATGCATAATAGTGGTCATTGGTTGGGCTTGGATGTTCATGATGTTGGAAGCTATAAAACAGTCGATGGCTGGCGTTTATTAGAAAAAGGTATGGTATTCACAGTCGAGCCGGGTCTTTACATCTCGCATGATAATCAACAAGTGGATGCCAAATGGCGCGGGATAGGCGTGCGAATTGAAGATGATATTTTAGTGGATGATAAGCCGGTAGTGCTAACCCATGGGGTGCCTAAAACGGTGAAAGAAATCGAAGCGATAATGAAAAAAAGTAGCTAATTTCAGGAAGATATAAGACGTTTATAAGCGAACGGAAAGCTACTTGAGCGAGCAAAGCGAGCGAGTTCATGAGGTGAGCGTTAAAGGTCTGATACTTACCTAGAGACAGCCTTGTGCTCTAAATCAAAGCTCTAGCGCTTATGTAATATTAAACTTATTGGATATATCTAATGTTGTATGATGTTGTAATATTAGGTGGTGGTGTAGTCGGCGCGAGTTTGGCGCTGATGCTTGCCCAATGTCATTATCAAGTCGTTGTTGTTGAAAAAAAGGCAGCTGCAACGGCGATAGTGAGTGATATGCAAGCACGCACCGTCGCGCTATCGTATGCCAGCGTACACATCCTCAAAAGTTTAGGCGTTTGGGCTCATTTGGAACAAAACAAAGTTCCTATTCAGGAAGTCTTGGTTTCAGTTGCCGGACGTTTGGGAAGAAGTCATTTAAAAGCAAGTGAACAAGATGCGCCCTATCTAGGACAAGTGGTGGCTTTTGATGAACTTGAGCGGGTATTATTTGCTGCTTTAGCGAAGATGCCTAATGCAAAGATTTATCATAATGCAACCTTGAGCGATTATATCAAACAAGAGCAAGCTTGGCAGCTCACCATCAGTACGGAAAACCCATTTAAAATTCAAACCAAATTGTTAGTTGCCGCAGATGGGATCGATTCTTCCGTGCGCAAGCATTTAGGGATTGAGGTACGTAAAACAGAGTATGGCCACTTCGCAATCTTGGCTAACCTGCAACGAAAGGCAGCGCCAGCGCATACAGCAATAGAACGGTTTTTAAAAGATGGGGCTTTTGCATTATTACCTTGGCGCAACCAACTAGCCACCTCCGTTTTTACAGTCACTGAAGACCAAAAACAGCACTTGCATGATCTTGATGATCAAGAATATTTAATGGCTTGCCAACAGGCATTGGGGTTACGCTATGGCCAACTAGTGGGCTTAGGCAAAAGGATCTATGTGCCTTTGACCATGCAAGTTGCTACGCAACAAACAAGTCATCGCTTTTTATTGATGGGTAATGCAGCACACAGCCTGCATCCCATTGCTGCACAGGGTTTAAATTTAAGTTTGCGCGATATTTGGCAGCTTAAAAAACAACTTTGCACAAGTCATGACAAAATCGATTTAGGGAATACTGCTTTTCTTGATGTTTATTTAAAATCGCGTCAGGCAGATCAAAGCCGTATTATTTTTGCTACCGATAACATCGCCAAATATTTATCTGGCGGCCCCTTACCAATGGGGCTTCGCGCATTAGGTGTGACTTTATTCGATTGTATTGCGCCCGCAAAAAAACTATTTACCCGCTATAGCATGGGACTGATGTAAGATGCGATTTGATGTGATTATAGTCGGTGCAGGGGTCGTAGGTTTAACGTGCGTACTTGCTTTGGCGCAAAAAGGATTTAAGGTGGCGCTCGTTGAAGCGCAGCCTCATCCACCAAAGCCTCTACCTCAGCATACCGATGCCTATGACAATCGTGTGTTTGCAATTTCACGTGCTTCACAACAGTTGTTTGAATCCTTAGGTGTTTTTTCCATCATTCAAAGTTCTCGATGCTCTGCTTATCAACATATGAAAGTATGGGATGAAGTTATGGACGGGAAAATTGATTTTAATGCGATGGATTATTTTGAATCTGACTTGGGTCATATCATTGAACAAAAAGTCATACTGGGATCGCTTTGGCAAAAGCTTGCAACCCAAACAGTGACTTATTTTTGGGGAAAAACCCCAAAAAGCTATCATGTTGATGATTGTCAAATTGAGCTTATCTTATCCTGCGAAGCGCGGTTGAATGCTTCGCTGGTGATCGCGGCTGATGGGGGAAATTCGTTGATGCGTAGTTTATCTGAAATACCAACAAAGGGTTGGGATTATGCGCAAAAAGCGTTAGTAGCGACGGTGAAGGGCTCATGTTCCCATCAGCAGACGGCGTTTCAACGCTTTGCTAAGAGCGGGTCACTCGCATTATTGCCGTTGTGTGATCCTTTTCACAGCTCTATTGTTTGGGCAACTTCTCCCTTTGATGCTGATTTGCTTTGTCAACTTCCAGAAAATGAATTCAATTCAATCTTGACTAGAGAGATCAATGCAGTCATGGGAGATCTCGAGTTGGTTGGTCAACGTTTTAGTTTTGAGTTGCGCACTCACCATGTAAAGCATTATGCTGCTTCGCGATGTGTTTTAGTAGGAGATGCAGCCCATACTTTGCATCCCCTAGCAGGACAAGGCGTTAACTTAGGATTGTTAGATGTGTCTGAGCTGGTCAAGCAATTAAGTCGTGCAAAATCTGCGACAAGAGATATTGGTTCACTAACGGTATTATCTCGTTACGAACGTCGTCGCAAATGGCACAATCAAGCGATGATCTGGTCTATGGAACTTTTCAAACAGGGTTTTGCTTCGCAAAACAATGTAGTACAGCTTTTAAGAAACAAAGCACTATCCTTCGTCGACCGACAAAAATCCATAAAACAAATCTTTACTAAACTCGCCATGGGAACTTTCTGAAGGAAAATAAGACATGGAACAGTCAACACCGCTATACCAAAAACATCTCGAGCTGGGTGCCATGATGGTGCCCTTTGCCGGTTGGCAGATGCCGTTACACTACGGTTCGCAGCTTGAAGAGCACCATTTTGTGAGAAAGGATGCCGGTGTTTTTGATGTTTCTCATATGTTGGCTATTGATATCCAAGGTGAGGATGCATCTGCCTATTTACGCCAGCTTTTGGCTAATGATGTGATGAAATTAAACACGCCAGGTAAAGCACTTTATACCTGCATGTTAAATGAAAACGCGGGCATTATCGATGATTTAATTGTCTATCGACTGGGTAACGATGACTATCGATGTGTTGTGAATGCTGGGACTGCGCAAAAAGACGAACAATGGATGCGGTCACGATCTCAATCATTCAATGTAAAATTAACGCCACGTCGTGATTTAAGCTTGTTAGCTGTGCAAGGGCCAAAAAGTTTTGAGAAACTTAAAGACGTTCTAAACCCCGACATGGTCGAAAAATTGGCTGCATTGAAGCCGTTTCAATTATTAATAGATAATGCCATGGTGATAGCCAAAACCGGTTATACCGGAGAGACTGGTGTTGAAATAATGTTACCCAGTCTTGATGTGACCACGATGTGGGATAAATTGCTCAATGCAGGGGTTCATCCTATTGGTTTGGCTGCGCGGGATAGCTTGCGTCTAGAGGCCGGTTTAAATTTGTATGGTACTGATATGGATGAAACGATTAATCCAGATGAAGCAAATTTAAGCTGGACAGTTGATACCAAAGATCCCTTGCGTGATTTTATTGGAAAAGAAGCCTTGCTAGCAAAACGCAAACAAGGGACTGAGCATCAGTTACTAGGTGTAGTGTTGCAAGAGAAGGGTGTGTGCCGTTCACACATGCTTGTTCATGTCAAAAATGAGCAACAGCAATGGCTTTCGGGTACATTAACCAGTGGTGGCTTCTCACCTACCCTCAACTGTGGCATTGGTTTAGCTCGAGTGCCCAGAGGGCACTTTACAGAAACCGAACTAGAAATTCGTGGTAAGCGCTTAAAAGCAAAACTAATTACCCCACCTTTTTATCGAGCGACAAAAGCGTAAGGAAATACAATGAGTCAAACTCCGTTAAATTTAAAATATACTCTGACGCATGAATGGGTTGCGCGTGAAGCCCATGATCTTATGACAATAGGTATCACAGACCATGCGCAAAAATTACTAGGTGATGTGGTGTTTATTGAATTGCCCGAAGTGGGAACCCAGCTAGTGGCTGGCAAAGAGTTTGGTGTGGTGGAATCTGTTAAAGCGGCATCCGATCTTTATGCGCCAATCTCAGGCGAAGTCGTTGCTATTAATGAAGCATTAGAGAGTAACCCGGGCCTCGTTAATCAAGATGCTTACCAAGCAGGTTGGATGATTAAAATTAAACCAACAAACCCAGAAAACTGGGAAAAATTATTAGATGCTAAAAGCTATGACGAAAAAACAGAAATGCAGCACGTATAAAGGATAAAAAATGCCCTTCATTCCCCACACTAAACAAGACACGCAAGCCATGTTGCAACAAATTGGGGTGAAAAGCATCGAAGATTTATTTGATGAAATTCCCCAAACGCTCATGATCGACAGTTTGAAAGATGTGCCAGAAGGCTTATCTGAAATGGAATTAATGCGATTAATGAATGAGCGTGCAGAGCAAACGGAACAACTACAATGTTTCATTGGGGCTGGTGCTTATGAGCATCATATTCCTGCAGCAGTATGGGATATTACTCAACGTGGCGAGTTTCTAACCGCTTACACACCCTATCAAGCTGAAGCCAGTCAAGGATCGTTGCAGCTAATGTGGGAATATCAAACCATGATGGCATCGATGATGGGCATGGATATTTCTAATGCTTCATTATATGAAGGGGCGAGTGCCTTATGTGAGGCCATTTTGATGGCCATTCGCTCTATGCCAAAAGAACAGAACCCAACGGTGTGGATTGGTAGCACTATTCATCCTTTTTATCGTCAGGTGCTGCAGACGATTTTAGGGTCTTCTGGAGTGCGCATTCAAGAGATCGCGCACGACAGTACCGGGATCATAACTGTAGATGCGCTTGAAAAAAAATGGCAACAGAATCCTCATTGTACTGTGATGGTATTGGGGCAACCCAACTTTTTTGGGCGTTTAGAAAATGTGGATGAGCTCACCGATTGGTCGCACGAGAAGGGCGCATTAGTAGTGGGAGTGGTAAATCCCATTGCCATGGCATGGCTAAAACCGCCTGGTGAATGGGGCAATAAGGGCGCAGATATTGCTTGTGGTGAAGGTCAGCCTTTAGGAGTACCTTTAGCAGGAGGGGGGCCTTACTTTGGTTTTCTATGTTCGAAACTGGCGTTAGTGCGGCAAATGCCAGGTCGTTTGGTAGGGTTAACAAAAGATAAAGACAATCAAGAGGGTTACACGTTAACTTTGCAAGCAAGAGAACAGCATATTAGGCGAGGCAAAGCAACTTCCAACATATGTACTAATCAGGGACTTTTGGTCACTGCGGCGACTATCTACATGAGCTTATTAGGGCCAACAGGCTTAGAGCAGGTTGCACAAAAATGCTACTCCAATCACCAATATTTGTCGCAACTATTAACGGCGCAGAAAATCGCTGAACCGGTATTTACAGGAGATCATTTTCATGAATCTGTGTGGCGTTTCAAAGCGGATGTCAATTTGATATTAGAAAATTTGCGACAACTTGGTTTTGCTGGCGGCTTTAATTTGTCACCTTGGTATCCTTCCTTAGAAAATAGTTTATTAATGTGCGTTACAGAAACTAAAAATGATAAAGATATTGAGCAATTTGTTGAAGCGTTGAAAAAAGCGGTGGCAAGGAGTAACTCGTGAACATTTTTGAAAAAAGTCAACATGGCCGACAAGCTTCGTCACAACTACCGCCTAAAGCTTCAAATAAAGCGGATTTAAGTCTTACATACTTAAGAAAAAAGCCCATGTTATTGCCGGAACTCTCTGAATTAGAAGTGGTGAGGCATTTTACAGGGTTATCTCGAAAAAATTATTGTATTGATACTCAATTTTATCCCTTGGGTTCTTGCACTATGAAATACAATCCCAGGGGGGTGCAACATGCTGCCATGTTGCCAGGTTTTGCTCGCCATCACCCGTTGGCTTTAACCAAAAGCAGTCAAGGGTTTATGCATTGTCTTTATGAATTACAACAGTATTTAAAAGCCATTACTGGCATGGCGGGTGTGTCATTGACGCCGATGGCTGGTGCACAAGGAGAATGGGCAGGCGTTGCGATGATAAGAGCTTATCATCGTGATAGGAATGATCACGCGCGCACCGAAATGCTGATCCCTGACACCGCGCATGGTACCAACCCCGCTTCAGCTGCAATGTGTGGCTTCACGGTGAAAGAAGTTCCTACGAATCACGAAGGCGACATTGATATTAATGCACTGCAACAGTTATTAGGTCCCCAAACAGCAGGGATCATGTTAACGAATCCTTCAACCTTGGGTGTGTTCGAGCGTTCTATTGTGACGGTGGCCAAATTAGTGCATGAAGCAGGGGGCTTGTTGTACTACGATGGCGCAAACCTCAACGCTATTTTAGGCAAAGTGCGTCCAGGGGATATGGGTTTTGATGTGATGCATATGAATCTCCATAAAACCTTTGCAACCCCTCACGGCGGTGGAGGGCCAGGTAGTGGGCCGGTGGCGGTAAGCCAAAGACTGTTGCCCTATTTGCCCATGCCGACGGTTGCCTCTACTCAAGAAGGCTATGTATGGTTAACTGAGAAAGAATGCCCCAAAACAGTGGGTCGTTTATCCGCTTTTATGGGCAATGCTGGGATCTTGTTGCGAGCCTACGCTTATATTCGTTTGCTGGGCAAAGAGGGTTTATGCCGCGTTGCGGAATATGCAACGTTGAATGCGAATTATTTAATGGTCGAATTACAAAAGTTAGGATATAGCGTCGCTTTCAAGCGTCGTGCTACGCACGAGTTTATTATTACCTTGGCAAAAGAAGCCAAACAATACGAAATCAGTGCTATGGACGTGGCAAAGCGGATATTGGATGCTGGCTTCTATGCGCCAACAACTTATTTCCCGCTTTTGATCCCAGAATGTTTTTTGATCGAGCCGACAGAGACAGAATCCAAACAAACGTTGGATGCTTTTATTGTAGCGATGCAACAAATTTGGCAAGAAATGCAAACAGAATCTGATAAAATTCGCAGTGCTCCAAGTCGATTAGCTTGCAAACGCTTAGATGAAGTTAAAGCTGCCAGGGAATTAAATTTGGTATACAAGCCAAAAAGTATTGACTCGTAACCTACCCGCAGAGTAATTTGGCAGAGAGTTTATTTTCGGTTAATATGGCTGTGAAGCCTGTTAAAGGCGATAGAATATTTTTATAGATAAACTTGATAACTTAAATAAAAAAGTTTCATGGTTATTAAGGATGATTTCCCATGCGTATGAAATCCGTTTTGGCACTTTCCGTTTTATCCGCTTCAGTGTTCGCAAGTACACTAGGCCAAGCCAGCACCTGCAGTAATTTTTTACTGGGTGGTGAATTGGGTTGGGCAAGACAAAAAGAAGGTTATAACCTTCAATTTGTGGCGCCAGGCGTGATCCCAGCTATCACTGTTTACAACTTTCCAGCAAGAAGCGTTATGATTACCGATCAAGGTACCATCGTGGGCTTATTAGCAGGCTGGCAAGTGCGTTATGACCGATGGTTAGCAGGTATTGAAGCAAATGTCGATTTTCAAGAATTTGAAGAAACCCGTCAGTTTGCGTTTACCGATAACATTACCGGTTTACATGGCGTTGCTGGAAGCGTGCTTTATGAGCGCGGTCCAGTTTGGGCGTTGACTCTGCGCGGTGGCTATTTTGTAACACCTGGCTTCATGCCCTACGTTCGCGTTGGTGCACAATACAGTCGTGACGAGGCCACGGTTCAAGAGAACATTACGCTGGGTGCTGCTGCATTACCCGACTTTAACTCCAAGCGCGAACATCTCTGGGGTGCAGTTGCGGGTATCGGTGTTGAATTCCCTGCATTCATTGGTCCTTCTACGGTCCGTTTTGAATACACTTATGCTGTGACTGAAAACTTAGTGATCGACGATGGTGCTTTACCAATTGTTGGTACACATAATTTTACTCATCCACATCCTGAAACCAGCGCGATCAAGTTCGCATGGGTATGGAACTTCGCATAATACTTTTTTCGGAAAGTCCTAAGCGCCAGGTTGTTAACTCAACTTGGCGTTTTTTCATTGTAGAAAAACATTTTTTCCAGCAAGATAAGGCATGAGAAGCTGTTTGATAAGGTTTGAAACGTGAGCATGCGAAAATTAGGGTGTTTTGCGCTTATGCTGTTAGCAGCGAGTGCACATGCTAGTTGGCAAGGTAATGCCTTGGCGGGGATCTCAGGTACCTATGCTAGGTATGACGGTCACTATGATATCGGTTTGCTTTATACGGGTTTACCTGTCCTGCCGAAAACCGATTTTCAAGACCGGCAGCGAAATACTGGTTTTGGCGGCGGTATATTGTTGGGTTATCAGATGCGCTGCGACGAATGGCTAGCAGGTCTTGAGTTAGCCGCTGATTGGTATGGTGGTGACGAAGAGCGCGTGTTTACCTTTAATGATGATTTTAGCTTGCTGGCATGGGATACCCGCATCCAGAATCGCAGTAAAGGTTTCTATGCAGCCAGCGCTAGGGCTGGGTATCATATGGCTCCCTTCTTTCTTTCTTATGTGCGTTTGGGACTTGAAACGACACATCATGAGAGCATAGTCCATTTTCAGGGGGCACCTTCAGCTTACCCATTTGGTCTGACCATTAAAGATAATTCATGGCAAAACCATGTGTTTGTCGGAGTGGGAGCAGAATTCCCCTTCCCTGGTTTTTGTCATATTAGTTTGCGCATGGAATACAACTACCATTTCCCCAGCCATTCTGAGCGGGGGAGCGGCAGAATATTAGATGGGGTTGTTAACCCTGCATTCACGATAGAAGCAAGGCCCTCAATTGATACGGGCAAAGTGTCATTGATATGGAATTTTTAAGAGAGCAAAAGGATAGTGGGATGAAAGGGAATAAATTAGCGCTGTTGTGGATCTTATTTATTTCTTTAAGTGCGAATGCTTGGGAGAGTCCTTGGGTAAGCAATTGGCTGGTTGGCGCTTCTGTGGGCTATGGTAGTCGCACTGGGAGTAATCAAACCCAGTTTAATTTGACGGGTACGCAATTCCCAGCAAACTATCCATCCTCGCTGATCATTCGTGATTACAGTGGACCCGGTTCCATTGTGGGACTTTTAATGGGTTACCAATCCGTTAAGGGTAATTGGTTGGTGGGTGGTGAGGTAAATGTTGATCACCACAGCATGAACGAAGATTTACCTTTTGCTTTTACTGATACCAATGGAGCCGTTGGTTTTAATGGTGTCACGAACTACAAACGCGATATGGTTTATGGTTTAACGGCAAGAGCAGGTTATTCGATTGCTCCTTTCTTTATGTTTTATGTCCGCGCGGGGATGGAATGGGGTTATGACACCTTATCCACTCGCTATACTGGCAATCCTGCTGTTTATCCTTATGGGACAGAGATCTCTACCTCAACATGGGTTCACCGTGCCTTGAGTGGCTTTGGCGTAGAAATGCCTTTACCTATGTTATGTGGTGCTAGTTTTCGCCTTGAATACAATTGGCATTCAAAGAGCAAAACCCTTAAAGCTTACGGTACGGTGAATGATGGACTGGTTTCGCCTTCCTTTGTCAGTACCCTACAACCGCAGACGCATTCGGCAAAAGCCGCACTAATTTGGAATTTTTTCTAAGATACTATTATGATTAATGGGCAGCGCCTGTTATTCGTGTCATTTTTTTGACGTCACTTTAGCTAAATGATCTTTTAATTAAGCGAAAATTTGACAAATGTATCTTCAGCGCTTATACCTAAAATGTGTTTAATTAACTAACATTAGTTTGGGGTGAACATCATGAAAAAAATCAGTATTCTTTTATGTCTTTCTTCCACTTTATTTGCTGCAGCTGCTGCACAAGCAGGTTGCTGCGCAGATGGTAACTGGGTATTAGGTGTTTCCGGTGGCTGGGCTTGGCACAGCGATCGTGACGTCGATGTTTCCATTCTGCATGATGATGCATCAGTGACTTCTTATCGCATTGGTGATTTAGACGATAACAATAGCCGTTTTATCTGGGGTATTCTTGCTGGTTACCAAGCACGTTGCAACGGTTGGTTGCTTGGTGGTGAAGTGAACGTTGATTGGAGAAGCCATGATCATGATGATAATGCTTCTTTCGCAGTCATTGACCCAGTTGATGGCCTAATCTCAGGTACCTTCAGTGGCAACAATCATCATAATGCCGTTGTGGGTTTAACCGCTCGTATTGGTTATGAAGTATCTCCTTACTTCTTGCCCTATATTCGTTTAGGTGCTGAAGTAACCCGTATTGACGATGTGAACTTCACAGCAATCGCACCTGGTGTTCCTTACTCCGTTGCTTTCAACAATGATCGCAATCATCGTTGGGGCTTTATCGGTGGCGTAGGTGCAGAATTCCCAGTGCCTATGTGCAAAGCATTGTCCTTACGTGCTGAATATAACTACCACAGCCATAGCAGACATGATGATGTTGCTGCTTTAGCAAGTGACCTTGCTACACTGTACACAGTGAGCGGTGATGGTAGCCGTCATGAAAACACGGGTAAACTCTCTTTAGTGTGGAACATCTAAGCCACGCTGAATTCGAGGTTTTTTGATTAGGCTAGGCGGCAAGCTCAACAGCGAACCGCCTTAGCAGTTAGATAGCTTTGATATGAGTAGTGCACCCCAACATTTAGCAAAGCGCAAAAATTGCGCTTTGCTTTTTTAATGTTTGCTGAGTTGCCCGCCTATGTGAAAAAATAATCACATATTATCAATTTAAAAAGAGTTTCCCGTGATTGATGAAAACGGATATCGATTGAATGTAGGAATTATCCTAACTAATTCTATTGGCCAACTCTTTTGGGGGCGTCGGATAAACCAAGAAGCGTGGCAATTTCCCCAAGGTGGCATTCACGATGATGAAGCACTCTTAGATGCGCTATATCGTGAATTAAATGAAGAAATCGGCTTATCAGCGCATGAAGTTTCGGTTATTGCCGAGTCTGAACGTTGGTTAAGCTATCGCTTACCTCGGCGTTTAGTACGTAGTGATACGAGACCCCCTTGTATTGGTCAAAAACAAAAATGGTTTTTACTGCGTTTAGAAGGCGAAGATAGTAGTATCAAGTTAGATATTTCAATCAAACCAGAGTTTGATCATTGGCGCTGGGTGAGCTATTGGTTTCCTCTTTACCAAGTCGTTGCCTTTAAGCGTGAAGTCTATCGACAGGCTTTGCTGGAATTTGCGCCAAAATTGATGAATATTAAAAAAGAGTTGATGACATTAGATCCCCTCGACCTTTAAAATAAAGCGAATACTCGGGCCATTTTGTTAGTGGGCACGTAAGTAAGGGAGGTACGATTGCTTAGTGTATTGCGGCAGATTGTTCAGGAAGTCAATGAAGCGCAAGACTTAAGCGAAGTACTACGCATCATTGTTGAGCGTGTTTCTACGGCCATGGGCGTGGAAGCGTGCTCTGCCTATTTAGTTGACCGCCGCAAACATCACTATCTGTTAGCCGCTTCCGTCGGATTTTTAGAAGGGGCAGATGGAAAAGTTGCCATCCATTTTTCTGAAGGGCTTGTTGGTTTAGTCGGTGAACGAGAAGAGCCGATAAACTTAAGCGACGCGCCAAGCCACCCACGTTATCGTTATTTTCCAGAGACAGGTGAGGAACGCTATTCAGCTTTTTTAGGGGTTCCTATGATCCACCAACGAAAAGTGGTGGGCATTTTAGTCATTCAGCAACGTCAGCCTCGGCGTTTTGACGAAGGCGAGGTCGCCTTCTTGGTCACTGTTTCTGCACAATTAGCAAGCTATATTGCCCATGCTAGAACGGCCGGCATGATCTCCGATCTGGCTGTTGCGCCTCTCTCTTCGCCAGCTATGTTACATGGGATCCCTTCTGCTCCGGGGATTGCAATTGGCACGGCGGTACTGGTGCTGCCAGCGGATTTAGATGCAGTTTCTGACAAAGAAATTACCGATATTCCAAGAGAAATAGAATATTTTGAGCAAGCTTTGGAAATGACCCGTGCGGATATTCGACGTTTAAAGGGCCATTTAGTTAAAACATTGCTCCCGGAAGAACAAAATTTATTTGATGCCTATTTGCGCATATTAGATAGCCAGAGTATTAAGCAAGATATTATTGCATTGATTAAGGAAGGGCACTGGGCGCCATTTGCGTTGCGTAAAATTATTAAACGCCAAGTCCATAAATTTGAAGCAATGACAGATCCTTACTTAAGAGAGCGTTCTGCTGATTTGCTCGATTTAGGCCGCCGTGTATTGGCGAATTTGCAAAGCGAAAGTCCTGCGCCACTCACTTATCCTAAAGATACCATTTTGGTTGGCGACGAAATTTCTGCTTCAGATTTAGCTGAAGTACCACAAGGTCATTTATTAGGGATGGTTTCTTTAAAAGGCTCAGCTAGTTCCCATGTGGCCATTTTAGCCAGAGCTATTGGCATTCCTGCCGTGATGGGTGTAGGTGGGTTTCCTGCGCATAAGTGCGATCAAAAAACAATAATTGTGGATGGCTACCACGGTGAAGTTTTTACCTCGCCAACAGAGGGGATGATAAAAGATTTCACGCGATTAGCTGCAGAAGAAAAGGAACTTTATGCAGGCTTAGATCAATTGCGGGAGCTTGAATCAGTAACCCCCGATGGCACACGTGTGTCATTGTGTGTTAATGCGGGGCTGGTTGCTGATATTCGCCCTGCACTTCAGGCAGGGGCCGAAGGGGTGGGGCTTTATCGAACGGAAGTTCCGTTTATGATACGCGATCGCTTTCCCAGCGAAGAAGAGCAATATCTTATCTATCGCCAATTATTAGAAAGTTTTGCACCAAGACCTGTCACTATCCGCACACTAGATGTCGGTGGCGATAAATTTTTGCCTTATTTCCCAGTGACCGAAGATAACCCCTTTTTAGGATGGCGTGGTATTCGAGTTACTTTAGATCATCCAGAAATTTTTTTAGTGCAACTTCGAGCGATGCTTCGTGCCAGCAATGGCTTACAAAATTTGCGGGTGTTATTCCCAATGATTTCCAGCGTCAATGAAGTAGAAGAAGCCTTAAGGTTATTACGCCAAGCGCATCGAGAAATCATCGATGAAGGTGGTGATGCGCGTTTTCCTGAAGTTGGTGTGATGATTGAGGTGCCCTCCGCGGTTTATCAAGCCCACGAGCTAATCAAACGGGTAGATTTTCTGTCGGTGGGTAGTAACGATTTGACGCAATATTTATTGGCAGTTGATCGCAATAATGCTCATGTCGCTAATCTATATGATTCGTTACATCCTGCCGTGTTGCATGCCTTGCAAGCTGTGGCGAGTGCTGCGCATGCATACAACAAACCTGTGGGTATTTGTGGTGAAATGGCTTCAGAACCCCCAGCAGTGATTGCATTACTAGGGCTCGGATATAACCAGCTCAGTATGAATGCTCACAGCATCCCGAGAGTAAAGTGGATTATTCGCAATTTTACTATGATTAAGGCGCAACAATTAGTCAAAGAAGTGATGAACTTTCACCACGCTCATGATATCCGTCAATATCTTGAAACCGCGCTGGAAGATGCGGGATTAGGCGGCCTTGTTCGTGGCGGCAAATAACGTCGCCCATTGACTGTTAGCCAAATGCAAAAATGGTAGATAATGTTTAAAATACCACAAATATTCAGCTAAACGTGCCATTCTTTATATAGATATTAATCAATAGGGATCGTATCTTTTGCTATGGCACTGTTAAGACTTTCTTTCAGTCAAAAAGTGCAACTATATGCTTGTACAGTGAGCTTGGTTTCATTGCTCCTTGCTGGCATTGCTTTCATTTCATTTGATATCAGGCAAGCTCACCAAGGTCTTGAAAAATCACTGCAAAGTAAAGTTGATTTGATCAATCACTATGGTGGTCATGCCTTAGCCACGAATGATACTGAAAAAATTAATGACGTTTTACAGTATTTTAGAAAAAACTCGGAGATTGTCGGTACCTGGGTTTATTCGACAAATGGCAAATTGCTGGTTGTGCACAATCCAAAAAATTTACCAGAAAGTGAATTGCCAACTTTGTCTAACAATCAAACTATCACTTTCATGAAAGATTATGTTCGAATTATTAGCGATATTACCTATCAGCAGCAACCTGTAGGTAAAGTGGTCTTAATATCTTCCTTGAATGAAATAAAATATCGTACCAATTATTTGATTATGGTAGGAGCAATGATTTTAATGTTTTCATTGCTTGGTGCCATGATGGTTACCTTTCGATTGCAAACAATATTGACTAAATCCCTTTACAATTTATTACAAACTGTTAAACGAATTACAGAAACCAAAGACTATTCGCTGCGTGCGCAAAAACTTTCTCAAGATGATTTAGGCTCTTTAACTGAGGGCTTTAATTCCATGTTGGAAGAAGTTGAGCAACGTGATGTTGCGCTCAGCAAAAGCGAAGAGCGTCTTAATTTGGCACTTTGGGGTAGTAATGAAGTTATGTTTGACTGGGATGTGTTAAATGATTTTTGGTATTTTGATGAAAGCTTTGAAAATTTGTTGGGATACCAGCGTGACGAAATTCCAAGTAATCGAGAAGATTACCTAAAGCTAATCAATCCAGAAGATATCCCGCTAATACTAAATGCCTTAAAGCTCCACATGACAGATGAGAATCCATTTTTTGTAGTGGAACATCGTTTACTACACAAATTGGGCCATTGGTGCTGGATCTTAGCGCGTGGTAAAATTGTTGAGCGGAATAAGCATGGTCGTGCTTTGCGTATGGCAGGAACATTATTAGATGTCACTGTCAAACGTGAAACGCAAAAGCGACTTGAGCTGTTCAATAAAGTATTTGAAAGTACCACAGAAGGTGTCATTGTTACTGATCCTGATTTTCATATCATTGAAATCAATCCTTCATTTACAGAGATCACCGGTTTTTCAAGACAAGATATCATTGGTCAATCGATCAATATTTTACATAGTGATAAACAAAATGAAGATTTCTATCGTCGAATGCATCTGTCATTAAAATCCAAAGGAAAATGGCAGGGGGAATTATGGGAAAAGAGAAAAAATGGCGAAATTTATCCGCAACGCTTAACGATCAACGCGATGTATGATGATAAAGAACAATTGATCCACTTTGTGGCGGTGTTCTCAGATATCACTCAATTTAAGCAAACGGAAGATGAGCTACAATTTTTAACCCATTATGATGCATTGACTTCTTTGCCTAATCGCACCTTGTTGATGATGCAAATACAGGCACAAATTAAACGAGCCAAAGCAGAGCATAACCGTTTTGCACTTTTGATGCTAGGAATTGACAAATTCAAAGTGCTTAACGATTCTTATGGGCATGAAATTGGCGATGCCATTTTACAAACGGTTGCCGCTAGATTGCTGCGCTGTGTGAAAAAGAAAGAATTTGTTGCCAGAGTGACAGGTGATGAGTTTGCGCTCATCATTGAGAAGGTTGAAGATTTTTCACAGCTAAAAGACGAAGTGCAAGATATTCTATTAGCTATCACTTCGCATTTCTTTAATATTGAAGAGCACGATATTTTATTGGGTGCTTCTGTCGGCGTTAGTATTTTTCCAGATGATGCTGAGGATGTGCAAACGCTCTTTACTAATGCAGATACGGCACTTTATCACGCCAAACAGACAGAGCGTAATTCATTCCAATTGTACCTGCCACAAATGAATGATCAAGTTTTAGCAAAGCAACGTATGGAAGTTCTGTTGCGTGGAGCGCTTGTTAATAATGAATTTTATATCGATTATCAGCCGAAAATTGATGCTAAAACAGGTTTAACTTGTGGCGTTGAAGCGCTGCTGCGTTGGCATAGTCCTGAGCTCGGGTTGGTGCCTTCCAATATATTTATACCGCTAGCAGAGGAGCTTGGCGTGATTGTTGCGGTGGGGCGTTGGGTGTTAAAAACAGCTTGTGAGCAAACAAAGGTATGGCATGACTCAGGTTTTCCTCACTTGAAAATATCAGTTAATCTTTCAGCTTATCAATTTCGCACCGGTGATTTAGTGAAGGAAACAGCTCGCATATTACAAGAAACTGAGCTGCCACCACAATCGTTAGATTTAGAGTTAACCGAGGGTGTTTTAATCGATAACATTGATCGCTGCGTATTACGTTTAAAAGTGCTTAAAGCGATGGGCATTACCATTTCAATTGATGATTTTGGAACAGGTTATTCATCGTTGAGCTATTTGCGGCGATTCCCTATTGATGCACTGAAAATCGACCAATCGTTTGTTAAGCACATTTGTCAAAACCCAGAGGATGCCAGCATCGTGAATGCGATTGTTGCCATGGCCAAAGGTTTGAAGATCCGCACCATTGCGGAAGGGGTCGAAACCAAAGAGCAAGTTGATTATTTAATGGCGCAGCATGTTGATGAGTTGCAGGGCTATTATTTTAGCAGACCCCTAAATGCCGTTCAGATGACCGAGCGCCTCAGTCAAGAAACCGCTAAAGTCATTGCCTTCAAATAAAGTTTACCAACTAAATAAAAACGCTGCTAGTGATGGATTAAAAAGGTATTTACTGCTTTAATTCTGCCATTCTCCCAATATAAAGATAAAAACGATGAAAAAGCTGGTGAAGGGTATTGTTGAGTTTAGACGAAATATACGCCCTAATTATCTAGAAACCTTTGCTAAATTGGCACTCGGGCAATCCCCGGATACCTTATTTATCGCTTGCTCGGATTCACGGGTTGTTCCTAACCTGTTCGCATCAACCGATCCTGGGGATCTGTTTGTGGTTCGTAATGTAGGGAATATTGTGCCGCCGTGCCATTGTCATGGTACAGGTCTTTCAAGAGGTGATAAATCAGAGGCTGCTGCTATTGAGTTTGCTGTGCACGAACTGAAGATAAGTAATATCATTGTTTGTGGCCATTCAGAATGTGGCGCGATGCGCGCTTTATTAGATAAACCTAACGAACAAATGCCAAACCTGACTGAGTGGCTCACCGATGGTAAAATTATCATGGATCTCTTAAATCATGATGATAACCAAACTCCCGAGTTAGCAAAACATAACCGTCTTTCCCAACTGAATGTTTTGCAACAGCTAGAGAATTTAAAAACCTACCCTATCGTGCAGCAAAAACTACAAGAGGGGAAGTTGAAACTTCATGGCTGGTGGTTTGAACTTCGTCATGCTGAGGTTTACGCTTATGAAGAAGAGATCAAGCAGTTTGTTCTGATTGACGAAGTAGAAGCTGAGAAAATTTTAGAGCGGATTGATATCCCACAATGAGCCTAATATGGGTTGCCTATGTGTTCATAGGCTTAGGCGCTGGCTTATTATCTGGGTTATTGGGTCTAGGTGGCGGTGTCGTTATTGTTCCGTCCTTGTTAATGATTTTTTCTTGGCAACAATTTCCAAACGCACAGATGATGCAGATAGCGACCAGTACCTCATTAGCAGTGATTGTGACAACCTCTATCATGACAACCTGGGTACAAAGCAAGCGCAAAACAGTGAAGTGGCATGTTTTAAAGTGGCTAGTTCCTGGGATGATGTTCGGCGCATTATTAGGTATTGTCGTGGGGCAATATTTGCCTTCGCACCTGCTCAAGACCACCTTTGCCTTTTTTTGTATCATTCAAGCTATCAAAATGATATTGGGCCAAACCCCGACAAAAACCCATGAACTGCGTAAAGTGACTATTATCATTCCCTTTTTGCTGTCAGTGATCATCGGCATGAGTTCTGGATTACTGGGTATTGGCGGTGGGTTATTAGTGATCCCGCTATTGTTATGGTATGGCTTGGCTGTGCCAGAAGTGAGCGCCACCTCGGCTGCCTCAGCGTTTCCAACCGCGCTCTCAGGAGCGGCAACTGCCATGGTGGTTGGCTGGCATATTCCAGAGTTACCGCCGCAATGCTGGGGCTTTGTCTATTGGCCTGCAGCGCTGGTAATTGGGTTATCGAGTTTAGTGGCGGCGCCTTTAGGGGTTTGGCTGGTGCATCATTTGCCGGTGTTAATCGTCAAACGCATTTTTGGTGGAATTTTATTGTTCGTTGCTTTCACGGTGATGCCATCTTTTTGATCCCCTGGTAGACTGAGCCTATGATAGAATATCCCACTATAAATCCAGTTATCTTACATATTAATGATACCTTCCAGATCCGATGGTATGGATTAATGTATTTGGTAGGCTTTGCTGCCTGCTGGTGTGCTGCCAGAATACGTACCCGTGCACTACCCGGTTGGGAGTCCACCGAAAGAATTAATGATTTGCTGTTTTATACGGCGATGGGCGTGGTACTGGGTGGGCGTATTGGCTACATGTTGTTTTATGGTTTGGCTGACTGGTTAGACTCTCCCTTACAGCTCTTTAAAAAGATCGGA
>JBFWUT010000030.1:0-34857 GCA_050247135.1 Candidatus Berkiella sp.
AACCGATGATACATCGCATTTCATTAAGAGACGGTAATGCTTCTTTGCCGATGCGTTTAGCGGTTGAGCTCAATCATCGTCTTCATCTAAATAAAGTGCTGACTGCCGTAAATATAGATAACAACACTCAATACGTGTTGACCTTTGCTGACGGAGAAACAGTTACTTGCAATAAATTAATATTGGCGATCCCTTGTACTGTCTTTAAGAATATCCAAATTGATCCTCGCGTTATTGGTAAACATCGATTAATGCAGATCCAAGGCATTCCTTATGGAACGACAGCAAAAGTACTCTTACCAATTAAGCAACAAAGCCCTTCTGGTCATTGGGTCTCAACCGCAAAGATGGGGGCTTTTTTTAATGATGATAAACAATTGCTTAATCTCTATTATATTCAAGATAATGGGCAATTACTGCAAGATAACGCATTATACGCGCAGAGCCTGCAAACGGTTAAGGCTGGCTTTAGTAATGCCATATTAAATACGTTACCGGTCACCCCGGCAAAGGATATCAACTACAGCGAGTATTCTGTGCCAGTTTCTAAATCTTGGATTAGTGATCCCTTTGCCCTAGGTTCCTATTCTGCATTTGATACACATCAAGGGCAAGAGATTGACAAGCGAATTGATTATCACGGAACGATTATGAAAGCACTCTTTGCGCCCATTAATGACCGACTTTTTTTTGTGGGTGAGCATGCCACCATTATCGACGAAATCGGCACCATGGAAGCAGCTGTTGAATCCGGCGAACGCATTGCCAAACTCCTAATTAACCAACCATAAAAGTAAACTAGGCAGAATGACACTCAAACTAGTTGCACGGAGTGTACTCTTCTGTACATGACAGGTTGAGAGCCGCGCAGCCAACAACGCATAAAAGTAAACTAGGCAGAATGACACTCAAACTAGTTTGCTTTTAGGCTAGGCGGCAAGCGTTCGAAAACTGGAGTGTACTCTTCTGTACATGACAGTTTGAGAGCCGCGCAGCCAACAACGCATAAAAGTAAACTAGGCAGAGTGTGAGTTGCAAAGCATAGATTTAAAAAAATATAGTGCTCCTGCACTGTTTTTTAATGCAACTTATGTGGAGATCCAAATGAAGTTATTAAACCTAGAAAATTGCCAACATGTTTCCGGCGGCGATGTTGCTGTGACGTTAACGGCGAATGTACCTACCGATCAAACATCCCAATTTGTTAATTTGCTCGGCATGTTGCTTACCAATCAACTCGATGCCAAAGTCTTAGCCTCAATTGTTGATAATGCAGCTCCTAGCTTTAACGACATGCCTATTGAAAAAATTGTCGTTGGCGATTTTGTGATCTCAAGAGCTTAATTTAATTTTCGTTTTGGAGGATATGATGAAAACCTTAAACCTAGAAAATTGCCAACAAATTTCTGGCGGTGATGCAGCTGTTTCTGTAACAGCCAATGTCCCCACCGAAAACACAGCTGCTTTTGTTAATCTACTCGGTTTGCTCTTAACTAACCAATTAGATGCTAAAACCTTAGCGGCCTATTTAGATAATGATGCTGCGAACTTTAACGATATGCCAATTGAGACCATTACTTTTGGCAACTACGTTATTACTCGCACTTAATATGCTACTCTAGGCGATAGCGACATAGATAAAAAAGCAGAAGTGCATTTTGTTATGTCGTTATCACTACATTCAATCTATAAATACTATAATTCAGCGCTAATGCAAAACTTACCCATAATATATAAGGCACCAACAGCAAATAGATGCTGCGATACATCCTTACTTGCGTCATGAGACTGATTAAGCATACCCATAAAACAAAGATGTCAATCAATGCAAGATGAATATAGTGATAATAAAAAAATAAGGGTGACCATAATAAATTGAATAACATTTGCAGGGCAAATAAACCCAATAAGGAGTAGTTAAATAGCCGCACTTTCCAAATTTTTCCCAGCGCAATTCCCATTAACAGGTAAAGCACGCTCCACACAACGCCAAATACCCAGCCTGGCGGGATAATTTTGGGTTTCTTTAATTCCAGATACCATTGCGATTGGGCACCATCGCTATACAAGCCAGAGAGTAAACCCAATACGATGCATAGCACACTTCCCAGGATCTCAGGTCTGTATTTTTTGAAAACAGCTATCATGGTATGATTGGCATCCCATCCAAAAATTCTTTCATTCTAGGAGTTTACATGCTGAAGAGTCCTCAGAAAACAGAAAAAGACGATTTTTCAGAGTTACTGGAAGATTCCCAACAACTTTTTAGAGAATTAAACCCATTTTTGGTAAATGAAATTGCTTTATTGATGGGACCTGCGCAAGCTAGCACTCAATATGTAACGGCTTAGGTTTATAAGGTTGCATTAACCAACCTCACCAACTCTAGTCGACGATTAAACAGATTGATTGAAGACAAGGACTCTCGTGTACCGGAAATATTATTACGCTATTTAGAAAGAACCGCCGAATTTTTATCTACGCGAGCTAAAAACAGTCGTGATAGTGCCTTGTTTATTCCAGTTCCCATCCATCGTGAAGTAGCTGTAAAATTAACTGCACTCTCAGATTCCTGCCAAGCTTTGTTAAAGCGCGCACGTGTATTGATCCCATCCTCTACGAAAAAATCAAAATCCTGGTTTTCGCTTTATGTACACTATGCCAATATCTTACCCAATATCTTGACAGTAGGTTATGGTTTAGGTGGTGGCAATCTAGATAAAGACATTCCAAGCGAACGACTCAACGAATTATTCACTGAGTTATCATCTTTTGAAAACGACCAAGATCTGCTCACCACTAAGACGACCTCTGGCATGTTGGGCATTACTGATTTTGCTGGAGAGCCCCGTCCGACTGGGGATTATCATGAGCATGTTCCCTCTATAAAACCGATTATTGAATCATTTAAACAATATATGACCCGTCATGAAGAATATAGTAAGGATGGGGTTCTGGAGGCCATAAAGACCGATTATCCCAAACCATTAATGTAGGGGCTGGGCGTTTCTTTTTCGAAGAGATGTTATATAATGGCAACCCTTCCCGGAGAGGTGTCTGAGCGGTCGAAAGAGCACGCCTGGAAAGTGTGTGTACGGTAAAACGTACCGAGGGTTCGAATCCCTCTCTCTCCGCCAACTTCAAAAAAAAGCCCGCTTTTGCGGGCTTTTTTTTGAAGTTAGTTGATGGTTCGAACCCGGAAAAGAGGGTTCGATAAATCAGCAGGATTGCCGATTTAGACGCCAAGCGCCCGAAGGGTGAGCGCCAGGGATGGCGCGAATCAATCCTCTCTCCCGCCTCAATATTAAAGCCCGCTTTTGCGGGCTTTTTTTTGAAGTTAGTTGATGGTTCGAACCCGGAAAAGAGGGTTCGATAAATCGGCAGGATTGCCGATTTAGACGCCAAGCGCCCGAAGAACTATTTGTAAGTTAGTTAATTTATAAACCTCTTACCCCCGCAAAAATCCCACGGCAGTGATACACTATAAATATCATCTAAAGGATTCTGTATGACATTTTCACCCTCAGACTGGGTCATTCACAAAGTGGGACACTGGCTGCTCAAAAATGAGCCGCCCCTTCGCGCCTATTTGTGCGATTTCCAGCAAATCACACAAGAGGTGAAACCTGGTGATGTGCTACTGATTGAAGGCCGTAATCGGGTTAGTCGGATTATCTCTCAAATCACTCGTAGCCCATGGTCGCATGCCGCTTTGTACGCAGGCCGTTTAAACGAGATCCCAGGTAAACACCTACAAGAAACGATCAAATGTTTCAGCAACTATCCTGATGACACCCAATTATTGATTGAAACTGAGGTGGGCGAAGGTACCATTGCCTCGCCTCTCAGCAAATATAAAGATGATCATATTCGCATTTTACGCCCGCTAGGTTTAGATGAAACCAATATTCAACGGGTGATTGCCTTTGCGGTTGGCCGCTTAGGAAAACGCTACAACATAAGACATGTTTTTGATCTCGCCCGGTTTTTATTTCCCTGGAGTCTCTTTCCCAGAAGATGGCGATCATCATTGTTTCAACATAATGCTTTAAAACCCACCGAAGATATTTGCTCTTCTATGATTGCCGATGCATTCCATTCGGTTGATTTTCCGATCTTGCCGCTGGTTAAACGAGATGAAGGAAGTAATATAGAGCTTATTCAACGCAATCCTCGCTTGTTCACCCCAAGCGACTTTGACTATTCACCCTATTTTAGCGTGATTAAATACCCTATTTTTAAACTCGGCAAAGACATTACCATACAACAATTGCCATGGGTCAAAGACCAATTTAGCGACTATTAAAAATTCCCTTAATACTATCATTCTTAGGCTTTAATAGCAGTGCCTTTTTCCAAGAGATACCATGTCCATAAATAGAGCAAGACACTACAGACGCCAATAAATAACATCGAAATACCAACAGGCACATCTGACACCCCCAGCATGCCATAGCGAAAGGCATTGACCATGTAGAGCATCGGGTTCAAATAAGATAACTTCTGCCAAAAAGGTGACAGCATATGCATTGAATAAAACACACCACCAAGATAGGTAAGCGGAGTTAATACGAATGTCGGAATGATACTAATGTCATCAAATTTTTTAGAGAAAATAGCATTAATCAACCCAGCTAAAGAAAACAGCATAGCGGTCAAGAAAACGACCCAAATGATAACCCATAGGCTATGGGCATGCAGCTTAGTAAAGAATAAAGAAACTCCCGTCACAATCAACCCAACTAAGCAACCTCTTGCTATTCCACCTAAAATAAAGCCCAGCAATATCACCCAACTCTTCATAGGAGCCACATACATCTCTTCAATGTTGCGCTGAAATTTGGCACCAAAAAATGAGGCAACCACATTCGAGAATGAATTATTAATGACACTCATCATAATCAAGCCTGGGGCAATATATTCAATATAGCGATAGCCATCGATAACGCCGATCCGAGGCCCTATCAAGCCGCCAAAGATCACAAAATACAGCACCATCGAAACCGGTGAAGGTAACAGCGTTTGCGTCCAGATACGAAAAAATCTCACAATCTCACGACGCGTGACGGTACATAACGCAACCCAATTCAAATAATTCACTTTAATCCTTTATTTATCGGCAACGAGATTAACAAATAGTTCTTCTAAACGATTGGTTTTATTGCGAAGGCTTACTACAGCGACGCCCAACTCGCTCAATGCTGCAAACAATTGATTAATAGAGGAGTCTTTTGAAAAACTCACTTCCAAAGTAAAATCATCATTTTTCACAAAATCATAACCTTCAAGAACGGGCAGTGAGGATAAGGGCGTTTCTAAATCTAACACTAAGGTTTCGCGATGCAATTTGGCCATCAATTGTTTCACACTGGTATTTTCGATGATTTCACCATGGTTGATGATCGCCACCTGCTTGCATAAGCTTTCTGCCTCTTCTAAATAATGCGTCGTTAAAATAATGGTCACCCCTTTGGCATTGATCTCTTGCAAAAAATTCCACAAGGTACGCCTAAGCTCTATATCTACTCCAGCGGTAGGCTCATCTAAAATGAGCACTTTAGGTTCATGAATAAGGCCTCTTGCTATCATTAAACGACGTTTTAAGCCGCCCGATAACGTTCTCGCAGGAGAATCTGCTCTATCCCATAACCCGAGCCGCTTCAGATAATATTCTGCACGCTCTACGGCTTTTGGATACGGGATCCCATAATACCCTGCTTGATTGGTGAGAATATCGATACAACGCTCAAAAACATTGAAATTAAATTCTTGCGGCACTAACCCTAACTGCATTTTGGCAGCGCTTTTTTGCTTGTCTAAATCATATCCACAAATTTCAATGCTGCCGCTCGTTTTATTCACCAACGAGGCAATGATCCCAATAGTGGTTGATTTTCCTGCGCCATTAGGACCTAATAAACCAAAGAAATCGCCAATACCCACTTCAAGGTCAATACCTTTGAGTGCGCAAAGCCCGTTGGGATACACTTTACGTAAGTTCTGAATACGAAGGGCTTTCATCTAATTCTCTTTTGTGGTTGGAAAAGTGACTGCTATTTCAGATACTATATACTTAAAGCACACGTTAGCAAAAGGACCTTCTCCTAAGTATGTTTACTTTAAAAAGTGAGCCTCAAGACAAACTATCAATTCTTGAGCAGGGCTTTCGTTTATACCGGCAGACCTTTTGGCTCGCTCTTCCCTACTCATTGCTTGGTGCCTTTTTTATCTTTAGCCCCGTGTTATTAATTCCCCTCAAACCCGCTTTTAGTCCACTGATTACCAGTATGCTGTTCTTTGGGCTATTGGGTTTTGTGTTGCTGAGCGCTTTATTGTTCCGTCTGCATTGCTTTATCGATGATCTACCGCTGACTTTTTTGGGTTCACTTGCCCATGCCATGACAAAATTAATCCCACTGCTGCTGTTAGGTGTCCTCTATGCATTAATGGTTATCAGCGGCACCTTATTTTTGATTATTCCGGGCATTATTCTCGCTGTTTCCTTGATGTTTTCGTTTATCTTGTTTCTTACCGGTAATCAAAATGTTTTACAAACCTTAATCAACAGTCATCGTCTGGTTTGGGGGCATTGGTGGCATACTCTGTTTGTCACAAGCTTTCCATTGTTGCTAGATCTGGCAGTGTCAATCGCGATATTTTTAGGATTGCTGGCCGCTTTTATTCATCATTATTTTTCCTTTGCAGTGCTTTACCTTGCAGTTTGCTTATTGAATATTCTGATCCAAGCGCTTTTTTTGCCTCTGGTTTTCTGTATCGCCCTCGTGTTGTTAAATGATCTTCGCATTCGCCAGGGAGGCCCTCTTCCTCGTTGGTAAGAGTTGCGGTACCCTTTGTTTTTCCAAAGTCAAAGAGGCTTCAACATGACTCGTAGAACAACAACTATACTCCTCATGCTCGTGGGATGCTTATATGGCACTTTACCCTGTTTTGCCGCTGCTCTGGCAGCACCCACTCCCCCTTCACATGAGCAACTTCGTGAATATTACCAATCAGGTAAATACCATAATGATGTAGAACATAAAACCAGTGAGGCCAAAGAATACTTAGACAGGCAACTTGAAACACCGCGCCAACATCGTCTTGCCATCGTATTGGATATCGATGAAACTGCCCTTTCAAATTACAAAGCCCTTGAGCGACTTTCCTTTACACGCAACCCACAAGCATTAACCACCGCCTATATGTTGGGTGCAGCAGAGCCCTTACTCTCCACTTTAAATCTCTATCAACATGCCGTTGATCATGGAGTGGCAGTCTTCTTTGTGAGTGAACGACCCAATACGCCAGAACTCATGGCCATCACCGAAAAAAATCTTAAAGCAGCCGGTTTCGAGCAGTGGGAAGAGCTTATTTTGAAACCCCTGGATGATGAGCTCTCTGTGCAAGCTTTCAAAACCAACTCAAGACGTCATATCGCACTTCAAGGATTTGATATTGTTTTAAATGTCGGCGATCAAGATGATGATCTCAAGGGTGGGTATGGTGAAATTAAAGTAAAAATGCCAAACCCTTTTTATGAGCATGCCTAATTTGGATCTTAATAAGGAACAATTTCATGCATAAGTTAGTTAGGACCTTAATAGCCGCGGCACTTTTCAACATCAGTGCTGCCTTTGCCCAAGATCAAGTGATTAAAATTGGTATCGCTGGCCCTTTCTCCGGGCCCTATGCTTCTTTTGGCGATCAATTCTGGTTGGGGGCCGAGAAGGCGGTTGACGATCTTAATAACATGGGTGGAATCAATGGCCAAAAGGTAGAGCTGGTTAAAGCCGACGATGGCTGTGATCCTAAACAAGCCGTTGCCGTTGCCAAACGGTTAGTGGATGAAAAAGTCACTGCGGTAATCGGACATTTTTGCTCTTCTTCAACACTCCCTGCTTCACAAATTTATGCCGATGCTGGCACATTAATGATGACGCCAGGCTCAACCAGTCCTACTATTACTGAACGCGGTTTAAGAACCATCTTTCGCTTGTGCGGCAGAGATGATCAACAAAGCGAAGTAGCTTCTAAGTTTATGATTAAAGATCTCAAAGTTAAAAATGTGGCGATCATCCATGACAAGGATACTTATGGCAAAGGTCTTGCCGATGACGTTAAAAGTGAACTTGAGGAACGCAGAGTCAAAATCGGCTTGTATGAAGGCGTGAACCGAGGCAGTAAAAATTTTGCAGTTCTGACGGATAAAATTAAAAAACTTGACCCTGATGCGATTTATTTTGGCGGCCTACACTCAGATGCCGGGGCACTCGTAAAACAATTACGTGAAAATAATATTGAAGCACCTATTATCGCAGGCGACGGTATTGTTGCTTCTGATTTTGTCACTTCTGCAGGTGGTCATAAACAAGTCAAAGGGATCTATATGACATTCGGTATTGATCCTCGCACACTCAAAAGCGCTAAAGAAACCGTTAAGGCTTTCAAAGCAGAGCAATTAGATCCTGAAGGATATACCCTTTATTCATATGCAGCCGTTCAAGCAATTGCTAAGGCAATGCAAGAAACAAAAAGTATTGATGGCCAATTGCTGGCAGATTGGTTACACAAAAACAAGGTCAATACTGTATTGGGTGAAAAGTCTTGGGATAACAAAGGTGATCTAAAAACAACAGAGTATATGATGTATGAATGGAACGGGAGTGGAAAATACGCACCATTACGTTGAAAAAACCACTAGGATATGAGGCACAAGCATTAGCTTGTGTCTTAGTATCCAAAGAATGAATAACGATTAGTTATTCATTCTTCCTTGAACATCAAAGTCTCTATCATTGCTATAGTCAGAGTCGTCATAGCGACCTTGTTGGTGACGTGCTCGCAGTTGTTCATCATGGTAATAACCGCCATAATAGCCTTCCCTATCATTACCGGGATATCCATCATGACGGCTCCAATTCGAGCCACCGACTCTATCCCTGTCTCCACTACGTCCGCCGCCGCCTTCTATTGCGAATGCCGCAGTTGAAACCAACGCCATCACGCAAAAAGCGCCTAAGATCTTGAATTGACGCATGTTTACCTCCTAAGGGCTTTTACACCTTGTAATGTCGGCAGCCCCGGCTTAATTGTTTAAGCCAGGGCTGTCTTTTTTTACTACTTTCTACAACACCTACCTGCCTTAGCAGGTAAGGTTATGCATTAGTTCGCAAGATCACGTGGTCTATCAACATAACGTGGTAAGTTACCATTATCTCCATCACGATCTTGTCCACTTTGCCCTCTGCCACGAAAGGATGAAACAGAGCTTGTTTCTGATTTCGAATGGCATCGCCCATAGCCTTTGCTTTTACCATAGCCTCGGCTCGAATAACCGCTGCTTTCTTTAGAGCTAAAGCCCCTTGATCCAGAACTACTTCTGGAACCAAAAGACTGGCCACCGCTGGAGCGTGAGCTAAATCCGCCGCCATAAGAATGACCGCCTGAGCTTCTGGCTGATTGGCCACCACCACCATGTCCGCCACCGCCTCTGGCATCAGCAACGGTACTTAATGCAAAACACGACGAAAGAACAATACCTAAAAGAGCTGTTTTAATTTTCATAGGAAGGCCCCCATTACTTTTCTTATTGTTATTTATTGTTTTTTTTAAAACTGAGTGCTTACACACTGAGTTTCATTTATTATCTAATTTTGAGAACTAAATAAAAAGTTGAATTACGCGCATTTGGGAGCAAAAATGCGACAATCAACCAAACAGGGCACGGGTGATAGGTGGTAATAAGCTAAAAAAAAGCGTGTGAAACCGGATGGTTACACACGCTATTGAGATTATATTCAGTTCAAGAAAAAATTATCAATTAACGGTGTTCACGACCAACTTCATCGATATATTCTTCAACAAAGCTTTCTTGTCTTCCACTGTTTCCTTCATAGCTGGTTTTTCTTGCACGACCAAAACCACCTTCTGAAGACATTTTCTTTTCTTCTAAGGCTTCGTTATGACCATGTCTTTGCACAGCTTGTTGATGCTTTTTGCCAGAATGATGATGGCCTTTTTGGCTATGGCAACGTTTTCTGTAATGTTTAGGAGGGCATTGTCTTGGGCATGGACGGCAATGTGGTTTGCAAGAACCATCCATTTGAATTTGTGCAATATTTTCTTCTGGTTGTGTTTTGTTAGCCGCTTTGTCATAACGCACCATATCAGCAGCACCTGCGCTTTGCGCAAACATTAAGCCAACGCCGACAATCACACCTAATAAACCTTTACGCATACGTAATCTCCTAGATAAATGTTAGCTAACAATAAAGTACAATAGTCCTAAATAGGCTTACTCTAGGTATAGTGCATAATGGAAAAAAAGGCGAGCCAGTTTACTTCCACCATGGCAAGCGCCATGGCGAAAGCTGGAATAGTCTTAGCGTTACTTAAGATTGCGTATTAATAAAGAAAGAAAGCGCGTAGCCTCACCGCCTGATACAGCGCGATGATCAAAAGATAAAGATAAAGGCAGTACTGAGCGAATTTGCGGCGTTCCTTGATAAGCCAATACTTCTTCACGCATCGAGCCCACGCCCAAAATCGCCACGGTAGGGGGGACGACAATCGGGTTAGCATAGCGGCCAGTAAAATTACCAAAATTCGATAACACAATAGTGCTACCTTGAAGCTTTTGTGGCGCTATCGTGCGTGCACGCACTTCCCCTTTCAAGGTTTCAATCTCAGCACGAATTTGCTCTTTGGATTTACTCTGTGCGTCGCGGATCACGGGTACAAACAAACCATCAGGCGTATCAACAGCCAAGCCCACGTGGACTTCTTTAAAAATTCGACGCCCCATCGCTTTACCATCATACCAAGCGTTTAAGGCAGGCTCTTCATGACAAGCCTTCACCATGGCAAGAATGATTCTGGTCGTGAAATCTTTTTCTTTGACCCATGCAGTAATATCCGCATCATCAACCACCGTAACTGGTACGACTTCAGCATGAGATTGGCTCATGGTAGCCGCCATAAAACGGCGCACGCCTCTTAAAGGCTCTAACGGGGGCGCAGATTGTAAAACTTGATCGGCATTTTTAACATCGTCAGCGGTAATGGTATTATCAGGACCTGTCGGCGTAATAGTGGCTAAATCGACATTTAATTTTTTGGCTAAAGCACGCACTGCTGGCAATACTTTAACCGCTTGACCACGACTTGAAATCGACATCGCTTGCTCTTGAAGCACTTCGTGCCCAACTTTAATTTCTCCTGCCACTGTGCCCGTTTCTTCCCTGGCAGCAACAGTGAAATCTACTAATGGCGAGCCTGTTAAAATAATGTCGCCTTTCTTGCCATAGAGTTTAGCAATCTTGCCTGTGTATGGGGAAGGAACTTCTACAATTGCCTTAGCGGTTTCAATGGAAACCAATGGCGCATCTGCTTGAATATCATCACCTTCTTTGACATGCCACTCGGTGATTTCGCCGTCAGGTAACCCTTCTCCCAAATCGGGTAATAAAAACGTCTTCATACGTACTCCAATACTTTTTTAACCGCATTCATAATGCGCTGTTCACTGGGAATAAATAATTTTTCTAGGCGATATAACGGCATCACCGTGTCATAACCTGTCACTCTTTCAGGTGGTGCCATTAAGCTGGTCAATCCTTTCTGAGCTAATTGGGCAATGATCTCAGCGCTTAAAGAACAAGTAGGATTCGCTTCTTGAATGACAACGACGCGCCCTGTTTTTTCTACCGATTGTAAAATGGTATCCATATCTAAGGGTTTTACCGTTGCCACATCGATCACTTCCGCCTCAATGCCTTGCGCCGATAATTTTTGCGCAACTTGCATGGTTTCATGAACCATGGCTCCCCAACTCACCAAAGTGATATCTTTGCCTTCACGTAAGACAAAGCACACATCCAAAGGCAATGCCTCACCGTTATCGGGCACTTCTTCTTTTACCAGACGATAAATCCGTTTTGGCTCCATGAAAATTACCGGATCGGGATCTCGGATCGCTGCCAGAAGCAAACCATAAGCTCTAGCTGGACTTGATGGGATCACGACTCGCAAGCCTGGGATCTGTGAAAACAAAGCTTCTAGGCTATCTGAATGATGCTCTGGCGCACGAATGCCACCCCCAGAGGGAGTACGGATCACCATTGGGCAATGCAGACGACCACGGGTTCGATTTCGAATGCGACTGCCATGCGATAAGATTTGATCAATGCTGGCGCAAATAAAATCCATAAACTGAATTTCTGCAACCGGCTTCATCCCACCAACAGCCATACCCACAGCAAGGCCTGCAATCATATTTTCAGCTAATGGCGTATCTCGTACGCGCTCTGCACCAAACTGCGCTTGCAAACCCTGTGTAGCGCGAAACACCCCACCATTGGCACCAATGTCCTGGCCAAATAACACAACTTTATTATCGTGTTTTAACTCATAGGCTAAAGCCTGTGTTACCGCTTCGACTAAAGTAATCGCTGTCATGATGCATCCCCCTTGATAACCGCATTGCGTTGATCAATATAAGCTTCAGGGAGCGTTTCATATAAATAATCAAACATGGATTCAGGCGCTGGCATGGGGATATTGGTAAAGTTTTCAACCGCTTTTTCGATTTCTGCTGTCAAATCCTTTAACAAAGCTTGTTCTTTTGCTTCATCCCACAATTCTTTGGCGATGAGATATTTTTTTAAACGTTTAACAGGATCATGCTTTTCATGTTCCACTAGTTCTTCTGGTTTCCGATAGCGACTCGCATCATCGGCAGTGGTGTGATCGCCCATGCGATAAGTGATCGCTTCGATCACCGTTGCACCATGGCCGCTTCTGGCTTTTTGCAAAGCTCTGTCAATGGTCTCTTTGACTGCAAACACATCATCGCCATCAATTTGCCATCCTTCTAAACCAGCTGCAATAGCTTTTTGTGCTAAGGTTTGCGCTTTGGTCTGCTTAGATCGCGGCATTGAAATAGCCCATTGATTATTATTGATGACAAACACAACAGGTAATTCCCAAGCGCCTGCCACATTAATCGCTTCATAAAAATCGCCACGGGAAGTTGCGCCATCACCTAAGGCGACCACCACCGCTTGCGGCTTATTCTGCAACTTTAAGGCTGTTGCTAAACCAACGGCATGTAATGTTTGGCTACCAATGGGAACGCAGATGGGCATGTCATGCGCATTATTCTCAAAATGGTTGCCCCTTTCATCTCCACCCCAATAGAGAAAAACCTCTTCCATTTTGACACCACGCCAAAATTGCGCACCATATTCTCGATAGTAGGGGCACAAAATATCTGCGCTTTGCATTGCAGCCCCCATCCCCACTGCGAGTGCTTCTTGTCCTAAGGTAGAAGGGTAGGTCCCTAATTTACCGGTGCGCTGTAAAGTAATGGCTTTTTTATCAAATAGGCGCATTAACATCATCATACGGTACATCTTTAGCAGGAGTTCGCTATCCTCTGCAAAAGCAGGCAGTGACTCTACTACATTCCCCAGAGGATCTAAGAAAGAAAAATAAGGAATATCAAAATGTGCGACAGTCGTTTGATGACTCACTAATAGGCCTCCTTAACTCAGAACGTGGCCTAATTCTAACAGTCTCGGCAAAATTCTGATACGTTGATAGTCTACCCACATCCAAATGGTGTTAACTATGTTACTTACAGAAGAATATCTTTTGGTCCAAGAAAGCGCTCGTTCACTCGCTGAAAAAGTGATCCGCCCCCATGTAGAAGACTGGGAAAAAAACAAGCAATTCCCTAAACCCGCAATAGATGAGCTTGCTAAAGCAGGATTTTTGGGAATGATGGTGCCCACACAATGGGGTGGCTCTGAAAGTAACCATTTGGCTTTTGTTCTTTGCATTGCTGAAATCGCCAAAGCTTGTGCTTCCATCTCTACCGTGCTGAGCGTTCATAATAGTTTGGTCTGTGCCCCTATCTTAAAATTTGGCACCCAAGCACAGCAGGAAAAATTTCTAGGCCCCTTAGCACGCGGCGAAGTACTCGGGGCATTTTGTTTAAGTGAACCTCAAGCAGGATCTGATGCTGCCAATTGCCTGACCACCGCTACGCACAAAGGAGATTTTTTCGTCCTCAATGGTGTCAAACAGTTTGTGACTAATGGCCAACATGCTGATGTTGCCATTGTCTTTGCGAAAACTGACAATTCCTCAAAAGCTGGCTTGAGTGCCTTTATTGTTCCAACCGATACTCCTGGTTTTCAGGTGGCGAAAATTGAACATAAAATGGGACAACATGCCAGTGAGATTGCGCAAATTGTTTTGGATGACTGCCATGTTAATGCAGCCTATTTACTCGGTAGTCAAGGCCAGGGTTATAAAATTGCCTTAGGCAATTTAGAAGGAGGACGTTTAGGTATCGCAGCCCAAGCCGTGGGTATGGCAGAAGAAGCCCTGCGCCTTTCCATTCAATATGCCAAAGAGCGAAAAACCTTTGGTAAATTTCTCTTCGAACATCAAGCGATCAGCTTTAAATTAGCCGATATGGCAACTCAATTAGAAGCGGCAAAACAGTTGCTCTATCATGCTGCCTTATTACGCGACGCTCAAAAACCCTGTCTCAAAGAAGCTTCGATGGCAAAATTATTTGCCAGCGAAGTGGCCGAGAAAGTCTGTCGCGAAGCCATTCAGATTTATGGTGGCTACGGTTACTTACAGGATTTCCCACTAGAGCGAATTTACCGCGATGTGCGTGTTACCACGATTTATGAAGGCACGAGTGAAATTCAAAGATATATTATTGGCAGAGAATTGGTGGCAGATTGATAAAACCCTCACCCGCCCTTCGGGCCCCCTCTCCCATATGGGCGAGGGAAAGTGCCACGACAATATTAGGATGACATTCTTAGAGCACCGTCAAGTCGAATCACCGTGCCATTTAACATGGAATTGGTAACGATATGGGCAACCAATTCAGCAAACTCCTGGGGTTGCCCAAAACGTTTCGGATAAACTGTTTGATTTAATAAACTCGTACGGACATTTTCAGGCATATTTTGCATCATACTGGTATCCATAATGCCAGGTGCAATCGTCATCACGCGAATATTATAACGAGCTAATTCTCGTGCAGCTGGCAGCGTTAACGAGACGATACCGCCTTTAGAAGCACTATAGGCCGTTTGGCCAAGTTGACCATCAAAAGCCGCTACGGAAGCCGTATTGATAATGACTCCTCGCTCTTGCGTTTCAGGTACATTAAGTTTCATCATCATCGCCGCACTCAGTCGCATGATGTTGTAGCTGCCAATTAAATTGATTCGGATCACCTCTTCAAAGCCACTGAGCGGAGCGGGGCCTTCTTTGCCCACCATACGTTTGGCTGGTGCAATACCTGCGCAATTTACCACAATCGATAAGGGAACCGAGGCGATTCTGTTAAATACTTTTTCAACGTCGCTCTCTGAGGAAATATCACAAGCAATGCCTTCACCTTTGGTTACGCTAGCAACACGTTGAGCATTATCTGCTGATTTATCGACGACAATAACCTTGGCGCCTAGTTCAGCTAAATACCTAGCTGTAGCTTCACCGAGCCCTTGGCCTCCGCCAACTATTAGCGCAACTTTATCTTGGATGTTCATCGTTTTTTTTGCATTCTTAATCTAACCCTTGAGACAATCCATCGTAACCAATATACAATAACAAAGTCACGTGGTTAATTTAGGAACAGGAAGCCTATCAATGATCCCAATGATCTCATGCCTTGGTGAAACTGCGTCAATGATCCGTGATACAGTCTATCAATTTGCCCAGCGAGAAATCGCACCAAAGGCAGCACAAATTGATGAAAGCAATACCTTCCCTCACCCCCTATGGCAAAAGATGGGAGCCCTTGGATTGCTTGGCATCACTGTTAGCGAAGAGTATGGTGGATCGTCACTTGGATACTTAGCTCACGTGATTGCAATGGAAGAAATTAGTCGAGCTTCTGCCTCCGTAGGATTAAGCTATGGAGCCCATTCCAATCTGTGTGTTAACCAAATCTATCGAAATGGGACGCACGAACAAAAGCAAAAGTACCTCCCCAAATTAATCAGTGGTGAATATGTTGGTGCTTTAGCCATGAGCGAGTCAGGCAGCGGGTCTGATGTGATGAGTTTATCGCTTAGCGCAAAAGAACAGGGATCCGATTATGTGTTAAACGGCGCAAAAATGTGGATCACCAATGGCCCCGATGCCGATGTACTGGTGGTCTACGCTCGCACCGATAAAAATACCCGCGCCAAAGGGATCACTGCCTTTTTGATTGAAAAAGGCATGCCCGGTTTTAAGACAGCACAAAAACTCGACAAATTAGGCATGCGTGGCTCCAATACTTGCGAATTAGTTTTTGAAGACTGCAAAGTCAGCAAAGAGAACATTTTAGGCCAACTGAATGAAGGCTCAGCAGTATTAATGAGTGGATTAAATTATGAACGCTTAATATTAGCTGCAGGGCCCATCGGCATTATGCAAGCATGCTTAGATACCGTGGTACCTTATATTCAACAACGCAAACAATTTGGAAAAGCAATCGGTCAGTTTCAGTTTATTCAAGGCAAAATTGCCGATATGTATACCGCTTTATCGGCAAGTCGTGCTTTTTTATATCAACTCGCTAAAAATGTCGATACCGCAAATACCCTAGACAATAAGGATGCTGCCGCAGCCATTTTATTTACTTCAGAACAGGCCACTAAAGCTGCACTGGATGCCATACAATGTTTAGGGGGGAATGGTTATGTGAATGAGTTTCCCACCGGACGTTTATTACGTGATGCAAAATTATATGAAATTGGTGCCGGCACCTCTGAAATTCGCCGGATCATTATTGGCCGTGAAGTTTTTAATGAAGGACTCTAAGTATTCCTATGAGCAAATCCACTGAAAAAATTGTCATCGTTGCCAGCAAACGCACACCGATTGGTCAATATTTGGGTTGCTTTGCAAGCCTCAGTGCGCCGCAATTGGGTTCAGCTTGTATTGCTGCACTTTTCGCGCAATTACCCATTGAATTAACAGAAGTAGACGAAGTCTTAATGGGTTGTGTGCTTCCTGCCGGAATGGGACAAGCGCCAGCTAGGCAAGCTTCTCTTGGCGCAAAATTACCTATCAGTGTCGGTGCCACAACGATCAATAAAATGTGTGGCTCTGGGATGAAGGCCATCATGATTGGCTGTCATCAACTCCTAGCAGGACAAGCCAACATCGTGGTTGCAGGTGGCATGGAAAGTATGTCCAATGCACCATACTTATTGACGAAAGCTCGCCAAGGTTATCGAATGGGCCATGGCACAATGTATGATCATATGTTTTTAGATGGTTTAGAAGACGCTTATGACAAAGGCAAATTAATGGGCGTGTTTGCCGAACAGTGTGCCCAAAAATATGATTTAACTCGCCAGATGCAGGATTCTTTTGCATTGGAATCACTCAAGTTGGCACAGACTGCCTCACAACAAGGACTATTCAACCATGAAATTGTCAATGTCGATATCAGCGACAAATCCGGCACGAGTACTATCAGCGCTGATGAATTGCCTGACAAAGCCAAGCCTGAAAAAATTCCGACCTTAAAACCCGCTTTTAAGGATAACGGCACCGTCACCGCAGCCAACTCCAGCGCCATTTCAGATGGGGCAGCAGCACAACTGTTAATGACTGAAAGCGAAGCAAAACGAAGAGGCATACAACCTATCGCTACTATTTTAGCGCAAGCACAAGTAGCCCATGAACCCGCTTGGTTTACCACGGCTCCCATTCAAGCGATTGAAAAAGTATTGAAAGCGGTTAATTGGTCAATAAACGAAGTCGATTTATTCGAAATTAATGAAGCGTTTGCAGTGGTCACACTCTGTGCGATGCAAACCTTGAAAATTCCTCGCAACAAAGTCAATGTACACGGTGGTGCCTGTGCTTTAGGTCATCCCATTGGGGCCTCCGGTGCCAGAATTGTGACCACTTTAATTTATGCACTCAAACAACGCGGTCTTAAAAGAGGCGTTGCGGCGCTTTGCATCGGTGGTGGTGAAGCTACGGCAATTGCAATCGAGGTACATGAGTAATATGCCCATTATCAAAAATACCCTTAATGTCAAATCAGATGATTACAAGAAAAATGTCGATGCCATAACGAAGCAAGTGGCCGACTTGAAAGAATTAAGCCAAAAGCTCGCGGAAGGCGGCGGGGAAAAAGTACAAGCCTTACATGTCAGTCGCGGTAAATTATTACCAAGAGAACGCATTAACAAATTACTTGATCCAGGCTCTGCTTTTTTAGAACTCTCACAATTTGCGGGTTTTGAACTCTATGATGAAGAGATCCCCTGTGGAGGATTAATCTGTGGGATTGGCCTGGTCCACGGCATTGAATGCATGATCATCGCCAATGATGCCACCGTTAAAGGCGGCACATATTACCCTATTACCGTTAAAAAGCATTTGCGCGCACAAACGATTGCCGCTGAAAACCATTTACCCTGCATTTACTTAGTAGATTCAGGTGGTGCCAACTTGCCTCACCAAGATGAAGTCTTTCCTGATAAAGATGATTTTGGCCGGATCTTTTTTAACCAAGCAACCATGTCAAGCCAAGGGATCCCCCAAATTGCTGTAGTGATGGGATCCTGTACCGCAGGTGGTGCTTATGTACCAGCCATGGCCGATGAAAGCATTATGGTCAAAGGTCAAGCCACCATTTTTTTAGCTGGCCCTCCCTTAGTTAAAGCAGCAACGGGTGAAAATGTCACCGCCGAAGAGCTCGGGGGCGCCGATGTGCATTGCAAAGTTTCCGGTGTGGCCGATCACTACGCACAAAATGATGAACACGCGTTAATGATAGCCCGCGATAGCGTTAAAAACCTTGCGCGCAAAAAAAGCATTACCTTGCCAGTAAAGAAACCTAAAGATCCCCTCTATGCCAAAGAGGAGCTGTACGGTCTGATCCCAACCTCGTTACGCATTGGCATGGATATGAAACAGATTATTGCTCGCATCGTTGATGGTTCTGAGTTTCACGAATTTAAAGCTCTTTATGGCACGACCCTCATTTGCGGTTTTGCGCATTTGCAAGGCTACCCTGTGGGGATTGTGGCTAACAATGGGATCTTGTTTAGCGAATCGGCGCAAAAAGGTACGCACTTTATTGAATTATGTGCCAAACGCAAAATCCCTTTGATTTTCTTACAAAACATCACCGGCTTTATGGTAGGCAAACGTTATGAAGCCGGCGGCATTGCCAAAGATGGTGCTAAAATGGTGATGGCTGTTTCTTGTGCGAACGTGCCTAAATTAACGGTGATCGTTGGCGGCAGCTTTGGTGCCGGGAATTATGGCATGTGCGGCAGAGCCTTTGATCCACGCTTTTTATGGATGTGGCCCAATGCACGCATTTCAGTAATGGGTGGCGAGCAAGCTGCCAGCGTGTTAGTACAAGTGAAGAAAGCCAAAATGCAAAAAGATAATCAAAGCTGGCCTGAAAAAGAAGAACAAGCCTTTACGGCAAAAATCACGGAACAATATGACAAACAAGGACATCCTTACTACTCTAGTGCCAGATTATGGGATGACGGTGTGATTGATCCCTTACAAACCCGCGAGGTGTTGGCACTGGCACTCTCTGCTTGCTTGAATGCCCCTATCTCAGACACAACCTATGGAATTTTTAGAATATGATTTTTGGATTTTCATCTATATTACTGCAAATTGACGAACAGGGTGTTGCCACACTCACCCTGAATAGACCTGATGTGCATAATGCTTTTGATGACAAGATGATTGCCGAAATGACTAAAGCGCTTGGCGAATTAGCCAAGGACCCCACAGTGAAAATTTTGGTCATCAAAAGCGTAGGCAAACATTTTAGCGCTGGCGGCGATATTGCCTGGATGCAAAAAATGATCGAAGCCGATGAATTAGCTAATTTAAAAGATGCGGATGCTTTAGCACAATTGATGTATCAACTTTCTCGTTTTCGCAAACCGACGCTCGCCGTCGTACAAGGCAATGCCTATGGTGGAGGTGTAGGGCTTGTTGCCTGCGCTCATATTGCGATTGCAGCAAATAATGCTCAGTTTTGTTTTTCAGAAGTAAAGTTAGGGCTTATCCCAGCTGTGATTAGCCCTTATATTGTCAGGGCTATCGGGCAACGTAATGCTCGTGCTTATTTTTTAACTGCAAAACCCTTTGATGCCACACGTGCACAGCAAATGGGATTATGTCATCATGTCGTCACGCCAGAACAACTGGAAGCAACTGCCAATGAGACTATTGCCACCTTATTAAAGAATGGCCCTAAAGCGCTGCTAGCAGTAAATGAGTTGATAGATAACATGCAAACCCTTGATATAAACGAAGAAAGGGTCCGTATGACAGCCAAAACCATTGCAAGCCTGCGCATTTCAGCAGAAGGTCAAGAAGGTTTAAATGCATTCTTACAAAGAAGAGAACCCTCATGGGCGAAAACTCGCTAAAACCGATTAATCGATTATTGATAGCCAACCGCGGTGAAATTGCTTGCCGTGTCATTCGCACGGCTAAACGATTAGGTATTCACACCATAGCTGTCTATGCCAAAGAAGATCAACATGCCCTACATACGACATTGGCAGATGAAGCTTTTTGTATTGGTAGCGCACCACTTGAAAATAGTTATCTCAACATTGATCATATTATAAGCGCTGCAAAAGAAAGTCGTGCAGATGCTATTCATCCAGGTTATGGTTTTTTATCTGAGAATGCCCATTTTGCCAAACGCTGCCAGCAAGAAAATATTATTTTTATTGGCCCCTCTCCTAATGCTATCGCCAAGATGGCCGTGAAAGATGAAGCCAAAAGAATTATGCAAAGCGCCGGTGTACCGGTAGTGCCAGGCTATCAGGGAACATCACAGTCTGTTAAAGATCTAGAAACAGCTGCACGGGACATTGGCTTTCCTTTAATGCTAAAAGCCGCCAAAGGTGGCGGTGGCAAAGGGATGCGGATAGTCAAGCAGCCCGCAGAACTTATCGATGCCATTGAAAGCGCCAAGCGAGAAAGTTTGGCCAGCTTTAGCGACGACAGCCTTTTTATTGAAAAATATTTAACCGATGCTCGGCACATTGAAATTCAAGTTTTTCGTGATAGTCATGGTAATGCTGTCCATCTTTATGAACGAGATTGCTCATTACAACGTCGTCATCAGAAAATCATTGAAGAAAGCCCTGCCTTACATATCAATGAAGACATTAAGCAACAATTGTATAACGCTGCTATCAATGCTGCCCATGCTATTGATTATTTGGGAGCCGGAACCATTGAGTTTCTTTACGCTAGCAACGAATTTTATTTCATGGAAATGAATACTCGCTTACAAGTTGAACACCCTGTGACAGAGATGATCACAGGACTTGACTTAGTAGAATGGCAAATTCGACTTGCTGAAGGTGAGGCCATCCCTGCGCGCCAACAAGATATTCACTGTCATGGGCACGCGATTGAAGCCAGAATTTATGCAGAAGATCCCTGCAATCATTTTTTACCAGCCACAGGTTACATCAAGGACGCTTTTTTACCACAAGGACTCAATTATCGCCTGGATAGCGGTATTCAGGTGGGCGATAAGATCAGCATCCATTTTGATCCCATGTTGGCAAAATTAATTGTCCACGCACAAAATCGTGAAGAAGCTCGTAAAGCGTTGCTATCTGCGCTAGCACAATATCATCTCGTTGGTATTACCACGAACATTGCGTTTTTACGCAATGTTCTTTTGAGTGATGATTTTATTGAAGGCCGTATTCATACTCAAACACTGGAAAAATCTCTCACTACCTTGTTACCTAAAGCAGTCAAACCAACACTTGAACAACTAGCCATTGCAGGGACAATCAAAGTATTAACTCGCAGACACCAAGCCATATTGACTGAAGGCGATCCCTATTCACCCTGGAACCGCAAAGATGCCTGGCGCTTGAATGATGATTTTAAAGAAAGTTTCGATCTCTTTTTTCAAGGTGTGCGTTATCCTTTAACACTCACCTATTTACCTGAAAGAGATGAAAATACCATTCATTGCCAAATCGCCTGCTCATTATTTTCAACAACACTGAGCATGACAGGTCATTTAAAGCTAGGTAAACTAGAAATAACTTTAGCTAATCATCAAACCATTATTCCCTACTATAGAGATGAAACCAGCATTGAGTTTCTTTTTTTAGATCAAGCATTAAGTTTTCAACTAGAAGACTCTCAACAAGAGTACGCGACCAGTATGGGCGACTCACACCAGGCCATTCGTGCGCCTATGCCAGGCATTATCACCAAGATATGGGTCAAAGCAGGCGACAAGGTGAGTAACGGCTCTAAGCTATTGGCATTAGAAGCAATGAAAATGGAACATACTTTAGCTGCCCCAAAGTCGGCCGCCATTAAAGCCATACGGTATGATATTGGTGATCAAGTTGAAGAAGGCTGTGAATTAATTGATTTTGAATAAGCTGACACTATGCAAAGCAAAGTAACAATCGTTGAAGTCGGTCCTAGAGATGGTTTACAAAATGAAAAAGCCATATTGCCCACCTCAGTTAAAATTGAATTTATTCAACGTTTACTGGAAGCTGGTTTAAACACTATTGAGGCTACCAGTTTCGTCTCACCTAAATGGATACCGCAAATGGCGGATCATATCGAATTGGTCAAGTCGTTACCTTTGGATCCTACTGCCCACTTTCCTGTACTCGTGCCTAATGAAAAGGGTTTAGAAAATGCCTTTGACTGTGGAGTCAAAGACATTGCTATTTTCGCTGCAGCCTCTGAAACCTTCTCTCAAAAAAATATCAACCGGTCTATTGATGCGAGTTTACAAGACTATCGACTTATTACCGAACGAGCTATAAAAGCTGGGGTGCGGGTACGAGGTTATGTTTCTTGCACCTTGGGTTGCCCCTATGAAGGTGAAATACCCCACTCACAAGTGGTTAAAGTAGCCGAATCCCTATTTACCATGGGGTGTTATGAAGTCTCACTTGGCGATACCATCGGTGTTGGCACACCTTATCAAGCACAAGCGATGGTCAAAGCCGTTTCGCAAATCATTCCCATAACAGCATTAGCCGTTCATTTTCATGACACTTACGGTCAAGCACTGGCCAATATTGTTCCTTGCTTAGAACTCGGAATTCGCACCATTGATAGCTCTGCTGGTGGCCTTGGTGGCTGCCCCTATGCTAAAGGCGCAACGGGTAATGTCGCCACTGAAGAAGTCGTCTATCTATTAGAAGGCATGGGCTTAGCTACCGGTGTGTCTTTAGATAAACTCGTGGATGCCAGTGAATTTATTTATTCCGCTTTGAAACAAACAAATCGCTCTAAAGTCGCAACTGCGATGTTAGCCAAAAGAAGGAGTTAAGCGTGGCAGGTTTTAATAAAGTAGTGCAATCTTACGACGAAGCTCTTGAGGGCCTTAAAGATAATATGACCGTCATGATCGGCGGCTTTGGGCTTTGCGGCATTCCCGAAGGACTCATCCATCAAGTCTATGAGATGGGCGTTAAAGGTCTTACCTGTATCTCTAATAATGCTGGCGTCGATGGATTTGGTTTGGGTTATTGGTTACAAAAGCGCCAAATCCGCACCATGATTGCCTCCTATGTTGGTGAAAACGCTTTGTTTGAACAATTGTTATTAAGCGGCGAAATGGAAGTCATATTAACTCCACAAGGCACTCTGGCAGAAAAGATCCGTGCAGGTGGCGCTGGGATCCCTGCCTTTTATACCCCAACCGGTTATGGCACAGTAATCGCCGATGGCAAACCTGTTGCCGAGTATCACGGCAAAAAATATATCTTGGAAGAATCGCTCACAGCAGATTTTTCATTAATTAAAGCTTACAAAGCAGATACGATGGGCAACCTTATCTATCGCAAGACAACCCGTAACTTTAATCCCATGATGGCAACTGCCGGTAAAATTACGGTGGCAGAAGTGGAAGAAATTGTGGAGGCAGGAAGTTTAGATCCTGATTTTATTCATACACCAGGCATTTATGTTACCCGTGTCATCCAAGGCACATTTGAAAAACGCATTGAACGCAAAATGCTCAAGAAATAAGGAGCAACTATGGCACTATCACGCGAACAAATTGCAATGCGCATCGCGCAAGAACTCAAAGATGGTTACTATGTGAATCTAGGCATCGGTATTCCCACCCTAGTGGCCAACTATATCCCCAAAGGCATTCAAGTCTGTCTGCAATCAGAAAATGGCTTGCTTGGCATGGGAGAATATCCGAGTGAGGCAACTGTTGATCCCGATCTTATCAATGCAGGTAAAGAAACTGTCACCGCCAGCATTGGCGCCAGCTTCTTTTCCTCCAGTGATAGTTTTGCCATGATCCGTGGCGGCCATATTGATCTCACAGTGCTGGGCGCCTTTGAAGTCGATCAACAAGGTAACATTGCTTCTTGGATGATCCCCGGAAAATTAGTCAAAGGCATGGGCGGCGCAATGGATTTAGTGGCCAGTGCTCGTAACATTATTGTGGCTATGGCGCATGCCAATAAAGAAGGCGAGTCTAAAATTCTGCCCAAATGTACTCTGCCCCTCACTGGCGTTCACTGCGTGAAAAAAATCGTCACCGATTTAGCCGTGATGGAAGTGATTGATGGTGCTTTTCATTTATTAGAGAGAGCGCCTGGCGTGAGTGTCGAAGAAATTAAGACGAAAACGGCAGGCAAGTTGGTGGTTCCCGAAAACGTGCCAGAAATCAGATTCTAAGTGATATCCGGGACGTCTCGTCCCGGCAAATCCATGTTGCCCCTCTTGATCCTGAACGTAAAATGCAGGATATTTGATCCCTGTTCGCAATTAACTCACTTAAGTGTAATGTCATGAAAAAAACCAAGTACATTTCTAGAACGCCTGACGAAAACGGCCTCGTTGCCTATAGCCAAGAAGAAAATAGCGTTTGGCATGATCTCTTTGTTCGGCAAATGAAATTACTGGAAAATCGCGCTTGCCAAGAATACCTTGATGGTATTCAGGCACTGGGTCTCACCAAAGATCATATTCCGCAGATCCCTGAAGTGAACGAGCGCCTGCGAGCCTTAACTGGCTGGGAAGTGGCTCCGGTGCCGGCATTAATTAACTTTCAGGCTTTTTTTGAATTAATGGCCAATAAGAAGTTTCCCGCGGCCACCTTTATCCGCACCCGCGAAGAACTCGATTATTTACAAGAGCCTGATATTTTTCATGAGATCTTTGGCCATTGCCCCTTAATAACTTTACCCGTGTATGCTGATTTTATGCATGAGTATGGCAAGTTAGGCTTACAGGCCAATCACCAAGACCGAGTGATGCTCGCTCGCCTTTACTGGTTTACCGTCGAATTTGGCCTGATTGAAACAGCTAAAGGCCTTAAAATTTATGGCGGCGGTATTTTATCGTCTTTTGGTGAATCACAATATTGCCTTGATAGCGATAAGCCACTACGCCAGCCTCTTGAAGTCGTCGAGGCCTTTCGCACGCCTTATCGAATTGATATATTTCAGCCGTTATACTTTGTGATCAAAGATTTCAAAGAACTGTTTGGCCTGTCTAAACTACCGCTGTTAGAGCTAATAGAAAAGGCGAAAACCTTGGGGATGCATCAGCCGTTGTTTGAGCCGCGGCCTAAAGATCAGGAAGATAGATTTTTGTAGTTTAATCCCCCGCTTCACTGCGTTCGCGGCTCCCTTTACAAAAGTGGGCCTTGTTCACTACGCGAACCTGTTATCTCTGACATTATGAATGCGCAAAGCGCATATAACCCCCTTTGCAAAGGGGGTTGCGAGCTTTAGCTCGCGGGGGATTTTAACAGCGCATCTGCCTTCGCCGCACAAATAAAATCATTCTCTGACAAACCCTTAATCGCATGCGTCGTGTATTTTACTACGCAGCGATTATAAGAGACTTCTAAATCAGGATGATGATTTTCAATATTGGAAATATGAGCCAGCGCATTCACAAATGACATGGTGTGATAATAGTTTTTAAAGGCAAAGGTGCGACGGATTTCAAGACCGCTTGAGTCAACTGCCCAGCCCTCTTGTAGTTTTTTTAAATAATGATCAATTTCTTTGCGATCTAAGGGTGAGGCGCCGCCTTCACAAGCTTTACAATGTTTTTCAATTAATTCATTCATAGAACCTTTTCCTTCGCGAATATTCTCTTTAATGCCAGTAAACATCGATTGTTTTCATCAGTCGTTCCAATGGTGATGCGCACGTATTTATCAAGTCCATAAGGATCAAGTGGCCTCACAATCACACCTTGCTCTAACAAAGCTTGATAGACATTTTTACCCGGTTGCTGGCAGTCGACCAAAATAAAATTGGTTGCACTCGGAATATAATGTAAGCCAAGTTCAGCTAACCCTTCATAGAATTGTTTTTTACCTTGTTCGTTCAGTAATATGCCCTTTTGCACGAAATGTTGATCTTCTAAGGCAGCCGTTGTGGCAATTTGCGCTAGATGATTCACGTTAAAAGGCTGACGAATGCGATTCAATAAATCCACAACCTCCTCATGGGCTACCCCATAACCAATGCGTAATCCTGCCAAACCATATATTTTAGAAAAGGTTCTTGTTGTCACCAGATTAGGATAGCGCTGTTGCAAATTCAGTGTTTGCGGATAATCCTTTTCTGTAACATATTCGTAATAGGCTTCATCACAAATAACCAGTACATGGGGAGGCACTTTATCTAAAAAGGCTTTAAGCTGAGATCCATTCACATAAGTACCGGTTGGATTGTTAGGATTGGCAATAATAATCATACCCGTTTCTTGGGTGATGGCCGCTAACATGGCATGTAAATCCGTCGAAAAATCTCGTTCAGGTATTTCCTTGACGCTAATCCCTAAGCCCTGCGCTAAAATTTTATAGGCAATAAAGGCATACTGCGAAATAATCAGGTGCTTTTCGCCCCAAGCAAAAGCTTGCAGTAAAATTCTAAGGACATCCTCAGAGCCATTGCCCATGATCAATTGTGTTTCTTTTACCTTTAAATGCTTAGCTAAAGCCGCTTTCAAAACAAGACAACTGCCGTCAGGATAACGCAGAATATCAGGGAGTGCCGCCAAGATAGCCTCTTTCACGTGCGCACTCAGTCCTAAGGGATTTTCATTACTGGCAAGTTTAATCACCTCTTGTAAACCATATTCTTGCTGAACTTCAGCTATCGGCTTTCCGGGCTGATACGGTTTGAGTTGTAATATACTGGGCTTGACTAAACGTGTGGGATCGAATGTCATCACGCTTTCCTTTTAATCAAATAATCGTTCTGCCACAAAAGGCTCTGGTAATAATTTAAGATGATCAAGCGCCTCAAGCACAATGACCCCAAGACCAAATATCAGTATGACGGCCAATAAGGTTTTGCCACCCATCACACGATATCCTGATGCAATATTTAATTGGTATCTGCCTCGCCAAACCATTAATGCTGGGTAAATCACGAGCAAAATGGCGGCGAACATTCCCGCATAGTGAAGCGCCATCATAAATTGTGGACAATAGATGGCAATTAATATGGGCGGCAAAAAAGTCAGAAACGCTAAGATCAATTTCCCCACCGCCGTTTTCTTGATATGAAAACCATCTGCAAAGAAGTCGAATAATCCTAAAGCAACGCCGATAAAGGAAGTTAGAATAGCCGATAATGCAAAGCTGCTCACAAATAGATTGATTTGCTTATTATGTAGCATTTGACTTAACAATTGCGTCAGTTCCACTACTGCTTGACGGCCAGCGTTTTTCTCGGCATTCATCATCGCCACCAGCCCTTTGTCGCCCCCGACCGGCACTACGCCTAAGACTAAGAGCTCCCATAACAGATAGACGATAAGCGGCACCATGCTCCCTAGAATAATTGCTAAGCGCAAACTTTTCACATTGCCATGCATATAGTTTTTTAGGCTGGGGATCAGTAAATGAAAACCAAAAGAGGTGACCAACAAAGGAGCGGTTGTTAATAAAAATTTGGGATGGCCATCGTTTAGCAAGGTTGGCGAGACTTTAGGTACGACATGGGTAACCAAAGCAATATAAGCTCCGACTAAACTAAACATTAACAATCGGTTCACCCAGTCAACGCAATTAGCACCCATATAAACCACGAGCGCAAATAAAGAAACGACAATCCAGATCCCCCATTTGGCATGAAACCCTTGCTTGACTAAGGTGTCGCCCACAAGCCCAGCGGCACCCGATGTATAAGCCGCCATTAAGGCATATAGAAAAAGCACATAACAAATCCAGGCAACACTCTCACCTGTTTTGCCCAGTGTCGATTTTGCCATTGTGATCAGATTGGTTTCTTCTGGATACCAAAGCGATACTTCCAACATGAGTAAAGCACTGGCCGTCATCATCACCCAGCAAAACAAAAACGCCAGTACCGAAGGATAGAAGCCGCTCGCGGCGGTTGAAATGGGTAGACCCAACATCCCTGCGCCAATGCAGGTCCCAGTAACGAGCATGGCCCCGCCAAAAATTTTATTATACGATGAACCAGTCAATTGGCTTTCTCCATTCTATCGTACGGATGGCTTTGTAACTTAACAAAGTTAGTCTCCAATGGGAATCCGGTTTTTCCACTTTTTACTTTTAGCTAGCTTTGTTCTAAGGTAATGCAACAGGACAACCCATCTTAGTTAGTCGCTAATGATTACATGAGGGAGAGATACGATGAAAACGACACTCACAACAACTCAACCAACAAAGCGTGATAACCCAATGGGGCTCGATGGTTTCGAATTCGTTGAATTTGCCAGCCCAGAGCCAGAAAAATTAGCAGCACTTTTTGAAAAACTCCATTTTACGCCTATCGCCAAACATCGTACGAAACAAGTCACTCTGTATCGCCAAGGTCAAGTGAATTTTATTCTCAATCAAGAACCTAACAGTTATGCCATGCAATTTGCCAAAGAACATGGGCCTTGTGCCTGCGCCATGGCTTTTCGCGTTAAAGATGCCAAAAAAGCTTTTGATAGAGCCATCTCATTGGGTGCAAAACCTTATGTTGATGGCAAGCGTGGCACCGATGAGCTGGATATCCCAGCCATTTATGGCATAGGTGGCAGCCTGTTATATTTCGTGGATCGTTATTCCAACGACACCATCTATGATCATGATTTTACCCCCTTAAAGGGATATGAAGAAATCCCACAAGGCGAAGGATTATTATTGATTGATCACCTCACCCACAATGTGTACCAAGGTGAAATGGATAAATGGGCAGATTTTTATACTCACATTTTTAACTTTTTTGAAATACGCTATTTTGATATTGAGGGCCAAAAAACGGGTCTCACCAGTCGTGCCCTTTCTAGCCCTTGCGGTAAAATTAAAATTCCGCTTAATCAATCTAAAGATGACAGATCACAAATCGAAGAATATTTAAAAGAATATAAGGGCGAAGGGATCCAGCATATTGCAATGACCACCCATGATATTTATAAAACCATTGAAGGGTTAAAAAATCGGGATGTTAAATTCCTTGGAGTTCCAGATACTTATTATGAAATGATCAAAGATCGCATCCAAGGTCATCGCGAAGATATCGCCCGTATGGAAAAAAATAAAATTCTCATCGACGGTGAAATCGAAGATGGCAAAGAACAGTTACTGTTACAAATTTTTACAGAAAACGTGATTGGTCCGATTTTCTTCGAAATTATTCAACGAAAAGGCAACGATGGATTTGGCGAAGGAAATTTCACCGCTTTATTTGAAGCTATTGAAAGAGATCAAATGCGCCGAGGAGTACTATGAAATTAGCTACGTTAAAAACCAAACATCGCGATGGCGAATTACTGCTAGTGAGTAACGATCTCTCGCGCGCGGTGAAAACCACTGAAATCGCGCGCACCCTACAACAAGTTCTTGATAGCTGGGATGCCTGCTACGAGACACTGCGGGAAAAAGCCGAGGCGTTGGAAAACAACACCTTGAAGGATGCCTTCCCATTTGATGCAAACAAAGTAGCCTCTCCCTTGCCCCGTGCTTACCAATGGGCTGACGCTAGCGCTTATGTGAATCATGTGGAATTGGTGCGCAAATCCCGAGGCGTTGAAATGCCAGAATCTTTCTGGACTGATCCCTTAATGTATCAAGGCGGCTCTGATAGTTTCATTGGACCACGTGAGCCGATTTTATTGGCAGATGAGGCATGGGGAATCGACTTTGAGGCCGAAGTCGCTGTTATTACCAAAGATGTACCGATGGGTGTTTCACCTCATGATGCCGGTCAATATATTGCGCTTATCATGCTAGTCAACGATGTCTCTTTGCGAAACCTGGCGATGAATGAATTAGCCAAAGGTTTTGGCTTTTTTAATTGTAAACCTTCGAGCGCCTTTAGCCCCGTTGCTGTCACACCTGATAGCATTGGCAAAGCCTGGGATGGCAAAAAACTTCACCTACCCATCGTGAGCCATCTGAACAAAAAGTGGTTTGGACATCCCAATGCGGGCATTGATATGACCTTTGATTTTCCAACGCTAATTGCCCATGCGGCCAAAACCAGACCGCTTGGCGCAGGCACCATCATTGGCTCAGGAACGGTTTCTAATAGTGATCGCTCTTTAGGCTCTTCATGCATCGTGGAAAAACGAATGCTTGAAACAATTGCCGATGGCAAACCTTCCACCGAGTTTATGAAATTTGGTGATAGCATTCGCATTGAAATGTTTGACGAAAATAAGCAAAGTATTTTTGGCGCAATCGATCAAGTGGTCGAAAAATATACTCGCGGATAATGTCATCCAAAATGGGAAGCGTATGATACAGTTGTATGATTATTTTCGCTCTAGTGCCAGCTTTCGTGTGCGAATTGCGCTCAATCTCAAAGGCTTATCTTATGATCAAATCAGTGTCCACCTCGTTAAAGACGGTGGACAACATTTACAAGCACAGTATGAGGGCATCAATCCACAAAAATTGGTACCTTGCTTTGTCGATCAAGATAGCGATGTGCCACTAGCACAGTCATTAGCGATTATCGAGTATTTAGAAGAGCAATATCCAACCCCCGCCTTACTTCCAACTGATCCGATAGCACGAGCCGAAATTCGTGCGTTTGCCCAGCATATCGCTTGTGAGATTCATCCCTTAAACAATTTACGGGTACTTAACTATCTAACGCAAAACTTACAGCTATCTCAAGAACAAAAAAAGAGTTGGTATCATCACTGGTTAAGTGAAGGATTTAATGCGTTGGAAAAAATATTAACAAAAAGGCCTAAAATGCCTTTTTGTTTTGGAAACTTGCCGACATTGGCTGATATTTGTCTTATTCCTCAAGTATACAACGCCGTTCGTTTTGAGTTCCCGCTGGAAGATTATCCGCTGATCAATGCCATCAATAAGCGATGCCTGAATGAAAGCGCCTTCAGCAAAGCCTTACCTGAAAACCAGCCTGACGCCTAACTCCCAACTTGATTAGACATCGATGATGAATTATTTATAATACCCTCCATGTTTAACGACTCCATCACATAGAAGCTTTTACCATGCGCATAGCCATTCCCAAAGAAAACACCAGCGGCGAAAACCGTGTGGCCTTAGTACCTACTTTAGTGTCTAACTTAACACAACTCGGGTGTCAGGTGTTGATGGAGAAGGGCGCAGGCCTTAATGCCCATTTTCGTGATGAAGACTATACGAATGTAGAATTTTACGATAATGCGCAAAGCTTATATCAAAATGCCGATGTGATACTGAAAGTCGAAGCCCCTAGCCTAGAAGAAATCAGTTATTGCAATAAAAATGCGATTATCATAGGCATGCTCTCACCTTCGCGTTATCCTGAGCGAATCGATGCGATGACCAATGCACATATCACAAGCTTCGCCTTAGAAAATTTACCACGCATTTCTCGCGCACAAGCCATGGACGTGCTCTCCTCACAAGCAACTATTGCAGGTTACAAGTCTGCTCTTTTAGCGGCAAATTTTTTACCTCGTTTTTTCCCTATGTTAACCACAGCCGCTGGCACCATTCGCCCAAGTTCTGTGCTAGTCATCGGCGCAGGGGTTGCAGGTTTACAAGCCATTGCCACCGCACATCGCCTAGGTGCAATTGTAAAAGCCTACGATATTCGTCCAGCTGCTCGCGAACAAGTGGAATCCCTTGGCGCTAAAATGATCAACATTGATATTCATGCTGAAGGCACTGGCGGTTATGCGCGTGAACTCAACTCAGAAGAAAAACAAAAACAAGAGATGGCGCTGTTTAATGCCGTTAAAGAAGCTGATGCTGTTATCACGACTGCTTTAATTCCTGGGCGCCCTGCTCCTAAAATTATTACCAAAGCCATGGTCGAAGCAATGAAGCCCGGTTCAGTCATTATTGATATCGCCGCTATTAATGGAGGGAATTGTGAACTCACCCAAACCAATAATACGGTTGTTCATCAGGGCGTGACTATTCATGGCCCGGTTAATTTGCCTAGCATGGTTGCCAAAGACGCGAGTGTCATGTATGCCAAAAATTTGGTGAGCTTTTTATCGTTATTGATCAAAGACGGCAACATTCAGTTAGATTGGGAAGATCCTATCTTATCCCAAAGCGTGTTAACCCATGAAGGCAAAATGCTGCAAAAAGCCAGCTAAGAGGAAACAATGGACGGATTTATTACTTTTCTTTATATCTTCATGCTAGCCGCTTTTACCGGCTATGAAGTGATTAACCGAGTCCCGGTGATTTTACATACGCCTTTGATGTCAGGAACTAACTTTATCCATGGCATCATTTTAGTCGGCGCAATGATTGCGATGGGCCAAGCGCATACGGGTTTTGAGCAATTCATTGGCTTTATTGCCGTGCTCATTGCCACCATTAATGTGGTCGGCGGATTCGTTGTCACAGAGCGCATGTTAGAAATGTTTAAACCAGAGCAAAAAACCCATGAATAGTTTATTACAGTTAATTTATTTAATTACCGCATTTATCTTAATCGTGGGTCTGCGCCAAATGTCATCGCCCAAAACAGCCCAAAAAGGGGTAACGTTGGCTGGCATCGGTATGCTAGTTGCGATTTTAATTACTTTTTTCTCACCCCAAATCCATGGCTTTGGCAATTACAGCATCATGATTATCGCCATTGCGCTAGGTACTTTTATTGGCTGGTACTCAGGCAAAAAAGTCCAAATGATCAACATGCCGCAAATGATTGCACTATACAACGGCATGGGCGGGGGTGCAGCAGGCGCGATTGCTGTAATCGAATTAATGAATCACCACGAATTAACTTTTGCGATGAGCTTACTGTCTATTTTGGGCGCCATTATCGGCACCATCTCTTTTTCAGGCAGTATCATTGCCTTTGCTAAGTTACAAGATCTTATGAAGCGCGTCATTGTTTTACCCAAACATCAAGCAATCAATATCACCTTACTGGGTGGCAGCCTTGTGCTGGGAGCTTTACTCTTATTAATGCCTAAAGCGACCTTTTTAATGATCCCTTTCTTTGCTTTACTGCTATTACTGGGCATCACTTTTACCATTCCTATTGGCGGCGCCAATATGCCGATTGTAATCTCACTCTTTAACGCCATGACAGGATTAGCGGTCGGTTTCAATGGTTTTGCTTTGCATAATAACGCTTTGATTATTGCAGGAACGGTGGTCGGCGCCTCAGGCACTTTGCTTACCCAATTAATGGCCAAAGCCATGAATAAATCTGTTTCTTCCATTTTGTTCTCTTCCGTGGATGGTCAAACACAACAAACACAAGAGAATAGTGAAGGCAGCTTAAAACCTATAGAACAAAGCGACGCAGCTGTGATGATGGCCTACTCTAAAAAAGTCATTATTGTCCCCGGCTATGGCATGGCGGTCGCCCAAGCGCAACATAAAATTTGGGAGCTAGCACAGCAGCTGGAACAAAAAGGCGCCACGGTTAAATTTGCTATTCACCCTGTGGCAGGACGTATGCCAGGCCATATGAACGTGCTACTGGCAGAAGCGGGCGTCCCTTATGATAAACTGTTTGATCTCGAAGAAATCAATGCCGAATTCTCTAACACGGATGCCGTGTTGGTCATTGGCGCCAATGACGTCGTCAATCCTTCAGCCAGAACCCAACCTGACAGCCCTATATATGGCATGCCCATTTTAGATGTCAGCCATGCAAAAAATATTTTGGTCATCAAACGAGGCCAAGGTAAAGGGTTTTCGGGCGTAGAAAATAGCCTCTTTCTCATGGACAACACCCGCATGCTCTATGGCGACGGTCAAGACGTGGTGAATAAATTAGTCCAAGCAGTTAAAGGGCTCTGACTTTAATCAATGAAAATTTATCGCCTGGTTATTCTGCTGCGCCGTTTTTTGCAACGACTCATGGGCATGGCAACTATAGGGGTCAAAGCACTCATCGTTGATGCTTCAGGTCGCGTTTTGTTGGTTGAGCATACATACACAGATGGCTGGCATTTACCAGGCGGTGGAGTTGCCCCTCTGGAGTCGACTACCCAGGCGGTGATCCGTGAAGTGCAAGAGGAAACCGGGATCGTTGTGAAAGGACAGCCCCAACTTTTTGGGGTGTACGCACACAAAGTCTTTGGTGCCAGCGACTATCCCGTCCTGTATGTGATTAAGCAATTTAGCATCCAACCGAAAAAGCCCTGCGCCGAAATTAAGCAAATAGCTTGGTTCTCCCGTGATAATTTGCCAGATGGCGCTACTCAAAGTACCCGCAAAAGGCTAAAAGAGTACTTTGAGAGCCTGCCCCCTGCCGAGATATGGTAATGAGGGCAGAATTGGGTAGCAAAATAAGCATATTTCGCTTGGCTTGCAGTAAACTAACAGCGATACTTCGTCCAAATTGAACTATGTGAAGCGACAACAGATGTTGGAGG
>JBFWUT010000031.1:0-32069 GCA_050247135.1 Candidatus Berkiella sp.
TGATACACAATGAGGGCATAGAGTTCACCTTGATGTTCAATTTTTTCGATCATACGGGTACCTTTGCTAAAATATGTTGTGCTTCGCGAGTTAATTGGGCTAGGCCATACTCGTGTTCTACCAAATTGAAACTGTTTTGCGCCAATCTGGCAGCATACGCTTTATCTTGAATTAATTTAATGATGGCTGCGGCAAAATCTTCTGAGGTATCTGCAATCAGCAAATGTTCACCTTGTTTAACTGGGATCCCTTCAGCACCTAATGTTGTTGACACCATGGGGGTTTTGCAAGCAGCGGCTTCTAATATTTTAAATCGGGTACCAGACTCAAATTGTAAGGGTGTGAGTGCAACATCAACGTTTTTAAGATAGGGTAAAACAGTTTCCAACCGGCCTGTGACGGTGATGGAGTCGGAATTTAAATGGCCAAATGAAACATCGGAATGATTACCGACAATATAACAATGAATGTTAGGTATTTGGCGCTTCACGATAGGCAAAATTCCTTGAATCAGCCAATTAGCCGCACGGTTCATGGCGCTGGTTGCTTTACCAAAAGACCCGGCCAAATAGATCGAGGGATTTTTTAAACCTTCTGGCCGTGGGGTTGGCGCCAAGTATTGATCGATATCTAACACATTTGAAAAAATGGCCACTTTGTCTTTTTGCGGGGTTAAATATCGATAGTATTGCGCATCAACCTCTGACACGGCAGTGGTAATATCACATAAATCAACCCAATCCTTTTCTTCAAGTTCTTTTTCTTGGCTCATCTTTAACACACGTTGCTTTTCTTTTTCATCATCAATAAAAGGCAACTCTCGAAAGATAAAACGTGACCAAACGCTATCGGTATCGCAAATTAAAAATAAATCTGGGGCTAATGCTCTTACTTGTTTGATCAAAGGATAAGAAATATTACCATAGCCAAACCAAATGATTTTGATCTGATTTTTTCTGGCATAGCGCACAATCGATTTGGCATCATTCACTAGCAGCTTTCGAGCCACGATTTGTACTCGACGAAAGGTGCGCCATTTCGAAAGATTGTTAACAGACGGCGAGAATGAAAAGATGGGCGCTATTTTTTTATAATGTTCTATAGCAGATCTCCCACCCAATACATGAGGGGCCACGCGTGATATCACATGCAAATCGGTTATCTTTGCTAACGCCTTAATCGAATTTTCAATACGTAAATGCGGACCACTGGCGGCAGGGTGCATGATCATGGGAGAGGTAAAGAGTACTTTCATAGGATTTCTTTTTGTTTTAAACGTTGTAAATCATATTCAATCATTTCTTCTATGATTGAAAAAATATTTTTTGTTGCTTGCCAATCGAGTTGTTGCTTAGCTTTGTTTGCATCACCTTGAAGAGGCACAGCTTCGGTTTGGCGATAATGCGCCGGATTCGTTTTGACATAATCCAGATAGTTTAAATTGACGAACTTGAAGGCATGTTCGACAACCTCACGAACAGAATATAGTTTTCCTGTGGCTATGACATAGTCATCAGGAACCTGATGATTAAGCATACGCCACATTGCCTCAACATACTCTGGCGCATAACCCCAATCGCGTTTGGCATCTAAATTGCCTAACTCTAATTCACGTGCTTGGTCACAAGCAATTTTTGCAACGGTATGTGCAATTTTGCGCGTTACGAATTCAAGAGGTCGGCGGTAGGATTCATGGTTAAATAAAATTCCATTGCAGATAAACAAACCCTGTTGTTTTCGATAATTACGACACAACTGCGCCCCTGCTGTTTTGGAAATGCCATAGATAGAGCGCGGATTAAATGCGGTGGTTTCATTTTGTGGGGCGCTTGATACCTCGCCAAACATTTCACTGGAACCTGCAAAATAGAATTTAGTATGGGGACTGTGTTTTTTAATATTGGCTAGTAAATGGTACGTTGAGTTGAAATTATTTTCGACAATAGAAACTTCGGCATCAAGATCATAACTAACAAAACTGGTTGAAGCTAAATGATAACATTCATCGGGCTGAATTTGCTGAATCAAATCGGCTATGTGTTTCGGGTGATGTGCATTCCCCACGTGGATAATCATTTGATCTTGCATTCGCGAAAAGATAGTTTCCTTCCTGACTAACCCGTGAAGTTCATAGTCCTTTTCTAGCAAGAATTCTGCTAAAAAGGACCCATCTTGGCCACCGATACCGGTGATAAACGCCTTCTTTTTCATGTTAAGTTTTTTTGTAAAAATAGGAACATTCCAGGATGAGGAATTTTAACACAAAAGTCCGAATTCTATCGTTTAAAAACAACAATCTTACGTGTCACAGGATAAGACGAGAGGACTTCAAATTTCGTGAAATGGGCCATCGCCGCCTTGATAAAAGCTTCTAGATTATAGTTTTCGGCCTGCTGATTATTCTGGTGGAAGGCAGGGAAAAAATCAGCATGTTTAACAATCATTTCGTCGTTGAGCTCCACAAATTCGACGATGAGCTTATGTGTTGTACAAGCGCTGAGTTTTTCTACAATATCAGCAAACGTCAGCCCCATCCCAAGGGCTAAGTGATGTACGAATCCTAAGGCAATGACTGCATCACACTTTATCCTTTCAGCAAAGTTGATTAACACTCTTTTGCCACTTGAAACACTATAACGATCACTTGTTAAATCTGTAAATGAACTCCAAATCGGTAAGATAGAATAACCATTTTCTTTAACTTGGTTATATAGCTCTTCTATGCAAGCTTCGTCGTAATCAACGGCGACCACATTCTTGCCCATTTTATGAGCCATGATAGAGTACCATCCGGTATTGCACGCCATATCTAAGACGGTGTGAATGTTTTCATCGGAAATGGCATGATAAACATTTTTCTGCTTAGCATTCCAAGAATCGTGATAGACATGAGGATTTAATTCGCCTTTTTGAGAGTAATAATTTTTATAATCACTATTGCCTAAGTTGACATCGATACTCTCAACTAATTGTTGGAGGCTATGTAAGCTGCCCTGAATATCTCCTTGTTGGCGCGAGAGTAAATGCTTAGCTTGACTTGTTTTTTTAACAAGCTTAACGGCATCACCGAGTCGCTTCATACTCATTTTTCTGGCAGGCAAACAATCTCTCATCGTAATCACATCAGTTGCCGCATTTAGCGTGGTGACTTCAAGACGCTTTTTGGCCCAATGACGCTTGCCATAGGCATAGCCCAACAAAGGCATAATGAAATAAGGGATAAACATCGATTTCATCATTTGATTAAAGCTAGCAATTGTCTGTTGCGTTATAATGGACGGAAGATCAACAAATTTAAACTCACCATTAGCAAATAGAATATTCCACGGATGAGCATCTTTTAAAAATAAGCCGTCTACCAATAACTCTTGCTGAAGTTTAAGCTGAAAAAGGGCGGCATCTTTTAACATTGATGCACACCATTCATGAGGATAAGAAATAAAGCGGATCTTTTCATGGGCAAGAATTGCTTGATCCGCATTCTTGTCTATGCCAACGTCATGCTCTAATGGTTTTGCTCCGACTACTTTTGCTTTTACATGCGGGGTCAGCTTGTGTAATAAATCGAGAAAAAAATCGGCTTGTGAGCGAGGAAGTAATCGATAAAAATAGTGTTTATCAAAGAAAATCCGGCTATTTTCCCCTGATGCTAATTCCGTTAATACCTCTGCCACGCCCTTTACCCTATGTGCTATTTTTGCCAGATTATACCCCACTTGGGTCCCTCAACAAAGTTATCTGCTGGCCCTGTCGCATGACATAGTTTGATAGGTAAATTATATGCGCTTAATTAAAGAGCGAAATAATTTCTGGAAAGGGTAGCGAGATGGGTTTACCGCCCTTTGGAATATTAGAAAAAACAGTGCGTGATAGGCGTAGTGCTACAACCATTGCCATGGTTTCACAGCCCACAACCCAATCAGCCCAAAGACAATCCTCAACGATATCTGCCGGTTTTGCGGCATAAATTTGTCGATCAACACTTTGAAATTCATCGATGATTTTTTGAAATTTATTCGGTGTTTCAGCAGGATGTAATCTAATCCGAATCTCATAAGTTTTGTTATCTAAGGTGGATAAGTAGTTTAAGTAATTAGTCAAGGCACAATACTCATCATACCCATAATCCAAAATAGTAGGCTGTGAACAATAAAGGATCCTTATGCGATTGGGATCCCTTTGCAACTGGGTGTAGCTTTGAGCACGTTCGGTTATTTCATTAAAGTAATCATTGGTCACCAACTTGATTGGCGTGTCTCTAAAATGTTTGCTAGCAAAATTAAAAGCAATCTCATCGCTAACCCAGATCTCATCGGGTAAAATTAATTTCCCGTTAAGATTAAAACGCATCTCATAATTAACCCAATGATCCAAAAAGGAAATGGTTTTAATACCACGCTCTTTGGCACGCCGTAGTATCTGACGTTCAAAATCACTGTGCCCACTGGTTCCCAGAAGGACGGTATCCACTTCGTTGAGCAACCTATCCAACGAGCCGTAAGCATTATTATGAAAATTAGCCAGCTTTTGCTCAAAAATAGCTAATGCTGGTCCACTCACCATAAACAAGCAGGACTCTTGCGACTTTTTCGCCCAAGCAGAAACTAATTCGGCTCCGCCTGAATCATGTGCACAAACCAGCCAAGTACTCATTATACAAACCTTATTCAATAATTTTTAGCTTTTTCCACGCTGCGAAAAAGGCACGGGCGATGAGCTTTATATCCTCTTTTGTCAGATTAAATTTAGAAATGAGGAAACTAAAATAGTCATAGTGGTGCAATCTTTCAGCTACAGGACAAATTCCCTTATCATAAGAAATAGAATTAGGGTTGATTGACCAAGGAAATTGATTGCTGCCATACGCGGTTTTTTGCTGATACATCGGCAATAGGTGAACGTTGGTATAACCTGGCGCAAGCCCTTCAAGCCCCTCGTTAGCTAAAGCTTCAAGAATGGTTGTCCGGCTAATGGATATTTTCACTCTATCAATGATAAAGGGCACTACATAAAATACGTGCGTGCAATCTTGTTCGATAACAGGCAAACGCAAACCTGGCAACGATTTTAATTCAGCAAATAGTAATGCGGTTAATTCAGCTCTCTGCACTAGAATTTGTGGCAATTTAGCCAACTGCACACTGCCTAATGCGGCTTCCATTTCGCCTAAACGAAAATTAAAGCCTACCATATTTCTAATATCAGACACTTTCATTCCCTCTACCACGGACTCAGCATGGTTGCGAATGAGTTGCATTCTTTGAGCCAGTTGCTCAGAGTTTGTGACACAAACTCCCCCTTCCCCTGTGTGAATATGTTTATGATAGTTCAAGCTAAAAATACCTATATCTGCAATCGTACCAACAAATTGATCATGATACAGGGCTCCTGGCGCTTGAGCTGCATCTTCAATAACGATTAAATTATGTTTTTTGGCTATTTCCATAATTTCTTTTAATCTTGCAGCATGTCCGAAAATGTCTGTGACCACAATCGCTTTAGTTCTAGACGAAATTTTAGATTTAATAGATTCAGGATCTAAACAGAACGTGCGCTCTTCAATATCAGCGAATACTGGAACAGCATTCCAAACCAAAATTGCTGTGGCTGATGCACTCATCGTCCAAGGGCTAACAATAACCTCGTCTCCTGGCTCTATATCTATTGCACCAAGGGCAGCAATCAAACCAGAGGTTGCCGAATTAACGCTAATGGCATGTTTTACTTTGAAGAACTTTTTCCAGCGTTCTTCGAATGCTAACACTTCGGAACCACCATAAAAATCCTCACACCATGCACCAACAAATTGCGACAAAACACCGGAGTCTAGAACCTTTAACACCGCATTTTTTTCCTCAGCACCATAAGTATTATATAGTGCAAACGGTTTAGTGATTGTTTTTTGCTGACTGCTCGCTTTTTCTAAAAGCATATTAAACCTCTGTTTCCTTTACTGTTGCTCTGTCGATCAAAGCTTCTGTTAGTAATGCGGTATTTAGTGTCGAATTTAAGGTGTTTCGTCCTAAGATAGCCTGATAGAGCGCGTCTTGAACGTGCCATTGATATCGATACAAATCATTAGCGATAATTTCACTTTCTTGTAAGGTATGGATATGTTTAAAAACCTCATCTTGGCAAACATTTTTATAAATAATTTCACGACCATTATTCAGATAAGCGATGGCGCCTTGTTCTCCAATAAATTCAAGCTCAAATCGAACAAATTGATTAGGGCATAAAAACAAATGAACAGGGATCTCACCATAGTTAAGCAAAACATGCTCTTCATTATCACAAGACAGCTGTATGGTTGGAGTTGTTTTGATATGTGATGAGAAAATAAAATTCATCAGATCAATAATATGACAGCCATTACTCTTAAGGCTTTTAAAGTACCACCCTACGACACTTTTAACTTTGCCGATTTTCCCTGATAGAATGTAATCACGCATCTTGAGCACGCCAGGTTCAAAGCGACGAATATAATTCACGCACGCCAAAATACCTTGATTATCTAGCGTTTTTGCTAAATTCTCAGCTTCTTGCAAGGTTGCTGCCACAGGTTTTTCAAGTAACACAGCTTTGGGACGATAATGATTTATTAACTCTAACACCATCTTAGCTTGGAGCTGGTAGGGGACACAAAAAGCAACCACCTTAGGCTGATGATGCTCGAGCATTTTATCGATAGTTTCAAAAGCAGGCAGCTGGTACTTGGTCTCAAAAATTTTTCTTATATCAGGACACGGCTCAACAGCACCCAGCAAAGAATAACCTTCATGCTTAGCAAAGGCATTACAATGTGTGAGAATATGATTTGGACTCAACTCATTATCATACTGCATACCAATATTGCCAAGACCGATGACAGCGGCTGTCAGCTTATGATGCTTACCGGTACTCATTACTTTAGATCCTACACAAGTCTTGATGAATTTCTGGCGGCCATCTGTTTTCGCCAAAAATCGGCAAGTTTTTCATGATGGAATCGCACACATAGTCTAATTTTTCATTTACGCCTGGCAAAATATCTGCAACTGAAATGGCACGAATATGAGAATGAAAACCTGCCATTCCTCGTTTCATGGAAGTAAGATCGGTATGCGCCGTTTCAAATAAGCCGGTTACAATCGAAGCATGAAATGCATATAGATACCAATACCTCATCGCTAATTCCTGTATTTTGCCACCCTGCTCACCAGATAGCGGCTCTTTCATAAATTGTTGCAGTAATGCAAAATAATTTTCCTTTGAGGTTGGCTCAAAAGTAAATCCTTTGTCGGTATAGTGCGAAGGACCAATCGCTAACAGTGGCTTGCCCAGACAGCAATATTCAAGCCCGGTTGTTGACATGTAAGTCGCCGCAGCGCTGGATATATGAACTAAGTCATAAGTGTCATATTTTTCTTCAGGTTTTATAACGATGACATTCGGTGGAATTTTAATTTCACTTAAACCTAACTCTCGAATGAGCGTGGTTCTTTCATCGGGCGCAACACTGGGTACGATATTTTCACAAGGATGTGTTCTAATAATCAATTGAAACTCAGGGTGTTGTTCAAACCATTTAATTGTTTCAATGACCCAATGATACATATTTTTAAATGCTTTACTTTCAAAATTCGTATTTGCGTCCCAAATAATTCCAGACAGTGCTAATAATACCGGCTTGTTAGGATCAAGTTTTAATTCAGATTTTATACGTTCTATTCTACTTTGTATTTCCGGTTGATCTGAAATATCAATATGCATACTGCGTTGTTTTAGATCCTCTTTTACTCTTTTGACTTGCTCTTTTGAAAAGGGCTGCTGTGCCCATGTCGACCAAGCAGGCGAAAGATGAATCAACGCAGGCGTGTTTCTTTCGTAATTCCATGCCATAGGTTGCAGCCCAAGATAGTAATATCGAAAGTAGGGAATATCTCTTCTTTGACACAACTCATTCAATATACCCCATTGGTAATAATAGCCACCATTGCCAACAATGCGATCCGGCGCAATGGCATTTAAAATTCTTTCGTAAACGAGTTTCAAAGATAAAATGTTGAATATATGATGCTCTGCTTGAGCATTGGCAACCTCTTGCCAATAAGGCTTGATCTCACCTTGTAAATTGTTATTGACCACTGCTTTCCAAGCTTCCTTGCCTACGGGGTAGCCATCTACAATTACATTTTGCCAATCGCCCTTCATGAGAGTTTTAACTTCTTCCCATAGCTTTGCCTTTTCACCAGGCGTGATATAAGAAGTTAAACGTATAGGTTTTATATCAAGGATTTCCCACAATTTGAGGTCAGCGCGTAAACACTGATTACACAATTCTTTTCTTCTTTCCTCAAATCCTGGCTCAGTTGCACCTTGCCATACACCACCATAAATCATACATTCTTGTGATTGCAATTGATCACACATGGTAGGTATAACGTCGACGCCGCGAACTTTTAAAGCATTAATCAACATACCATCATGTGACCACCAAGTATGATCTTGATTAAATAGTGTGGGCCAAAGAATTTTTAAAGATGGCTTAATATTATGCTGCTTTATATAGTGATTACAGCTAGCCGTTAATTCAGCCAAGCGCACTTCGGTGATGGAAGGTTTTGCTGGCAAACATTTTTTCTTTACATTTCTTGCCAATGTTAAAATCTGATTTTTCACTTATTTTCCTAAGTATAGCTTAATTCTTGTTGAACTATGTGCTGTTCATATTGACGAACTATCGCCGTTGAGCTGCTTTGAACCAAATGATTTTCAATTAAAAAATGTAAAACATTTAATAAGTCAAAATCATGATACCTTCTCCCAACAAGTTGCATCCCAAATGGCAAGCCATTTGGCGATTTAAACAGCGGTATGTTTAATGCAGGAACATATGATAAGGTCCACAACAGGCACAAATCACGTATTTCCTTCTCGTGGCGTTTCACTGCTTCGCCGTATGTGCTTAAGCAAACTAATGCATCGTATTTTTGAAAAATAATGTCAATGTCTTGAGCATATTCAGCTTGAAAGCGCAAACCCTCTTGATATTGGCTTTTGCTAATTGCTAAACCATCTTCAATACATTCCTTCATTTCATCTGATATTAGGCTTTTATCTTGATATTCTTTAGCAAAGTAGTAAGCAAGCGATTTATGATAAATGATTCGATGCCAGTCATGCACTTGCGATGTCGACTCAGGAAGCTCAACTAATGAAATATCAACACTAGAATTGATTTTTAATTTATTTAACCAATGTTGCAGCTCAGTGACAGCATAGGGCGCATTGGCAACGTGCCGGTTTGGTGCAATCAAACCCAATTTAATTTTTTGATAATCTTTCTGTTGATAAAGCTTAGTGCTGAATGGGTAATTTCTTCCTTTAACACATAACACATCCAGCATTATTCTTAAATCTTCTGCAAAATAGGTAAAAAAGCCCATCGAGTCTAAGGTATCTGTTGTTTTTAAAATACCCGTGCGAGGCAAAAGCCCATAAGAAGGCTTCATCGCAAACACGCCGCAATAGCTGGCAGGACGAATAATCGAACCAGCGGTTTGAGAGCCCAATGCACAAGGTACCATGCCAGTGGCAACTGCTGCCGCAGAGCCGCTAGATGAAGTGCCTGGTGAATACTCTGCTCCATGAGGATTCATGGTTTTGTTTAAAGAATGAACAGCAAATTCGGCTGTATCTGTTTTTCCCGGGATAATTGCGCCATCCAATTTCAAACTGCTCACCAGTCTTGCATCATTACCCGGTGTAAAAGCTTCCCACAAAGGGCTGCCCATTTGTGTTGGAAAGTCTTCAGTATTGATAATGTCTTTTATGCCAACAGGGATCCCTTCAAGTTTACGATATTCTTTACGATCCGATTTACAAGATTTTTGCACCTGTTGATCCATTTTCAACGCATCAAAACATACCCATGCTTGGGTGGTTGGCTCATAACGCTGATATGCTTTTTCACATATAGCTATAATGTCGTGCGGTTGCCATTGGTTATATTGATACCCATTCAAAATGGCTTTTATACTAATCTCTTGAAATGATTGGATTTCCATTAGTGGTACATCCTGTTATATTAATCTTTACTTGCTTGAATTTCATCAATAAGTTCTAAAACAAACGGTTTGATCTTTTTCGTTTCTTTTGTTTGTTGCTTTAAGGTAATCGGTAGCGTGACATCTTTAATACTTTCATGCCGATGCGATAATAAAACGTTATTAAACTCATCTTCAGTTTGCTCGGTAATTTCTAAATAATAATCTAGAGCATCCGGTCGCTTTGAATCATGCTCTTTTATTAATTCAAATCCTTCTTCGCGTGTAATAAGGCCGGCTCTGACATCTTGCGATGCATGTACCGTTGCACGACCAAAACCCCGCTTTAAGTAACATGAATAATCATGGACACCGGGCATAATACATTCAGCACTTTTATAGCGTTTGTAAGTACCTTCTATATTGGTCTCTTTCCACTGATAAACACGCTTAACAAACTCTTCCTGTCTTTCATCGTCCCAAAAAATATAATCACCCAAATGAATACCATAAACACCAACTGCTTCAAGTTCTTCAACAGTAGGATATTCGAAGGGATTTAAATCTCTTTGGGTCACTCTCTCTGATATCATTTGCTTCGGCGTACGCTTAGCTGATATTCGAGTAAAATAATCTTTATCAAAATTTTCCTTTTTTGTCTCATAGGTCGCTCTGCCTGATGAATCAGCAACTGATTCACCCCATACAATCAATGGGATTTTGAATTTAGCTGCAATCTGCAAAGGAAACGCCCCAACACCGCTGTGACAATGCCAACATGAGTCACCAATCCCCGAAAGAGATTGTTTGGCCAATTGGTTGACCAATTTACGATTCGGCGTAAACATAATGTGATCAACGTTGAGCTGTTCGAGAATATTATAGAGATTATACCAGCCCACTTTACTAAACCAGTTATGACTAAAAGTCACAGCTAAAGGTTTCATACCAAACACTTTAACTAAAGTATGCAATTGAAATGCACTATCTTTACCACCACTAATAGGGATAATACAGTCGTAATTGTTGCCTGCTTGTTTTTTTGCTGATTCTAAAATTTCTTCTAACGCTTTTCTTCTAGCCTGCCAATTCATGTGCATTTTTTGTTCGGAAGAACGGCATGCTAAGCAAATACCCATCTCATCAAAAGCGATCCCTTCACAGGTTTGTGGCATACAGCATCTTGAACAATATTGCATATTTTCCAAGGGTTGTTTGACTACATGCTCAGTCATGATAAATCCTGCCTTTCTTTATTATTTTTTAAAAATTCATTTTGGATGATGCCATAAAGCATCACATCAACATAAGCGCCTTCCAGAAAAAGTGCTTGACGTTTTTGCCCTTCTTTAGCCATTTGCAATGATTCAGCCAAGTGGCACATCCCTTCATTTGAAATCGCCGTTCCACAATAAATTCGATGTAAATTCAATCGCTCAAAACCATGTTTAAAGACCAGCTGCCCTGCCTCTTTAGCATAACCCTTGCCACAAAAAGCTTTCTCACCCAGAACGATAGCAAATTCAGCATTGCGATTGACATAATCAATCGCTTGCAAGCTGACGTTGCCTATGTGTTGCTGGGTTTGCAAATCATCAATAGCCCAAACTAAACGAGATTTATCTCCATTTAGTGATTCAATAAATTTCTGAAATTTAGGCAAAGTGTTATGATAAGTGCCATTAGAAGAAAACCTCATTGTTGTAGGATCATTAAACCAACATAAATAGTTGCCATTTAAATCATCTAATGACAACGCTCTTAATCCTACCTTTTTACCTTGATACAAATATCCAAAATGTTTTTTTGACATTTTCACGCCTTCCTCTTGCTTAATCTACAAGTTCCCATTTTAAGGCCGTGCCCTTCTTTAAATCCCTTTTAGCACGTCTTTCATTAACAACATCATCAAAATGTCTCGGCGGCAAGCCTAATGAGGGTCTGATAGCTCGAATATTTTCTGGAGTGAACATTTCACCCTTTTTCATATCTTTGACCACATAAAGCGAACGACGATAAACTAGAGAGCCTTGATCACCCTCTGTGGGACCATATTGAATCGTACCAATAGATTGATGCGCACGTTTTGCTTCAATGCACAAGTTTTTTAGTTCATCTGGTTCTAATGAAAAGGCACTATCCGGTCCTTCAGCTGCGCGTGAAAAAGTCACATGTTTTTCAATGACCAAAGCACCGAGTGCAACGCTTGCTACGGCCGTGCCGATACCTGGGGTGTGATCAGATATGCCTATTGTGCACTGAAAAAGATCTTTCATATGGGCGATAGTGCGCAAATTAGCATTGCAATGGTTAGCAGGATAAGCGCTGGTGCACTTTAACAGCACTAAATCTTTACAACCGTGTGCTCTTGCTGTTTTAACAGCTTGTTCAATTTCTGACACACTCGCTAAGCCTGTAGAAATAATTAATGGTTTGCCTGTCGCCGCAACCTTTTTAATTAATGGTAAATCAGTATTTTCGAACGAAGCAACCTTATAAAAAGGCACATCTAACGTTTCTAAAAAATCGACCGAACTAGCATCAAATGGCGTGCTAAAAGCATAGAGACCTAATTTTCTTGCTCGCTCAAAAATTGCCTGGTGCCATTCCCATGGTGTGTAAGCTTTTTTATACAAGTCATATAAAGAATGCCCATACCACAAGCTTTTGGGGTCAGAAATATAAAATTCGTTTTCTTTTAAATCTAAAGTCATCGTGTCAGCGGTATACGTTTGAAGTTTCAAAGCATCTGCACCGGCCTTAGCAGCAGCATCAATAATGGCAAAAGCATGCTCTAATGATTGATTATGATTTGCGGACATTTCAGCTATGATAAAGGGTTTATCTAGCTTGGAAAAACAAAAACTGTCAGGCTTATTCATGCGTTAGTTCCTTTCTATAAAGGGCAAGATATTCCTCATACCCTGCGTTTTTAAATGTTTTTTGTGAGCGCTGATTGCTAGCGAGGATTCTCGCCTCTATTATCTTGGCTGGAGGGTGGTGTCTTCTGAGCCATTGTTCGCCCTCTTCTAACAGAGCCAACCCATATCCTTTACCAATGTAGTTTGGAGTGAGATAAATGGAGATCTCTGCCTTCTCTTTATTGATATCAAAACGCAAGGTACCTAATGGATCGCTGTCATTAACTTCTGCAATCAGAAAATGGGTGTCCTCACTTCTTAGCATTCGTTCAAACCAAGCTGTGTGCTCTTCTTTGGTAATGATACTTGAATGAATAGAGCCTTCTCTCACCGCGCTATGGTTTCGCCAACTTAAAACATTATCACAATCAGACAGCTTCGCTTTTCTTAAGCGGATAATATGATTAGTCATGCGTGACATTGCTCCTTTATGAAGTCCGCCACTGTTGATATTTTTGAGCCAATATTGAGTTCTAAACCCGCCGTTTGCATGGCTTTTTTCAATGGATCATTCACCATGAGTGTGCTGATACTCTCTTTAATTAGCTGATCTGAAACATCAGAATAATACCCAAGGTTAATACCTGTTTGATATTTTTCAACAAATTCAACTACCCTTTGCTGATTTTCTGCCTGGGTAATGACGATGGCCGGAACCCCCATAGCCGCTAATTCCCAACACGTTCCACCTCCCGCAGTGATAGCAAATATGGCTTCTGCCATCAATGACGGCATATCTTTGGGGTTAACATGAAGTGAAATCCGTTGAGGATTGTTATAATTTAAAATAGCCTCTTCCACTGCAGGATGGGTTGTTCCCATGATTACACAAATATCAACATCCAAGCTTAATTGATCCAAAATGCCAACAAGACGTTGAGTTTGCTGATGGGGATCTGTCCCCCCCATGGTAATAAGAATATGCTTCTTTTGTGTCGTCATCTTGCCAAGATAGGGCCAAAATTCTTTGCGCAGTAAAAAATATTCTAAGCCTAGCAGCTTATTTTTGGTTTGATAGGATAATGACTGTGCCCACGGTTGAAAATTAATTACCCAATCAAAGAAAGAAGGAGCGAGGGCAAAATCATCTATCATACCCAATTGATAGGTCACATTTTTGAACTGATTAAAATAGTCTTCTGTAAAATGATAACCATCAAATACAATTGTTTTAATATGAGACTTATGCGCAAGTGTTAGTAATTGCATTGCCTCTTCTTGTGAGGCAAATTCACTATTCAGTTCTTCAATCAAAAAGCCCTTTTGAGCTAAACGATGTTTAGCTTCCGCCATCAGAGGCTGACAAACAAATAGCGTTTCAATTGATTGTTTTTGGCAATGTTCAGCGAATGCTAAACAACGCATGAGATGCCCCATCCCCATCGATGGTGTTGCATCGACTCTGATGAGGAGATCTACCATGCCGTCCAACCCCCATCGACAGTAAGATTAGCTCCTGTTACAAAGGTTGATGCGCTGGATAACAAAAATAATAATGGCCCTATCATTTCTGCTGGTTTGCCGACGCGATTCATGGGTATTTTATTGCATAAAGCGCTATAAAATTCAGGATATCTGCAGGCCACTTCGTCTCGTACAAATGGACCAGGAGAAATGGTATTTACTCGAATGCCTTCTTTGGCAAGATGACAAGCAAGATACCGTGACAACTGCGTTAATCCCGCTTTAGCTGAACCATAAAATGGAGGATTATTAAAACCACTTGCACCATATATTTGTGGATCAGGGCTCACCGTGGCATACATTGAACCAATATTGACAATCGATGGCTCAAATGGCTGTAATTTGGCAGCACGTCTCAAATAGGGTAAGCAATGTTGAATCAACTCAAAGGGAGCACCCACTGCAATTTCATAAGCTTTGCTAAATTGTTCTTTAGTTGAGTTCTCTAAAGTTGCTGTTTGTCCTGTATAGGCATTATTGATAAGACCGTGTAGCACTTCAACCTTTTCTAAAATCGGGATTAGGATCGCCTGCATCTGTTGAGTATCGGCAATATCTGCGACACATTCAAAGACTTGGGTGCCCTGATTACGCAAGCTATTTGCTAATGCCGAGACTTTCTCTTGATTTCTACCGTTTAAAATTAGTGTGGCTTGTGCTTTGGCTAGCCCCTTAGCAATCGCCGAGCCTAACAATCCCGAGGCACCTGTGAGTACAATTGTCTTATCTTTTAAAGAGAACATTTCTTGACTATCCATGGAGTTCCTCAAGACCATTGCGTAGCATCTAACAATGCTACTGGCGTTTTAGAAAAAACCTGTTGAATTTCCTGCGCTTCGTTAGCTGTCAATGGGGCATTCTGGAAATAGGAAAGATTAGAGAAAAGTTGCTCTACGGTTTCAACCCCCACTACCACACTGCTCACCCAGTGAAAAGCGCGGACATAGGCATAACAGAGATCAATGCGATCTTTACGCTTAAATTTTTGAACAAAATGATCAAGTTGAGCAATGGTTTCTTGGCTTTGGTGATTTTGGATCGTAGGCCAATAATTCACCTCGTTTGCTAATATACCTTGCAGTAGGGTACTGCGTGCAAAAATTTTAACATCAGGTCTAATCGCCAGAGCGTCTTTAACATTTTCACTGTGCCAGCGCCAATCCAAAATGTTGAATGGAATTTGGATATACTGAATATCCGGGTCATTCAATGCTTCCACAAGTTCATTTGGATGGCTTAACGAAGCACCTAAAGCTTGGATGATATTTTTGGCTTTCAATTCAAGCAAGCATTTCCAAATTTGCCCTTGATAAGCTTGATAATGCTGCCAGCGGTGCAACAACAACACATCTAGCTTAAAACGTTTCAATTGCCGACAAGATTCAAACACACAGGCATTCACCATCGCCTTTATTTCATTCTGATTAGCATTCGCCACATGATCAAAAGGTGAAAGCTTAGTAATCACTTTAATTTGTGCTTGTTTATCAATTCCGACTGCTTGACCAATTCTCTCTTCGGCAACTCCATAAGCTCGAGCAGTATCAAGCGCTTTTACCCCCAGCTTTAGGCACTGACGAATAATGTCTTGGGCTCGTTCTTCGTTAGGAAGACCTGTTCTATTAGTGCGGCCATACGGTAAACCCAATTGGACAGTTCCCAGGGTAAAGTCACTACCAAAACCAAGACTAGAATCGAAACGATTTTCAATGAGTTTTTGCACAAGGTCTTGCCAAGGTACTTGCACAGGATTATGAAATAGTTGAAACACACGTGCAATTTTACTATAGTCATCGAAGGTATCTAACGTTACACGAATATGATGCAGGCACTGATAGGGTTCTAAAATGTAATTAAAATGGCCTTTTTTTACTACGTTTCGTGCTATCCAGGTGGTAACGTTTTCTTTATCAGAATCACTAAGCTCAGCACGACTGGCTTGTCGCAGATGTTTGGCTCGAAAGATTTCCACACTCATACCATAAGGCAAATCACTACTTGCAAAGGTTGAGGTCTGAAAATCATAATTATTTTCTAGATAGTGCGCCAAAGCCTGTTCAATGAATGTTCCATCTGGCAAAAGATTATCTGCGGTCAAACGCACAACGATATCTTCTGGGGCAAGGTCTTCAATAGCCTTATTAATGCGCAAAACCACATTCTCTAAGTCACCTCTTACATAAGCTATCTTATGTTGCTCTAAGGCATTCACTAATAAATCATCTTCGCAACTTGAGCTGGTCGCGACTATCACGTCTAACCCAGTATTTTGTGCGCGTTTAGCGCATAGTACTACGGCGGGAAACCCACCAATAGGCAAAAGCGCTTTTGCGGGTAAGCGCATTGATGAAAGGCGGCTTTGAATAATGGCACGGATTTTCATTGTTAACTCGCTAAAATTTGGGTTAACGTATCAATAACGAAGCTTTGCTGCTCTTGTGATAAGCTATAATACATTGGCAATGAAATGGTGCGTGCATAATATCGTTCGGCATTAGGAAAATCACCAATCTTAAAGCCTAATGATTGATAATAAGGTTGTGTGTGCACGGGGATATAATGAACATTGACACCAATTTGTTTTTGACGTAATTGCTCAAATATCTCTTTTCGATCATGTTGTTTTAATTCAATAGTGTAAAGATGATAAGCGTTGTAACAATTTTTTGATTGCCAGGGTGTAATGACGGGCAAATCTTTTAATTCCTCGTCATATCTTTTCGCAATTTGATTTCTTTTTGCTATGAAAGTGTCAATTTTTTTGAGCTGACTTAGCCCTATTCCAGCTTGCAAGTCTGTCAGCCTATAATTAAAGCCCAATTCGATTTGCTGGTAATACCATGGTCCTTCACTAGTTTTGGTTAGATGTAGCTGATCTCGTGTTATCCCATGGCTACGCAGCAATCCCAACTTGTTCTGTAATTTTTCAGAATTGGTTAATGCCAATCCCCCTTCAGCAGTGGTTATTATCTTTACCGGGTGAAAGCTAAAAACGGTGATATCACTATATTGACAAGATCCTATTGCATTATCTAAATAGCGCCCGCCAATAGCATGCGATGCATCTTCTATGATTTTAATCTCATATTGATCGGCTAGCGCTTTGATAGCTTTCATGTCACAGGATTGACCTGCAAAATGAACAGGCACAACGACTTTCGGCAACTTATTAGCCTTCTCAGCAATTTTCAATTTTTCTTCAAAAGCATCAACTGAAAAATTATAGGTATCTTTATCGATATCAACAAAATCTACCTGTGCACCACAATATAATGCGCAATTACTCGAGGCAACAAAGGTATTTGGTGAAGTCCATATTCTATCGCCTGGCCCCACCCCTAAAGCCAAGCATGATAAATGCAAGGCGGCTGTTGCGCTACTAACAGCCACACCGTAGTTTGCTTTAACATATTGGCTACAAGCTTGCTCAAACTCTGGCACAACTGGGCCTTGTGTCAGCCAATCCGATTGTAGAATTTCAACAACGGTTTGAATATCCTCATCATCGATATTCTGTCTAGCATAAGGGATCAGTGTTCTCATGTAACAAGCTCTTTGATTTCGTTGAGATCTAAAAACCAAGGGTTAGTATCAGAGCTATATTCGAAGCCTTCTTCTACATAACTACCTCTTTCCCCTAATGCATTTTCTTCATAATCTGTAGGAAAGCTAAAATTAATGCCTGGTCTTACAATATAATGATCTGAAAATTCTAAAACATGACGAGCGTCATCTTTTGTACACATTAACTCGTGCAGTTTTTCGCCAGAACGAATACCAATGATTTTGGTTTTAAGATCAGGAGCTAGTACTTTGGCAATATCCATAATACCAGCCGATGGTAATTTGGGGACAAATATTTCACCTCCTTGCATACGGCTAAACGCTTTCGATACAAATTGTACCCCTTGCTCTAGGGTTATCCAAAATCGAGTCATACGGGGATCGGTAATAGGAAGCTCTTTTGCACCTTCTGCAATGAGTTTTTTGAAGTAAGGAACGACAGAACCCCTTGAGCCCATCACATTGCCATAGCGAACGACTGCGAAACGGGTTTTGCGATTTCCCACTATATTATTCGCGGCAACAAATAATTTATCAGCGGCCAGCTTGGTCGCACCATACAGATTAGCCGGGTTAGCAGCTTTGTCAGTAGATAGCGCTACGATATTTTCTACTTCATTGCTTAAGGCCATATTAATGACATTTTGTGCGCCAATAATATTGGTTTTAATGCATTCCATCGGATTATATTCTGCGGCCGGAATTTGTTTTAAAGCTGCTGCATGTACTACAATGTTAACACCATGAAAAGCTGTGTTTAATCGTTCAGCATCACGCACATCTCCTAAAAAAAATCTCATTGCACTGTGATGGAATTCCTGTTGCATTTCAGATTGTTTGAGTTCATCTCTAGAATAAACAATTAATCTCTTAGGCTGATAGTTTGCCAAGACATATTTGATAAAAGCTCGGCCAAACGATCCCGTTCCACCCGTGATTAATATGGATTTGTTGTTAAACACTCTTTATCCCTTCCCTCAACAGTAACATACGCATTCGCTAAATTTTGAAACATGAGATTAGTTGCAATTAATTCTTTAAAAGTTCCTTTACCTTCAACTCTTCCCTGACTTAGTACGTAAATCTCATCGCAGTCTTTTACCGTATTCAAACGATGAGCAACTAAGATAATCGTTTTGCGCTTAGCTAGAGATGAGATAGCCTCAATAATAATTTTTTCATTAATACCATCTAATGCACTGGTTGCCTCGTCGAATAGCAATAACTCAGGATCATGATATAAGGCGCGGGCAATCCCTATCCGCTGGCGTTGACCACCACTTAAACGCACTCCTCTTTCTCCCGCGGAAGTTTCATATCCTAAAGGCAGTTCATTTACGATAAAATCATGGAGATTTGCCAATCTTGCCGCTTTTTCTACCGCTTTGATATCAATGTCTTTTTCGTCAATCCCTAGGGCAATATTCTGTTTAATTGTGCTATCAATAAGCACAATATTTTGTGGAACATATCCAATCATTTTTTGCCATGAACGCACGTTTGGTTTATCAATTTTTTGGCCATCTACTCGCATCTCGCCTTGTGGCTCAAGTAAGCCAAGAATAATATCGATCAACGTTGTCTTTCCTGCGCCAGAAGCACCCACGATACCAATAGTGGCATGCAGCGGAATTTCGATATCAACCTGCGATAGTGCCCATTTTTCAGTTTGGGGATATTGATAAGAAACATGCGATAGCGTTAGGGACTGCTTAAAGCTAACAGAGTTACTTTTAGAAGCATCGGTGTAATCTGCTAATTGCTGCTCATTAAACAAAACTTCGATTGCAGATTGGTGATATTTAAATAATGTGTATCCAGAAAATACCTGCTGCATAGCCGGCATTAGTCGATACCCTGATAAAGCGTATAACGCTAGTAACGGGATAAATTCACTAATGCCTTGAGTGGCTATCAAGTAAAGCGCTATCAGCAGCATTGACCCAAAGGCGACAGCTTCAATGGTATATTTTGCGACCAATGGCGAAAGCTGACTTAATGCTTCTGAACGAGCATATTTGTTGGCATTATCTTGATAGCAGGTAATAAATTTCTCTTCTCGCCCTAGTACTTTTAATTCTTTAATAGCGCCCAAGGCTTCATTGATAGTTTGATAGCGTACGCCATTAACAAAGGATGAGACTTTTCCCGCTGCCACTAACTTTTTGCGAATGATTTTTAACAGTACGACATAAGTGCCTCCCAAGACACTCATGACTATCATTGCTAAATAAGGCTTAACGATAACTAACAACGTAAAAATAGCGAGAGCCATTACTATTTTTGAAAACATCTGCAAGCCATTACTTAGGATTCCGATCGTAAATCTATCCACCTCTGCCAATATATTTTTTGATAATTCACTGCTATTTCGATTTAGAAAAAACAGATAGGGTTGCGCTAAGTATTTTTTAAATAGATCACTCGAGAGTTTTTTGCCTTTGCTATAACAAAAGCGAATCATGACCCAAGACATAAAAGCTGAAAATAAATTGCCAAATAGCAACAGGCAAAAGACCACGCCACCAATAAATAATAGGAATCGATTATAGCTGCCAAATGAGAAATAATGATAAAAGGAATTCAAATATTGGCTGCTTTCAATAATAGATGGTTGTACTGCAATCGCAATGAAAGGCATGATAGCGGCGACGCTGATCATCTCAACAAAGCCCATGATCACAGTTCCGCCCATGATCGCACCAAGCTGCAGCTTCTCAGTTCGATTAAAAAATGATAATACTTTGTGAAGAAAACTGTTCATTACTAACCAACTTCACATGCGGTGGCTAGCTGTTCTTGAAAATAGCCATAAGCCATCGCCAAGCCTTTTGCTAATTCCGTTTTCGATTTCCAACCCAATGCATGAATTTTATCAACACAAAGCAACTTTCTGGGTGTACCATCAGGTTTAGAGATATCAAAACGCAGCGTACCCTTGAACCCAACAACCTGAGCAATCATTTTTGCTAAATCGGCAATGGTTAAATCTTCGCCACAACCTATGTTTACAATCGGCGCCACATCTTTGCTATTCACTAAAGAATTAAATTGACTATCTGGGAGCTCCATCAAGAACACACAGGCATCAGCCAAATCTTGGCTATAAAGAAATTCTCGACGCGGCTGACCTGTACCCCAAACCACCATTTCAGCATCATCGGCCATTTTAGCTTCATGCATTTTGCGAATCAGCGCAGGAATAACATGCGATGTTTTTAAGTCGTAATTATCACCCGGACCAAACAAATTGGTCGGCATCACTGCGAGATATTTGGTACCAAACTGGCGATTGAAGGCCCAGCACATTTCAATACCGGCAATTTTCGCTAAAGCATACGGACGATTAGTCGGCTCTAAAGGACCTGTCAGTAAATAATCTTCTTGAATAGGTTGTGGGCAGTTACGTGGGTAGATGCATGATGAGCCTAAAAACAATAATCGCTTAACGTGATTTTCCTTCGCTGCCAAAATGACATTATTTTGAATCTGCAAATTCTGTAATATAAAATCGGCAGGCAAATTATCATTGGCCCAGATGCCACCAACTTTAGCGGCTGCCATAAATACATAGTCAGGCTTAACTTCTTCGAAAAATGCGCTAACCCCCACAGGATGAGTCAAATCTAATGCCGCATGAGTACGAGTAATGATATTGCGATAACCTGCATTCGATAACGCTTTGACTAACGCGCTACCAACAAGCCCTTTATGGCCTGCTACATAAATTTTATCTTCCTGTTTCATAGCTTATTCTTGATACTCAAATACTTTAAAACCTTCCTTTTGGCATAACGCATCTTTTTGCGCTAACTTATAATCCTCGCTCACCATTTCTTTCACGAGATTTTCGAAGCTAATCTTGGGCTCCCAACCTAATTTTTGCTTTGCCTTAGTAGCATCTCCCAATAAGGTATCGACTTCAGTTGGGCGATAATAACGAGGATCGACAGCGACTAGACAAGCACCAGAAATCGCATCGAACCCTTTTTCACTATCACCTTGCCCTTCCCATCGGATGGTAATACCCAGTTCTTTTGCCGCGATAGTCACGAATTCGCGCACGCTATGTTGTTCACCACTAGCAATCACATAATCGTCGGGAGTCTCTTGTTGCAACATCAGCCATTGCATTTCAACATAGTCTTTGGCATGTCCCCAGTCACGTAAGGAATCGAGATTGCCTAAATATAAGCAATCCTGCAAACCTAATTTGATACGAGCTAACGCACGGGTGATTTTACGGGTAACGAAAGTCTCACCTCGTACAGGTGATTCATGGTTAAACAAAATGCCGTTGCAGGCAAAGATGTTATAGGCTTCACGGTAATTGATTGTGATCCAATGGGCATACAGTTTCGCAACCGCATAAGGTGAACGTGGGTAGAATGGCGTTGTTTCCTTTTGGGGGATTTCTTGCACTTTACCAAACAACTCAGATGTCGATGCCTGATAAAAGCGTGTTTGGCTTTGTAAGCCTAAAATTCGAATCGCTTCAAGTAAACGCAGCGTTCCCAACGCATCGGCATTGGCCGTGTATTCGGGTTCTTCAAATGAAACAGCTACATGACTTTGTGCAGCCAAGTTATAAATTTCATGGGGTCTGACCTGTTGAATAATACGGATCAGGCTACTTGAATCAGTTAAATCCCCATGGTGCAGAACCAAACTGCGCTTTGCATCATGCGGGTCTTGATAAAGGTGATCAATTCTATCGGTGTTAAAAAGGGACGTTCTGCGCTTGATGCCATGCACTTCGTAACCTTTTTCAAGCAAAAACTCGGCAAGATATGAACCATCCTGACCTGTTATTCCAGTGATCAGCGCTTTTTTTAAACCCATCGTCTCGCCCTTGTCCTCTTTAAAATATGTGGTCATAAACAACCTTGCAGATTTTACCGTGATCATTCGTAAATACAACTTAAATCATTGAATACTATTTAATTAACATTATTTAGTAAGTAAACAATGTAGCAAATAATTAGAAGCTTATTTACTTACTTTTTTCAATTAATTTGTTAAAAGTCTTGCAACTATCAGGGAATATGGGTATTTTTGCGGTGTTTTATTTTTAGCATGACATGGAAGAAGTATTTGCATGGTAGCAATCGTTCTAATCGGAGGTAAGCATCTCCTTAATCCACTCACTCTCGTCGCCAAAGAACCATTCTTATTCTGGCTGACGTTGTGGCTCAAGTCGCAGGGAGCGTCTCATATTGTTTACTCAGCTAGTCATCAGCATGCAGACAAAATAACCGCTTTTACCCAACACCTGGCTAATGTATTTCCCTCATTGTGTTTAGACGTAATCACTGAAGCACGCCCTCTAGGCACAGGTGGTGGCTCAGCCTTGTGTGCACAACGATTTCCATCAGAGTATACCTTAATCGTCAATGGTGATTCGATTTTGCTGTCGGATATCCGGCCTGCCTTTGCTACCCTCAATCAAAATCCTTCTCTCGATGGGATTATTTTCGGTGCAAACCTGACCAATGCGGGACGCTTTGGTACCTTAGAAGTCGATGAACGCCAGCAATTATGTGCTTTTCGGGAAAAGCAACCCGGCAAGGGATCTGTTAACGCGGGGGTTTATTTGTTAAAAAATGAACTGCTCGCCAATGTCAGTCCCGATAAAGAAAGCAGTTTAGAATATGATTGTTTCCCAAGGTGGTTAGCCGAAGGTAAGTCATTTAAGGTGGTCGATGATCATGCCCCCTTTATTGATATTGGTACGCCAGAATCTCTGAAACGTGCGCATGAGCAGGTAGAGGAATATCAGTCACTACTTATGGGCAAGCAAAATGCTCGGGTGGCTTAATATCATCCATTATTTCACATAGCGATGGCATCTTAATTCTGCCAAAAGATTATCGCGATTCAGCTCTTGTTGGATACTATCAATGGGCTTCTTGAGAGCATGTATTTTATAAAAATGCAACAGACACTCACTGGTAACACCGGCCGCTATCAGCATGGGTAACGAGGTTGGCGCATGGCTATCAGAGCCGCAAACTTGCTTCATGATGAGAATTGCTTCACCCGCAAATGCCGCGCGGCAAGCCCCTGAAAACATATCATAAAATATTTCTTCAGGTTGTATTGCGTTTTTATTATTAGCAACGCGATATAACGATCCTATTACACATGCTTTTACAGTCTTTTTGGTTAAGGATGACCATGGCATAACCCATGATATTAAATTGCCTACTGCCGTCACAATAAGGTTACAAAGCAAGGTTACAGAGAAGTCGGTTAAGAATGAGCTCTGACGAGGTGCCTTTTTGCTTTCAAGCACTTCACCTTTTACCACTGCACGAAAAAATCGATCCAAAGTCACAGTAATTGCTTTAGCAAAACCCGAAGTCAAAACGGTGGCAAAAAAGCCACCAGCTTGCCCAGTCATATAATTTTTGATGCGCTCAAACATTGCCAGCCCCCGGAAAGAGAGCCATATTTTACTAGTCTGAAGGAAATTTTAACGAGAGATTATAGACAAAGTCCCTTTTTTCGCTGATAAATCAATGTGAGTGCAGATACACTTATGCCTTATCCTAAATGCGCCCGCAACATCCACAATGCTTTTTCGTGAGCTGCTAAACGTTGAACAACCAGATCTTGCGTCACATCGTCTTCCTCATCTTCTGCTTGTTTTAAAATGAGGTGTAAATTTTTAATCATCGCTTCATGGCTTTCAATTAAGTCTTTGATCATCGAGAAAGCATCAATCTTTGCTTTTGCCTCACTGATAGTTTTTAATTCACCGAACTCTGTGAAAGTACCTGGAGCATTATCTCCTAATGCACGTATGCGTTCAGCAATTTCATCAACTGCTTCAGCTAATTCTTTATATTGTTCCTCAAAAAATGCATGAAAAGTCGCAAAATGAGGCCCTACAACATTCCAATGGTAATTTTGCGTTTTTAAATACAGCGCATACGTGTTAGCTAAAACCACTTTTAAACCGCTAGTTGCGCTCATTGTCATTCTCCTATGGATTTATACAGTCCGCATTGTCGTTTTCATACCTTTATATATCAGAGTTTAAGCTATGATTTAATTCCATGAATGCATTATTGTAGTTTTTTTAAATTAGTGCATATTCAATGCTGAGGTACCTCATGACAACCTTTTTAATTTTTTTAGCTCTCGTCGTCGTCGTTGTGTTTTATGTTATCGGCATGTACAACCGCCTCATTGAATTAAAAAATCGCTTCGTTAATGCCTTCGCGCAAATCGATGTCCAGCTACAGCGTCGTTATGATCTCATCCCCAATTTGGTAGAAACCGCTAAAGGCTATATGCAATATGAGCAAAAAACCCTCACGATGATTATTGAAGCTCGTAACCAAGCCAAAGCTGCCGCAAGCACAGCTGCAGCCAGTCCTGCCAGTAGCGAAGCAATGGGAGCACTCAACGCAGCAGAAGCAGGACTCACCTCCCAAATGGGTAAATTCTTTGCTTTAGCTGAGAACTATCCTGATTTAAAATCAAATCAAACCATGCAACAACTTATGGAAGAGCTTTCCTCAACTGAAAACAAAATTAGTTTCGCTAGGCAAGCCTTTAACGATGCCGTCATGCTGTATAATACAGCTCGCCAAGTGTTTCCTAGTAATATTATTGCTGGTATGTTTCATTTTGAACCAGCTAAGCATTTTGAAATTGAGAATAAAGAAGCCAAAGAACCTGTCAAAGTTTCCTTTACTAACCCTTAAGAAAAAAATGAATTTTTTTGAGCAACAAGATAAAGCCAGAAAAAAAACCACTACTCTGGTTTTATATTTCATCTTGGCTATTTTATTAATTATCATTTTTGTCGATTTGTTAATCGTGGGCACGATGATCTATGCCTCATATCCAGACTCTTCTCATACTATCCATTTTACTATCAATGATGAGCAAACAACGTTAATAAACAACGGCAAAATTGATTTTCGAGTTTTTATTATGATGGCATTGATGACCAGCATCGTTGTAGCCCCTGTGATCCTGCTGGTTATTGGCCTTGGCACAGTTATTCGACTCTTTCAAACTCGCGGTGGTGGTCTGAGTATTGCAGAAATGGTTAAGGCTCGCCCCCTTGATCAAAATACCCAAGATTTTAAAGAAAAAAGATTTATTAATATTGTTGAGGAAATGTCTATCGCCTCAGGTGTACCAGTTCCTCAATTATTTGTCATGGATAATGAAACGAGTATCAACGCGTTTGTCGCAGGATATCATCCTAGCGATATTGTTATGGTTGTGACGCAAGGTGCCCTGGATACGCTGGATAGAGATGCATTACAAGGCGTAATAGGCCATGAATATAGCCATATCTTTAATGGTGACATGAGGATCAATCTTCGCCTAATAGGGCTGCTGGGTGGAATTTTTGCAATTGGACAACTAGGCGCTTTCATTTTACGAAGCTTAAGCTATCGATCCTCTTCATCCTCTTCTTCATCAGATAAAAAGGGAGGTGGGATATTCATTGTCATTATCATTGGCGTCGGACTCTTTGTTATCGGTTATATCGGTCTATTCTTTGGACGATTAATTAAGGCTGCTATTTCAAGACAAAGAGAATCTTTAGCTGACGCCTCTTCTGTGCAATATACCAGAAATCCCCAAGGGCTTATCAATGCGCTTACTGCAATACAAGAGAATCAAAAAGGTTCACAACTTAAATCAAGCCATGCTGAAGACATTAATCATATGTGCTTTGGGCCCTCTCTCAATATGTGGTTTAGCTCTCTACTCGCCTCTCATCCCCCAATTTACGAGCGGATCCAAGCGCTCAATCCTGAAGGCTATTTTTCAACAAGCAACAAACCAAAGAAGATCGTTGAGTCTATTAAGCAACAGCCGTCTCATGAAGCTGGCGCCTTTGTTGCCGGCATGACTAGTTTGAATGCCATTGAGCAAAGCATTGGTCATCTCAGCCAACATCATATTGATTATACCAAGCAAATGCTTGATGCTATACCTGAGGATATTAAAAGCAAGACCCATGATCCTGCCCAAGCAGAACTCATCTTGTATGCTATTTTAATGCCAACCCACGATTCATTGTTAAATGAACAAGCTGAGGCTATTTTAAAAGACCAGATCGATCCCAATACTTTATCGACAATAAGACAATTTGGCCAACAAATAGATGAGAAAGGTTCTGCCAGCTTTTTACCTATCATTGACCTTACTATTCCCAGTTTGAGGCAAAAGAGCCCAGATGAAAAGGCCCGAATTATTCGTATCTTAGATCAGCTGGTTACCGTTAACCCCACTCTTTTTACATTTAGTGCAGCTGCTGTTATCAAGAAATCGATACAGCCTGCATCCGCGAAACGTATTCAATACCTTAAAGTGGCGGCATTATTACCTCAAATTAGCCAACTGCTCGCCTTTATCATTTGCTGCGGTAACAACGATGCCAAAACATCCAGTGTCATTTATCAGCAAGTTATGCAGCAATTCACTGATAAAGCACCGGTAATGCCGTCTGCAACAGGCTTCAATATCAACGAATTTCAGCAAATATTGAGTAAACTCAACATGCTAACCCCTTTAGCAAAGGAGAAATTAGTGCACGCCTGCCTAATTTGTATAGAAGTTGATCAACAAATCGCGATTAAAGAAGCCGAGGCTATTCGGGCCATTGCAGCTTGTTTAAACTGCCCTATTCCTCCCATCCTGCCAACGCTAAAAGCTGTTTAAATGTACCCTTCTCCCTAAAGAAATCTTGGTTTTTTACCGAAATAAGAAGCAGTAGACCTTATTTTAAGACTCTATGAATGAACCAAAATCATGAAAGTATCACCTTACTTGAAGAAAGAGCCACGCCCGAAGTGGTTGATTCGCTCTATCGCTATGGTTTGTTAAGACAGCAAGGTAGAGAGAATGGCTTAGCTCTACTAAATCCACACGAGAACTGGGGATATTGGGTTTCGAATATTCTCTTGATCATGGGTTGGATATTCATTCTAAGCAGTATCATGTATTTTTATGCTTTTAATTGGCATAAAATGTCCAGCTACTATAAATTTAGCTCTATTCAAGTGATGATCCTTGTCTGCCTTGCCGGTGCCTGGGCCTACTCTATTGACAACTTAAAAGGTAAGTTATTTTTAACCGGTGGTTGTATTTTAATTGGGGTATTTCTTGCCATTTTTGGACAGATCTATCAAACAGGAGCCAATAGCTATGAACTATTTGTAGCTTGGTTATTATTGATTACACCCTTTGTGATCATTGGTCAATTTGCACCCTTGTGGGCAATATGGCTCATATTGCTCAATATCGCAATAATTTTATATTGGAATCAAGCTTTATCAATGAGCAGTAATCAACATATCTATATTTTTTCTGCCCTATTGTTAATCAATGGGGTTGCCTTGATTCTGCGTGAATATTTCTATCAACGCCATATTGAGTACCTACAAGGTCGTTGGCACCGTATTCTGCTCTGCCTTATGCTATTGCTTCTTAGTTTTTTTCCTATCAGCCTCTTTATTCTCGAGAAAGAGTTCGATAACAGCCCTTTATTTATCACCTCATTATTTGGCTATTTTATTCAAATGGGTCTTCTTTATTTTTACCGCCACCCTTTTCGAGATAGGTGGATACTTGCATTAACGATGCTGAGTTTAAATCTGATTATCTGTGAAATTGCTTATAGGATACTTGAGGAATTTGTAAACAATCGCACTCTTATTCTGTTTTTCATGACACTCATTGTACTCACGGTATTCTCAACCAGCACCTATCTTGTGAGACGCCAAGGAGTGTTATCATGAGGAATCTTAGTGTACAAGCTCTGTTAGATTGGTTAGAAAATCAAGGCCTATTATTACAGCGACCACAGGCAGAAGCATTTGTACTATGTCAAAAAAATATTGAACACGCTCCTATCTACATTCATATTTTATTAGGATTCGGTGCATTGCTCGGTTGCTCGTTTGCCATCGGGTTGTTAAAAGTATCCGGCATCATTGATTGGAACAATGACTTATCACTCATCATGTACGGTGGCATTTTTATTGGCTTAGCCATTATTCTTCATTATGCCCTACGCCATACTGAGGAATTATTACATAGCTTTGGTTTACAACTTTCTTGCATTTTAATGTTAATCGGTAAAGTACTTTTCATGTTTGGCATGACTTACAAACTGCATACTTTGTTCCCTAGGATCGGCGAGTCATGGCTTGCAACACTTAGTATTGCGATGGTGGTTCTACCAACTTATTTTCTTTTCCCGGTGGGACTTGATCGCTTTCTTTCAACATTGGCTTTATTGGTGGCATTGCTTGCCAATTCGCTTTTTCAATACCATCATAACATAGTATTTTTTAGCTACTATATCGCACTCTTGGCACTAACAGGAATTCTGCTCAATTATAAAAATAAATCTTATGATTTTGAAGCAATTACTTACGCTAGCATCTGCACCCTGGGTTTTTGTTCTATCTATCTTTGTTCTTCGGTCGATTACTTAAAACCTGTTATCAACTTAAAATTAATGATACCGTGGGTATTTTTTAATCTCATTTTATCGGTGGCCATTATTGCACAAATTGTAGCCATCGTTCGCATACCAAAGCCTATAAATCATCTCACCTTTTGGGCGGCTTGCCTTGGGATGCTCATTTTAGGGATCGCTTCTACTAATGGCATTTTATTTGGCATAGGCTTGTTAATCATTGGTTATGGGAAGCACCGATTAACACTCATTATTGCAGGAGCAATATTTTTTGCTCTGTTTATTTTTGACTATTATTATAGCATCAATCTTACTTTGGCCCAAAAATCAGCCGTTATTGCAGGGAGTGGCGCGATACTACTCCTAGTGAGGATGGCGTTACAACATGAAAAATGGGACAAACCATCATGATTAGATATGCCACTTTGTTTATTTTTACCATTATGATTTTTATCATTTTCAATCTAATGATTTATCAAAAGCAAAAACTATTAAAATCAGGTGAAACCATTTATTTTTCGATCACTCCATCTGATCCCCGTTCAATCATGCAAGGCGACTATATGACTTTTCGCTATAAACTGGAAAATGATCTTAAAAATGCCAACGATAAAGTGTCGGATAAAAAGGGATATGTTGTTATTGCTTTTGATGATAAAAGCGTAGGGCATTTCGTGCGATTCTATCAGGGTGAGCAGCTGGCACCAAACGAAAGACTGCTAAGATTCCGTCACCGTTTACAGGGTGGGTACCGCATTCAACCTAATACTTTTTTCTTCCAAGAAAAACTACAGCCCTACTTTCAACAAGCTGAATACGCCATTTTTCACTATAATGGTGATAAAAATTATCTGTTAGTCGGGTTGGCCAATAAAAATAAAGAGCGCATTGAACCACAACAATAGCTAATGAATTAAAAATGACTCGCCTATTTTTTTGTTCAACGCTCACGGCATGATAGTAACTGGGTAAAATACCAGCGTTTAAAACTGGTTGTTAGAGAGTTCATTATCTATTCTTTATAGTAATAATGGCCATAATGGGTTTTACTATGCAAAGCATTCAACAAGTGTCAGTGTGGGCGAAAGCCATGCGATTGCTGGTTATCGCAATGTGCTTGGGGATGGTTTACTCAACTGCTGCCCTAGCAGAGTATAGTTACATTAAAGATGAAGCTAATGTTCTCAGCGACACCATCAAGCAAAGATTAAACAAACTACTCAGCTCTTTGGAAGAGCAAAAAAATATTAGAATTGAGGAAGTCATTTTACCCACCATTGGCTCAAAAGATCCTCTACAGGTTGTGGGCGATCTGGCTCGCCAATTAGATGCCAATCCAACAAATGCTGAAAATCGTGTGCTAATTGTCTATGTCCTGGATAGTGGTTTTATCCAAATATACCCAAACGCGAAATTAGCAACTATTTTAAACCAAGAAAATATCGACAATGTCATCAAGAATGCCAGCACGCCTATGAAGGAAAAAAATTACGATGAGATGGCTAGAATTGGCGTGGCCGGCGTTTATCATCACTACCAAAAACACCAACCAGTTGACAAAGCTGCATCAGAGAAAAAGACTAAGAAAACAATGTTTAATATACTCATTGCACTTGGCTTGTTAGGTGTTGTGGTTGCATTAATTAAACTCACAAGTAAGAAGTCGTTATAGTTTTTTTATCATAATAGTGACGGGCGGTTCGCTTAATTGCTTCATCACTTTAAATCCTGATTTCTCATAGGTGCGCTTGGCTGCGACATTGGCGTTATCAGGATCGACATAGCATGCTGTAAATTGTGATTTAATATAGGTATCAATAAACTGATTGATTATTACTGTGCCTAAACTTTTGTTTAAATAGTGCTGCTCGCCAATAAAAAAGTCTATGGCAGCTACTTTTTCAGTCGTTTGAGGCAAGTCATAGCCATCCCTATTGAAATCGTTAACATTATAATACTGAATGAAACCGATAGACTTGTTGGCGCATTGGATAATAAATGCGTAAATGGGCTTAGCCACTCCGTCATTCATTTTAACACCTTGCACATAAGAGCGATATTTATGTTCAATATCAGCACGCGACCATGCTTTATCTTTAGACCACCACATTGCCACTTCTTCTGTATTTAACCAGCGTTGCAATAATGCAAAGTGTTCATTTTGCAGAGGTGTAAAAGAAATTTTTTGACTGATATATTTGAGAAAAGCCTGTGGGGCTTTCATTGACTCCACAAATTGAATCACGTGTTTTGCAGATGTATCAGCATCATCTGAAGTAGTATCAACTTCTAAATCATAAATAACATCATTGGTGTATACTTTAGAATATAGCCCCCTGGCTAAGCCTTTGAATCTGTCTTCTCGTTCATTTTCTCTTCTTTCACATTCGATGAGATCACAAATCACTTTGACAATAAATACCTTTTTGCTAAAACACAAAGCGTCAATGTAACGCTCAAAAATCTCGTTTTCCCAAAGTACTTCATCAATAATGAGGTCATAACCCTTTTGAATGAGAACGGCGAGCGATTCAATCATATCCCAATGCAACTGAATAGCATTAGGCCCATCTACGATATGGGTTAATCGATTACCATATTCATCAACTGAAATGTCATGAAAAAACCAAT
>JBFWUT010000032.1:0-31222 GCA_050247135.1 Candidatus Berkiella sp.
ACTATCTGTTAGGAGCAGGCTATGGTACCGATACGGGTATTCGGGGAAAAGCGGCATGGACAAGACGCCGTCTCAATTCCTTCGGGCATCGTTTGCACGCAGAGGCACGTTTATCTGAAGTGTATGATAAATACGAAGTCGACTATATTATTCCTGGCAAAAATCCAGCAACCGATAGCCTTGGGATCCATGCAGGCTATTTCGAAGAAGAATACACCGAAAAATTCTCTGATCTGTTTGATTTTGGGATCACGCAAATTCGTGAATTTAATCATTGGCAACGTAAATTAGCTATTGCTTATTTACATGAGCGATACAGTGCTTATATTACCAACGAGCCTATTCAATCAACCTTGATTTTGCCGAGTGTGACCTTCATTCAAACCAAGCGGGATAATGCCACCGCTCCAACACGAGGGCGCCGGATTGAAATCAATATGCGTGGTTCAGTCGATGCGCTGTTTAGTGATACCAGTTTTTTCCAGGCCTATTTACAATGCCGATGGCTACACGCCTTTGATGACACGCTAAGGGCCTTGGTGCGTACTGAATTAGGTTTTACCTTACCCGATGATAGTGACCGCTTGCCCTTAAGCCAGCGCTTTTTTGCCGGTGGTGACTTGAGCATCCGGGGTTATGGCTATCGCTCCTTGCCCAGTGAAATTGACAAAGAAGGGAATTATTTGCCAGTGGGGGGTGCTTACTTAGGGGTTGTTAGTTTTGAAATGGTCAAAACCATCAAAAAACCATTTGGTGTCCTCGCCTTTTTTGATGCAGGGAACGCCTTTCGCAAAGAGCACAATCAAATAGCCATGGGCACCGGCGTCGGTGTTGAATGGCAAACCAAACTCGGCCCAGTCAAAATTGCGATCGCCAAACCCTTAACCAAAGATTCTGAAGCGTGGAGAATTCATGCCTCATTTGGTCCGGAAATTTAGTGAATTCTACAAAGGGTGCAGTGTCGCGAAGCGACAAATATCTCCCTTTGTATAAAAGGGAGAAGCGCTACTTGCGAAGCGAGGAGCGCAGAGGGATTTATCTCTTAAAAAATCCCCCGCTCGCTAAAGCTCGCAGCCCCCTTTTATACAAAGGGGGCAATAATCTAGTCAGTTGACTGTTTTTAGCTATAAGAGTATCCATTACGGGTGAACAACGTTACAATACTTGTCAGCTAAATGAGTGGTATATACTCAAACCAGTTTGAATTTAGGCGAGGCACCAAGCGAGAGTGCATGACTGGGGTGAGTAAGCGCAGGTAACAAAGCATACATTCAAAATGGGAAGAGTACGCGTACTCAAACCAGTTTGAATTTAGGCGAGGCACCCAGCGAGCGAATCCCCAGAAGTGCACGCTCTAGTGCATGACTGGGGTGAGTGAGCGCAGGTAACAAAGCATACATTCAAAATGGGAAGAGTACGTGAAATCCTTTTTATTTAGGCACTTAGAGCCTCTATCGATTTTGAAAAAAATCGCGCAACTAGCTGGCACTTGCCTGTTAGCGGCCCTGGCATTTTTGGGGTACTGTTTTTTCACCCCTGTTGGGACAAAAACGGCATTATCGCTGCTTGAACACTACTCGCCCTACCAAATCACCTTTAGCGACGTTAAAGGTACTTTTGCCACCGAATTAACTTTTAAAGACATCAAATTTCAAACGCCTGCGTTATTACTCAAGGCAAAATATTTAGCCGTGGATTGGGATTGGTTAAGCGCCCTCTCTGAAAACACTATCGAACGGATTGTTGCTACCCATGCAGATATTACCATTGTATCCCATGAACAAAAGCCTCAATCAAGCTCTCCTGCTCCCCTTGAAAAAGAGGTGATAGGTAAATTGGATGATGTCAAAACGGAGATCAAAAAACTCCCCGTATCGCTTAAAGTCGCCAATTTAGAATTAAAAGAAAGTGTGGTTCATTGGCAGAACCAAGATCACCATATTGAAAAACTGATATTACTCAATACCAATACCCAAGCGAGTACCCTCTTTCAGGAAATTCATTACCAAGGAAGCGCTGGCACACTCGATGCAACTATTGCCGACACCGTTAATATTCACTGGAATTTGCATATTATCGAAAACCCCTTGCTTACTCAGTATGTTAGCGGGGATGTTAAAACGAACGGACATATCCTTTTCCCAAAAGCAGAGCTTGAAAGCAATGTTACCAAGATGCACATGCAGCTATTCGCTACTAAAGTACACGCAGGTAACCATGAATTAACGGATCTTTCACTAAACCTTTCTGGCACACTGGCTAGCCATCAAGCAACCGTATCGACTAAGGTAAATGGCTATCCGGTAAATACGGCCATCATCGGCAAAGTGCAAAACAAAAAGTGGCAGGCCAGTTTGAATGATATTGTTGTCCAGCATAAGCGCTGGGAACAAATGGGTAAAACCCAAGGACTATTAACCTTCGACTGGCATCATAAAAAGCACAGCCTGCTTGCTGTCGATGCACTATTATGGGAACAATATCCGCTATCAGTTGAGCTGAAAGTGAACAAAGACAAGCCTTATACGCTGAAAGGAGTCATACTATCGCAAATACAGGAAATTAAGACGCTAGCGCCATTGATCCCTGATTTAAAATCCTGGCGCGCAAAATGTAATATTAAGCTATTAGTTGGGGGAAATATCGCAGCGCCCCAATTCACGGGTGACATTTTGCTTAAAGATATTAAACTGCGACATTCTGTTTGGGGCAGCAAAGCAGCCATTTCGCAAGTAAAAGCAGAGTTGTTACCCGGAAAATTGGTACGGATCCAAGGTGATGGCATCTGGGGAAGCGGTCCTTTTAGCCTCAAAGGCGAAGGACTTTTTAAAAATGGTATGCCACAATTTACCCTTAATTTAACAGGTGAAAATTTACTGCTAAGTGATACCCCAGAATATTATATTATCGCAAATCCCGATCTGACCCTATCACTTAAAGATAATGAACCACTCTTAACAGGTACCATTGTGGTTCCTCATGCAGAAATTCAAAGTCTGAAAAACCCTGAAATGGTGACCACTTCAGACGATGTCGTGATCGTTTCCAAGCAAAAACTGCAACAAAAACCGCTTACTCAACGTAGCTTTGCCACAGGCCTTTCAACCAACATTGATATTATCCTTGGCAAACAAATCACTTATAAAGGCCATGGCATCAGTACTGGCGCTACAGGCAGAATGCAGATCAGGCAAATTCCTGGACAAATTCCTAGAGCAACCGGACAGATCAATCTGGTTAACGGTAAATACCGCGCTTATGGTAAAACTTTCGATATTGATCATGGCCAGCTCGTGTTTGCCGGAGGGCCTATTAATGATCCTCTATTAGATATTCGAGCACAACGTAAAATAGAACCCGCATCGAACCTTATTTCAGCTAAAACGGAAAAAACGATTACCGCAGGCGTTAAATTTTTAGGCAATCTACAATCTCCTAAGATTGAATTCTTTTCTGTGCCTGCCATGAGCGATACCGACATTATCTCTTATTTAGTGGTGGGGCATCCACAACACGAAGTCAATGAAGCACAGGCTGAATTGTTACTGCAAGCTGCGTCTGAGATGATGACCATAGTGGGTGGCGGTCGTAAAGATGTACAACTAAACTTTGCTGAAAAGCTCAAACTCGACCAATTTGGCTTTACTAAGCAGCAAAAAGAACGGGTATTGAATGCCAAAGGACGAAGCCCGTTGGACGATACGGCATTTATTCTAGGCAAGCAGTTATCCGATCGCCTTTACCTACATTACAGTTTAGGCATTGTTGATTCGGCAAACAATTTTGGTTTGCGCTATATGTTGGGTAAAAATGTGATGGTAGAAGCCTCGACGGGATCTCAAGGCTCTAGCGCTGACGTACTGCTCTCCTTTGATGGGCATTAAGACTTAACCTTAATGCACCTTAATCTTAACGCCTTGTGCCACTGCTGCGTGCGCTCTTTGAACAGGTTCCTTTCTGGTGCGTAGTTTATATTGATGAGCAATCGGGGCTTGGGGCTCTTTCAGTTTATCTTTCCCTTTAGGCTTCACGCGCATCGCGACGGTACCATTTTCAGCGACGGTAATTTGCGCTTGATTCAATATATTGAATCGTTTAAAAATGGGCGACTCACCCAACAGCTCAATCACTTCTTTCTTTTTAGCCAATTCAGCAAAACTTAAGGGTTGATTGGCTGCGATCTTATTTTGCTCGCGCAATTTTCGATATTCTTTTAATGCGACTAAATTCAACGGCAATAGGCCCACTACCACATCGGCAATCGCGACTAAGCGGATCAACGCTTGTGCTTTCTTTTTAAGCTTGTTGCCAAAAAAACGCGTCTGGATCTGATTTAAAATACTATCTTCGTTTTTAAGCCCTTCTTTGCGAAAATCGATTCCGTTTTCATAAAGTGCTGGTGCATAAGTGGGGGTAGGTTCATTTCCCTTCGGCACCGTAAAATACACTTCTTTCAAATCATTCGCGGTGGCCTTTGGAATAAAGCGATAACCTTCAAGCAGTGCTTGTCCTTCTTCTGGATGAAAAAGGCGCATCATGGCGGCGATATGCGCCAACAGACGTTTTTCCGTAATGTCTAGCTGTCGCTCAGGAATATCGCCTAATTGTAAGCCTTGCCAGCGTTTATCTAGATAATCGTTTAATACTTCTTTACTGGTAATCGCTTCATTAAAGATCCGCGCCAAACTCGACTCAAGGGCCTGCATGGCTTTGCATGTATTGCGAGTTAAGTATAAAGAGCCTTTTGGACTCAGGTGCCCTCTAAACCCACAGATGTTAATGGTCCAATGTTGCACCCAAAAATCAAATTGTTCTTTGTCGATCCGTCCGCTTAACACCCCCTCAATTAACTCATCAAAAAGCGTTTCATTACCCTCGGTATAGAGCATATGTCGATAATGCCGTCGACTGGGAAATGCCGCTTTTAACAGTTTGCTGATGCGTGCTTGGTCTTTTGCTGCGGGATATTTTTTAAATAGCTCTGCCACTAAAGGATAAATGGCTTTGGCATTTTCGATATCTTTAAAGGTATCGGCTAAAAATTCGACACTATCGATAGTGTAGTTATTTTTGCCTAGTACGTTATCTGCGCGTTCTCTGGCCTTGGGTGAGAGTGGTACAGAACTGATAATAGTCGTCACGCGCAAGGCATCGCGTGTCAATTGATCGTTTTTGCGGAATTTTTGAGATAACTGTTCAAATTGTCCTTCTTCCAGCACAGGGCAATATTCATCTTCCTTGTCCTGATTCTGGATAAAGGCAGCATAGTCCCCATTCACCAGGGATTGCTCACCATACAAGCGAGATGCACAACGTCTGACTTCCATGAAGTCTGGCGAACCCGCAACATCAATCATGGCTTTTTCAGGGGTATTGCCAGAAGAGCGAATGCTCCAGGAGAGTTGCTCTATCTCAGAATCAGAGAAAGCAATTTCTGCAAAATTCGCGGCTAAATACTGTTTAACGCCATCTAATGCCATCACCTGGCCCCCTGCATAAGTTTGAAATTGAACTTAATTATTCAGGGAGCTATTCTGACATAAAAATCCGACGCATTAAACCCTGGAATTTTTATGGCCTCTAGCGACGACGGTAATAATACTTGCAGTACTTATTACCATGATGATACCAGCAACGTTTATATTTACGCCCATGATGTCGATGACGTCCATTATCTGTGGCAAAATAAACACCACCTGGGCCCAGGATAAATACTTCACCGCGATAGTAACTTCTATCGTCCCAATGATCGCGGTGGTGGTTGTGATGTTTAGCGACAGCAGCAGTTGAGCACAAGGCTAATGCTGCGGCAATGACTACTGATCTCATAACCTTCTCCATACGAATACACCAATATGGTTGTAAAATCGTAGACCTCATTGGGCCCAACAAGGGAAAAAAGCTAGATAAACATTGAGTTTCTGCTGGAAAAAACGCTTAGGACTGTGAAGAGATCGAGCGCTTTTTATAACATCTCAACGACACATCTAAGGTCAACGAGAGCTGCGTTAAGTGACTTATTGCTGCCTTTTTCTCTGGTGTGGATTTCCAATAATAGGGCGTCATTTTTAAAAGGTTCTCAATTTCACTTTCGGCATTCAGTGTAAAATGATCATTAACCGAACGACTTTGTGTTTCTTCAAAATATTCCGCTAATTTAACACTTGTTTTCTCATCATCGTGTTCCTCAACTGTTTCAAAAAGCTGTGAACGCAGTTCCATCAAATGATTTTTAGCCGGCGTCACACTCATCACTGTGCCACTTGGCTTTAATACCCGATAAACTTCTTTAGTATCAATGGGTGAAAAAACCGATATCACAAAATCGAGAGAATTTTCAGGAAATGGTAAGCGTTTACCACTGGCCACTAACCAATTAATCTGTTTGTGCTTACTGGCAAGCTTAATGGCTTCTTTTGATATATCAATGCCATAATAGGTGATATCAATAGTGCACAGCTGTAAGGCCGTTTGTAATAGATGGAGATAATATCCCACCCCACATCCCACGTCTGCAATCGCCATGCTATAGCCACTTAACTTGGCTTCAAGACAATCGACTATGGCTTCGCTGATAGGCGCATAGTGATGGAGATTAAGAAAAGCCTCCCGTGCCAAAACCATCTCTTTGTTATCACCCGGTTCTGCGGTTTTTTTTTGATTCACAAGATGTAAATTCACATACCCTTGCCTGGCAATATCATAAGTGTGACGATTGTCACAAAGATAGGACTTATCATGGCGAATTAAGGGTAAGGCACAGACCGGGCAAATCAATTGGGGCATAAGTTAATACGTTAGTTAGTTAAAGCCCGGCATTATATCAGACGCGAGGTGGCCCGAACATATTGCAACCAAAATTCTCTGAGACAACATCTTTTAGCACTTTAGCTGCCATTTGTTTTTTGTTTTTGGCTTTTTCAATTTCCTCAAGTCGAGAGTGAGCCCATTGCAACGTGGTTAATTTATCCTTCTGCCTAGGTTGGTTAGCAGCCCAGACATCCGCAAGAGTTCTATCATTAGAATCTAATGGGTATTCGCGGGTGTTCTGTGTTAATGCATCGATTTTTTCCAACAGCGGTTTAAACTGAGAACATTTTTTCTTTAGTGTTGCAATCGCTCGTTGCTCGCGACGAGCCATTTCTTGATATCGCGAGCTGTTGTCTTTAACACGCGCTTCTTTAACGAATATTGATACCACCGAAGAATCCACGCGGGCTTTCACTGCTGCCACGGTAGAGCCTATAAAACCAAGATAACTCATTGCCATCATCGCACTATACGAACCACTATAGATTAAACTTGCACTAACGCCACCACTAACAAGCGCTGCTATACACCAAGGCAGATAGCTCTTTGCCGAGCTCTCTTTATCCTTTATAAATGTACTGCCTTCTTCAGGAGATATCTTTTCAAATATAAGTCTATCTAATTGCTCTTTAGAATTATCAAAAATAATTATTTGCGCTAACACTCCTACTATAAGAGGTACGAGCCATTGCCCGGATGTTGTCGCTAGGGCGCTAAATAACACTCCGCTGCTTGATAACACGATATTAGCAGCTGTCGCATTCGCGAGTTTTTGCAAAACTGAATAAGGGGCCGTTGCTACGACTGATTGAGACTTGTTATTGGATCTGGGGCTACTTGGCATCATTTTCACACTACAGCAATAAGAAAGAGCACAGTATAGCCATTGTTTAGCCAACTAAACAATACTGAAAAATGGGATGTTTTTTGTCTTAAAATCCCTCTGGCCTCATCGTGCTGTCGCTTTTAGCGAAAGTATAGGCGGATTGCGAACAAGAGGTTGACTATGAATGAAAAATCTCGGCCGTAATTCCGCGTTGCTGCAACATCTCTTTCAAGTTCCCTAACGCTTCCACTTGAATTTGACGTACACGCTCACGAGTCAGCCCAATTTCTGTGCCGACCTCTTCAAGGGTTGAAGCCTCAAAGCCTCGAAGACCAAAGCGTCTTGAAATCACTGCGCATTGCTTTTCATTTAAAGTATTCAACCATCTGTCTACTTCAAATTTGAAATCTTTTTCAGCCAATTTTTGTACGGGATTTTGTTCTTCTTCATCAGCAACATTGCTGACCAAGGATTTTTCCATTTCACTGGTAATGGTCATATCCAATGAGGTTACTTTTTCATTTAAGCCAAGTATTTTTTCTACTGTACCCGTGTCTTTGCCAACTTGTTTAGCAATTTCATCGGCACGAGGCTCATGATCTAATTTGTGGATGAGTTCACGAGAAGTGCGCAGATAAACATTTAATTCTTTTACGACATGTATAGGTAAGCGAATGGTGCGAGTTTGACTCATCAATGCCCGCTCAATTGTTTGACGGATCCACCAAGTACCATAGGTTGAAAAGCGAAATCCCTTCTCTGGATCGAATTTTTCAACGGCACGGATCAATCCTAGGTTGCCTTCTTCAATAAGATCGATAAGAGGTAAACCACGGTTTAAATAACGTCGGGCAATTTTAACAACCAAGCGTAAATTGCTTTCGATCATTTTATTACGCGAAAGGATGCAGCCCTTTAATGCAAGGCGTGCTAATTGAATCTCATCATCAGCGGATAGTAAACTGGCATACCCAATTTCGTTCATGTACATTTGCGTTGCGTCAAAGGTACTCTTTTTATTCGGGCCTTCTGCCAATGTTTGCGACCATGTTTCTTCGTCTTCAATCGCCGCAGAGCAATCTAACTCTAACGGAGCATCCTCATCACCTTCTAACAGAGAATCATCCAACTCCACTTCTAACTCAGAGTCAATTTCTAATTCATTGCTAAAAGTACATCCTTGTTCGTCGTCATCCTTGACAACAGACTGCCAATCCTTAGGCATGATGAGGTCCCTCGTTATTACATCTCAGCGATAATTTTGGTAAGGTAATCCAGCTCTTTGAGCAGGTGCTCATATCTGTCTTGACCTAACCCTGAAACAATTTTATTTTGCGCCGCAGTCCATAACGGGATCCCCTTAGTCAGGGTTTCTCGCCCCTTATCCGTTAATGCATAGGCCTTGGAGCGTTTATCTCGTGGCTCCACGGTTTCTATGAGATTCAACTTCTCTAACGGTTTCAGGTTACGCGTTAAGGTTGTTCTATCCATAACTAAGGTACTTGCCATCTCAGTTAGCGTATGAGCAGACACAGAAGCCATGGAGACCAGCAACGTAAACTGGGTTGCACGGATCCCGGCAGGCTCAAGACAGTGGTCGTAATACTGGGTGACCGCCCGTGTTGCCTTACGCAGATTGAAACAGCTGCACCTGGCATTGATTTGCCGATAATTAATAGGTTCGCTAGCTTCCATTGGTTTTCCTCCTTACAAAAAGTGTAGACCCCCGCTCACCTTGATTGCAAGAGAACATAGTCAGATTTCTTAAATATTTTTAACTCCTTGCTATTGCTCGCAAATTTTCTGAAAAAAGAATAAACTCACAGCTTATGGAGCATAAAAAACGCAGTGTTTTCTGAGCGGATTTACAGGCATGTGGAGGCTGGAATGAAAGACAGTTTTAAAACGGCAGATCAATTAACTGTCCATAATAAGAGTTACGAAATTTTTAACCTTAAAAAATTGGACAAAAAGTACGATGTCGATCGCTTGCCTTTCTCATTAAAAATTCTCTTAGAAAATTTACTACGCACAGAAGATGGCGTTAGCGTTCGGCAAGAGGATATAGAAGCTCTGCTAAAGTGGGATCCCAAAGCAACCCCCAGCACGGAAATCGCCTTCACCCCCAGTCGCGTTATTTTACAGGATTTCACCGGTGTTCCTGCTGTAGTGGATTTGGCTGCGATGCGTGAAGCAATGAAAATGTTAGGCGGGAATCCTAGCAAAATTAATCCGCTCTCGCCTGTTGAACTGGTTATCGATCACTCAGTCATGGTGGATTATTTCGGCAATAACACCGCCTTTCAAAAAAATACGGCGATTGAGATCGAGCGAAACCATGAGCGTTATAGTTTCTTACGTTGGGGCCAACAAGCTTTTCAAAACTTTAAAGTTGTTCCTCCAGGTACCGGTATTGTGCACCAGGTTAACTTAGAATACCTGGGTCGCGTCATTTTTGGTGAAAAGCGCAACAATCGGCTACAAGCTTATCCTGATACCTTAGTGGGAACAGACTCTCATACCACCATGATTAACGGCTTGGGCGTGCTCGGCTGGGGGGTGGGTGGTATTGAGGCAGAAGCGGCCATGTTAGGCCAGCCCATCACGATGCTGATCCCCCAAGTGGTCGGATTCGAGCTCAAAGGCAAACTCGCCCCAGGAGCCACTGCGACAGATTTAGTATTAACAGTCACCCAAATGCTGCGTAAAAAAGGGGTCGTTGGCAAATTTGTTGAATTCTACGGCGAAGGCTTAGCGGCTTTACCCTTGGCAGATAGAGCTACCATCGCTAACATGGCCCCCGAATATGGCGCAACTTGCGGCATGTTCCCTATTGATCAAGAAACCCTAAACTATTTAATGCTTACCGGCCGCACCAAAGAACAAGCAGAGTTTATTGGTGCTTATGCCAGAACACAAGGAATTTTCCATGATGCCAATACGCGTCATGCCGAATACAGCGATGTGTTAAAACTCGATCTGAACGACGTTGAACCCTGTATCGCAGGTCCCAAACGTCCTCAAGACCGTGTTAACTTACGTGAAGCAAAAGAAACTTACGAAAATATATTGGCTGAATTGCTCAAAGATGGACCGCTTAAAACCAATGGCAATGCTAAAAAAGACATTGAACGCGGTTTAAACGAAGGCGCTCATATTAGCGAACACAGAGCACCTATTGCTGAACCTGAACATGATGACGGCAAAATCCATCATGGTTCTGTCGTGATTGCTGCGATAACGAGCTGTACCAATACCTCTAACCCTGCCGTCATGATAGCAGCAGGGCTGATTGCAAAAGCCGCTATAGACTTAGGCTTAAAACCCAAGTCATGGGTTAAAACCAGCTTAGCACCCGGAAGCCAAGTGGTGACAGATTATCTCAACCGTTGTGGCTTAATGGAGCCTTTAGATAAATTAGGCTTTAACTTGGTGGGCTATGGTTGCACCACCTGTATTGGTAACTCTGGACCTTTACCCGAAAAAGTCAGCAAGGCCATTCAAGAAAATAAACTCGCTGTAGCTGCTGTCTTATCCGGTAACCGTAACTTTGAAGGTCGTATTCATCCTGAAGTACAGCACGCTTTCTTAGCCTCACCACCTTTAGTGGTGATCTATGCGCTCGCAGGCACCATGGATATTGATCTCTTTAAAGAGCCACTGGGTAAGGGTAAAGACGGTAAACCTGTGTTCATGAAGGATTTATGGCCCACCCCTGCCGCTATTCAAGAAATGATGAGCACCTGTATTACACCAGAGATGTTTACCTCTCGCTATCAACAAGTTTTCACGGGTGATGAGCAATGGCAAAAACTGCCTGCGCCAAAATCAGAGCTGTTTATCTGGGATGACAAATCGACTTATGTCAAAAATCCCCCATATTTCGAAGATATGACCTTAACCGTTGATAATTTAAAAAACATTCAAAACGCGCGGGTTTTAATCAAAGTGGGTGATTCGGTCACTACCGATCATATCTCACCAGCGGGCTCCATCGATCCTAAATCGCCAGCCGGCCAGTATCTCATTAGTAAAGGCGTGGAGCCTAAAGACTTCAATTCCTATGGTTCAAGAAGAGGTAACCATGAAGTCATGATGCGGGGTACCTTTGCCAATATTCGATTAAGAAATGAGTTGGCTGAAGGTAAAGAAGGTTGGTGGACCGCTTATCAACCCAGCAATGAGATTATGCCAATTTATGATGCTGCTATGCGCTACAAAGAAGAAAGTGTGCCGTTAGTGATTTTAGCTGGCAAGGAATATGGCACTGGTTCCTCACGCGATTGGGCTGCTAAAGGAACCGTTCTGCTTGGTGTGAAAGCGGTGATTGCTGAAAGCTTTGAGCGTATTCACCGTTCAAATTTGATTGGCATGGGTGTGCTGCCTTTGCAATTTATGGATGAAGAAAATGCCACCAGCTTGAACCTGACCGGCAAAGAAGCCTTCTCTATTTCGCTACAAGGCATTAAACCGCAGGATACCATTTCTGTTGAGGTCACCGACAGCTCAGGCAAAACGCGCAGTTTCCAAGCGAAAGTGCGTATCGATACCCCCAAAGAACTGGAATACTATCAAAACGGTGGTATTTTACATTATGTCTTGCGGCATCTGGCTAAAGCCAAAACGGGAGCTTAAGCATGAGCGACAAATTTCGCACAGTGAAAGACAGCATGGGAGATTGTCAAGTTCCCTGTGACGCGCTCTACGGTGCGCAAACGCAGCGCGCTATTGATAATTTTCCGATCTCAGGGCTTCACATGCCACGTGGCTTTATTCAAGCCATCGGGTTCATCAAAGCCGCTGCTGCCAAAGTCAATAGCGATCTCATGCTGCTGGATAGTCAAAAAGCTGATGCGATTATTGCTGCTGCGACTGCCGTTGCCAATGGCGAGCACGATAAACATTTCCCGATTGACGTGTTTCAAACGGGCTCCGCCACCAGCACCAATATGAATGCCAATGAAGTGATTGCAGAATTAGCGACAAGAATTGCTAAAACGCCGATTCATCCCAACGATGATGTCAATATGAGTCAAAGCAGCAATGACGTCATCCCAACAGCGATTCACGTCAGCGCCAGCATTGCCTTAAAAAATGAGCTAATCCCTGCTTTAACGCATTTACAGCAATGTATCGAAAAAAGAGCGAATGAATTAAACGATGTCGTCAAAACCGGTCGCACCCATTTGATGGATGCGATGCCAGTCACCTTGGGCCAAGAATTAAGCGGTTATGCAGCGCAAATTGCCGATAATATTGCTAGGCTCTCTTCTACCGCGATAAGTCCACTTGGGATCTACAGTCTGACAATTGGGGGGACTGCAGTCGGCACCGGTATTAACGCCCATGCCGAATTTGGCCCCCGTATGTGCAAAGCTTTAGCTCTCTCGCAAAATATCCCATTTACTGAAAGTGCTAATCGTTTTGCCAGCATGAGCACGCAAGATGGTGCAGTGGCATTATCAGGACAATTAAAAACAACGGCTGTTAGCCTCATGAAGATTGCCAACGATCTACGCTGGATGAACAGCGGCCCCTTGGCGGGTCTTGGTGAAATTGCCCTGCCTGCTTTACAACCCGGTAGCAGCATTATGCCAGGCAAAGTGAACCCCGTAATACCGGAAGCGGTTACCATGATTTGTGCGCAAGTGATGGGCAATGATACGGCGATTACCGTTGGTGGCCAATCGGGTAATTTTCAACTCAATGTCATGTTACCAATGATTGCTTACAATTTATTACAAAGCTTACAAATTTTAAGCAATGGCGCACGGCTTTTAGCCGACAAAGCCATCGCTGGCTTTACAGTTAACACAACACGTTTGCAAGAACAACTATCGCGCAACCCTATTTTAGTGACCGCGCTTAATACTGTGATTGGTTATGAGCTGGGCGCTAAAATTGCTAAAACCGCCTATGCCAAAGGTTTGCCACTTTTAGAAGTTGCCAAGGAAATGACGGATTTAACTGAAGAACAGCTATTACAGTTGTTAGACCCCGCTCTCCTTACTAAAGGTGGGATCCCCAAGTAATACCGCGTGTAACTGCTCGAACTTTTTGGTTTCATTTTAGTCATATCTGTATGAAACCTATAGAAGGTAGGCTAAATGGGATCTAAGGGAATCGAGAAAAACTGGGTCATCATGACCGAGAAACGGTCAATATATGCTACTGAACAAGAGTGGAACCTAGCCAGAAAGATCATGCAACAAAAAATGGCTAGCGGTGAGACCCCACCTTTTAAAATTCAAAATGATAATCAACAATTAAACCATTCATTCCTGGTTGCAAAAGGTGAAAATGACCAGCCCATTCTCGGGGTGCTTGCCAGAAGCAGAGATCAAGCTGAAGGCATTTTAGGGTTCGGCTCTTTTGGCATGTGTAAATTAATTGTGTGGGAAGATGGCACCAAGAATGCCGTTAAAATAGAAGCTGAAAAAAATGATCAAAACGAAATAGCTATTATGACCAAGCTCGGTCTTATTCGAGCACTTTTTAAACGTTCTTGGGAAAAACGTCTTGCGGAACACCCAAATAAAACTCAAGTAAATGAACAATGGATTTCAAAATCTGCCATCCGCAACAAGATTTATAAAATAATGCCTTTAATAGAAGGTATCGATATTAACAAGTATCTGTCATCTGTTTATTTGCCCAAACCATTCGTAGGATCACTCGTTATTTTTTCCTCAATCGTTGATAAATTAATAGAGATCCATGCACAAAATATTTTACATAATGATCTTCATCCCGGAAATGTCTTAGTCGATGCAAATTTAAATGCTTACATTATCGATAACGGAAAGTCTATTGATGTAGAACATAAACCGATTACCGTGAAAGACAATTTTAACTGTCTGGGTCAAATTGCAAGACTTGCTCCTGAATTAATGGCATTTCGTAATAAGACGCTTGCCGATAGAGCAAAAGACCCCTCATCTGTTATGAATACCACCGAAATGCCTTTCTCAACGGCATCAGATGTCTTTGCGCTCTCATTTATATTTTCTCAACTTTTTTACCCTCTTCTGACAGAACAAGCCTTACAAGAGTTGATGTCAGGTATGAGAGAAGCTGACCCTAATAAGAGAATATCTTTACAGAAAATCTCCGCTATGATCAAATCAACTGATTTTATTGAAAAGATGAGAAGCTATGATCAAAATAGTAACTTTGAGGGTCCGGCACTCGAAGAAAACTATACAGAACAAACTGATAACTCAGAAAATGCGACTTCTGATTCCTTATCTTATTCGAGCGATGAGACAAACCAACATCAAACTGAGTTCTCAGGTTATGACGAATCTATCAGCTCAGATAAAGCTAAACCCAATAATAAACTTAAGACCTAAGCGTTTGCTTTGGCTTCCACCAGGGCGTCGGTGATCACTTCTTTTTGCTGCTCATAGTCAAAAATGGTTTCACGCAACAACCACAGCAAAAGAAGACCTGGCACGGCAAAGATCACCGTCCAAACAAAGAAATCGGCCCACCCTACCATTTCAACTAAATACCCAGAAGCAGGTCCGACAAAAACACGGCCTATTGCACTAAAAGAGCTCAATAGGGCAAATTGCGTTGCCGTATAGCGAATATTACATAAGCTCATGACTAACGCCATAAATGCCGCTGTGCCAAGCCCACCACTGAAATTCTCCAAGAACACGGTTGCGACCAATAAGGGTAGATGTTGACCCACAACTGCCAAGGCAAAAAACAACAAATTCGTAATAGCTTGCAGGATCCCAAAATAGAGCAGTGAACGAAAAAGCCCCAATCTAACCATCAATACACCACCAACAAATACGCCGAACAAGGTGGCGATCAAACCGATGGTTTTGTTAATCAAGCCGACTTCTTTCAACGTAAAACCAACGCCTTTCAATAAGAAAGCCGTGGTTAAACTACCGGCAAAAGCATCGCCTAATTTATATAACACAATAAAAGCCAACAACGCATAAGCATGCTTACGGCTAAAGAACTCTTTAAAGGGGAGCAGACAAGCAACAAAAAAATTAACAGAAGGATCGCGATAATGTGCCGGTTCTTTACCCCACAAAGTCGCAAACACCCCTATCCCCATGAGGGCAGCCATTAGCAAATAAGTAAATGAAAAACTACTATAGTGAGCAATGATCATGGTCAAGCCGCCCGATACCAGCATCGCAATGCGATAACCTGTCACAGCCATCGAAGTTCCCATACCACGCTCTTCTACTTTCAATAATTCGGTTCGATAGGCGTCGATAGCAATGTCTTGAGTCGCAGACAGAAACGTTAAACAGAGTGCCAAAAAGGCCAATTGGTAGGGATCGGTAGCTGGTCGCATAAAGGCCATACCAACCAATACCACCATAATTGATAGTTGGGTAAATATCATCCAACCACGACGCAAACCTAAAAATGGCAATCGATATTTATCGAGAACCGGGGACCACAAAAACTTATAAACATAAGGCTGTCCCACCAAGGCTAAGAAGCCAATGGTGACCATGTTAACGCCATCCATGGCATACCAGGCTTGCAAGGTCGAAGCACTTAGGCCTAACGGCAACCCTGAAGCAAAACCCAATAGCAAAATGAGTAACATTTTCTTTTGCAGCAACACTTTGAGCCAAGCGATAGAGGTTTTCATAAGTTAGATAACTGGTTTTTTGGTTGGTACTTCTTTCATTTTACTGGAACCCTTTCGAATACCAAACACTTTGTTTTCTTGTTATAGTGAGTTTCTCGCATTATTGGGTAACTTTATGAGGACAAACGAATGAAACGGACACTAATTGCTCTTACTGCTGCTAGCGTATGCTTCTTCGCACAAGTATCTGCTGCTGCCGACCAAGGTACAAAGCTAACAGATAAAAAGGACAAGATCAGCTATAGCATCGGTGTTGATGTGGGCAAAAGTATTCAAAAACAGAAAATTGAGATCAATCCAGAAGCTTTCTTAGCCGGCTTTAAGGATGGCCAAGCTGATAAATTATCCCTCATGACCGATGAAGAAATTCGCCAAACATTAACCGCATTACAAACTGAAATGATAGAAAAACACAAAGCGATGGCAAAAGAATTAGCAACAAAAAATTTAGCTGAAGGTGAAAAATTCCTGGCTGAAAATAAAAAGCAAAAAGGTGTTGTTACCCTCCCTAGCGGCCTACAATACCGCATTATTAAAGAAGGCAAAGGAACGCCGCCCAAAGCAACCGATACCGTCACCACCCATTACCGCGGTAAATTAATGAACGGCACTGAATTCGACAGTTCCTATTCCCGTAACGAACCCGCTAAATTTGCCGTGAATGGCGTGATCCCTGGTTGGGTAGAAGCATTACAGCTGATGAAGCCTGGTGCAAAATGGGAATTATTTGTTCCTGCTAATCTTGCTTATGGTGAAAATGGTGTAGGCAATTTAATTGGACCAAACTCCACCTTGTTGTTCGAAGTTGAATTGTTAAATGTTGAAGGTGAAGGCAAGACTGCTGATACCGGTACTGCTACTGAAGCTAAGACTACCAAGACAAGTAAACATTAATTTCTTAAATAGCCTCCTGCTACGCGACACTATTGTGTTGCGCAGCAGGTCAAGCTATTTCGTCGGAAAATTCAAAATGGCTCGTTTAAAATTACGGCTCACCGGATAGGGCCCTATCCACATTCTAAGTAACATATTGAAAAAATTCTTAGCATACGGCCAATAATAACGGACCTTGCCATTCACCAGCATGGTGGTGCCATATTGCGGAGAATACTGAAACGCTAAAATGTCACCTGCATTAAACATTTCACCCAGGTTATCTTGCAACTCGATGAGACGCTTTTTATCAACGCGTTTATTCTCTGCATCATCATTATTAATCATGATACTCTCGGTGAACGCTTCCATTATCATACTGTGGCTAATATCATCTTCCACAAAGAAAAATACCATTGCCATCGGCTTATCATTTAATAACAACATTTCAGGGCGCTTTTCTATAGCATTTGTATAAAGAGCTCCCACATAGACTTGCTTGCCCCAACGCCGACAAACTGCATAACCATTCAAGCTCACTTTTTCTTTGGTGTTTTCCAAAATCATTTGATTGGGTAATGAAACGCCCAAGAGTTCAATATAGCTTTCTTTAGCCATCGCCAGTGATTGACAAAGTGCCAAAAAGCAACCGCAAAACCACAACCGATAAGAGCAGTTAATCACGACGCAGTTTCTCCGAAAATGCAATGGGATTAGGGTAACGGTTAACAACCCAGTAAGATGAAACCATAAAGGTGATAATTGTTGAAAATTGAATCAAAGCATAAGCTGCTTCACTAATGAGTTGGTTCTTTTCTGCAGTATAAGCCACGAGCAATGAGAACTCACTGATCTGCCCTAAGCGTACACCAATTTCCCACCCTGCTCCTTTAGAGGGCGCAATTTTGCTTAATAGCACTTGAAAGATGACTGGTTTGATAACCAACATTAAGGTGGCCAGTGTCAGTGCGATTAGCCAAATATCACTGATGAGCGATAAATGAATTTTGGCGCCCAGCGAAAAAAAGAACAAAATCAGGAAGAAATCTCGGATAGGACGTAAGCTCTCAGCAATAAAACGGGCAATAGGACTTTGCGCGATAGAGATCCCGGCAACAAAGGCCCCTATCTCAAAAGACAAATTCATCATTTCCGCTAGTTGACCTAATCCCAGACACCAACCAATCGCGACTAAAAACAAATATTCATGAATCCGGCTAAAACGATGTGCAATTTTGATAAGGAGAAAGCGCTCTACGGCAAAGGCAAAAACAATGAGCAGTGGCAACGCAATAAATGCCCTCACTAACGCTAACCAACCCAAGGTCCCACTGCTTGCGCCATGTAGAATCAGTAAGGTGAAAATAGCAATTATGTCCTGCATCAATAAAATACTGATAACAATTTCACCTGTGCGCTGATGATGCAAAACAGTCGTTGGCAACAGCTTCAAGGCGATAATCGTACTAGAAAACATCATCGCTGTGCCCACAATCAAGGCATCATTTTGGCTAAAGCCTCCTGCTAAAGTCACCGAATATCCAACCAAGGCAAAAGCAATTGAGGCAAGCACCGTGATGATGGTAGTTTGTTTTAAGGTTTTGAGTAAATTATGCGGCTCTAAGTGTAAGCCTAAAAGAAATAACAGGAAAATAATGCCAATATCACCAATATCTTTCAAAATAACAGGATCCGCAATAAGCTTAAAACCAAATGGACCGAGCACAATTCCAAGAATGATATAGGCAACCAACAAGGATTGCCGGGTATACAGCGCGAATGTCGCTAAAGCTGCAGCACCGGAAAAAATTAAAAAGATGGAAAAGATGATATCGTTATGCATGGAGGGAGTATACCATGGATGACTCTTTGAAAAAGAATTTCGAGACGGCGCTTGAACTTTCACAGCAAGGCAAAGTAGACACAGCCATTCCCATGTTGGAAGATCTCCTCGTGAAAGCGCCTCAAGATGGCGATCTGCTGCATGCTCTAGGCATGGCTTTTGCGCAACGCCGTGACTTTAACCAAGCGCTACATTATATGACACAGGCTATTCAATTCGCTCCACAGGTTGCCGAATTTCACAATAATCTTGCGAATGTTTACAAAGTATTGAACCAACTGCCACTAGCCCAACGTCACTATCAAGAGGCATTGCGTCTTAAATCACCTTATCCACAAGCACATAATAATTTAGGAGCTCTACTTTATAAGATAGGTAACTATAATGAAGCAATCAATCATTTCCAAAAATCGCTCAGCATGGACCCTGGTAGTGTCGATACACATTACAATCTAGCCAATGCTTATATTCAGCAAGATCGCTTTTTAGATGCCAAAGCTCACTATGAAGAAGTGCTCAAACGTCGTCCCGAGCATTTAGGTGCATTACATAACCTCGGCATTACACTCTGCGTACTCAAACGGTTTTCAGAGGCTAAGCCCTTATTAGAACAAGTAATCCAACGCGAACCCGACAATATAGACGCACTGTATCACCTCGGCGTCATTGCCAGCGGCTTAGCTGATCACACTCAAGCGCGTGACTATTTTAGTCAAGTGCTTGCCATTGACTCCAATCATGCTAACAGCCACCATAATCTGGCCACCGCCTATTTAAGCCTGAATGAGCGCGAACTTGCTTTAAAGCATTTTAAAGCCGCCTTTTCACTTGAACCTAATAACCAAACGGCGGCTCATATGATCGCCTCCTTAGAAGGCAAAACCTTACCCGAAGGAGCGCCTAAAGCTTTTACCCGTGCATTATTCGATCAATATGCCTACAGCTATGACGAACATGTAAAAAAACAATTAAACTATCAGGTTCCTTCCCTACTTCGCCAAGCAATTTCTCCTTATATCAGCGAAAGAAAACGCTGGGATACGCTCGATTTGGGTTGCGGCAGTGGTTTATGTGCCCCCTTGTTTGCTGATCTTGTCACCAAAATGACAGGGGTTGATTTGTCACCGAACATGCTTGAAGTTGCCAAAATGCATGGTGGTTATGACGCCCTATATTGCGATGATGCGCTAAGTTTTTTAAACAAACAGAGCCCGGCAACCTATGATTTAATCATCGCTGCCGATGTCTTTGTCTATTTTGGATCATTACAAGACATATTTACAGCGATTCATCGTGCACTGTCGCAAAATGGCTATTTTTGTTTCTCTATTGAAACCTTAATAGACGCTAAAACTGACTATCAGCTTACAGCAACCGGGCGCTACACTCATCAAATCGCTTATGTTGAAAAACTATTAGCAGAAGGATCTTTAGACCTCTTGTCACAAACCCCAGCAACGCTTCGCACTCAAGAAGATGTACCGGTGTTGGGCCATATTTTTACTGTGCAAAAACGCTGATATGCACTTTTACACCTTGGGGTAGTACAATACTATATTAATAGATATTGCTTAATTTAAAGAGGGCTGTATGGATAATACCGGACACTTTCTTAACTACGTTTGGATAGGGTTAGGGGTTTTTATTCTCTTGTACCTTATCATGATCTTTAATAACCTGGTATCTTTAAAAAATCAGGTAAAAAAAGCCTGGGCTAACATTGATGTCTTGCTTAAGCAACGTCACGATGAGTTACCCAAGTTGGTTGAAACTTGCAAACAGTATATGGCTTATGAAGCACCCACTCTTGAAAAAATCACCGAACTTCGCGCAAAATCCATGCAAGCACGCGAACAAGGAGATATTAGCACGCTAGGCAAAGTAGAAGGCGTCTTAAGAGGCACGTTAGGAAACCTCTTCGCTCTTGCAGAAAACTATCCGGATCTCAAGACTAACCAAACCTTCTTACATTTACAAACCCGGATCACCGGACTTGAAAATTCAATTGCTGATAGACGTGAGCTCTATAATGAAAGCGTTACTCTCAACAATATCCGTATTGAACAATTCCCTGACATTATTGTCGCCAAATTATTTGGCTTTAAACATTTTGTGCCCCTGGAGTTTTCATCTGAGGAAACAAAAGAGGTTGATATCAATCAACTATTCAATAAATAGCTAGCAAACAATGACATTAATTGAACTCATTATAGATAGTATAAATCTAAATGAAATAAAGCTCATTCCACCGGTGCCTTTTTGGTTTATCGTGGGAGTTACGTCATTATTGATCCTCGTTTTCATGCATCAATCTTATAAACACCTTAAGCGCGCTCGCAAACTAGAAGACTCCCCAACGGCTAAAATACGCTCCGCTGCACAAGGTCATGTCGTACTAACGGGTGAGCAACATAACCTTGCTAACCATAATAATATCACTCGTTTAAGTCGCTTATCCTGCACTTGGTATCGCTATACTATCCAGCAATACGATCAACATAATAAAAGCTGGAGGTTACTTGAAGAAGGCAGGAGTTCAGATTTATTTATGCTACAAGATGATACCGGCACGTGTGTGATTGATCCCCGCGATGCTGAAGTTTCCACACCCACGGTTGATAGCTGGGAAGGCTTTAAACGTTACCCTAGTAAAAAACCCGCCTCTTGGATAGGTCGTTTATGGGGAGCCGCCCTGGGCAGTTACCGTTATACTGAATGGACGATGCATGATGGTATGTCCTTACATGCGATGGGTAACTTTCATACCTATACAAAAGAGACTTTTGCAGCACTCTACCCTGACTATAGCGCTGTAGTTACTTCTGATGACACCCTACACTTACTCAGTAAACAAGGCCTTGATAATCAAAGTCCTTTTATTTTATCGGCTTATAAAAAACAGGAAAGCGTTCGTAAACATCGCATTGAGGCTTTTTTGTGGTTTTTAGCATATATGACGATTTTGGCCGGTTTAGTCAGCGCAGTGATGATCCGTATTCATTAACGAACGTTGATGAATAACAACCCTGAAACAATCAATTGTTGCAACCTAACCAATTGCTTCGCATAGAACGTTTTGGCTGGGAATTTAGCTATTTCATGATCAAGCACTTGCATCAACAACGTATAATTGTTTTTAGGATCTTGCAGGAACTTTTCTATGTGGTTGCTCACTCTGGCCCAGCTACGATAACATTTGTGGTAATGAGCCTTGCCGAGCGCAAAAAAGAACCAGTTATTACCATAGTTACTGAGGTAATGATGAACCTCGTTAGTGATGGCTTGTAGTTCTTGACGGCTTTCTTTTAGCTTATCAAATGCCTCAACGAGGCTTAAATCGTAGGTGATGCTCTGCAATGCCATACGATTACTTCCTATCTGTCTTTATCATTATACGGTAAAGACCTTTCGCACCATATCCGTGTAATATCAACTAAAAAGTGCCAAGGACGCAGTCGCCTTAAACTTTTATTTTACCACATTTAATATTTTGTTAACTAGCATATTATTGCAAAGACAATTTTAATAGTAACTAACTGAAATATATTGATTTTTTTATCACAAAAGACAGTTTAGAATGGTCAAAAACCTCAAGGAGTAGAGCGTTATGATGAGCACCAGCCTTTCTGCTGAACAAATTCTAGTAGATGAATATAATAAAGCCCCTTACCAGAGCTTCCCCTTTAGTCATACCCACCCTACTCACTTATTCACCCTGGCTAAACTATTTGGCCTAAAACCTAAGCCCGTTGAAAATGCTCGTATCCTCGAGCTTGGATGCGCCAGTGGCGGTAACTTAATACCCATTGCTTATCATTTTCCAACCAGCGAATGTTTGGGAATCGATATTTCAGATAAACAAATTGATGATGGCATTGCGCAAATCATGGATTTGAATATCAGCAATATCACCCTAAGATGCCAATCTATCCTCGATTTTGGCATACAGGAGGGGAAATTTGATTACATTATTTGTCATGGCGTATATTCATGGGTTGACAATGAAGCTCGCCAAAAAATCATGCAAATTTGTCATGATAACTTAGCAAAAAACGGCATCGCTTATATTAGCTATAACACCTTCCCTGGCTGGAACATGGTAAATAGCGTACGTGAATTGATGATGTGGCATACCAAAAACATTAGCGAACCTGCTGCAAGAGCCAGTCAAGCTCGCTCAGTGCTTAAATTTATCAGCGATGGTTTGCAAGAAGATAAATCACCTTATGCAACTTTCCTACGCAATGAAATACAACTCCTTTCGATGCATGCTGACAGTTATCTGTTACATGAGCATTTATCTTCCTACAATGATCCGGTTTACTTCCATCAATTTATGGATCAAGCTAACAAAGCTCAGTTGTCTTATCTTGCAGATGCCTTTTTGTCTACCATGTTTACTGAGAATTTGCCCCCTCAATTCGCAAATGAATTGAAGAAAATCAATAATATTGTGACAACCGGTCAATACATGGATTTTATTCGCAATCAGCGATTCCGCTGCACTTTACTTTGTCACCAAGACCAAAAAATCAACCGTTCCCTAAAAACCACCGATATCCAAGATTTTTACTTACTTTTTACGGGCAAAACGGATAACCCTCATTTAAGCGAAAAAGATATCGGCCAAGGCCAGGAAATGAGTTTTGCTAATTCCTCTGTGACTTTAAAATTGCGAAATGCCTTATCACAGCTGGCCATGCTGATTTTGTATCAAGAACAGCTCAAACCCATTCACTATAAAGAATTGTGCGAACAAATGCTGCTTAAAAGCTCGACAAAAGATATGACGGCGCTCCAGCATCATTTAAATGAAGAACTGAATTTAATGCGCACTGTGCTCGCAGGTTTAATCCAAATATCAAGTTATCCGGGTAATTATACTTTAAAAGTCAGCGAAAAACCCACTGCCTGCCCTTATGCTCGGTATCTTGCGACAAAACAGCAATTTGCCACCAATCGGCGTCACCAAGCAATTCGTTTAGATCCTTTAACAAAAAGTCTGCTTCCCATGGTCGATGGTACGCATCAATTGAGTGATCTGATTTCCCATGCGCGTGAAGAGCTGAAGAAGGGAAATTTAAACATTTTAGATAAAGATAAACAACCTGTAACGGATGAAGAAAGAATACAAGAACACCTCAAAGCCGCCTGCCAAACGTCGCTTGAAAATATGGCAAAACAAGCATTATTGATTGCTTAAAGAAAGGAAGAAAAAGTCATAGCCAGAGAATTCTGGCTATGACTTTTGATTTTAGTAAAATCGTTCGTCGTAGCTATAGTCGAAATAAGTACCATTCCTTTTGCCACTTTCATCAAATTGGTAATTTCCATCACCATGACGATCGCCCTGGTAGCTGACGTTATAATTCGTGTAATCACTACGATAGCCTGTATAACCATCTGTTCTGGATACATTCACATCACCACCTTGTGGCTTAACACTATGACGAACCGCGGCAAAGCTAACTGAACTAGTAAGAATTAACAGTGCAACTAATAATGTTTTCATGGTCAACCTCTGTGAATAAAATAAACACAAAGGACTAACTTTAGTTCAATTACAGAATAAAACGTTGTTCATACACTACTTTCGTTTCAGCCATTCCTGCCAAGTGATATCAGGATAACCATTTGAATCGGTTGCATAGCGATAAAACTGCTCAATAAATTCTTTTCGATCGTTAGCCATTTCTATTTTCCACTGGTCCTTTGGTTGATCTGAAAACTTATCAAGATCAATACCTCCTAAGGCATGTTGGCGAGATAATATTTTTTTTAATGACTCAGTTTTACCATGGTGCAAGATATCATAAAGTGCCATAAATGTCGTACTGCGGCCTTTACCCCCACGACAATGAAAATAAAGCCATGTATTGGCCGGTACTTTTTTCACGAAATTAACAAATTCATCCACGACTTCATCATCGGGTCGGTGCCTGTCTAACACTTGAAATCGAACATATTGCAGTCCCAATCGAGCAGCTAGCTCTTGTTCTGTTTCAAGGCTTTTGATGATCAGTTCAACAGGCTCTGTTTTTTGAATAACGCCGTTCGCCTTATTAATAATGAGGGATACCATTAAGGGGGATTGTGATTTAAGCTCTTGAAGTTGCGCTTTTTCCTTCGATAATATCGCTTGTGTGGAAATATTTTTATTGCTGTTATTTTGCGGCTCATACCAACTAACGGGGATCCCATTCACAAAACCATGCGACTCACGGCGTAAATCAACGAGCGTAACTTGACCGTCTATTTTTTGAAGAGCAGTTTTAAGGGTTCTTTCTGAAAACTGACCACTGGCCGCTGCTTTTAGCTTATCATCAATACGAAAGTTACGCGGGATCTCATAGTCAAATTTTTCATCCAATACTAACATGAGTTTGCCTTCTTTAGGTTTTGCAGCATTCATACTGCACAGACAAAGTGCAATAAGGAGCAGCATTTTGCAGAATTTGTACATAGGTCATCGCACTCATTATGAGACACAGAGCCCCATTCTAGCAGCTACACCTAATTGAGTTAACTTTTTTATCTCAACTATGTTTGTTAGAGTTATAAATAGATATAGAGCTTGATTCAACATATGCGATAGGTGTAGGTAATGCGATGAAGAAGCCAACACAGCCACAAATACAAAGCCTGTTAGATCAGGGCTATGTGGCAGGCTTTGTCACAGATATCCCGACGACAGCGACCATGCCTGGCTTAAATGAAGCAGTCATTGAAGCTTTATCGGCAAAAAAAAATGAACCGGCCTTCATGTTAGAGTGGCGCTTAAAAGCCTATCGCCATTGGTTAACGCTCAAAGAACCCCATTGGGCCAACGTTCATTATCATCCTATTAATTACCAGGCTATTTCTTACTTTAGTGCGCCTCGTGATTTCGATAAGACCAAAAGTTTAAATGACTTGCCTCCTGAATTACTGAAAACGTACGAAAGATTAGGTATTAGTTTGGATGAACAGAAGCGCTTAAACGGGGTAGCCATTGATGCCGTTTTCGACAGCGTTTCGGTTGCAACGACTTTTAAAGAAAGCTTGGCTGAGCTTGGCATTATTTTCTGTTCATTTTCGGAAGCAGTCCAAAAGCATCCTGAACTCGTTAAACGCTACTTAGGCACAGTGGTCCCTTATCATGATAATTTCTTTGCTTGCCTAAATTCGGCGGTTTTTAGCGATGGTTCATTTTGCTATATCCCCAAAGGGGTTCGATGTCCCATGGAATTATCAACCTATTTTAGGATCAATGCGGCTAACACCGGTCAATTTGAACGCACACTCGTTATTGCTGAAGAAGATAGTTTTGTCAGTTATCTTGAAGGATGCACCGCGCCTATTCGAGACAATCATCAATTACATGCTGCCGTTGTTGAACTCATTGCACTAGATAGAGCAGTGATTAAATACGCCACCGTGCAAAATTGGTATCCTGGAGATGAAAATGGCAAAGGCGGGATATTCAATTTTGTCACTAAACGCGGATTATGCCAGGGTAACCAGTCCAAAATATCATGGACACAAGTTGAAATTGGCGCCGCCATTACCTGGAAATACCCTAGCGTCATCTTAAAAGGCGACGGCGCAGTTGGCGAGTTTTATTCAATTGCCATTACCAAAGATCATCAGCAAGCTGATACTGGGACTAAAATGATCCATATCGGCAGCCAAACCCGCAGCACCATTATCTCAAAAGCTATATCAGCAGGAAAAGCGCAAAACAGTTATCGAGGTTTAGTAAAGGTATCACCGAGCTCCTTTGGGGCTAGCAACTATACTCAATGTGATTCGTTGTTGATTGGCAATCATTGTGGAGCTCATACCTTCCCTCATCTGGAGGTGGCTAATCCGAGTGCTAGAGTTTCACATGAAGCTTGTACTTCAAAGATATCTCCAGAGCAACTCTTTTATTGTCAACAGCGTGGCTTGACTCAAGAAGAAGCCATTGTGCTAATCATCAATGGATTTTGCAAAACCATTTTACAAAAACTACCCATGGAGTTCGCTGTTGAAGCACGCCGCCTCTTAGAAATGACCATTGAGGGCACTGTTGGTTAAGGAGAATATTCTATGTTAGAGATCCGTGATTTAACGGTCGCAGTCAATGATAAAATCATTTTAAAAGATTTCGATCTCACTCTCGAAGCAGGTTATGTGCATGCCTTAATGGGACCCAATGGTTCAGGGAAAAGTACTTTAGCCTTCGTGCTGGCCGGTAATCCGCTTTACACTGTGGTAAAAGGTGAAATCAACTATAAAGGCATTGATGTCTTACCACTCACGCCCGATAAAAGAGCCCTCGCTGGGATATTCTTAGCATTGCAATATCCTGTTGAAATCCCAGGGATTGCCAATAGCTATTTTATTAAAGCAGCCATGAATGCGCAATTAAAGTCAAAGAATTTACCTGAAATCGATGCGATGGATTTTTTAGATGTGGTGCAACAAAAACTGTCTTTACTGAACATGCCACCGACACTATTAGATCGGGCCTTGAATGTTGGGTTTTCCGGTGGTGAAAAGAAAATGAATGAAATCTTACAGTTACTCATGTTAGAACCTACCTTAGCAATTTTAGATGAAACTGATTCTGGACTCGATATTGATGCCTTAAAAACAGTCGCAGAAGCAATTAATAGCTTACGCAGTGAAGAGCGGATTTTTTTAGTAATCACTCATTATCAACGCTTATTACACTATCTAAAACCTGATAGAGTTCATGTCATGATGAATGGCAAAATTGTGGAACAAGGTGACAAAGAGCTTGCCCTGCGCTTAGAGAAACAAGGGTATAAAAGTATTTAGGAGTCTTTTGTGTGGCTTGATAATTTGACAAAATCATTCAATAAGGTCCAACCCTTTTTACCCGGGTATGGTCATCCTCTGCTGCGCTCCCTGAGACAAAATGCCTTTGATCAAGCTTGCCATTTGAATATCCCTTCCGTTCGCCAAAGTGAATGGAAGCACGCTCGATTTGATACCTTGGTGAATAATGATTTTGCACCTTGTTTGCACGCAGAAGCTAAACAAACCCTTAAAAGAATTGTGCCCTATATTCAGACGCAATCAAATGATATTCATATAGTCTTTGTTAATGGTCATTACGTTGCATCATTAAGCAGCCATCCTAATGGTGACTCTCCTGTGCGTTTGCAATCGTTAGCGAGACTTGCCAAAACACAACCTGAGCTCTTGGTCGATTTTCAACATAGAACAACTACTGATTTCTTTACTCTATTGAACACTGCATTTTGTAGTGATGGCGCTGTGGTGATAATTCCAGAACATATAGAAGTAAATCATCATATCATCATCTTTCATTTTTTACTGAATGATACAGGACCTATTATGGTTCATCCACAAACCTTCATCCATTTGGGTAAGCACAGTAAAGCGACCATTATTGAAAAGACCATCTCGCTGGAGTCAAGTCACCCTGGTTTGTTTAACAGCCAAACCACGCTAATGTGCGATAATAGTGCCAAATGTGATTATTATCACCAAGCAATGTACCACACCAATACGCTTGCATTTCACCGCTTAAATACCATTTTGTTTGCCCAAAGCCTGCTTAATATCTATGAGCTTGCCTTTGGTGCTCACTATCAGCGTCATCAGATGAACCTGGATCTTAAAGAATCTCAAGCAGAATTAAATTGTTATGGACTCCTATTGCCAGATGCCTTTGAACATTGTGAACTTGTTAGCTTTTTGCATCATTATGCTCCGCAAGGACACAGTCTACAAAAAATTAAGTCTATTATTGCAGAAAGTGGTCATAGTTCATTTTTAGGTAACATTGCAGTCAATCAGGCTGCCCTACAAACCCAAACGCTAATGATTAACGATAATTTGTTATTGGGTGAGAAAGGTCAAGCAGACAGCGCCCCTCAATTGGAAATATTGGCTGACGAAGTAAAATGCAACCATGCAGCTAGTATTAGTCAAATAGCAGAGCAAGCGTTATTTTATCTACAAACCCGTGGTCTGGACATAGAACAAGCAAGGCAACTATTACTGCAAGCGTTTGCTAATGACATGTTGGCCAATTTTCCAAGTGTAGAGCTGCGACAATCTTTTAACAATATTATTCTAGAGCGCTTAGCTCGTTTACAGCGAGGCCATCATGAGCACGCGATTGGACGTTAATCGGTTACGCCAAGCATTTCCCTGTTTAAATCAAATGATACACGGGCACCCTTTGATTTATTTTGATAATGCCGCCACTACGCAAAAGCCTGAAGCTGTGATTCGCAGCTTAAGTCATTTTTTTCAACATAATAATGCGAATATTCACCGGGGGATCTATACGCTAAGCGAAAATGCCACACAAGCCTATGAAGACGCTCGTGCTAAAGTGGCTCAGTTTATTCATGCCAAATATTCAAAAGAATGTGTGTTCGTTAGAGGCACGACAGAAGGCATTAACTTAGTGGCGAATGGATGGTTAGATCGAGGCCTTAAAGCCAATGACGAAATTGTGATTTCACAAATAGAGCATCACTCGAACATTGTTCCTTGGCAAGGGCTCTGCGAAAAAACAGGAGCTCTCTTGCGCATTATTCCCTGTAATGAACTTGGAGAACTTGACCTTGATGCTTATCGAAACATCCTCAATGAACGCACCAAGTTGGTTGCCATTACTCATGTTGCTAATTCCATTGGCACCATCAATCCTATCAAAGCCATGACTGAAATTGCTCATTCCAATGGTAGTCCCGTACTCATAGACGGCGCTCAAGCGGTTGCGCACCTTAAGGTCGATGTTACTGATCTTGACTGTGATTTCTATGCATTTTCAGGTCATAAGCTTTATGGTCCCACCGGTATTGGGGTGCTTTATGGCAAATCTGATTGGTTAGACCGCTTACCTCCCTATCAACGAGGTGGTGATATGATAAGCAGTGTCTCTTTTGAAAAATCGACTTTTCAAGCCCCTCCCTACAAATTTGAAGCTGGAACACCAGCGATTGGCGAAGCCATCAGTTTGGGCTCAGCTATTGAATTCGTTGAAAAGATAGGTCGGGATAACATTGCTGAATACGAGCAAGCGTTATTAACCTACGCTAATCAACAACTTATCGAATTACCTGCATTAAAAGTAATCGGACAAGCTAAGGCTAAAGCCCCCATCATTGCATTCACCTTAGCCGATATCCATCCTCACGATATTGCTACCGCACTAGACAGATCGGGAGTTGCCATTCGCTCAGGGCATTTATGCGCACAACCCGCCATTGAACATTTTGGTGTTAAATCAGTTGCGCGCGCGTCATTTGCCATGTATAACACTTTTGCTGAAATTGACAGCTTCGTTGTTGCCTTACATGACACCTTACGGTTGTTTAAAAGATGATGGTTTATGAATGAATTATTGTCACTGTATCAAGAAGTTATCTTAGACCATAGCCGCCACCCTAGGCATTTCGGTGAATTAGCCAGTGCGACTCACCAAGCCACAGGCGTAAATCCACTCTGTGGTGACGAAATGACAATATTTGTCAAATTAGCAGATCAAACCATTCAGAATATTCAGTTCACAGGATCCGGCTGCGCCATTATGATGGCATCGGCGTCATTACTGACCGAGCAATTAACTGGCAAAACCCTACTGCAAGCGCAAGATTGCTTTGCCGCCTTTTTACACTTGGTTGAAACAGGCGACGATACCCAAGCACCGCTCCTGCTGGGTAAACTCAAGATTTTTTCCAGCGTGCACCACTTCCCCATCCGGGTGAAATGTGCCACACTCCCCTGGCATGCACTAAAGGAAGCCCTATGTCAGAATGGTTTGATTTTGCCACCGTAGAATCCCTTCTACCTTCTCAACATCTCGTTAAAGTGATCAACGGGCGCCCTGTGGCGCTATTTAATCTTGATGGCGAATACTATGCCATTGAAGACAGTTGCACCCACCAAGGATTACCTTTAAGCGATGGTCCTATCAACGGCGATGAAATCACCTGTCCCTACCACGGGGCAAAATTTTGTATTAAAACTGGCGAAGTCACATGCCCGCCGGCCTTTGAAGATTTACCCGTGTTTGAGGTGAGGACAGTTGAGGGGATGGTGCAGGTGAGGGTTTAGAATCCTAAATCTCCCCGCACTGTGTACGACTGGGCGCATGGGTTACACATTGAACCGGGCGCATAGGTAACACTTTTTGACGACCAGGCTCTTAACTTGGTCGTTTAACTTTTAGAGTTCGTTCATCAAATAGGCCAATTTTAAGATT
>JBFWUT010000033.1:0-30983 GCA_050247135.1 Candidatus Berkiella sp.
ATCCGGATTAAGCTCCTTGCATTTTTGAATTACCACTTGCAACTCTGAAGGCGTAAAATGTTCTATTTGACACTTAGTCAAGTCGGTCATACGTACAATATCGCTTAATCCAATCCCTTCAAATAACCCTTGATCTAGTACAATCGCAATATTATCTTCAGGCTTTTTTGATTCTTCTTGAGCTGCCATATCCATCATCCAATGCCGCACTTCAGCAACGGTAAGTTCTTTAACCTTAATAGCGATGCCATTCACGGTGATCAAATCTTCTTTACGCATTTAATTGCTCCATTTCAACTTTAAAGTATCGACTAATGCCAGTTCCCACTTTGCTAGTGTCAACTAACGCAGTGCCTTTCAATTCCAAACTAGCAAAATCATCACCGATTAATGATAATGATGATGCAGGTGTAAACTTAACTCTATACAGATCAAGTACGACTTTCTTGCCAGATTGCGCTTCGTTCAATCCATCAAATACTAAATGATATTCATAACCAGAATTGACAAGAGCATGAATGATATCTGAACCTGAATATTCGTAATCAATAAGAAGCTTTTCACCATCTTTGATTTTGCTTGATTCAAGTATAATAATGCCCGCACTTACAACGTCGTAATCTGTGCCTTGCTGAAAAATGATATCGGCTTTAGTGCTCTTAACTGTGACATGCTTAATATGACTATGTTGCAGTTTTACTAAGTGATTGCGATAGGCAACATGTTCTTCAGTTACAGCTTTGCCAGCTTCAACAGTTGAAGCTTCGCCATATAATGCCATTGCTAAGTTAGCAGGGGAGTAATCAAATAAATTGAGCGCTATCTCAAGTTTGTCCACTCGTGATACTGAATTCACGACGCCGCCACCTGAATTGGCAAAATCTTTTAGTTCTTTGGTTTCTTCTGAAATGGAAAGTTCTACTTTGTCGCAGTTACCAACGTAACGCAGTTTGTTATCTTCGCGTTTGGCTAAGTACACTTTTCCTTTACCGATGTAGCTATACTCTTTCATGTATTTGCCTCAACTTATATTCTCCATATAGATAATTTTAAATTTAATTTGAACACTGGTAATACTTGCGCCTTCTTCAGGAATAGTTAATTCATGGCCTTGATAAAGTAGTGAAAATGAATCCCAATTTTTTAATAGCACATGTTTGACGTCAGCTAATAAATAATAGATATCATTGTCTTTGCGATTAAATTGATAACCTTCAATATGAGCTGCCAGCTCATATTTACAACTATTTCCTTTTCGCTCAATTAGGTTTTCTTCTGATATGAAGAGTGATAAAAATGGATGTTCATCGTCAATTCGACAGTCAATCCATCGCTTATTGAAAAATACATTAATGCCTGCATTGGTATAATGCTTGTTCTTAGAACGGATCTCTTTTAAGCCTTGAATCAACTCTTTGATAATTAAGATTGATTTAGGCTGTTTCATTGCTTTTTGACATGGAGGGCAGCTATTGCATCATCTTGAGCATGAATTGAAAGCACCACATAATTATCTGTTCCCACCTTGATGCGATCATTCACACGAGGTATAGGTATATCGCTGAGCAACACAGAGATTAACGTCATTTGTTCAGCAGGGTGAGAGTCGTAACCTGAGATAGGTTCTCGCCAGCCAATATCAATAAAAACGCAGCATGATATTTGGTTATGGAAGCTATCAACATATTTTGCTGGAGTGGCAAATTTAAATAATTGAAAAAGATCAATGAGCATTAATTGATGAGTATTTTAATTCTTTTAAAATTTTAAATAGAGCTAAATAGATATATAAATTAAGGTGAGCATTAAACTCACCTTAAAAATTAGTAATCACCAAATCCTACGTTATAGGTAAAAGCAATCATGTTGCCTAGAAAGAATAGTGTTATAGGTAATCCTGCCGCTCCTAATGTTCCATAACCAAGCGCATATGCAATTATACCCAATGCCTCCGACTCAGCTTTTGCAGCCATGCAAGTTCCAACTAACATCCCGCTTAGGCCGCCTGCATATGATATTATTGCTAACTGGCCAGATACTGTTTCGGCACCAGCCCCCACTTGCCCACATTCATTTTGTGTTAAATTTCTCACTTCTAATACTCCATCAAGAATTCAGAGGCAGGAAAACTATCATGCTTTCATTTTCCATGTCAAAATACGTTATGCAGCTGTCACAAGAAAATTTAATATCACTTAGAATTATCAATAAAACAAATAACTGAGATACCTACTCTATAAAACCTGCATACTCATAAACGCATCAATCTGATGTGGTATGACTAACGGTGCTGATTGCAGCATCACAAACCGTACAGAAGGGTCTTCTTGCGTCCAAGACTTAGGGAAGTAGCGAACTGCTGCGGTGGCATCTAAATCTTGGATGGCCCCATAATGGCGTGCGGTGCGAGCACTGTCTGAACCTAAGATAAGCATATTTTCTTTAATCATAGGCTGCTCGATACCTTGATCGTCTAGATACCATTCGTTGTAGCTAAATAAGTCAATATCATCAATCCTGCCCCAATACTTAGCCCCGTTAGGTAAACTTTTAGGGTCGATTGCGCCCATGTTCATTCGATTGTTATCGAGTAATTTTTGAACCTTTTTATGATCCAGAAGGGCATTTAATACCTCGCTGCCTAACACGGCAGTTCGTGCTACTAATCCTGAATCTTGCACTATTTTATTTTGCCAGCGTCGTAAATCACGTAGTGGATCACTATTCGGTTCTGTCCACTTAGCGTTGTTTGCTAAGACTTCTTTATGATCTGGGCGCATATGGAAGTCGATGACTTTATCTATCCCATCACCTTGCACATGAATTTTACCAGTTGTAAGCGCTTGAGCTGCCATCCATTCTTCACGACGCGTAATCATTTCTTGTAGTTCACGCAGATCATTCCCAACTTTCTGGGCAGCTTTTTGAATAGGGGATAAATCGTTTTGATAAATCGTGTTTCCAGGTGCACGCTTTAGCAGGTCCATAGCTGAGGTGATTTTCTTAGGCTTTACGTAGGGTGGTTTAAAAGTATCCGTATGATAACCCTGGTCTACCACAACCTTACCTTCATGCATGGGAGCCACAAATGGTGCCAGCTTACGCTTCCCTTTAATAATATCGATATCAACCGTTTCAGTATCGGATTGACTGATAGTGGGGAAGAAGGTATCTAATAAAAAGGTTTTGGGTGGCTGACTTTGTTCTAGAGCTTTTAACATAGTACGTGTATCGAATGCGTTTAACATAGTGGTTCCTTTAGATAGTATTGGTGAGGTAAATATTAAGTTGACGCAAATGGTTGGTAACACTTTGGGGGGTATGGCCATCTCCAAAGGTGAGAGCATTTGTGTTGAATTGCCCTGATAGGTAACAGACAGCATTAACTTCACCTTGTAAGGCATCAACATCTTCAGCTAATACGACGGAGGGTAGTTTTGAACCATCTTTAGCTGTTGCGTTACTTAATACATATTGATTGCTAGTTTCGATACGACCTAATAATGCTCCTTTGGACAATTGCTGTCCTTGAGCAATCTTGATTGATTGGGTGACAATCGGGTATTCACCAGCAAATAATGAAGAGGGCGTGTACTTTTGCATATTAACCTCCTAAGCCTTGTACCATAGATTTAATTAGGTGCTGATGGTCAGTGGGTTTTTCAGCAACGGCATTGTTGATTGGATCTCCGGCATTCGCGACTAACTGATCGAATAACAATTTTCTGACTTCATCAATTGAAGAACCATTTTCGACAAATTCTGTAACTAAATCTGATTGTTTAGCTAATTTGCAAAGATTCAAGATCCCCTTAATGCGTTCTCGTTCTTTTTGCACAAGCTTCACATGATCGGGAATAGTTTCTTGTTGCGTGAGTAAATCTTCAGACATTAATATCTCCTCAATGAATTTATTTGCAGGCTGGATGTGATCGATAAGTTGTAATTTTAAGGCGTTGGTACTGGAATAGACCTTAGCTTCGGTGCTTCTAAATAGTATTTCAGGCTGGCCTCGGTTCTTAGCAAGCGTTTGAATAAATAGCTCATAGGTTTCATCTACTTGGTTTTGTAAATCTTCTTTGGCGGTTTCACTTAAAGGCTGATGCAAACTAAAACCATTTTTATGCGTTCCTGCATACACCTCCGTGAACTTTAAACCTATCTTCTTTTCAGCTTCGCTTTGGTCAAGGTGCGTCACAATCACACCAATGCTGCCAACAATAGCGGTGCGAGGTGCAACAATTCTTTGCGCACCTGATGCAATCAGATAGGCGGCTGAGCAAGCGCATTCATTGACTAGGGCAGTGATAGGCTTTTGGGACCGTGCTGCTACAATGTCGTCCACTAAATCGAATAAGCCATTAATCTCGCCACCACCACTATCGATATCTAATAAGATGTGTTCAACGTGAGGGGAGTTTAATGCTTGATTGAGCTGAGAACGTATTCCTTCATAACTACTGCCATACATTTCAGAACGATGAAGCAGTAAACCTTCAACAGGGATGATTGCTAGATTTGCATGATAGTTTTGTTTATCAGTATGGTGTGTATGAAAGGATTTTGAATTAACTGCCAGTTCTATTTGATAAGGCGTTGCCAGTAACGGCTTATTCATCAGGTTCATCTTTGATATCCATTTTAAGACCAAGTGATTGTTCACGTAACTTGTCATGCGCAATTTTGTTGTCCACGTCTTCAACATCCATACCATGCTTGGCGATGATGTCTTGTCGGGCTTTAAGGTTATGCTGCATGGAGAGGATTTCCGCTTGAATGTCTTTTAAAGGATCGACCCAATCCCAACCGGGTGGGTTCCATTCAACGCGGTGATAAATATTGGGGTTAGCAAAATAGTCAGGCAATTCTAAGTTGCCACTTAACACAGCAAGTTCTAACCAGCGTTTAGCAATGGGTTGGCAAAGCTGATGAATGATTAAATGATGTTGTAAGCACTCAATCTGTCGACGAAACTCAATGAGCCCAGCTCTGATTGAGCTATAGTTCACCCCATGCAAATCTCCAGTAAGTTGCTCATAGGTAATACCCATACCAGCCGCAACACCACGAAGTTGTTGCTTCATCCACACATCGTAGTTACCACCTACATCGGAAGGCTCTGAAAATTGGATGCTCTCCCCTGGCGCTAAGCGACGTACCATACCAGGCTCTAATGCAATTTCATCGTGTTGTGGGCTTTCACCAAAGTTGGCACCAAACTCTGGGCTTGCCTCGGTAATGAAGCCAGCAAAGAGAGCTGCTGTCTTCTTTCGAACTAACTCCGCATCTTCATATTGGTCAAGCTCACGGAGTTTCAACAATACCGATGATACCCAAGGCACACCTCGGATCTGGCCTGGCCGATCAACGCGGTAGATGTGCAACATGTCGTTAACTGGAATACGAATGGTTTCGGCAGTTGGCATATCTGCTTCACCGGGATGAGACCGGTAAAGGTGGTAGGCGACTCGCTTGCCTTGGGCATTAAGTTCAATACCCATCTTAAGCTTGTTACCATTCGGTAAGGTACGGTCAAGCTCTTCACCCAGAAAATCGGGCTCAATGATTTGAATTTGAAACGGTATGCAAAATTTATCTTTTAGTTTATTGGGGATTAGTCGAACAAATGCCTCACCTGATTGCATCAAGGTTTGCGCAACTAGAAACTGTAAGCCGTAAAAATCATTCTGACCATCTGCATCAGCAAAATGTGTCCAATCAGTCCATGCTTGTTGAATGTGCATTTTTAAATCGGCGCATTTCAAATTCCAACGAGGTGCGATTCCGCATCCAATCAGATTAGCCGTTAATGACCGAAAACCATTTGCCACCCACGGATTATTTCGTGCCAGCTCGCGGGAACGAGAACGTAGTTGTGTTAAAGAGTCGCTCAGCGCTGTATTTGGCCCTAAGCTGTTTAATCCCCAATAACCTAAACGTCGTCCCGTGGTTGCGCCCTCATAAGACTTGGCTTTCAATTTCGGTTGAAGTGAAAATAGTTTTTTTATGAAGTTCATAAACCTTTAGAGGAAGATACCTTGAGGTAATCGGATTTACCTTGATTAAGTTGGCGTTTTATTTGTGCGCGCAAGCGTTCTATATCTGCTATTTGTGTTTGGTTGAATGTGACGGTTTGGCTACCTACGGCTGAACTTCGTGAAAATGAAACCACTTTTTCGCCGAGAGTGAGCTGCATGAGAGCTTTTTCAATATTTTGCAAATCTTGGAGATTATACACTGTATATCTTATAAAATAGGTTAAACTTGATTAAAAGAACTGTTTTTTAGAAGAAGATTTTATGATAGAAAAAAAGACTAAAAATGATTTGGCTGAAATATTAATAAAGCATGGGTACGATCACAATGATTTCAATATTATTGAATTTCGTAGTGGTCCGGCAAATATTCACGGAATTGTAAGACTTTCTTACACAATATCGCGAATTTCCAATAACATATCATTTGATTACGATAATCATTGGGTAAGTAATTTTATCGAAGATTTGGAATCACTCAAATATGGCAATCCTTGATATTATGCTTGTTCTTTAATTGCTTCATTGATGGGTTAATAATATAAAGCGCCGCCAATGCGTAAACCCTACAATCCAACGCTTCATTCCTTTCTCCACTTCGTTTCACATAGGTATGATAAGGCCTTCCTTGCTTATATCGCAGCACGCGTTTTTCAACAGTAAGCTGATGGAAGTATTCAATGTTGTAAATTTCCTTTACAGGGAAGTGGCTATAGCCCGGACCTGGGTTACTTAAGTTTAATCTTGAGTAGATGGTGTCTTTTGCTGTGATGGTATTAACTGAGAACAGATTAACCTTACCCAGGTTTCGTTTGGATGGCCGACTAACAAGTGGGCCGCCTGGTGTATTGCTCCCCTTAATGGCAAAGACCTTATAAGGGTAATGGCGGCAATACCGATAGACTTCCTGTGTGTAGTGGCCACCGGTATCAATGGCAGCTCCCATGATGCCTAGCTTGGTACCTGATGGATGCTGAAAGGTTCTTGCTAATACGGTAGTGAGCTTAGACCACAGCATCTCTTGGCTTGGGTCACCCCTTAGAATGACATAATCGATGCTCCAGCTTTCTTCTCCTGGTCCCCAGGCAACGATTTCACATTCGAGTCTATCGTCCTGAACGTCAACACCTGCGGTTATAACTACGGCTTGATAAGGTAAATCAGTACCATAGTGCTCACGACGAAGATAAATATGGTTACCATCGACTTTTTCTCCTAGCTCTTCCCATGGCTCACCCATGGCAGCATTAAAGAACACTTGTAAATCGTTCTGAGCTTTCTTCTCCAAAAAGTCTTCAACCACTTCTTGCCAAGTGCGCCAGGGGCTGATGAGCTCATTAAGATGAAAACCTGCATGGCTACTTAATTGGTCTTCTGGAACCCATTGCCCTTGCGCGATCAATTTAGCTTTCTGTGAATGTGGTATCTTCTGCTTACAATGTTCGCACTCATAATAGGCAGTTTGTGGTAAATGCTTGCCTTGTGGTGACTTCTCCCATTTGAGGCATGCCCACTTCAGCCATTGAGTTTTATGACAATGAGGGCAGGGGACATAGAATCGACGTTTATCTGAATCTTCCCATGATTGATCAACCCGGCTAATCCCTTTTACTGTAGGCGTGCTTGTCAAAACTAACTTTCGATCTTTAAAGGTATTGGCTCGCTTCCAAAGCAAGTTGATTGGGTCACCTTCAGAGGTAACTTCATAAGCATCGACTTCATCACACAATATAATTGGCGCTGAACGGCCTCTAAGCTCAGAGGTCGAGTTAGAGCCTAGTATCATCAAATACCCACCAGCATACTCTTTGCGAAGAGTAGTATTGGTCTTATCGCGTGCTCTTGGTTTCGCTACTTTATCTTTGAGCACCGGCGTGTTTGCTACCATGGGTGCTAGTTTAAAAGTTGACCAGTCTTTAGCATCTTTTAGAGTAGGGTGCATAATGATGATGGACTTAGGGTTCTGATGAATATAATAACCAATGGCATTATTCAGAATGCTGGTCTTACCCACCTGGGCGCTTGTCATGATGGTTATCTTTTGGATCTTGCGATCGCATATCGCATCCATAATACCTTTTTGATAAGGCGCTCTGGATGTTCGCCATCGACCTGGCTCGGCGTTATTGTCAGGTAAGAAGCAATACTCATCAGCCCATTCAGATATCGTTAACCACGGTGGCGGCTTGAGATGTTCTCTTACATTATTCAACTTGAGTGGCATCAAAATCCATTTGGCTGAGTTCTAACAGTGCATCGTCAATTTCATTGATAAGCAGTTCGCGGCAAACGTGTTCATCGGTCAGTGATGCTAGTTCGATAACAATGCGGTCGGGGATGGTTCTTAAGCGTTGTTTAATGGTTATGTAAGCATGGGACAAGCTCTGTTCGACTTCTTTGAGCGCTACTATCTCCCCTTGACGCTCTTGGAGATCAATCTCAAGGATATTTACCTCGACTGCAAGCTTCTTCTTTTTTAGCTCTTCAATGCCGAGGTCTTCTATATTCCCCAAAGCTGTGGCAATGGCATGGTCTTCCCGCCACTTACAAACATCACTAACATCGAATTCCCATTCTTTGGTTTGGTTCCCCTTCTTGACGAAAGGCATACCCTTTCTGATCCAGGCATCAATGGTGAATAGGCTTTTGTTAAGTAGACAAGCCAACTGTGACTTGTTTACAAACCTAATGCTGGTTTCGGGTTTCATACTGATATTTTAAGTGTTTCTGAATGTAGTACTAGCAGCAGGGGCCATTTGCAGCCCCAGTTACTAGCTCGATTTTGCGCTTCTGCGGCCCGCAAAGTTAAGTCGTAAAAGGGACCCATATTTATTTAGCTTTAATTTCATTCTTAAGTGCTGTTCCTAATAATCCCCATTGTTCTACTACTTCAGACGGCATTTTTTCATTTATAATTCTCCACCCTCTAATTGCTACACGCAGTGGATCATTTTCTTTCTTCGATTCTAATATTTTATTCATTTCAGTTCCTAGCACTAAAGGATCGCCGGAAGAAATAAGAAGATCTTTCTGATAGGCTTCATAATTTACATCTATTATACTAGCCATGTATCTTATGCTTTCAATCCTACCCAAATATACATAACCCTTATAGTATTTAATAAAAATCTTTCTGAGTTCAACAACCATATTTCTATCTGATACTGACATTTTATTAAGATTATCATCAGTAATTCTCTTAATGTTGTACTTTTTCAAAATAGAATCTAACTCTGACTTTGCCAAATCAATATTAAGTAGACCCAATTCATTAATAATCTTTTCTTGTAAATAATATAAAGATAAATCTAAGTTACAGGAGGCATTGTTTGTAGGCTTGGAAACTTGAAGATCATCAGGATTGGGGGGAGAAAAGTAGACGATTGGCATGTAGATATAAGAATCAAGTGATCCCTCTGTTGGTAGTTTACCAGTTTGGTATTCTTCATCAGCAAGATTTGTCATTAGTTTTATAACGCCATAATCTCTTTGTTTTCTTGATTCAACATATGTAATTAAATTTAGTTGCTTTAGCTTTTGATTAAGCTGCTCAAACCTCTCCAAATCATCTTTACTGAGTAGATCTTTGATGGGTAATTTTGAGTTTTTACCATGTGCGGCTAAATCAGCTTGTTGGCGAGCAATCTTAGCTATTTCATTTGTATAGGGTATTTGTTTGGAAAGTGAAAAGATTCTTAAATGACCTGTTACATTTCCAACTTCACACTTATCTAACGAAACATCTTCAATTTTTTCCGGCATTTCGTACGCATGTGCCAGTGCACTATTTGATAGCAGAAATATCATCAAAAATAGTCGCGTTATAAAACTATCACTCATGTTAAAATCTCAATTTTAGCTATTGTATAATGGACCTGAATTTAGGTTACATGGTTCATAAAAATTCATTTAATATGCATATGCACCACATGCTAAATCTAGTAACTTATTAATTTCGCTATAGAAATAGTTTTTAGAATATTCACTTATTACTTTAATTCCATCCTTGGCAACATTTGATATGGCTGTTCCAAATAATGGTTTAATCTTAAGCCGGGATGCACCACGCTCTCTTCTAAAAACAGTTAGTTTTGAACGGGTATCTGCATAAATAAAGGCATGCTTTACCAACTGCCTTGGTCTAATTTTAAACATCTTAAAGGTAACGCCTTTGCGATTCTGTTTCGCATTATATTCAATCAAAGGCACATGTTTATGCTTAACCGTAAGTTTACCAATCAACCCTGTATTCTTATTGGCCTTCTGAATACTAATTAACTCTCGAATGGTTTTCTTTCTGAGATTAAGCTTTTCACCAATGGCGTTAGTCATTTGCGTGCGTGAACGTTGCAGGGTTCGGTTCAGTGCTTGCTGGCATCGTTTATTAAAATGTGCATTAGTGTGTCGAAGTGATTTTTGAAACTGATGAAGCCCATCAATTCGAACATTTACAACAACCATTACTTGGCTTTATCTTTAAACTTTTCAAATGTTCTCAATGTTCCTAGTCCTAACATAGCGATTACCAAGTCAATCATCACATCTAAAGGTAATTGTGGGCCTTCAACACCATATAACCATTGTAGCCATGGGTTGATGATAAACGTGTTAGCAAGACCGATACCACATACCCAGCCTATAAAGGGGCGCCAACCGGCAACGAGTAAAGAACGATGTTGTGATTCATGCTTATTTAAAGAAACTTGAAGGGCGGCAGGATGTTGTTTGACTTTTTCTAGAACGGCTTGGGCTTGTAGTTGTTCTTCCTTGGAAGGGAAAATTTTATCTAAAAGCGATTCAATTGCAAGGATAGGGTTAGACATGGCGCAACTAAGCAAGCCTTTCAAAAGGGGCACTGATTAATTCACTTTTTACAACCAGGCTTTGGCTTCTTTGGTTTCGCAATATCATTTGGTTCGTTTTTGAAATTTTCGATTCGAAATTTTTCAAGTTTTTCCTTGTCAGCAGTTAAATGAATCAATTTTATCAAATGATCCCATAAAGGTAGCATAGCTTTAACTCTTTCTAGATCAGGTCTAGGTGGAATCTCTGCTGGAATTTTTGCGTTACCTTTACTTTCAGAGTTTTTCTTCATGAAAAGATCTTACTAAACAAATACGCTGCGCACCATGAAAAGCAAATGACTCCTAAAGCAAATGAACAATATACCAATACACTCAACTTAGCACGGCGTGTCTTGTTTATTAGAAAGTTTTCGGAAGCTGCTCTAGCATAATAGTCAAGCACTTCATCAGTTATATTAAATTCCTTCTTGTTGTCAATTAAGGCTTTTCTATATTCTTCAAGTTTGTTAGGAATAGGCATCTCTGCATACTCATGCATAATGAATATTTTGTATGAGTATATTAAAATTACCAGGTTTATAATGATAATAAAAATGGCAAATGTAGTATTCAATTTATTTGCTGTAAAATGATTAAAAGCATACACAACAAAAATAAAGGAAGAAATGCTTATATATAAGAACAGGGTAAGCTTTGACTGGATACTTTCCCGGTCTTGTATTGAGTGTTCATAAATTTTTCTATAAAAATCAATTAATATTTCTTTATCCATTGAATTCTACCACTCTTGCTTTGTATGCTAGTTTAGCAGATTTATCCTTAAATTATTTAATAACTCCATAACCCAGGCCTTGGATATCCATCCTTCTCAGTCAAATCATCAATATGGATATATCTCTTCTCATGTGGGCCTGACTGCTTAACCCCAATACCCAGAAGATGAAAGTTACACGCATATTGAATCAGCTTTAACGCATCGCCCCCACTAATGGCAATATCAACTGCTCTGCCCGTAGTATGAGGCCCATTGTAACCAGATTTGCTGATGCGCTTATTGTAATCAGGGCAACGGTATCCTGAAGTAACGAGTAAAGGAAAGCCTAAGGCCTTTCTTAATGAGTGAAGCTTATCCATAAAGTAGGGGTCCATCTCGACTCTGCCACAACCACATCGGCACATTAGTTCATCTTTGGTGAAATATTCCCACATGATGTTATCTTTTATTGTAATTGTATTTCGTAAAACGCTCTAAACTGAGATTCTAATACTGCGATTCGCTTCTCAATGTGAGCGGCCCACCACACGATTGATGTTGCCACCATAAATGCAGTAAATAGGTTACCCAGGTTAATGCGTTTATCAAAAATCCAGCCTTCATTGAATAATGGCTTCATTGTTTTCTCCATCGTTTATAAAGAGTGTCGCGAATAGCAGATAAGTTAAGTCCAAGGTGTTCGCTGAATTCGGTGAATTGTTCAGTAAAGAACCAACGACGCGCGTAAATTCGTTTCTTTTGGTATTTAGGACTATTGGAATCTTCCCAGTTTGCTTGAATAACGGCGAATAGCAATTGGGCTTCTGGAAGTGAAGTAATCCCCGAGCTTGGTTGCCAAGGGAAATCTGGTTGTATAGGTTCCAAGGATTATTAGGCGGGGGATAAGGAGGCGTAACTATTCATTCTGGAAACAATATACCAAATTCGTTATACCTCCACAACCGGGTGCTAAAGTCGCGATAGTAAATGCGCCATGCCTATCTCATTCCAATCTGAAATTTGCAAAAAAACTTCTTGGTATTTAAATGCCCAGTGTTTCTTCCAATTCGCTGGTTCAACACCACAGTATCTTGCTTGTTCAGCTTGAGGCATTCGCTTTTTACCTGAACCATAACAGTTTTGACAATGTTGATTCACAATTACGCCTGAACCCTTGCAGGGCTTACATAAGTTAACCGTTTTAAGTTCTCTAATAGCTAAGTTGATCATACCTATTAAACGGTTGAGATTATTCTTATGTGGCCATTTATTCTTGTCTGCCAATTGGATGGTTTCGTTTAATAACATGCCATAGAGTTCTTTAAAGACTGTCATATCTTGGCACCACAAATATCGTAGCAGCAAGTAAGGTCCACGATCTAATCCACTTAACGAACCAGCAATATCTTCAGGTCGTAGCACTTCGCCTGTAAGAGGGGAGTGGTTCTGTGGATCAACGGAAAACGGATTTAATCTACTGAGCAGTCTTTGTGGTTCTTGCATGATTTATCCTTTTTGTACCGAAGTTGTGTTGCCTGAAATATCGTTTGTGTGATTAAGATTTTGAGTAATTGCTGATTTCTCTAATACCGCCTGCGCTTTCATAACGTTACCTAGTAGCTTTGGTGTGGGGCTAGCAAAGCCATGATTGCCATTCTGATGTTCACTGATACCGGGTAGGGAGCTGGGGTAGTTAAGGGGAGGCCTATGTCGATAGGCCCCATAGCGTGTTTGAAATTCTTTCGCGATAAAAGGGAGTTCTTTGCTTTGTGACTTACATAGCTTGATCCACCCACCCATTTCTAAAATTACTTGCTGAATGATAGCGTCATCAAACACCACACTGAGATAGGGGCCAACTTGCCGTATAGCCTGCTCAACTTTAGTCCAAGCCTGTAGGCTTTGCGTCTGTCCATTGCCATTGATGGCGCGAATGATATCGGCAGGCTTGGGCATGAACTGACCGTAATCGGGATCTTGTACATGGGCTTGTAGGGCATCGACAACATCCTGCCATTCAAAACGCTCTAACATACGCCAATAGAGCTTCGATAGGATTGAGCTAATCGGTTTGCTGTAAAGCTCCCCGATGGTTACCAGTAGCCCAGCAAAGGCTTGTTTATCGTTGGCTTGCATCTGCTTTCTCCTCATCATTCAGCCAAGCTTGTAGCGAAGCTTGATTGCGCTCTAACAACGTTGAATTCTGCGCCCCCATGACAGGAGGTGTTTGATTGTTACGGATAAACCGCTCAATCTGCTCTGCATCACGAAAAATGACCTTTAAACCATCGAACCGCTGCTTTTCGGGATTGTTCCCCATGTTGTAAGGCGTGCGGGAACAGCCAGTGATGGCATCACAAAGTTGTTCAACGTTAAAACCTGCATCAAGGGCGGCCGTAATAACCTTCTTGCGATTCTTGTCCATGATCGCTTGTGGTTGATTCATGGTGGCTTTCCAGTGATAGAAGATGGTTTCATGTGGGCTAAGCATGTTGGCGCCCCCATCCACAATCGCAATCTCCTTATTTATCTCCTTATTGTTTTCCTTCTTCTTATTCTTCTTCTTGCTTCGAAGGGCCATAGAAGGTGCTTCAATGGGGTTAATAGTTGGATGAAGCTCATCGGGTGTTGGCATCAGATGGTATGCGCTTTGGTACTTTTCGTAGAAAGAGGGGAGATAGAACACCCTTGGAAGGGCTTGATACTGTTTGCGAAGCTGAACAACGCGTTTATCAAGTTCCTTTAATGCACCCCCGGTTTGAATAAACCCGAGTTCGACAACCCAAACAAAACCGTGTTGGGTGTCAAAGTGGCTGAAATTGATCTTGCTTAGCTCGGTTAGAAGTTCTTGAATATCGCTTAGTGGAATGCCAGTGTCATGTGACATATATGCGACAGGTAAGTAATACACACCCAACATGTTTGAATGCCGATTAGTTTGCAGATAAGTTGCCAGCAACATCGCATCACGACCTAGCTGTTTTAATTGCTCTGCCTGAAGCCCTGACCAAAAGTCAGGTGAGAATTTGCAAAAGTCCCTCATTGAAGCGCCTTATGTTTTTCATAAGTAATGGCTTCTTGATTCGACTGCAGGCGTTTTAAAAGCTTGTGACGTTTTATAAGTTCACTTCCCAAATTATATTTTGGGTTTACAGTGTGACCAAGCTTCAAGCTATTGATAGCGGATGGCGTAATGGGGGTGGTTAATGAAGCGCAGAGCTGCCTTTCCGTGATTTCTTCCATCCAGAGAATTTCATTAATAATTGCTGGCCAGTCCATATTGCCTCCTTTGCCAAGCAAGAATAATGATCCAATGCATTGGATGTCAATGCATTTAAGACTTTACTTTGTGCAGCATCAGTTTCATAATGCACCTTGGTGTTAAACCATCTACCACGAGACAATTATGGATAACCCTGTCAAAGAAAATTTAAAAAGATTGATGCAAGCAGATGGAAAAATCAGTGAAGGTGAGTTATCTCGCAGAACAGGTATTCCACAAACAACTATTCATCGAATATTGTCTGGCCAGATCAAAGAATCAAAGCCTTCAACGCTTAAACCTATTGCTGCCTATTTCAAATTGAGCCTTGCGCAGTTGCAAGGTGAAGAGCAGATACCAACGAAGAATAACAAACAAAGCCAAAATTATTATGCGGGTAAGCCTGCGAAATTAATTCCGCTCATTACGTGGGAATTAGCAGCCAACTGGAAGAAGCAACATAAGACATATCAACACGAAAGCTCTCATGGCTGGGTAGCCACTAATAAAGAAGTTGGTCCACAAGCATTTGGCTTAACCATTCAAGGTAATAGCATGACATCCACTCATGGCCCGAGCTTTGAAGATGGTTGTGAAATTGTGGTAGATCCAGAACGTAAGCCTAAGCATCAAGACTTTGTTGTGGTTAAACAAAGTGATAAACCTAATGCAATATTACGCCAGCTTAGCATTGAAGGTGGTTCGCTCGATTTGCTTCCGCTTAATCCTCGTTATTCCGTTACACAATTAAATAGCATGGACGATATTTGCGGTGTTGTTTGCCAACTACTTGCTAATTTTTAATGCATTGACTCATTGATTAAAGTGTTTTATCGTACACCTTCATGTTAATTGAAGGAACAATATCCATGGATCTCAACTTAATGAGACGCTGTCTCACAGAAAAAGAAGCTGCGCACTATATCGGCATGAGCGTTTCTTTTTTGCGGCGAGATCGAATGGAAGGTGTGATTGGAAATCGTACACCGGGACCGAAGTGGCTGAAGATTGGGCGGAGTGTTAGGTATTTGAAGGAAGAGTTGGATCAGTGGTTGGAAAATCATTGCAACAAATAATTTTTTTAATATGTTTAATCTGATTTGACACAATTTAGCATGTTGAACATTTTTTAAGCTCAATTAATATTTTTGATGCATATGTAATAAATCATAATTCTTTAATTTATGCTTCGCTATGAAATAAAAGTTACCTATCGATTTCTTTAATTGTTATTGATAGTCCTAAACCAGGTGGCCCCGGTTTAAACGGGGCGCACTACACTACTCAGCTTTATAATAATTAATATTTTTGGAAACCCTAACAATAAACCGTATGCTAATATAGAGTCGCGACAATGGGAGCCTTTAATTTATTAAAAAGGTTTGCCTAATCAGAATTTGCAGGGATTTTCGAACCTTGTAATTATAAAATTTACTAACTAACAAATGGTCGCTAAAATATGGATGATATGGATGAAGAGGATTTTGAAAATTCTTTGGATGAACTTAAAAATGATATCTCCGATTTAGAAAATAGAGTTTCTAATTTGGAGAATCAAAAACGGTCAGGCATGGCCGGAAGTGATGGCTGTTTAATTTTCGCATGGCTCCTTGGTTTGACCATATTTTTATTTTACAAATTCTAATATGAATTTGATACGGGCGAGATATGATAGTAGATGTTACTAAATTAAAAAAGTGAACCATTAGATGTCTTGCGAAACTTTTACTGCGAACTTTTGGATGACTTGCAAATCTTTGAATCTCAAATAAATGAGACGCTGCCTCACTGAAAAAGAAGCTGCTCACTATATTGGTATGAGCGTTTCATTTTTGCGGCGAGATCGAATGGAGGGTGTTATTGGAAATCGTACGCCAGGGCCAAAATGGTTGAAGATTGGGCGGAGTTTGATGTATTTTAAGGAAGAGTTGGATCGGTGGTTGGAAGGTCAGTGTAAAATAAATAATTCAGTCAAATTTTAATAAATAAAATGATATACAAATTCATTTCTATATGTTGCGATCACTCAATAATATAAACTGTTTTGCTTCCTCGAGTAATAGCGACATATATATCCTTAAGATTATTCCATGCCCTGTCACTTTTATTATATAAAATAATAGCATGGTCAAATTCAAGACCTTTTAACAGCAATGTTGTCCCTATACAGCGTTTAGCTTTCCCTTTTCCTATAATTTGACGTTGTGAAATAAACTTTGCAAAGATATTCATGAGATCTTCACCGGTTTCAAAATGCTGCTCTAATACCTTTTTTAAAAATATTATAGATTCAGATTTTTTACGCTTTACCTTAGCAGAGTCGAGATAACTAATTATATCTAATAATAGGCTGTGGGAATAACCTGCGGGATGTTTATGAAACAATTTTTTTCGTTTGAAATCAATCGGTTCACGTTTAAGTGAGCCTTTTAAAATTTGTTCGACAAACATTTTGTGCTTATCTAGCCCAGTAAACGATATAGTTAGCATATTAATAGCTGCTTCGGATATATATTTAGCATCATTTATATTAGCAGATAATTTGACTAAGAAATCATTTAAATCAGGTAGTTCATTTGGTTCTACCCATGAATAGCCGACATTTATTAATGCAGTACCTAAAGCTGGCGATAAATTTCCATGTTTAGGGCCAATAATGCATATGCTGCCGTTTAATTGACGTGTAATAGATTGTAAACGAGCTGATTTACTTTTTGGCTCTACCTTCTCAAAATTTATAGGTGAACCACTGAAATTAGGTAATCTGTTTGCTGTAAAATCATTGCGAGCCTGAATCAGCCAATCCCCTAAAGTATTGTTGCCGGCATTAATCCATCTATATGGAGTTAAAAGTTCTCCAATCTTAAAACCAAAATCAGATTCTATAGTGCTCCACTCTACTAGTTTTTCCTTAAATCCAAAAATACCTTGTAGCGGATCTCCTAAAACACGGCAAGGGAGTATTTTTTTTAAACTTAAGACTAGAGAGTGCATGGTTAGTGTGCAATCTTGATATTCATCCACAATTACCCCTGAATAGGAATTCATAATGACATATCTAACAAATGCAATAGTGAACAAATTTTCTGTGGCTTTATATACTAGGGGCCATTCATCTTTTTGGGGAAGTGGAAGAGCACCAGAAAATCTCGAGAGCATTGGGTAATGATAGATCCAGCGCAACGCCCAACCTGATATGGTTTCAATGTGGTAGAGTGAATTGGATACATTGTTTTCAATAAAGCGTTTTCTGAGTACATTAACTCCAGCATTGGTATGAGTTAAAATAAGCTGTCTTCCCTGGCAATATTTTTTTACGGCTTGAACGATCGCTTCTGTTTTGCCGCAACCTGCTGGTGCTATTACATATCCACTGGTAGATTGAGCTAAAGCTTCATATAACTGATCAGTCATTTTGGACCCAACGCCATAAATCCATTAATTTAGATTTTAATAGAGTGTCATTTGAAAGCTTTGGAATAACAAAATTGAAAAGATTTTCAGAATAATCAATACGTTTGAACCAGTGGCTATTATCTTTTGAATCACCATTAGCATTCTTTCCGGCAGCAGCTAATCCTATGGCTTGTCTAAGTTGCATAGATTCAATCCACGTATTGGAATCACCAGAAACAGATAATAGGCAATTTATTGACTGAATAAGAGATTCTTTGGTCTTTGAATCATGCACTTTTGCTATAGTAGTTAAAGTTTCAGATAGGTCAGCCCACTCCAAATCAAGAAAAAGTTGCTGTTCAATTGAATTCCCTTCTGCCCAAGAAAAAACTTGAATTCCAGCATCGATAAGCTCTTTGATATTGTCGTTATTAAATTGTTTAGGGGTATCATTATCACATAGTGTAGCAACCTTATACCCAAGTGAACTTAATGCGAGAGCAGCAGTTTTAACATTCCCAATTCCGGCGGCATTAAAGTAGACGGTATTCATAGACCAAACAGGTATATCACCAGCATTAAACATTACATTGTCTAACGCTCTCAAACAACCAATTTCTGTTGCTCCTTCACAAACAATGATTTTTCTTCCAAGAAAAGCCTCGGGGTTGCTTCTTATTGGCCCTTGGGATTCAGGGACACAGCCTAAAGACTTTAATTGCACAATTCCATCAGTATTTCTAATGCAAACATACAACTCATTATTAGAAACATCTAGCTCTCTTAGTACTACGGGTGAATGGGTTGTTGTGATAACTTGTTGCCCGGCTCTCTTAAGGTTATTTAGTAGTCCTCTAATACGATGTGGTTCTAACCCTAATTCAATTTCATCAATTAACGTGATATTTCGTCCATTGTGCAATTTCATTTGCAAAGCGCATGACACGAGTTTTTTTGAGCCTGTCCCAAAATTACGCAGAGGTACATTACCGCTATGTAGAGCTAATGCACCAGAAGCGATTGAAAGATTTTGAATATCTATCTTAGGGATTAAGTTATCAATTTTAACACCAAATCTATCGAGTTCTGGTTTGATTATTTCAGTGATACTATTACAATCTTCTAGATCTGGGGAGTTATCGCGCAATGACCGCGCGATATCTGAAAGAACTAAATCAATGCTTTCTTTATTTTCTGATGATATCCTAGAAAGAACGCTATTACGTTTCCATGTGAAATTAGTATCAAGATGTGCGTCAATTCTACCAACGCCAAATAAAGATCTATCTGAAGCTGTGATCGACCTATTATCTTCACCCTTTACAACGAGCCATTTTGGTTCAAGAAATTTATCCACACTCAAATTGATCGTTATAGAAAGTTTTGCACCGTGTATAGGTTCAGAAATAACACCATCTTGTTCAAGACCACCAATATATTGACCAAATTTGCTTTCAGAAAAAAACTTATTTAACTCATCATTCTCTTGATCCCAATCACTTAAAGTAACCGATATTGAAATCGCATTATTAATATCTTGATTGAAAAAATCAGAATCATCAATATTGATATTCCAACGCGGAGATAGGGCATAGTCAATTGCAGTAATAATAGTACTTTTACAGCTATCACCATGACCGATTAGACAAACTAAGTCGCCATCGATTTTCGCAGAAAATGATTTAATTCCTCTGAAGTTTTTAATATCGATATGTCGTATTTTCATTTAGATCTTATTTTCATTGAATTTGCAAGGTTAATATTTAGCTATCTGGCTGTTGCATGTCATTTCTGTGACACCCTGAACCAGTAATCACCTTGGTACTTTCCAGAGAATGACAGTATTTTTAATTCGCATAAGTAGTTAAAATAGTCTTTTAGAGCTACCCATGGTGATGGAATATTTCCTAAAATAATATCAGGGATAACAAGTGGATACTTTCTGGAATATATCTCAACTATTTTGACAGATCGAGTAACTTTGAATCCCATTTTATTTTGAAGCCAGTTATCAACATGATTAATAGAAAATTCTTGGTTGTATTTACAGACAAAAGAGCTGTAAACGGCTGTTTGCCAGATACGCCTGTCGCATCCAAAAATCCAGTCCCCATTTGAAACCTCCATATTTAAGAACTGCGGGAGATCATTCCATGAGAAAGGCAGGTCGATGCTGCATTCTTTCCAAACAGGATGAGTTTCTGTATATTTATTAAGTTGTTCTATATGGTTCAAACTTGACAGTTCTCTTATATTTTCTATTGCACGAAAAAGTTCTATCTTTTCTTGCTGCTCTGTATTTGGATTTTCAATTTCTTCAAGTTTATATCGCTCATCCTGTAACCTTGTTCTTTCCAATAATCTAGATTGTAGTATTAGGCTGTATTGTGTCGAATCGGAATTGTGCAGCCATTTTGTGCGCGATGGTTCATTAAGACATAACCAAAGAGCGTCAAAATCTTTGATGTTTTCTTGTTTAACATCTGATAGATCGACTTCAATCGCAGCTAGATTCAAATTTCGAATTTTTGTAAGTTTTTGTTCGTCAACTTTATTTCGGAAACATATCTCAATAATAAGCTGCCTTCTACCATGATATGCAACTATATCTGGTATTATTCCATTTAGTTCCTTTTCTTCTTCAACTGAATCAAAATGCTCAACCTTTCTATTGGCGATAATGATTTCCTGATCCTGATATTCTTTACCTTTTGAATCTTTTTTTGAGGCTGTAAGAATGCATTCGGGAATAGTGAATTGCATTTTTTCTTTTATAATTTTTTTTGCTGCCATATGGATGGCACTTTCCAATCCGCCTTTGCACTCATCGATACCATCATGTTTGAAGTGATGCTGTATCTTGCTACCCTTAGCTGCTTTCAATGGAGCTTTGCAACCTGGACAAATACATCCACATTTTTTTCCACGTTCAACATCATTAATGTGAACAAGAGTGCCATTTTGATTAATGCCAAAAGGAAGTTTAATTTTTGCAAGTTTCATAATATATCTAAAGTCGCTACTGCCCTTTCTTTCTGCTCCGGCGCCAAATGCGCATACCTCAATGTCATTTCCAAATTTGTATGCCCAAGCAACTCTCGAACCGTATTCAATGGCACACCATTCATAACCAACCGGCTCGCAAAATGATGACGCATATCGTGCCATCTGAAGTTATTGACCCTCGCTGCTTTGCGTATATTTTCCCATGATGTCTGCGTGTTATCTAGTTTTTTACCATCTTTCGATGGAAAGACCATTTTATCTTTTTCCGTTTGCATTGAGCGCCAACCCAAGAGCGTTTCAAATGCTTCTTTGTTAAGTGGGATATGCCGAGTGTGTGACTTACGTTTACCACGCATGACAAGCGCCATACTTTTTCTGTCGAAATCGATATCTTCCCACTGTAGACGGAAGAGTTCACCACGCCGAGCGCCAGTATTCAGTGACAAGATTACCAAGGGCTTAAGGTAATCTACGAAAGCGGAGTGGGTTAAATCAGGATATAGCTCATATCCTCTTTCAGCACGCCATGCGTTGCCACTGAAGCGATCCTCTCTTAGTTTTGCTTCCCTATCATCTAGGGCTTTACGCAAGCGCAGTTCTTCATCAATCGATAGGTACCTAACGTTAGGGGAGCGGTCGACTTTAAGTTGCTTTAAGCGCCTTAAGGGGTGATTCTCAATGTGTCCCCATTCAACTGCTTTTGATAAAACAGAGCGCAATGCCGCTAGGTTACGATTGACGGTTGAGGCTGACAACTTGTTCTTTAAACGATCAGCACGCCACTTCTCTACTAGAAGGGGGTTTATATCGTTAAGTGGTAAATTCAGAAAGTCGGTAAAGCGTGCTAGTCGCTTAATATGATCGGAAGACCATTGATGGTGTGTTTCAGACCAGGCGATATATTCATTCTCAATGAAGCTTTCAAGTGTGAGTATATTTGATGAGACTTCTCGTTTTGGTCTTTTAGGGTTATTTCCTGTAGTTACCTGACCAAGAATCTTTCTAGCTTCATATCTTGCTTGAGCAACCGTAATAACACCATGACGGCCTAGTACGATGCGATCGCGTTTACCATCTGGTAGGCGATAGCGAACGCCAAAAGATTTAAGACCACTTGGCAACACGCGAACTAAAAAGCCTACGAGTGTCTCATCGTAAATTTCGTACACTTTTTGGTTGATGGGTAGACCATCAACAATCGCACCTGTAATTTTTGTCTTCACTCTGGAAGCCCACTGGAAGCCCAAACGAGATGGCGCGAAGTGTAATTCCAGAAAAATTAAAAGTAAAGAAAACTTCAAAAACCACTGTTATTTATAGGATTTTTTAGTATTGACGTTGATGGAGTAACAACGAAAAATACTAGGGGAGGGGACTCATAATGCTGAGGTCGGTGGTTCGAGTCCACCCATAGCCACCATTAGTTGTTGTTAGTTCGCCTTTGGCGAACGTTACAACAACTTATGTCCCGCCGTAGCTATCTCATCCCCCAAGTACTCATATATTAAAATACGCTCTATCCCTTTAGAAACTGCTATGCCCGGATGCATTAGTACCCAAATTTGGGTGTCCTATGCTTCATGCCGTAGTGCTGGCATAAATTCCCGGCCGCGGAAGCGGCCGAAGTAATTAGCCCACCGTAAGGAACGAAGTGACGCAACGGTGGGGAAAAGCCCCCAACCCACACCCCCGCCCCGGTAGGGGCGGAACTGCATATAGGACACCCAAAATCTTTTGAATTTGATTCATTTCCTATATGTATTCAAGCTTTGCGCGCTTAAGTATAAGGATGATACCAAGATGGGAAATTTATATAGTCACTAAACTAAGATAATGCTGCGTAGGTGACATAAATATCACACGTCACCTACAGTTTTATGATCCAATTTCATCGCTTAGCGTTTAGCTTTCATTCTATTTCGTTTTCTTTTTGTTGAAACAGGCTTAGTCGGCTCGTTTGATCTAACAGTGCCATCTTTTGTGTTTGTCTCACTTATTGCAATTGCACCAACAGCTGACGCTAATGTATCTAGGGATTTATCTTGTTCAACCTTGGGATTCTTTGGCTTTTTCCGAACAGATGAATACTGCGGTGTTAAAACTCTACTTGGTACTTCTGATTTGGATTTTGGCGATTTTGTTGTACTTAATGCTTTTTTGGCAACTTTAGTTGGTTGATCCTTTTGTGAGGGATTTTGCATGTCAAGTATTAATTGTTGAAATTTACGCACCTCATCATTTTTGCCTAAACTTTCAAGTACCCATATATAATAAGCTTCAGCCTCTTTGTCTCCCTCAAGAGCTAACCTTGCCATCCATGTATTTATTGTTTTTCTGTCTATGCCAACATTAAGATCTTCTTTAAAAATTAATTTTTGAGCAGGCGCGTAACCCAATTTTGCTGATTTACCTATGAGTTCTAAAGCTAGGGCTTCATTCTTTTCTACAAAAGGGTGTGAGCGACCAGTATTGTGAAGTGTTGCCATAAGAAATAAAGCTTCTGGATGTTCACGTTGTACAGCTTCTTTAAGCCACATAACACCCATCATTTGATCACTAAAATCGCTACCGCTTAGCAGAATATAAGCAGCTCTGGTGCGAGCAGCTAGATGCCCTTGCTCTGCAGCATCTCGAAATGATTCATAAGCTAAATCAATATTTCGTGTTACAACTTTACCTGATTCATAGGCATCGCCTATATAAAATAAACTTTGTACAACAATATGTGGCTTTTCACTTATTATTACCTAAGATTCTCAAGTAGATTAATCATTATTCTCCAAGCATAAACCCAGACAAAAATATGGCCACGCTCTATGAGCAACAAACAATTTTTTCAAGTCTGTTTAAGCACTCTTTTGAATTGTGGTAAACAGCCTTTTTCTCATGCCGAAAAAATCCAGATTAAGCTCAATACCCATCTTTAGCTTGTTGCGGGGTATACTTAATTTTAACTATGCAAAAATATCTATCAGTTATGATTTCAATTGCCCAAAGAATGGCCATTTCCAAATCGATCGATGCATATCTCTCGCATAAAAAAATTATAGCGATTCCTCAGGACTTGACCCCTTACACTTTCTAAAGTGTAGATACATCTTTTAGCTACCCGTACGATATGCTGTCGCGGAACTATTTGCTAATAACATCTGTCCTAAAAGCACTAGAATTGCCAATCGAGACTTGATATGAAAGCTACTCATTCACCAAGACCGTATGATCAGATTGAAAAAACCATAGACATTCTAAAACATTCTGAAAACGGCCCTATCGCGGTAAATGAGGCACTGCACGCTGCACAGATCCCCATGTCATTAGATGAAAACCATATTGAGGAACTTATAAGCTTAATTAACAATAAGAATAATGAGGAGAAGCTATGGGAAAAATTAGAGCAACATGTTGGCGCCAATTACAAAGAAAGTTTCAAACTCATTGACATAACGGAATTTTCAAAGATTTTAGTTTACACCTTGATTGGTTGCAACCTTGAGAAATCACGCAGTGCCTACCAATTTGCACACCGTCTAGCGCTTGCTTTTGGTAAAGCAGATGATGCTATTGCCTATCTCACACAATACGCAAAAGATAATCAAAATGTAAAAATGAAATCGATGACAGAGGCATGTCAGTTTGAAGTCCCAATCAGTATCGACTGGGATGTACCTGTCTGGCGCGATGTTTTCAAAAGGAATTTTTTATCTGCCGATTTTCGCAAATCCGGTGTAGTCAAAAATGTAGATAAGCTGCAAAAGAAATTAATAGATTCAAATCAATATACCTTAGAACCCCAATCAGATACCCTTTCAGAAAATGCAAGAGCACTTCAATTATCTTTAGAAAAGCATCAACACGAATTGGCTTCAATTCAAGAACAACTTAAAACGCTAAGAAAAAGTAGAAGCTTACATGATAGCGAAAGTAAAATGTACAAAGATATCAATCTTCAAATTGAAGATTTGATCGTGCAGGAACGAGCAAAAAAGAAATTACTCGTTGACAACAATAGAGCACTGCAAACTGAAATTCGCAAACATAAAAAATCCATGAAAAAAGATATTCAAGTAAAAACGCCTATTCAAGATATTCATACTGAAGCATTAGTTGAATCAGCATTAGAGATTGTATTTCCCAAAGCTAAACAAGATATCGCTGCGGCTAAATTGTATAATAAGTTAAAAGTACAAGAAATGGTGTTTGAACAATGGTTAGCCGTTAAGCAAACACATACCCGCACCCAATCTTTGATCCCAGAAGTTGTCATTGATGGCAATAACGCGGGATTCAAAGATCATTACATTATAAAACTGAATGATGACGATCCTAAAGGCCCTATTCTTGGGGAAATTCTGGGATGTTGCCAATCCTTTGGAAAACCTGGAGAAAATGCAGCACGCTATGGATCTACTTCGCCAAATGGCGGTTTTTATTTATTATGTCGTGGCACACCACCTAAAGATGGTGACACTAAAAAAATTCAACCTAAACAGATCCTCGCAGAAGCATTTGTTTGGTCAACGCCTGACAATATTCTGGTGTTAGATTCGGTTGAAATAAGACCTAATATACGTAACGTCGGCGATAATGTTAAGAAAGCAAAACGCATTTTTTATCATTTAGCCCAAGAATTGACCCAAAAGCATAATGTAACAGAAGTTCGTGTGGGAACAGGTGGTGCAACACCCGAAGGATTAGGATATGCAGAAAGCACAGCGGTGATGCCACAGGGTGTTGAACCCTTTAGTGATTCTAAAAATCAACTTGAAGTTGCAAATCGAGATAAACCACTATACTCGAAAATGGCACTTGACCCAATTCAAGCATTAAAAGATTTTGAAGAATCTGATGATAAACAAAAATATAATATTGGGATTCTAGCGCGTGCTTTATGCTTTGAAGGAACCCAAGAACATTTCTTAGAATTAATGAAAATGGCGGGTGTTAAAGATATTAAAGCATTTATTAATGAACACAAATTAGTTTATTTTGCTGCAGCCTCTAAAAATAGCGACCTCTGTCACTTACTTTTAGATTATGAACCTGAAGTGAATATAATCTGGCATGATAATAATAGTAATGAAATTGCCCATTTTACCCCTTTAATGGCGGCCTGTCGTCAAGGCCCTCTTTCATTAGTCAAGCGCATGATTGACATGGGTGCAAAACTTGATACTAAAGATGCGTGGAAGGATACTGCTTTTTCAATAGCCTTGCATGCCGGAAGGCAAAATATAGAAGTTATTCAATATTTAATGTCGCTTGGAGAAAATCTATATACAACTAAATATTCTGATTATTATGGCAATGTATTAAATACCGCCGTAGGCACTGATAATGTTGAATTAGCAAAATTATGTTTTGATTTAGGAATGAAAGTAGGTAGCAAAGAATATGGCCAAGGTTATATGGGCACACCCATGTTTGTGGCTAATAACTGGGATAAAAAAGACATGGGTATGCTGCTTGTAAAGCAATGGGTTCAAGAAATTAAACAAAATCCAGCTAGCGTTAATGATTTTACTGGAGCAGCGACTGCAATTATGATGGCCGTAAAATATGGCATGTTATCTGAAACACAAGATCTACTAACATTGGGAGCCGAGCCTAATCTTGTACTCCCTGAATTAAGAAATGAATTATATAATATGTGGTCGGTAAATTATTTTTTAATGGGCAATGCCAATAAAGACGTAATCGCACTCATTCATCAATTCAATGCTTTTAATGATCAGAGTTCTATTCACTCATTTTTATCTCTAGATGAAATCGACACAATCAAAGGATACTTTGAAAACCCTCAATTTCGAAAAATTGCAATCCAGAAAGTGCAGCGATTGGTAGACATTGCGCTAGCAAATGGATCCTTAGTTTGTGCAAAGTATCTTATTCAGTTTCTTGATGAAAAATTAAAAAACAGTTACATTGCTCGTTGCAATGAAATACAAGAAGCACAGCATAATCTTCTAGAACTATTAAAAGTAGATAATTCTGATGCTTTCCTACCTGCTGTTACGCTATTGCCACAACAAACAAAATCACGTTTATTGTTGCCAACTAATGAATCTGAATTTATAGTTAATATTGCTGTTAAAATGGGGGCCATTAATTGTGTAAAGACATTACTTAATGACCCTTCCTATCAACAACAAATAATTTCAAGCTATATGCCAGATGATTTATTTATCAATGCCATTTTACTCCCAGATAAAGCTTTACGTATTGATATGGTAGCGCAATTTTTAAAGGCCAAATTGAGTTTCCCTACCATAGTTTGGAATTTATCGCAAAATGAATTGCTAGAACAAAACTTTAAAACATTACCATTGTGGATGCAAAATGCAATGGAAGCTGGATTACCACCTGATGCAAACATTGAAGAACTTAATAAATCATCTGATAATAAAGAGCTAAGAAAAAAACCTATGGTTTTTTCTTCACAAATTGACAAAACATCTCCTACACTTGATTCAACAGCAAATGATTACCAGCATAGGATGTTGTTACTAGCCTTGGGTAATGCGCATTATGATGAAGCGAATAGATTGATTGCTGATAACCCATCCTTGTTAAATCTTAAATGCTTACGATTGCCTCCTTTCGTTGCTAAAGAGGAAGGTTCAAGTATTTCGCCATTAGCCTATGCCGTATCGCATGGGGATTTAAAAGCCATTAAGTTTTTAATAAAACAGGGTGCCAAAATCGATTTGAATGATATGAACACTGTACAACCTCAGGTTTCAAAAGATGCTTTTACTAAAGCTCTTGATTATGTGAAAATGATTTCGTCATACAATAAGCATACTACGCTACTTGCAAAACAACTGGGCAAGCTCATATTAAATGGAGATAGGGATAAAGTAAGAAAATTATTATCAAATATCCATAACGACCATGATGAACCTAATAGCTTGGATTTTTCTATTAGCGTTATCATTCATTTGCTTTCAATGACCCAATCTTCAACAGATAAATATTTCACCGCTACTGGCAAGGATAAGTTAATTTCGACTTTACTAGACGAAAAATTAATTTGGATTTCAGATATTGCTAATTTCAGCGAAAATGTACGTAAGAATGGCCTTTTAAGTGTATATCCTAAATTAAAGGATTCGCAGGCTTATCAACTTTATGATGCCATGGTTAGTCTTAAACATGATGAAAATAAAAAACCCGTGGCAATTGAACTATTAGATGCTTATTTTTCTCAAATATTTCCAATCGAACAACAAATTGATATCGCGTCAAGAATGCTTGATAAGTTGCTATTAGATTGGTCTTTGCAATCTCATTCCAATTCGGAACAGCAAAGTGATCAGTGTGCCATTGTGGGATCACTGGTGAAATACGGTGCACAGTATACTGATCACGAGTATTTAAAGGATATTATGGCAGATACTAAAGCACTTGATGATTTAGTGAACGTATCTAAAGCCAAATATACCTATAAGATGGGATGACGCCGCTGTAAAATCTCCAACATCAGAAGCGATTTACACTTTTCAGTGAAACTTCCGGTGACGTGATTTTTGAATCAAAATAGGTGGCCGTATTAAAAATAAAATGTTGATTAGGTTTGTTTTAAGTAAGGATCAAATACATGCGGTGCAACTACTCGTTCAAGAGGGTCATCCTTTAAAATTTCATCAGTATTTTCAAGGATTTGTGCTTTGAATTTATAAATCTATAGGACACCCAAAAGTTCGCTTCGTCCAGAATTTGGATGTCCTATGGAAAAACCAGAATAGTTAAACGGCATACTAAATTGGATCGATCCAAAATTAGGCCAGCATTATCGAATAAAGATTTCCCTCTGGACTACTGTCGATGTTAGCGATCCCATATTGAGCCCAATTTGCAGCCGTTAAGGGGATCCACTCACTCATGGGCAAACGACAAACAAACACCCCGTGTTGCTTGAATGTTAAAGCCGTATCACTTGCGTAACCCCACATCAGACAGTCGGATGAAGAATGAAGCTCAACATAAAAATGCTTTGGATCGGTGTTATACAAGCAGACAACACCGCCGCTAACGACTCTTAATTCCACTGATTGTAGTTTGCGCAATTGCTTCTCCAAAGAAAACTGTGGGACATCCAAAAGATTATACTTTAATGATATTATCCACTGAATATCTTGTGATTTAACTACACAATCGCCTACCAGATGCCTTTAAACCATTTTGTGCTCTAAAAGGATTCAATTCATTTACATTTTTTGAATTATTATAATTATATGATATTACAGGTTTGCGACTAAGCATTTCTTGATCTTGCTCTTCGTAACGCTTGGCTGCCTCTTGAGGATCTTCAATTTTATCAATTGACCTGATATATTCTTTAGCGGTTTTATAGTCTTGGAATGACGAGTTTCTGTTCTTTTGACATATATAGAAATGTCTATTAGCTTCAGCGGCAAGTTTGGTTCTTTTCTTTTTAGCTTCAACTGCTAGTAATGGAAGTATATCACTAGCGATAATGTCATCCATTAGTCGCGATTCAATAATGCTTTCTTCATGGTTAGTTAAGTCTGCAACATTCACAGGCACAACTCTCCAATCAAATGCCTCTAGTAATTCTCTCTTGAATTTAGTTTCTGTGTTTTCTGTTACCAAATCGGCATTGTAATGGGCTGAACCATTAATTTCGATGGCTATTCTTAATTGAGGAATTGCAATATCAAGGTGGGTTCCCACATCGCGACATAAATATTCATTTTTGGCAACAATACCTTTTTTATCGGCTAGCGCAATTTTAAGTCTTTCAAGAAACATTAAATGAGGTGCCGATGATTCTGGTTTTGTGCTTTTTAAAATCTTTTCCAAAGATGACATTATTGCCTTTTTGAAAGCAGCGTCAATTTTAAAATCGGTTTGGCATATTTCCATAAAATGAAGGATTTTAATGACCCTAGGCAGTAAGTTCGAACTTACAATGGTATCAATACTTATTTTACTCATCATAAAACTAACAAGCTTCTCTAGAGCAACACATATATTACCTGTAATGGGTCTTGCTGCTTTAGTGGTGGCATAGGTCATGTCTATAATGTCTTTTGCGGTAAATTCATCAAAGTTATAATTTGAGGTCAAATCACGAATTACCATTTCAAAACAAATCAATAATGGAATAGTAAATGGTTCTGCTCTCGCTAAAGTCATTAAGAGAAGTTGCTTTTCTTTTTTAGTCAAAAAGTATCTTACTCTATTAATTCGGTAAGCGATATTTTCTAGCGCTTCAGTCATATTGACTGTGAGTGATTTAATATCATAAATATCACCTACAAACTTGATAGTTTCTTTATGTGATATTTTTATATCTTGAGGGAAATTTGAATTGCCAAGATCACTAATTAATTGTTCATTTAATGTTACGCCTGTTTCCTCCAAGTCTGGTCTAAGACATTCCAAATTATTGTTTGCAATGACAAATGCTAATCTATCTAACACTTGTTTTCTTGGGGTGGGTATATAGGATGGCCTCAACTCAAGTTCAAGAATATTTGCATAACTCGTTTTGGACTTTGCCTGAGTTTGTACCGCTGTTTTCGCCTTAGAACAAACTTTTGATGGAACCTTAGGTTGTTGAGCCTTAGGTTGCTGAGCCTTAGGTTGTTGAGCCTTAGGTTGTTGAGCCTTAGGTTGTTGAGCCTTAGGTTGTTGAGCCTTAGGTTGTTGAGCCTTAGGTTGTTGAGCCTTAGGTTGTTGAGCCTTAGGTTGTTGAGCCT
>JBFWUT010000034.1:0-30449 GCA_050247135.1 Candidatus Berkiella sp.
TATGTCGAGAGCATGTGGATTGAGGTAGAGAATTGAGAGTCAGGCGATAAGCCGGGTTCTGTCGTGGACAACCATTCCTCTGGGATATGCATCACTACATACCTCAAGCAACCTACCCGGATCCAGTGCGGGTCGCACCAATGGATCCCTATTTGGTCTTGCTCCAGGTGGGGTTTGCCGTGCCGTGGAGTGTTACCACCCACGCGGTGCGCTCTTACCGCACCCTTTCACCCTTACCAATATTCTTTTCAATTTGTTTTTAAGCTGTGTTGACTGCGCAGTCTCACGCAGTCATGTACCGGAGTACACTCCTTTGTTCGTCTGCTTGTCGCCTTGCCTAAAACCAAATTGCTTCGAATATTATCCCCTTTCAGGGATCAACATATTTCTATGTCAGGCGGTTTACTTTCTGTTGCACTTTCCGTAGGCTTGCGCCCCCCAGGCGTTACCTGGCACCTTACCCTATGGAGCCCGGACTTTCCTCCCTAACACCGAAGTGTTAGAGCGATTGTCTAGCCGACTCTCAAGCGCACAAGAATAGGGTCTCCCTCCTAAATTAGCAAGGATTATTCCTTCTTGCCTTGAATTTCTAAGGCCAGCTCATATAACGCATTTTTTGGATGTCCTGTCAGCGCGACAGCCATCTTCACCGCTTGTTTAACCGGCAACTCTGCCAGCAGAATTTTGAGTACCCGTATTTGTTCTTCAGTGCCTGCTAACGATTCCGTTTTTTCATCCTCAGGTGCCACCATGAACACAAATTCGCCTTTTTGCGGGATCTCACCATTTTGTAGGCGCGCTAATATAGCCGCTAAATTGGCCGAATAAATCCTTTCAAATTTCTTTGTGATTTCTTTGGCAATACAAGCTTGCCGCTCGCCCCCAAAAACTTCAATACATTCTTCTAATAGGGTTTCTATTCGATGCGGTGCTTCATAAAAAATCACCGTAAACGGTACCGATTTGAGCGCTTCTAATCTTTTGTTGCGCCCCGATTTAGCCGGCAAAAAACCTTCAAATAAAAATTTTGCGCTCGGTAATCCAGAAGCACTTAACGCTGCAATCGCCGCACAGGCGCCAGGAATAGGGATAACTGAGATCCCTGCTTCATGCGCCTTTTGCACTAGATGATATCCTGGATCACTAATTAAGGGCGTACCGGCATCACTAATTAATGCCCCATCCTCACCTTGTCTGATTTGTTCAATGAGCTGCGCTGACTTATCGCGCTCGTTATGATCGTGATAAGACACTAAAGGAGTGTTGATCCCGAAGTGCGTGAGTAACGCCATAGAATGACGAGTATCCTCTGCTGCAATCCAGGTTACTTGACTTAATATCTCTTGCGCTCTAAGACTGATATCAGTAAGGTTGCCAATCGGGGTCGCAACCACGTAAAGTTTACCCATCTCTTGCATATAGGGTCCTTAACGACAGGATAATATTGAACATTATGAGCAAAACCACGCTTTTAAAACGCATCGTTTTAGCATCCGCAATAAGTCTTCTAACTTATTCTGAAGCCAATGCCTTTGGCTTCTTTAACCGCGATCGCCATCATGATGAAGAGGCGGTCGAAGCACAAGAACAACCAAGGGGCAGAGAATACCGCAATCGCTCCCATAATGCTGCCGATATTCAGCAAATCGCCATTTTGTTACCTTTAAACGGCCAACATGCTGAAGCCGCAGTGGCTATTCGCGAAGGTTTTCTCGCCGCTTATTACGCTAATCAGCAAAACCGCAAACCCAATATCCGGATCTACGATACCACTCAAGGTGATGTGCGAAGGATTTACGAAACAGCCATGCACGAAGGCGCTAACTTTGTGGTAGGCCCTCTTTCTAAAGAAGATGTTTTACAAATTGGCCGCATGGGCAATCATTTACAGGTCCCCGTTTTGGCTTTAAACAGCCATCCTGATCTTTATCAAGCACCGCCCAATTTTGTGATGTATACGCTGGCACCTGAAACAGAGGCTGAGCAAATTGCCGAGAAAGCGTGGCAAAAGGGTTATCGTAATGCCAGCATCGTGGTCCCTGATAACGCTTGGGGTAAGCGTACTGCCAGTGCGTTCAGTATCCGCTGGCAACAATTAGGCGGTAAAGTCACACGAAGCGTATTTGCCAATCCCAATCAAGATCAAGCTGCAGCGGTGAGGAAATTACTGGGGATCGACCAAAGCCAAAAGCGCGCCAACGATATTAAAAATCTTTTAAAAGAAAAGGTCGAATTTCAAGCGCGTCGCCGTCAAGATATGGACGTGATTGTCATGGCTGCCCCCCCTGCACAAGCAAGGCAATTAAAACCCTTGTTCGATTTTTATTACGCCGAAGATGTGCCCGTTCTAGCGACCTCCAGTATCTATGGTGGCAGTCCCAATCCTAAAAGTGACCGAGATGTGAATGGGGTGATTTTCTGTGATATGCCTTGGTTGTTAGATAATAATCGTGGAGCCGCCCTGCGCCAAATGTTATCGCGGGATGGCCAAGAACACTCTGATCAATACAACCGTCTCTTTGCTATGGGCTACGACGCTTATAACTTGACTGGACATATCAATGTCTTACAAGGCCAAGGTGAATACACAGGTGCAACTGGTAATTTACACCTAGGCAACAACAATCACATTGAACGCAATCTATCCTGGGCTAAGATGGTCGACGGCTTACCAACCCAGGTTAACTAGTCTTGTATCCTGTTCGTGCCTTAGCTTAAAAATAAGGCACGAGCTGGACAAGATTGTTTTTAGCATCGATAATCAAAATTTTATTTTTTAGCGCAGCCGTACCCATCAGATTAGGCACCACATTGGATTTAATGTCTTTGTTATCTTGGCTGATGCTTTTTTGTAATTTCGAGTAATCAGTGCCTATAGGTGAATAGGGTTTTGTTCTTGCCAGCACCCTTGGCTTAGAGATCTCCGTGTTGCCAAATTGAATCGTTCCTTTCAACTCTACCGATTGCAAAAAAGCTTCCATATTGAAAAATTCTAGTTTTGCGATGGTAGCAGGACCTTTATGATCGATGTCATAGTGAATTTTCCCCAGATCAGCCCCCTGGAAAATAACAGTATCAACATGCTGAGCACCGGTATCGATGTGAAAATCCATATCAATTGCCTGGTTATTTTCAAGATAGGTTAAGGTCACTTGCGGGTGGATAGTCTTGGCTTTTTGGTCAGCCATGTAGGGCAATGTCACAGGCATCATTTGAGAGGCATCTTTTAATGCCATAGACGACTTATCATTTTTTGACAGATGGCCATTCGAGAGTTTGATAATATTGCGCGATAAATCAACTGAAATCAATTTATCTTGAAATGCAGATAAAGATAATACGCCATCAACCCAATTCGGATTATTTTGTTGAGCAGCATCATAAATAGTATCTTTGACAACGACCATATCAGAAAGCTCAGTTTTTTCGATATTAATTGTATCGACGCGGTATAATTTCAAGGTAGTTGCTGCAAATAGTTTGGTTACTTCTTTATTTTGTAATCCCGCCTTTTTAACAACACGCTCTCTTACAACAGTATAAGGTGAACCTGAGTCCAGTAACAGTTTAAAAGGTCCTTTGCCATTAATCTTCACCATCACATAATATCGATCGTTCTCGTTTATTAGCGGAATAATAGTAACGTCTTCTGTATACGTTATTTTGGCAGGAGTATAGATACGCTGACAGATATGATGCGTTTGGTAATACAACACACCGTAAACGGCTAACACGCCAAAAACCATATACGAAACCGCCGCAGTCATTCTGCGCAAAACCTTAAATACCATCACAACACCCCATAACCCGTCATTAAAACTGTGTTATTTTTATAACTTTTTACGTGGTTATGCGAGTGAAAAAAGACAGTCAACCTAAAAAGCGGTATGAGCCGAAGACTAGGACTTTTCCTGACAAGCCACACTAGGGTATTTTATTGTGCACCGCTCATCTGGTAGATTCGCACCTCGTCTTTTGTAGCTTTGCTTTTAAGACAATTCCCTTATGATGGGTTACTACCAGCTTGCAGTAGCAATATCACAGGTTAAAAATGGCATATAGCGTTAAAACAAGTCCCAGCTTCAGAGGCGTCACTCTTGCAGATGACCGCTTCGCTTCATTTGAAGCTATCCGTGATGCGAATGACCCTGATATGAAAGATCGACGCGCAGCCAGCAAACCACTCACAGATCAAGATTATTTTGGCACCCTACCAGAAGACAGTTCCTACATGCTGCACCAAAAGCGTTTACATACATTGGTTATGCATGCAAAACGCAAAGAAGAAGAAGAACAAAAAGCCGCTGAAAATTCCCGCAAAGAAGCTGCAAAACTGAGTTTTTAAGCCCTTTCTCCTTTTTCGCAATTACACGATTAAACATTTCCTCAAAAATTCTTGGACACTTTTTGAATTTGAGTGTTAGACTATTAACTTATAGGTAAACATAGCGCGGGGAACGAATGAGCAAAAAGAACAGCTCATGGGTTAATAATTTAACCACCTGGTTTCAAACTATTAGAAGCCAAGATCGTGATGCGCCTGCTAATCAACCCAACTCCCCCGATCCCACATCAAAAACGGAGTATCTATCACGTCGTGTTTTGGACATCATGAATAAATCTAGAGAAGAAAATCCCACTACAGATCTCCCCAGTAAACCTAAAAGATAATTTAAATGATTTTCTTGTTAATCGAGTTTGACGGTAAAACTAAGCCCATATCCACGCGATTTTGCTACATCGCTTGAACGGGGTTGTAATTGCGGTGCTAAGGGAAGGATTTCTAAAGTAGACGAGTTTAAAGGACCTGCTTTGAAACTATTTAAACCTATCCGAAAATCATCTGACAAATCATACGCTAAATAGCCTCTCAAACGCTCCTTGTAAGATTGCCATGAGTTGATCACTGGATCTTTATTCTGCGATGCCTCACCGACGGAATCATCATAAAGATATTGAAATACCGGATGAATAGCCACATCAGTGGTTCGATGCGATACTTTAAAGTCGAGAAGCTTCTCGCGCAACGAATGGTGTTTGGCTACACAGGGAAAAGAAGCCGTGACCAAACATCCTGTCAAAATCACGGCAGTCAAAGGCCAACTTCTCACAACACCCATGTTCGTTCCTTGAACTAGAGTAATGTAAACTGATTAACTTACTTATAAGATAAAATTGGCTGCCTGTAAAGGAAGTTTAGTCGACTTTTGGGATTAGGCCAGTTTCATGAGGATCGAAGCCAAACCTTCGGGATCGGAATAAAATGGGGAATGATCACAGGCTAATTGAAACACCTGACAGGGAGATCGTTGAATCATCCGTTTTTGTGATGACAATGCGATAGCATTATCCTCGGAGCATTCAATATAAACCCGCTCTACCCTACCATAACGCTCATTGGTCAGGGTCACTGGCGTTGCCGAGGGCAGAAAAGGCTCAACACAAAAGCGCGATGCTATGCTCTCATACGTGCCAGAAGGACAAGCGTTATAAGCAAAGCTTTTCATGTGCTCCATCGGGAAATAAAGCGCATTTTCAGCTGGAACACCGCGAATGCTGGCAGTAATGTCATTTAGGGGTTGTTGGTTCGCCAGTGATAATAACGAATCCCCGTTTTCTGGCATAAAGCCCGCAAGATAGACCAGTTTAGCTATTTTTTCAGGTAGTTTCTCTGCCACTTGTGAAATCACTATTCCCCCCATGCTATGCCCCACTAACATAGAAGGTACAGCTAACTTTTGTAATAGCTGTTCGACACAATTCACATAAGTCTCTAAGGTAACCCCTTTTCTTGGCCTGCTGTCTTCACCATGGCACGGGAGATCTAAAGCAAACACGTTGTGACCTGCTGCTTCTAGTAAAGGGATCACCTTTTCCCAGCACCAAGCACCATGCCAAGAACCATGGATTAAAATCATATTCATACCAAATGCTCCTGTAACTGTGCACTGATATGGTCTGCCGCAAGTTTTGCACCTTTAGCGGTATAATGATAAGAATCATACAAGTAGTCTGTTTGCTTAGGGATAACCTTGGCCAAGTCTATCACCAACACTTTTTCTTGCTTACCTACTTCGCGAATGACATCATTAAAACGATGATAAAGATCATCATTTTCAACACGGTTAGCTTGGGTCATCAATACTGGCTGAGCACCTCGAATACGGCAAATCGCAATAAATGTTTGTAAATTTTTAGTGAACTCACCGACCATGTCAGCTTCTGTGGTTTGATGCGGATTTTCTGGAAATTCATAGCGTGTTAACAGCGTCTTTGCATTTTGCACATGGCTCTTTAACGAGTTTTTATACCAATAGGTGCCTTGTGAACGCAGCATGACTAAATCATTAATATTATGCATTAATACCACCATTTGCGGCTTCATCGGCAATACTTTATTCATCAAGATATTTAAAGAATGCATCGACTCATTAGCTGAAACCCCGCCATTATAGGTATTCACTTTGCGCTTTAAATGACTTTCTAATTCCCTTGCAACCCGATAGGGAAAGCGCTCTTCTTCTTCCATATATAAGCATTCGGTGGTCGAGCCGCCTAAAAAAACAATTTTAATATCTGGATTAACATGCAAGGATGGGCCCTTAATAAAACCATTCTCATCAGTGCTCACACGATAATATTTTCGTTCAACGGAGTTAGGCGCAATATTCCTGATGTAGTTACGGCTGGGACGCTCTTGCTTGACTGTATCTGGTGCATGTTCGCGCAGTTTGATAAAACGCCCCACATTGTGATCGACCACTCTACTCACAAAAAATTGATGTAAAATGGTTTTCAAATTTTTGTTTTCAAACTCAGTATAAGGATTATTGAAACACTTCCATGAACACAAACCATACAAAGCCAACAATAACAACAATAAGCAAATAGTGACTGTCTTTTTGGGATGTCTTTCAAAAACAGATCTTGTATTCTGTGTCACAGGTTCCTCAAAATATTAGCAGTAACATGGGTACTTCAACTGATACAGGTAATCAAGCCGAAGAGCTTGCCAAAGAATACTTGTGCAAGCAAGGATTACGGCTGATTGAGCGTCAATACCGTTCAAAACTTGGCGAAATCGATCTTATCATGCAAGAACAAGGGACGCTGGTTTTTATCGAAGTACGCTATCGCGAAAGTGATGAATTTGGCTCGCCGGAAGAAACTATTACGCAAGGCAAACAACGCCGGCTTATCCGAACAGCTCAATTTTATCAGCAAACTCATGCTTTTACGGAAAATTTATTCTCTCGCTTCGATGTGGTGGCCATATTAGGTAGTAAACCAAATCTCAAAATCACCTGGATCCCAAATGCGTTTGGAGTACAATAACTAAATCGTTTCCTACCCATGGACTACTTAATTAGTTAAAAAACTTATTTATGATCAGACAAGAACGCATTAGAAAATTATTCCACGATAGCATCGATACCAAACTCGCCGCGCTCGATGTGATGCCCCCAGTCATTTTGCAGGCAGCCGAATGTATGGTCGATGCTTTAAAAAATAACCATAAAATTTTAGCCTGCGGCAATGGCGGCTCCGCTGCCGATGCCCAACACTTTGCCGCTGAATTACTTAACCGTTTTGAAAAAGAACGTATGAGCCTAGCGGCTTTTGCCCTCACTACAGACTCTTCCACCCTCACCTCGATTGCCAATGATTATAGTTATGATGAAATCTTCTCAAAACAAATCAAAGGCCTGGGCCAAGAAGGCGATGTGTTATTAGCTATTAGCACTAGTGGCCGCTCACCCAATATCGTTAATGCTATTTATGCTGCGCACAGCAAAGGCATGAGAGTGATTGCTTTCACAGGCAAAGAAGGTGGTGATGTCGCCCGTATTTTGAAAGAAGATGACATCGAATTACGCGTTCCAGCCCAATCCACCGCCAGGATCCAAGAAGTTCACCTTCTATTGATCCACTGCGTATGTGATTACATTGATCAAGAGTTTGGACCTATACCATGCAAAAAATAAAATTACTCTGTATCCCCTTAATATTTGGATTGTTACAAGGATGTGCTGCCGTTGTTGCCGGAGGGGCCGCCTCAAGCGTGATCATGGCACAGGACAGACGTACTCCTGGCACCATTATTGAAGACAAGGGCATTCAACTGAAATGTATGCGTGCCATTAATGATTTCGCTGCAGATAATCCCGAAGTGCATGTTGATGCGGTTAGCTATAACACCCGCGTGTTACTGGTCGGACAAGTACCTAACCGGCAAATGCGCCAAGATATTGAAAAATCTGTGAAGAAAGTCGCTAAAGTCAAACATGTTCATAATGAAATTCAGGTTGCTGCAGCCACACCAATGATGACCCGCTCTAAAGATAGCTGGATCACCACTAAAATTAAAAGTGAAATGGCCGTGACGCAAGACTTTAACCTGACTCGCGTCAAAGTCGTGACCGAAGACGGCATTGTTTACCTAATGGGTCTTATCAAAAAAGATGAAGAATTTGTCGCGGTAGATATTGCCAGACACGTTAAAGGGGTTAAAAAAGTCGTCAAAATATTTGAATATGAAAAAGCTTAAATGGCATTAAGTGACCCCTTTATTGCCCAACTAAAAGCGCTCTTTAAAACAGAGCAATTGTATACGCAAGCCAGCGATTGCTGGGTTTACGGTTATGACAATAGCCGCCGTCATGCCCTTCCTGATGCCGTTGTGTTTGCCCACAATCAACAAGATATCATTAACATTGTCAAATTATGCTATGAGCATGCGATACCCCTCACTGCCCGCGGTCGTGCCAGTGGCACCACAGGAGCCGCTGTGCCAGTTAAAGGAGGCGTGGTACTTTCCCTCGAGCGCATGCAAAATATCGTGAAAGTGGATCCCGCTAACCGCCTCATGGTGGTCGAGCCCGGGGTTTTAAATGCTAGCGTGCAGGCTAAAGCACTAGAACACGGCTTCTTTTGGCCACCTGATCCCACGAGTTCCCCTTATTGCTCTATCGGCGGCAATTTAGCTTGTAATGCTTCAGGTCCTCGCTCATTAAAATACGGCTCTACACGTGACAATGTATTGGGCTTAACGGCCATTACTGGCACAGGTGATGTGATTGAATGTGGCGTTTATACTACCAAAGGGGTAGTTGGTTATGATTTCACTCGGTTATTAATCGGTCAAGAAGGTACACTTGGGATTATCTCTCAAGCCACGTTAAAGCTCACTCCCCTGCCCCAAGCTAAACGCACTTTGCGCGCTTTTTATAAAGACGCCTTAAGTGCTGCCAAAGCGGTCATCAAAGTGATGTCACAACCCATCACGCCCTGTGGCTGCGAATTTATCGACGGCAATGCTATCCAAATGATCCGCAATCATGCCAATGCTGATTTACCCGAAAATGCCGGCAGCATGTTAATGATTGAAGTCGATGGTTCCGAAGGCGCCATGGAACAGGATATTGCCTTAATGACTAAGGCTGCCCAGAATGAGGGTTTGATTGATTTAGCGGTAGCCCATTCCAGCTCTGATGCTGAAAAACTCTGGGCGATCCGTAAATCATTATCACAAGCGTTGCGAAGCTTGTCCCCCCACAAAATTAACGAAGATGTGGTGGTGCCCATCTCCAACATTGCTGAGCTTCTGGATTACACCCAAGAATTAGCTAAAACATTTAACATCATGATTGTAAATTTTGGTCATGCCGGCAACGGCAATCTACATGTGAATTTACTCATTGATCCGCATGATCCCGTGCAAGGACCTAAAGCCCAAGAAGCGCTCAATTTGCTATTTGATAAAGTGGTTGCCCTACACGGAAGCTTATCCGGCGAGCATGGCGTTGGCATCGAGAAAAGAGACTACATCAGCAAGGAACTTGGCCCCACTAATATTGCTCTCATGAAAAAAATCAAAGCGCAATTCGATCCCAAAGGTATTTTAAACCCTGACAAGCTCTTTCCTCTTAGCTAATTCTGGCCAGCCAAATGATTTTGCGTTAGACTAGCGGCCAAAACCAAATTTAGCTAACTCAGGTGCAACAATGACCTTATCTTCAGCGATATCCTCAGCAACGACTGCTCTAGAACAATTATCTTTAGAAGAAACTCCCAATCTCAACGAAGGCCAAATTAGCCACTTATCTTTTACATTTTCACCCATGCTGCACAAACACTTCCAGCAAGTGATCGGTTTTGCGTACAAACAATGGGGCAACCTTAGCTTCCCGGTGCCCCCCAACATGGGTGTTGCCTTAAATCAGCTCAATCGCTTATTAGGCGAATATGTCAATGATCCTGCACTAAAAGACACGCCTAAATCACCTCCACAAGAATTACGCAAAAAACTCAATTATTTGTTACTCATGGTGGTGACAAGACTCATCAACGATGAGCCCTTAATGCGCACTATCACCGAAGACAAACAACAACGCAAATGTTTAGCTGAGCTATCGTTAATGCATGCTTATTTTTGCCATGAAAATATCGTTGATAATCATCAGTTAACACCACCACAAAATGATGTCGAACTGCTTAAAATGAATAAACTGATTTTGACCGCCAGAAGCAGTTTTAAACGAATTGACTTATATCCCTTTGAATATGCCAATCCTGCAATCGAAACAGCGCTTGTAGAGCTCAAACGCACGTTATTACAAAGAATAGTTAGCTTAGAATGTTTATATAACCCCAATGCGCTGGGGTTTAAGGAATTACAGTTTCATCTTAACCGTAAAAATGCCTTAGCAAGGAAACGAAACACCGCCTACTATGGTGAATTCATTTTTAATCGCGATGCTTTTACCCAACATCAGATTGATGCTCGCGTATTAAGCGAATTGCTGAAAAAAATTACCGACATCAAAGAAGGTCGACAACCTCGAACTCAATTTATTGTGGATATCCTAGGAATGGGCCATGCCGTGGTGCTCGATGTGGGTTATAACGAAGCAAAAGATCAAATACAGATGGTTAATATTGAACCCGCCTGTATGGCTTTTCAAGCCGAATTTCTAAAACAACTGATCGCGAAATTAACTGCGCGAGGCATAAAATCCCAAACGGTGGCCATTCAGGGATCACTTTTAAAAGACCACTATAGCTGTTATACCTTTTCTTTTGCCTTAAGCTCAGTCGTGAGTCAAATATCCTTTGACGCTCTATTAGAAAGCCCTCAAATGGAACAACCGGCGTTTTGGCAAGGCCTAAAAATGATAACGTTACCTGAAATTGAAGGTGTCACTTGGCGAGATGTCACTGTCTTAGGTAAAAAAGCCGTGATGATGGGGCAATCTTTTTCCGACATGAGAGCCAATTTACTAAAGCTGATGCCAGGTAAATCAGAGCAGGTAGATGTTCAGATTAACGATCTAAAAAAGAGCTATGGATTAACAGGCGCTGTTCCTAACTTATCTCAAGATGAAACCCATGAACGCTCCTATATTCATCATAAAAGACATTCACTGCGCCAAAAAACCAAACCTGACCCTTTCAGCGATCTCACTGTGCCAAACTTACTAGCAAGATTAGGGGCAAAAGCGCCAGGAGTGGCACTGCGACGCTTAGCCGCAGGATTTGGTTCTGGTCGTGATCTCGCTTTTTTGTTAAGCAAACATCCTGAAATGATTGAGCAAACCAGTGAATCAACAGGACAAACGGCGCTACATTATGCTTATAACAATAAGAAATTTAGCCGGGCTTTTAAGTTAGAAGAAGCGGGTGTCCAAAAACAGGTGCAAGACCATAACCACAAAAAACCTGATATGACTAAAAAATGTTAAGTGCCATCGATAAATGAAAATTTTCGCTTAACATTCTCTACTTTAGGCCCTCTATCCGTGAGCGGATCACGATGATGGTTTAAAGGTAATATATCCGTTTTTTCTTTAGCCACAATTGCGCAGGGTAATAGCTTTTCTCGACCTGGCTTTTTAATAAACTGCGGTGTAAACATTTGGGGATTGGTTTTGTCAAAGAAACCTTGACAAGAGGAATAACCACCATCCAGATTCAGAGCGGTATGTGCCCCTAACAATTTCATCAATAAGGCAAATTGATCGAGTGTCATACCGTCTCGATGGCTGGGATCTTCTTCACCTTTGACCGTAACCATCAATAACTCACCTTCAGCGGTAATACCAATGGCTGAACGAGGATTTAACTGATCAGCATGATAAAAAGTACCAGGCGGTACACTGCCCGGATGAGAGCCAAATCGATCATAAATTTGTTTAAATTGAAAACGAGGATCCGCTTGAATATCATCTGCTGTTATCGCAACTTCTCCACCAGTCACTAAAAAAGGCCCCGAACTTAATAAATATTGCGCCTCTTTTAAATAGTCTTTGAATGTCTCATCGGTAAAATCGCCTAGTTTTTGAATGTCGATTTCGCCACCGGATGTGATTCGAAAACAACCATATAATTCTCTCACGCTGTTCGGAGTTTGTGTTTTCAAATGAAGTTCTGATGGGATCCCCTTTTTCGAATAGCCTTCATAAGACTTAGACAATTGATCGTCTGAATATTTAAAATAGTGATCCGTATTATCAAAATTTCTCTTAATCACATCTTTGTGATGAGCTTGAGAGTAATTATAAGTAAAGCGATGTAATCCGATAGGTTGGTTCGACTTTAAATGATAAAAACCTTCATCCAGCGCATAAAAGCCTCCATTAATGATTGCACCATATGAAGCCTTACAATCATGGAGATGGCGCATTAATGCATCAGGGGTCCCTTGATTCGTAGTTAGCACCAAGCTGACCTTGCTTGGGTCAATTCGCGTTACCATCACTTCATGCAGTTTATTCAGATCAAGTGGGCGGCCTTCGTCACCAAATAGCTCACTCGGTTTACGCGTGGCTATCAGAGTACTCACAATTCCCTCACCTACGACGGTGGCTTTTTGGGGATCGGTATAGCCGGTTTTCTCTGGTCCCGAGCTAGTGGTACCTTCTAGAGCCATGTAATTACACCTGCTGACAACTTTCAAAGCAGGATCATAACAAAGTCAGGGCTCAAAAACACCTTAGAAATGTGAGCAATATTAGACTGTCTCTAAAATGGCCGCCACACCCATGCCACCTGCAGTACAGATGGATATCAACCCCCGTCCTGTTTTTCCACTTTGTTTCAATAGCTTAGCTAGCGTTGCAACAATTCTCGCACCCGTAGCAGCAAAAGGATGGCCAAGTGCAATACTGCTACCATTCACATTCATTTTGCTGATGTCAATGTTGCCTAAAGGTTGGTCTACATGCAGTACTCGCTTGCAATATTCTGCCGACTCCCAAGCCTTTAATGTGCACAGCACTTGGCCTGCGAAAGCTTCATGAATTTCGTAAAAATCAAAATCTTGTAAGGTCAGTTGATTGCGCGCGAGCAATTGGCTGACGGCAATAGTGGGCGCCATGAGTAGCCCTTCTCCACCTACAAAATCAATGGCCGCGACTTCGGCATCGACAAAGCGTGCCCAGGGTTCATATTGATGCTGATGAGCGTAATTTTCGGAAACGAGTAGCACAGCCGCAGCACCATCGGTCAGTGGACTGCTGTTACCAGCTGTTAAGGTGCCTTTTCCTGTAAAATCAAAAGCGGGTTTTAGTTTGCTTAATTTTTCTAGGGTCGTATCACTTCGCAGCAAACCATCGCGCTCTAAACCCTGATAAGGAAAAACCAAATCCTCAAAAAAGCCACGCTCATAAGCCTTAACCCCATTTTGATGGCTACGCAGCGAAAGTTCGTCTTGTGCGAGGCGTGAAATCTGCCACTCTTTTACCATTTTCTCGCAATGCTCGCCCATGGAGAGCCCTGTGCGAGGTTCTGCGACGGCAGGGAAAATAGGCTTAAAATCCTGAGGACGTATGCTGGCCACTATTTTCAACTTTGCGCTAACGCCTTTGGCGTAATGTAACTGGAGCAATTTTTTAGTGAGCCGTTCACTCACGAGCACCGGCAAATCACTATTGGTATCGACACCCGCAGCAATGGCACTGTCGATTTGGTGATTAGCAATTTTTAAGGCAAGTTGTAAAGTCGTTTCAAGACTGGTACCACAAGCACGTTGAAGCGTATACCCTGGTGTATGCGGTGAAAGCGTGGTTCCCAGCACACATTCGCGGGCTAAATTCCAGTTCTTGGAGCTATTCATCACAGCGCCTAATCCCACATCCCCGATAATCTGATCGTCGAGTTTCATTTTAGAAACCAAGGATTGCAATGTGTCGGTCATCAAGGTTTGCGTGGAAATATCAGCATAGTTTATCATTGACTTTACAAAGGGAGTTCGACTTCCCCCGGCTATATAGACAGCGCGTGTTGCCATAAATTTGCTCCTTTTATCCAGCATAAAGGGTGGTCGCGATGTCGTCAATTGACAAGTGCTGGTAATATAAGCATTGTAAAATACTAAGCTTCTTTAGGAAAATCTAGACACCCAACAAATAAACTCGAGGTATTATGAAAACACTTTCACAATTTGACTGCCAATTGATCAGCGGCGGTTTTCCCGAAGTGAATAGCAATGATCCAAGCAAAGTCCTGACAAAAGAAGATGTCTGCTTTATGGCTACCGCCGGCATTGTGATTGGCGGGATCACAGGCCTAGTAAAATTATCCAGTTACCCCTTAATAGGCCTATCCATTGGCACAGTATTAGGAGGGGTATTATTTCCTATCACGGCACATTATCTCGGGCAAATGATGGTTGCTTCTTACGAAATGACTGGCGTGATTTAACTTCTGTTCTTACACTTATAGTCTTCATAAAGCGATTACTGAATAACAGTATAACTGATTTTTTCAGTAGTTTTATTATCACCTGACAATTTAAGCAACGTGACAACATGAAGATGGAACTATACTTTATAAATGTTGTCACAATAGCTAAAGGTCCTCACAGTAGGAGACTATTTATTTATGGCTAATTCTTCACAAAAAACAAAACAAGCTCCTTTTTCGACTTATGTGCAGGATTTTGATGAGCTTGTAAAGAAATTACAATTTGCAGACTCCGATTCTGAAGTTTCACAGCTACTCCATGAAATCAATACCATCATGTCAGATTATTTCAGAGCGATGATGGCCCTGTGTGAAGAGCAACATCAAAGATTGTTTGATTTAGCTGAAGAAAATCGTAGTAACTATAGTGAAAAAGTAAGAACCGCTTTTGACCAGGCCGAAACTGCTATCGCTCAATATGTTCAACAAGCACGCGACATGAATCAAAGTTATTGGGAAAATGCCAAAGAGCCTCTTAAGATGAACCCACAGCAATTCATTCAGCAAACCATGAATGACATTCAAAAAAATATGACCGCTCAAATGCATTCCTGGCAAGAAATGGGCGAATCTAAAAGCAAGGAATGGGTCAAAGAAATCGAAAACTTACAAGACCAAACCAGCCAATTGCTCAAGATAGCCGAGCAAAATCATAAAGAACTGATCGAGCAGTATCGTGAATTAGAAAGCCGTTTAAAAGCCGCTCTCATGAAAAAAAATAACAACAAATAACGTTTCTTAACAATATCAGTACAAAAAAATGGGCCAAATGGCCCATTTTTTTTGCTACTCGCTACAATAGCAGAGCGATGACTTTCAAGGATGGCTTGCTTATGTTACTATCATTCACACCCTTATCTATGCTATTTAACTTACAGAACACACAATGTCGCTTTTAGGATCTACTAAGAAAGGTGTGACAGCCCAAAGAAGTGCTCTTTTGCCTAATCCCTCCAATGGGATAAGCCAAGAACTTATACGCGCATTTACCGATGTGGCAAAAGTACAAGAGTTCTCAACAGAGTTCCTTAGACTAGCGAAATTTCATGATACTCGTGAAAGAATAAAGGGAATTGAACCTTTTATTGAAACAAACCGAAAATGCTTAATTCAAGGGTTCACTAGCATTTTACGCTTTATTGATTTTAATTATCCACAAAACACATACCATTATAATGCAGTGGTTAATGCAATATTACAATATCAAGCAGAAGCTGCGAAACTCCAAAATTCCATGACTAAAGAAGACCAGCTCGCATTCATTGCCATCAATAAAAAAGTAGAAACAACCCAAGCAAATTCATTGCGGCAACTGCTTGGAGCCTGTGAAAAAATGAACCTTTGGCACACAATGCTCACTGCTATCCAACCTGAAGAACAAATGCCAGGGAATACCGCGCAAACTATTCGTAAAAAATTATTAGAGGAAATTGGTGTTGTAACCGGTTATCTCATGCAAAGATTACTGAATGCACAATTGCCAAATAGAGATTATTATTTAATTTACCAAATATTAAATGAAAAATTTAGGTGGTTTGAACAACTCATTGAAAAGTATCAAAATGAGCTACTAACTCTTCTAACAAGTCATACTCGTGACGGACAAGTTCAACCACTACCCATCGAAAACATCTTAATCACCTACAAAAACGCTATCATTTTTCGCACAGCATTTTGCGAACTCGCCTCAGCAGAAAAATTGAAGAGCCAAGCTTTGGCATTTTGCAAAACATTAGATCCCTTGCACAGTAAACTTGCCTCAATTGGTGTACAAACAACAGCATTCAAGGTTCATTTAGAAGAAATCAGCCGAATGGTGGTAGATGTTAAACAACATAGCTGGCTACCCGTTTTTAATGCTGTCAACGACTATTTAACACAACACAACTCCAACACTCTTGATATAACCGCAAGGCAACAACAAGCACAGGCGTTGAAAGAGCAAGTGACTAAAGCACAAAAAGAAGAAAGCGTTCCTGCTGCTTGGGTACAAACAAGTGTTGTATCGCTTTTAAAGGTAATAGCTAAACCTATACCAGCAAGTGAAGCAAAATCTTTATTAAGCCTGACATTGGAAGTCATGAAACTTGTGCAGTATCATCCTTCTTTAGAAACACGATATGTTGGCCCCTGCTTGAAATCAGCACTCAAAAAAGTGGCGGATGAATTGTTGAGCGAAGTTAAAGCCCATGCCCAAACCACTCCCGTTAGCCCATTGGCAGAGTCCGACTCTTTACCACCCGCACCCACAGCGGCAACGACAGTCACGGTGGTTACTGATAGTGATACTCATGAAGAGTCTTGCGCAACACTGAGTCACTCCGTCACTGCCCTAAGTACACAAATGGCATCAATAACACTCAATCCAACCGAGCCTTCAAAACGCGAAGCAATGCAAGCCTTAGTGAAACAAACGCATGAAGAAGCATTAGCTAACAGCAGCTTAGAAAGTCAACAACAGCATAAAGCCCAATTAAGAACTCAAAAAAAGGGCCTGGCAAAAGAACGCAAAGCTTTAGAAAAGCAACTGCATGCGCAAAGAGAAGAAGTGTTGGCATTTCAACGACAAGAACAACAAAAAGAGCTGGCTCACAAAGCACAAAGACAACAAGATGAACTGAAGCAATTAAGGGTAAAAGAAGAAGCCAAGCTAAAAGAAGAAAAAGAGACCATCGCGAAGCAACATAAAGCGGCTATGGTTAAAGCTGATAAAGAACATCAAATCAGACTTCAGAAAGAAAAACAAAGACTAGCAACAGAATCCCAACAGCAAATCGAAGCGCTCAAAGCACGGTTTGCTAAAGAGCACCGGGCAAAACAGCTAGCAAATCAGGCTGAGCTTGAAACCTGTGCCAAAGATAGCTCCACCCGGGTGGCTCAGGCTAGTTCAGCTTTACAGGTTTCTCATCAACAAGCGCTGATTGAGATTGAAAAGGCACATCATGACCAACATCTGGCAATGATGACAAGAGTGCAACAGCTTAAAAGAGCCACCGATGGTTTTGCGCCTATAAATACTTTCGTCTTACCGGTGGAGGTTGCACAAGATTTACTTACATTAGACAATGCCGGTTTTGAAGCCTATCTGCGAGGAGGCTGGGTTCGCGATCGATTACTCAGATTACCTGACAACCCCCGTGCTGATATTGACATCATCGTGCGTTGTTCACCTTGCACGTTTCGCACACTGTTTCCAAGCAGCTATGTACAAAATCCTTTAGAGCCCAGACAATTCAGCCATGGCAAAGTGGATTTTTGGTGTAGCGAGTGGGACGACCTCACAAAAGAGCCTTGCGACTTCACGATCAATACTTTTATCTGTGATCTTAATGGTCGAGTTTTTGATCTCAGAGGTTATGCTGCACATTTAAACTCAGCTTTTCTGCATGTTGTTGGTGACAATACTAAAAATGCTTTTACAGCAGATCCTATTAAAATGCTGAGAATGCTGCGTTTGGCACCTCAAGTAGGTAAAGGTATTGAAGCTAATGACACCAATGCAATCATAGAATGTGCAGATCTTATGACGAGTGTCAAAATTGGGATCTATCTTAAAAACATTCAACAGCTTTTTGTTAATTCATATGCTTATTTCCATTTGGAACAACTTATACAAAAAGATCTGTTACGCTATATTTTTCCTGGAGTCGTTAATCCATGCATTCTACTCAAACAATTTTGGGAATACAAACTCAACCAATTCACACAATATCCTGAATACGCTACTCATTGTCATGTGCTCGCTTTATTTTTACTACAACCTTTGGTTGCAAAAAGCGTCAGATCAATCGATCACAACAAAATACAAGAAAGCATTGATGCATTCTTAACTACCTACCAAGGTGAAAAACAACTCGAAGCTGAGAAAATTCGTAAGACAACCTTGCTATTACTCACTGATCAAGAAATGCCAAATAAACAAATGACCATGGGGCTTATCACAGAGTATGATTATTATGTCAGAGCGGCCTTAGAAGAACAGCATCGACAAGCTGTATTAGCTTTGGCTAAAGAACAACGTCGTACTTTTGTGGAACCTGTCGGCGAACCTTCTCCTGCTACTACACAATTACATTCCTATCAACGTGCGCGTCACTATAAACCAGCTAAACAACCCCAGACACCTGTGGCTAAATCTCCAGCACCTGGTGGGAAGCATTAAATGCCACATCTATACTTTTTGTTAGTAAAAGTATAAATACTATTCTCTGAGCAACTGCGTTATTTATTTCAATTGACAATACCCCACTCAATTAAGTAACTTGCAAATCCGCGATTACTCTCTTGTAATATATTCAAACACGACAGAGCACAACATGCCTAAAACAGAACTTAACACGCTGCCTAAAGACTTTGTTCAACAATTTATCGAAGCGGGTTCTCTCGTTGACGAAGGAGAGCGAAAACAGTCCTGCCAAGCATTGCTTGCAAGTGAACAGGTTCACACGCTTGAACAAATAACCGAGCTAGGCACCAATGTTAACGATCTCTTCAAAGAAAAAGCGATTGACCTACTAGCGCTGCAGAGCAGTTTACAAACCATCGAGACACTAACAGCAACTAAAATCGACGCGGTTGCGCTTACCAATCAACAGGACCTATTTGATGAATTAACCGTTGCCGACAGGGCTCTTGAACATGCCAAAATTGAGGTCTTTAATAGAGCAAATGTCTTTAAAGCCATTTTATCTTACGGCCTACCTTTAGTCGAAGTTCAAGATGACGCACCATTTATACATAATGGCCTTATTTATGATGCTTTTTTAAACATCAACCAAGGCTTAATTTGTTTAGTGCAACGTTTACTGCAATCAAAGCTTCATGATCATGATTATTATGATTGCTTTAAGCTCATTGTTGAAAGCTCTGATTTTATAAGAGAGCATGGTCATTTATATCTTGATATCTGTATAAGCTTATTGGTTACTGATGTTAGCAAAGACCGCAAGATTGATGAGCGCAATCCAACAATAAAGGAACTTATCAAGTTAATTATTAGTTGTAAACATGTTAACTATTTTTTACAACAACATCAGCAAACAGCCAATGTTTTTAAGATCACGGGTTTAGCTGATAGATCGATACAAGTCCTAAGTAGTTTTGGCGTGCAATTTTCTATCACCGAAAAAATGCCTCCAGAATTTAACCAGACCTGGCTTCCTTCTTTTCAGATGCTGGAAGGCATTCATCACAACTTACGAGACCAAAGCGATCTTGTTTCCTCCGCTAGCGTTGCACTTGAAGAAGAATTATATAATTCCCTATCTATGCTTAACAACAAAACAGCGCTCGATGGCAGTGATGCTGTTCAGTTTAGCTTGCTCGTTCAACACTTCATGACTAGGCTAAAAATATATGCTGAATTCAACGAATCTTGTTTTTCTACGAGAGTTCTGTCAACAATATGTGAGATTACAACGAAAATCGATAAGGCCTATCGTGAACATCCTCAACTGTGTGATGATTATTTTCATCATGTGTTTTTAGCGTTATTTAGAAGGGTTGGAAAACTTCTTGCCCTACGGCAACAGAGCTTTAGCAATTCTGACATGAATAGGATTTCAGCAGCCATGGCAGTATTAGATCTGGCTGATACAACTTCATCGACTACTGTGATGCCAAAGTTTGTCGATGAATTTATCACAGCTTGTACTGAAATGGATGCGCCAACTCGCAACACTCGTTTAGAGCAACTCTTAAGACAACACGAAAAACTGTCATTTGAGACCTTAGAGATCTTGCTCACAAGTATCGAGCATGTTTTTAGCTTGAAAAAAGTCAATAAAGATGCTGATTCAGTGAGTGCGGGTGCTTGCTTTGTCGAGATTTTCAGGGCTAATTGTTTTATTGCCATTTTAGACAAATGCATTCCATTGGTTCAGGAAACAGATGAACGCTTATTGCCATTACTACAAAAAACCAAGCGTAACTTGTTTAAACATCTCTTTGTTCCCTTGACCGAACTTATCATGAAGTTTAATCAATCTCAACTTGAACCGAAAGACTATTTTGAAACTTTCGTGCTGATTAGGGCAACAATCAAGGATGTCAAAAGACTGGCACCATCGTTTCATTCAGATTTTGTTGGGGATCTCAGGCGATTACTTTCTCGCAGGGAAATCAATGCAACCAAGGTCACAGCGGTCTTTGATAATTTAATGGATGTGCTGTGCCTTTATGAAACCATGCTAATGTTCATGAAAACGACAAATGATCATGAAGAAGCGAATGTCTTACTCGCTAATTTAGATAATATCGTCAAAGAACTTCAAGGCACGCTAGACACTGTCAACAGCAAAGTTCAACATCATTCTCGACTTGATCAAACGACATTGGCCTTACATCGAACCACTTTAGACAACCTTAGGGCTTTGCCAGCATCATCAGTCCAATCTTGGTTCGCTCAATTAACAAAACTTGAGCCGCTGTTGATTGCCTTAAATAAGCCTAACGAATTAATCGAGGCTAATGCTGATAATAATACAGCCATATTAGCGTCTTTGACGAAGTACCTGCAAACCTTAACGCATGGTCCCAAAAGCCTGAGCGTAAAGATAAATGAACTCGCTGTTGTTCTACAAAATTATGTTCAATACAAACCTAGCTCATTACCCGTCTCAACCGTTGAGAGAGTGTATCGAACAACGCTTGGCTTATTCGGTGAATTATTAAAAGCTAAGCATCAGTTAAAGAATAATCAGCATCAATGTGTTTATGGGATCATGGATCGGATCACAAAAATTCTGGCTGACCATCTTAGACAACGTAAATCTTTGCAAATTGACTGCACTGAAGAGAATACAACGCTTGCTCCATTCGATCTGGGTCGTTTAAAACAGGAATATCTTGATTTGAGCAATAATGCTGACCGAGCTGTTCGATACCCTTTGACTTGTGAATTTTTCAAAAGAAATAAGGACATTCTTGCCAACAACAGTGATCAATTTGTTCAAGAGGTCATTGCAAGCTATGGATTGGTAAGCTACTCTTTAGACAAAAATCGTACTGTTGTTACTCAATTAATTGCTCACAATGTGCGACTTAATGCCTTAGAAGGGCTACTTAGCTTTGCAACTTTGCACGCCAACAGTGATACCGTAAAATTGTTACAAACTAATTTTGCAAAAGATCTTTTGGGAACTGTATATATTTTTTGCAATAGTTTTGTCACAGGTGAGATCGAAGATCCCCTTTTTTTTTTTGCATATCTAATCCTGACTGAAAAAATTGAATGGCTCAATCAATACTATGATGATTGGTGGAATGTGCTTTCAGATCAGCACTTTGGCTTCGCTGATATTTCGATATTACAAAATAATATTCTCTTTTTATCAGATTTATTTCAAATAGTTACTGCAGTTTGCTGGAAACATGATCAAAGAGAGATGGGTAAACTTTTTATGCAAAGAGGTCTCTTCTTTTATGAGACAGCAATGCCCATTGTAGCTCAGCATCCCGGACTCATTGCGGAGCTTGAAAAGTTCAAATCAAAATTAAATTTATATAAAGATACCCATGAACGACAACCGGTAAAAGCATATTATGTCGTTTTTAATTCTTTAATCCGTTATTTTCGAGAGATCGCTTGTGAAATCCCATTAAAAATAGCTCATGATCGGCCCACCCTATTAGACGAAGCTCAAGTATTAAAAAAGAAAATTACCGTTCACAAAGGTGCTGTCGATCACCAAGTGCTTAACTCATGGCTCACTGATTTGTTAAGGTTATGTAAATCTTTTAAAGCACTTGATAGTGAGGCGAGCACCAGTGATTATCAACTTCTTTTAGGTATTGCTAATTCCCTTGCTAAGATAGCAAGCAGTATGCCCAAAGTGAGCTATCAAAAAGGTGCCCCGAAAGAGGTTAAGAAAAGCATCAATAGAGAATTTGCAGCGGTTACTCAGGCCACCAATTGTGCTTTTAAGGTGTTAACTGATGATTTGCATCAATTGATACGGAAGAGATCCCACAAACCGCTAGCTGTTAGCGCACCCAGCGACGAGGTGTCATCCACCTCAACGACTTCACCTATTCCCACTCAAGAGCCAGTTAAAGCTGTATCATCCGATCCTGTTGTGAGCACGTCTTCGAAGGAAGAGCATCAAGCACTACTTGCACAAGAGAGAAATCGTCATCAACAAACGACCAAGGATATGACAGCGCAAGCCAAAACACTGCATAAAGAAACAATAGACAAGCAAGCACAGCAGCAACAAGCTGAACTCACTGCTTTGCAAGAAGCGAATACCAAAAAACAAGAAAGTCTGGCAAAAGCATTAGCCCAACGATTAGCTGCGAAACAAGAAAAATTGGCTGATCAGTTAAAACGTGAAGGAGCGGCAGAAGAAAAAAAATATGAAGCCGCGGTTTGTGAATTAAATCGACAGCATGAGCTTGCAATACAAGCAGCGAAGGATGAACACAATAATAGTATGGCTTTAGTGTCTCAACGCCGAGACATTGATTTAATGGCGTTAATTTCAAGGCAAGCGCTAGAACTTGAAGTTTTAAAAAACCAACAACAGTTGCAAATTGCCGAAGCCAAGCAAAAAGCTAAACTAGAGCTTGAAACACAACACCAACAAGCTATCGCAACAAGTAAAGAAATACATCAATATGCGTTAGTGGCACTCAGCCATAAAAGACGAGCCATAGAAGGGTATCGCCCTATTGCCAGGGCTGTTATACCACAACAGCTTAGAACCATACTGTTGGAGTTTGAAAAACACAATATTGAAGCCTATGTCTATGGTGGCTGGCCAAGGGATTTTTTACTCGGTGTCAAACACGGACCTTACAGTGACTTTAATATTATTGCCAGGTCATCAACGCAGCAGGTACGTAACATCCTTCAGCGCAGGCTTATCCAAGATCCCTATGATGAAAAACTACTACGTTGTGGTCCTGTTGCTATCCGCTGCAGCGTATGGGCCAGTTTAAGGCATGAACCTTGTGATTTTACTGTTAACTCTTTTATTTGTACTGCCCAAGGTTATATTTTTGATCTCAGAAATAATGCTCGGGATCTGGGCTCTCATTGGTTACATACGGCAACCGATCTTGATAATGCATTTCAAGAGCGCCCTGGCTTAATGCTACGCATGCTGCAATTATCCATACAGCTTAACAAAAGAATTGATGAGCGTGATTTTGCTATACTTCTCAAGCATAAAATGGCCATCACCAACATGGATATACAGCTTTATCTTGATCATCTTCGCGCGCTTTGTATCAATCCTCAATGCAAAATGCATTTAAAAGGCATTATGACCACAGGTCTTGTGAGTGCCATTTTCCCTGGTCTTAATATTTTTGGAAATTGCTTAGATGCTTTCCCTGTTTTGAATGTTTTTATTGAACACCGCTTACGGATGATGAGCCGCTCCCCTGCAAGTTACGGTGGCGAGCAAGTTTTGGCTTTATTTATTTTGATTTCTATGCTCTTTAACGGTTCAGACGAGCAACCCATTCAAGCGCAATGTGCAATCGCCGCCAATCATTTTTTTGCAGCCTACCGACATCCCGTCGCCGAAAATGATAGGCTCCGCATTACTCAAGTCATTAATCGTATTATTCTCGGCAGCCTTGATGCAAATAACCAAACAAAACTTGGGCTTTATTCTGAATATGTGGAATTTGAAAATAAACAGTATGCTGAACAGTTTTACGTCCCACAAGCAACGCCGCAATTAATTGCCTTTGATCGTGAAAAAGGAGTAGCGGCTTCAACAGCAGTAAATTCTGCTGCAACGGCAGTTCCGGTGCTCAGAAGACGCCCCAAGCCAGGTAAGTCAGCGACGTTTAGCTAGGACCTGTCCCTGGAAAGTCTTATATGTTAGTTAATCATCAATATTTTGCAGTACCCATGCTAAACGCTCTTCAACGGATAGTAAGGGCAGCTCAATCAGTTGATAGCCACTCTCAAGATATCCTTTCTTAATCGCGTGATAGGTATCTTGCGCTTCCTGAAAGTCTTGTTTGCGAAGCTCATCATGCTCATATATCGCAGCCCAAGGCGGCGCAATGAAAACGGCTGGATTGTATCGCAAGGCCTTGGTCATTTGCCAATATAGCTCGGGGACAGGCTCCCCTATCAAATAGGAATAGCCAATGAGATCGGGGATACCGCGATCAAAAAAAACCGGCTGGTTGGTTTGAATCTGGCTTATAAAATCTCGGATTGAATGAGCCATCATTTTGTTCCGAAAGGCCAGCCTATCGCCTGTATGTAAGGCATTGCCGCCACTCGCTAGCTCGTCTTCAATAATAGGCCGCGCTACCTCTGGAACAATTCTATAGCCCTTTGCCGCTAAAGCATTCAGTAAGGTACTCTTGCCAGAACCTGGACCACCGGTAATAACGTAACAGTTATTTTTAAGTTGTAAGTTATATGACATTTTTGGATGATATTTGGGAAGGAGAAGGAACCTGCAAATCATTGTTGACTTGCAGGTTAGTTTGATCTTGCTTGTGTTTGATCATCGCAACTGGAGTAGCTGCTTTCTTGCTAGGACGGCCTCTTTTTTTAGCGCCGACTTTCTTTGGTGTGGTTTTTTTAGCTTTAGGAGCTTTCTTCGCTTTTGCTTTAGCGGGAGCTTTTTTAGCCTTTGCTTTTGGCTTAGCCGCTTTTGCTACCTTAGCTACTTTAGCTTTTTTGGCAGCGGGTTTTTTTGCAACTTTAGCCTTTGGTGCTGCTTTCATTTTCTTAGCAGCTGGTTTCTTAGCGGTCTTAACTTTTTTCTTAGCAGTAGCCATTCAATCATTTCCTTTTTAAAGTTAAACAAGTCAAAACATTTTGCATCTTATAAGAAAAATAAAATAAAGTCCAAGTCTATATGCAAATTAAGTATCGCTGACGAGGGTAGAAGGGGGGCTTTGGAATAAAGGCTCGCCCATCGCCACTTTTAATTTCTTACGTCTGATAAGGTAGATCGGCAGGCCACTTAATACAAATAAGCTACAAATGATTAGCGTTTTTAATGGCGTCGTGCACATGACCCATAAGCAAAATCCTAAGGACAAGAGTCCAATGTACCATTGCCACTCCCGAGTCACACGCTTTTCCTGCCAGATGATTTTTAAAAAGGCTAAACAACAAATCACATAGACAAACAGAAATGAAGTGACCGACAAATCAATTATTGTGTTGACTTTCTGAGCAAGGTTATCGGAGTGGGTAAAGTAAATTAAAGGCAACATTCCCAAGCAACTAAAGAGCAGCGCAAACACGGGAGCCCCATGCTTATTCGGCTTAGAAAAGAAGCGAGGAACTATCCTATCCTTGGTGATATCGGCAGCAATTTGACCACTTGCCAATGTCCAGGCGTTTACCGCAGCGATACATACAATGCAGCCAATCAAAGAAATTAAGAGGTACCAATGCCCTCCGAAGAGGATCTTCGCAGCATCGGTATAGGGCGCCTCAGAGTTCATCAATATATTGGCGGGAATAATCCCCATAATGCCTAGACTACTAATGAAGTAAACCACTGCCACGAACAAGGTGCCTAAAACCAACGCCTTGGGGAATACCCGTGCTGGATCCTTAACCCCTTCTGCACATGCGGTTGCGGACTCAAAGCCAATGAATCCCCAAAAGGTCAATAGCAAGACATTGTTTAAGGGACTGCCCCCCATATCGCTGCCCAGCTCGTCCAGAGGTAATGCTACCGCCGTTATATTGGCTTTATCAAAATAAAAGAGCGCAATAACCGGCACCAGAAGCAGTGGCAGAATTTTGAACGCCACAAACAAAAAGTTAGTATTGCCTGCGCTGTAGGTTCCCCTCAGGTTAACTGCCGTTACCCCAAAAATAATGAAGAACTCTAGAAGAAGTTCAATAGCCATGGGTTGGTCACCAATCAAGGGGGTTAGATAGGCAACGGCCGAAGTGACGATGGCGGTAGTGCTCACCCAAGAGATGATCCAATAGGTCCAACCGGTAAAGAAAGCGGCGCTGGGACCAAAGGCTTTGTTAACATAGGCTTGGGGGCCCCCGGTTGTGGGGTAACGTATACAAAGTAGAGCAAACATCAGAGCTAGCAAGACGGCGCCAGTACTGGAAAATAACCAGCCGGTTAACCCTAACATGCCGTAGGGTGCAAGATTGGCAGGTATCAAAAGCCCCGATCCAAATTGACTGACTGTAACCAATTGAAAAACGGACCAAAAACCAATTTTTCGGGACATTCAATGTTCCTCTGGTTCAACTTTTCTCGGGTGAAGGACAATTTGGATCGAAGAATGAAGTTCTTACGGGTTCCAAACATCAGTGGATAATCAAACTTATAACACAGAATTCACACTTGGCAAATAAAAAGTTAACGCTGGCGATAAATGGTGGGATTTGCTGTTTATTTGGGGAGAAGTGTTAACGATTAAAGCGCTTAGCGATAGCCGCTTTTACTTGATCTCGTTCGCTAATGGGGTCGATTTTAATGAACAAATCAGTGACGCCATTTCCTGAATAAGCGTTGATCTTAATCCCCCCTTCAACGTCTTGTTTACAACGAATATATCCTGGTGGAAATCGATGCCGGCAGCTCTCTGAGATCCCGATAACCAGCTTGGCGACGCCAGGCAAACTCTTTACCCATTCCAGGTTCTTTTTAACATGGCTATCTAGGCTTTGGTGTCTACCCATGCAGGCCCTTCTGTGCAGTGAAAATTAGCCTAACGACTCAGAATTGTAGTTTGCAATTGCTGGCTTTTGTCTCACAATACGCTCCATCACTGCTGCTGTCACTATCTACCATCTGGAGGGGCTTGAAATGAAAATAGGTGTTATAGGTGGGTCTATTGCTGGCTTAGCAAGTGCCATTTTACTCAGCAGGCAAGGAAACGATGTCACCGTGCTTGAGCGCTCCTCAGTGACCTTAGAAAGTCGGGGGGCGGGTATTGTATTACCAGAGCCCCTTATTCAGCAGTGTATTGACTTAGATCTATTTGATCATACTATCCAAAGGGTTCCCTCAACCAGTCGTTCTTTTATTACCCAAGGAGAACACAAACTCTGGGAGCAACCCATTGCTGTGATGAGCCTTAATTGGGCAGATATCTATCGCAATTTGCGTAAACGGTTTCCTGACAGTCGCTATTGCAAAGGTGAAAGGGTTTTAACCATTACCATTGCTCACCAAAATCAAGGTTACCAAGTCACTACCCAAACGGGCACTCAGTATACCTTTGACTACCTTATCGGAGCCGACGGTATTGACTCGTGTGTCCGTAGAGTACTTTTTCCAGTGCTTGAACCCCAATATTCTGGTTATGTAGCATGGCGGGGAACCGTCAGGTTATCAGAAGTCAAAGATGAGGCCTTATTCAAGGGTCACATCCCCTATTTTGTCTATCCCAATGGCCACATTCTTCTCTATGTTATCCCAGATAGTCATGCTTGCGATAAAGAGATGCTACTGAACTGGGTAATGTATGATGTTTGTAAAACCTGGACATTACCTGATCTGCTCACCGATAAAACCGGCGCGCAACACCCTTTTTCTATTCCGCCAGGGCAGTTAAGTTCCAAGCATCTAGCCTATTTAAAAACCTTTGCTAAACAGGCTTTGCCCAATACGATTGCCAATATAATTGGTGAAACGAAACAGCCTTTTTTGCAAGCCGTATTTGATTTTCATGCCCCCAGTGTCTTGCAAGACCATATGTGTTTAATTGGCGATGCCGCTGCCATATTACGGCCTCACACTGCCTCGGGTGTCGTCAAAGCACTCATGGATAGCTTCAGTTTAGCCAAAGCTTTTAAAGAAAATGACTTACGTACTTGGCAACAACAACAAGCCACTGCTTTGGCACAACAAGTTGCATTATCGAAAAATATGGGAGCGGCTTTGGTTACCCAAACACCCGATTGGAACATGATGACCCCTGCCACCATGAGCGAATGGTGGGCAGCTATTTTGGCTGGAAAAAATTGGATATATACCCATAACACTTCAAGATGCGAAGCATCGCTGAAGTGATTCTTTGCGCGATGGGGGTTCCCCAAGGGGGAGAATCGCGATTTTCCCCCTTGGGTGCAAGCAAAAGCTCGGCTTTTGCTTAGCATTCAAACAAGATATACCGCTTGGCAGAAATTTAAATTATCGCATCTTGAAAGAAGAGCGGTATATACGACTAACATGACTTTTCAATATGGCCAACAGCGTCAAAGTGATGCCATAAAAAGTCCTGAAATTCAGTCAACTCAAACTTCCTTGTCAGAAAAGGGAACTCAAAAAATAGCTAATAAACACTAGTGATGTTTACTAAGTTGACACTGGGCTTATGAAAACTTAGCTTATGCGAGTTTTTAACTCTAGAAGGATTATGGGTATGAGCATGTTTAAAAATGCTATTTGTGCAACACTCACTACGGGTGGAATTGCGATGTTATGTGATCTTCCTAACGCATGGAGTGCCACATTGGCAGCGGGTGCCTTTGTTGCCACCTACGCCATCCCACCTTTTTTTCAAGAACTCAAAAACTTAGCCAGTCAGGCGAAAACAGGACTGAGTAAAGGTCGTCAAAGAAGCGGTGAATTAGCCAGAGAAAGTCTTAAAAGAGGTTCTGAACTTGCATGGGCCTGTAGCCCAACTAATCCCGATTCCAATGTACCTTTAGGTGCCTCCGTAGGACTGGCAGCAAGCAATGTTATTTTACAATTAAACGAGGTCGACTCGCATAGAAATGCTTTAGTTGCCACAGCGACCTTTTTTGGTGGTATTGCAGGACATTATCTTCCTAAGATGCTCTTTTCGAAACCGGCCGCAGCAAATACAGACTCGAAAGAAACATCAGAAAAAAGCAAACATCGTAGCAACAGAGGAACTGACGAGGCTGCTGCTTCATCTTCGGTTGCATCAGTTCCTTCTACCCCTACTGGCCAAGAAGCGGCTCAAACTGACGGCGACTCTAAGAAAAAAAGAGGTGGAATTAGAGGTTTACTAGGCGGTCAATAAGCTTTAAAACAGGAGTTTTACAATGAATTCAATTAAAAATACCCTTTCTGCGGCGCTCACTTCTTCAGGGCTTTCTTTTGTTTTTGGGGTATCGACTCCCTGGACTCTTATCGCCGTAGCATCAACCAGCGCTGTAGTGCATTGGATGCCTGAGATTGTGAAAAAAGGTAGTGAGCTCAAAAAGCAAGCAACCGATTTTTATCAAAAGCATAAACCCAAAGCCAAAGCCTTGGCTAAGGAAGCGGCATGGGCATGCAGTCCCACCAATCCTGATCAAAACGTGATTGTCGGTGGTTCTTTAGGCTTTGCAGCTAGCAATGTGATTGCGACCTTAGCAGAACTTGAAGGTGGCACTTATGCAATGGCCGTTAGCGGTGCAACAGTCGGTCTAGCCGTGGCGGGGCATTATCTTCCCAGCGACACACTGTCACAAAAATGTACTGAAGCCTGGCAGAAAATGACCCAACCCGTGCCTTTGGGCAAAACCGCTCCCACCCCCGCTGGCACTACTCCCGCTGAAGCGAGTGACCAGTCTCCTAAACGATCCAAAGTACTAGGTAAAACGACCAAAAAATAAGTTCTCCTTCTAAAGGACAAGCCCCGCGCTTGTCCTTTCCCTATTTATGAGGACATCCATTTTAGGTTGACCTGCTCATTGCAGTTCCCCTATTGTTGGCTCTTCAGGTTTTTTTAGGTGCACCATGACTGCGGCTCGTTCTACTAAAATCGACTTAAGCGCCACACCCTTC
>JBFWUT010000035.1:0-30279 GCA_050247135.1 Candidatus Berkiella sp.
AAAAAAATCGTTAAGGAAGTGACCGGGAATGAAAATACCACCTTTAGAGAATGGCACGAATTCAAAGAAAAAAACCCCCAGCTCAATTTAAAAGATATCTATGTTGAAGCTTGCAATCTCAATACTAAATTAAATGAAACCTTTTCTCATCAATCTCAGCATGCTGATGTGCCTATAGCTGACGCCATTAGGGCTTCTATGGGGTTTCCTGTCTTTTTCTCTCCTTGGAAAATCAAAAACTGCTTATATGGCGATGGTGGCGAACAAAACAACTGCCCATCTGATGTTTTCGAGGTAAAACCAGGTAAACCTAACCCTGATGTATTATCCGTTCGTCTAGATTCTTTAGAGGAAATACGTTATTTCAAGTATGGTGTTCTCCCGTCACCCGTGCCCATCAAAAATGCACTTGAATGCACATTCGCTCATTTAGAATCCTGCTTAAATGCACAAAACCGAGCTTTCTATCAAAGTCCCTATTGCAAACAAACTATTTTTTGTGACACGCTCGAAGTGTCCACTTTAGATTTTGAATTAAAAGAAGACACCAAAGTGGCATTAGAAGCTTCCGGATATTATGGCACTATGCGCTTTATGCACAAACATCATCCTGAAATAACTGATAAACGATGTGATAAACAAACGCTTCAAAAACTTCAGGAAACCGATTTCCCCATCAGTTTTACTGAGTTTCTCAGCAATCATGCCGTTAAAGAAGATACTCCTGAAGTTGTTAAACCTTCAAGACGAAAAAATCAACCGGTTACACCGCTTTTTCATCATTGGAAAGGTTTATGTGTCATGCAGCAAAAATGCAGTGAATTTAAAGATATCGATTACAGAACAATGCCAAAAGCTACGGCGCGCACCTTTAGGAAATCCTCTCTTTCGAGATAATTTATGGCAAACTCACCTTGGGCTCATGGAATAAGCCAACAGCTCAAGGCAACCTTTTATCTGTCAACCGCTACCCATTATCAAAAAATGTCAGGAACCGCACGACAATCTTAGTTAATGAGCCAATTTTCTGCTATCATCCGCCCATTTGGTCAATCTCACCGAAACCCTATTGGAGTTAGTCTTTATGTTGTCCAGCGCTATTGCAAAAAAAGATATTTATATATTTAAAGCCATGGCCCCATCAGCCGGTTATGACATTCTATTTAAACAATTGGATCAGTTTAGCCAAGCTAACTTATTGAATGAAATTAATCGTTGCATATGGTTAATTAGAGAGAGTAACGTTCCAGGGATGCTGACTATTGATTATATTAAATTACATGATGAGACCCATGAATGGCAGTGTTGCAGTATCCGGATGGCGCTCACTGCACAAGGCTGGGTGAGTGCATTGAATCCAGGTAAGGTTGTCATGCTAGAAAACATCACTGCAGAAAACGCAGCTGTACACGAACAGTCTTTGACTGACTATATTACTCAATTACAAAATGGAAAATTTGGCATAAAAAATCGAGTTAACCCAAGAAAAGATGAACAAACTCAATGTGAGGTTTACACTAAATATATCGTCAATATTGGCGAAGATGGGGCCCCAGGTAAGCGTAGACGCGAAGTTGAATTATCTCCGGGTGTTAAACAAGCTATTACTTGTGAATTAAGCCAAAAGCCATTTAAAAATCCTGTCGTGCTAAGGCAAAACCTACGAGTGCGTGTTCAAGGGTGGCAATTCATTGATCTCTATAAAGGTCGTAGTTATGAAGAATCCGAATTAGTGAAACTGAATGTAGCTAAACAATGCTACTATACCAATTTTGTACTCAAGAATCTCATTAACCGTCTTGGCTGTCCAGATGAATCAAAGATTGAATCATTAAGTGACGATAAACTAGAAGACAGCGTATTCTACGAACAGTTAGAAAATCCAGTCATCATTCCATCGGGCCATTCCTTCAGCCAAGCAACTATCGATAAAATGCATGTTGTAGCGAACCATGGAGAGATGCATTGCCCATTAACCAGGCAACCATTTACCATGGATCAAGCTGTAGAGAATATTAACCTTAATAATTTTATCAACTCATGGGATGCGGAGTTGCAGGTACGCTCAAGACTCAAGCTGTAAAATATAATACGTTCATAACGGCGCACGCAGTGCGCCGCCTGTACCAACTAATTAACAATAGCGGCCTTTTGTTTAACAGTAGATGATGATTTTGCATTCATCGATCCGTTATAGCGACCTTTTAAAGCAGCAAATAAACTGGAGTAAGCGTTACTTGGGCTCCAGACATACCACCCATCAGCTTTAGCATCTTCAGCAGCACGAATTTGCTCTAAGACATATCTAGACTTTTGCCCAGAAGAGTAGCGGTAATGGTAGTTTGACGCTTCTACATACGGTATTAATTTAAAAGGCGTCTTGTTATTATCAAACTTACTCTTTAAAGCCACTAAAGACTTATAAACTGTTTTGTACGGTTCTTTAGAATGAGTTTGATAGGGATGGTAGTGAGAAGGGTATACCATCGGGCAGGCGCCATCAATCGTATCAGCAAACAATTGGATGTTTTGACCAATTCGTGGTGATTCTTTAAAGCTGACTTCGCCAAAGATGTCGATTTGCAACGGAACGTTGTGTGCCTCGGCTCTTTGCTTAAAGAATTTGATAACCTGCTTAACATCTTTAGCATTTTGTGGCGAAGGTGATTGTTTGCTTGAGTAACGGATATAATCAAGCTGTATTTCTTGAGCTCCCATCTTGACAGCTGTGTCAACCAATTTGGCTCTATTGTTCCAATATTCCCGTGACTTAATCTGAGCCGCGCGTCCACCATCAGGAAATACCACAATTCGAGCAACATACCGAATACCATTGCTCTTAATTAAGTTGATATTTTTTTGATAATTTCTTGTCACTTTCTGCAAATCTACAACAAAAGTATTAATACCTACTGCTTTAGATTCTTGAATAAGGCTATTTAATTTTGCAGTATTCTCAAGTGTGCCCTGATTTATGTAAATTCCTTTTACTGTTGCAACCGCACTTGTTGACCCCAGCAAGACCACAGCCATCATTAGGCACGCGATTATGGGAGATTTCTTATGCATGATTATTCTCTCTTCAAAAGGACCAAACAACTACACATGTCAAATAATCGACACCTCGATGAAAAAAGTTTAAATAATCGTATTTTTAGGGAACCATTCTGTTCTTCAGGATAAAAAATCAGTAAAATATCTGTATTCTTATTAGGTAAAAAGCTATGCCAATTAAAACGATTATTACCACAGGTAAGGTTCCTGTTAAGATCTACACTGATCAGATCGATGATTCAGCCTATCAACAACTGAAGGCTCTCTCTCAGCTTGATATCATTCACTCCCACATTGCTGCCATGCCAGATGTCCACTGTGGCATAGGATCAACGGTAGGCGCTGTTATTCCCACCAAACACGCCATCATTCCTGCTGCCGTGGGCGTGGATATTGGTTGTGGTATGCAGGCTGTTAAACTTTCGCTCAAAGCTCATCAATTACCGGATAATTTAAAAAATATACGCCTTGCCATTGAAGAAGCGGTACCTGTTGGCTTCAATGCGCACTCAAGCGATGACATTCGTCTTCAAGCCTGTCAACCCTTCAAGCAGGGAATTGAAACGATTCTCGAAAAACACCCAGCTCTTCTTAAAATCGCCCGTCAAATTGATAAGAAGTGGATGAGTCAGCTGGGAACCCTAGGGGGAGGCAATCATTTTATTGAGCTATGCATTGACGATGAGAACTCTATATGGGTTATGTTGCACTCTGGCAGCCGGGGTATTGGCAATGCCATTGGCACTTATTTTATAGAATTAGCTAAAAAAGACATGGGCGTTCATCTTAAAAACTTACCCCATAAAGACTTAGCCTATTTGAAAGAGGGAACTGAGCATTTTCAAGACTATTTAACGGCTGTGCAATGGGGTCAGGATTACGCTTATGCCAACCGAAATGAAATGATGACAATGATCATCCAGGTGCTCAATCGTTTTTTGCCAGCCTTCACCTTAGAAGCACAGGCAATCAATTGCCATCATAATTACGTAACGACAGAAACCCATTATGGTGAATCGGTTTACCTCACTCGTAAAGGGGCTATCCGTGCAGGTAAAGGAGATTTAGGTATCATCCCAGGTAGCATGGGGGCTTGCTCTTACATTGTGCGAGGTAAAGGCGTTGATAGCGCATTTCACTCTTGTGCCCATGGGGCAGGGCGGGTGCTAAGTCGCAATGAAGCCAGAAAGCGCTTTGGGACTCGCGATCTCATCGCTCAGACACAAGGAGTTGAATGCCGTAAAGACAAACAAGTACTTGACGAAATACCTTCAGCTTATAAGAATATCGATACCGTAATGGAAAACCAAAGTGATTTAGTAGATGTGCTTTATCGTCTGAAACAAGTCGTCTGCATCAAAGGATAGCTAGGGATAGCCCATGAAAATACTGTCGAGTGCCTTTTCACACAATCAGTCCATTCCGACTCAATACACTTGCGAAGGGGATGATATCTCACCCCCTCTAAGTTGGGAAGATATCCCAGCTGAAGCTAAAAGTCTCGTTCTTATTGTTGACGATCCTGATGCGCCAGACCCCGCTGCCCCTAAATTAACTTGGGTTCATTGGATACTTTATAACCTAGACCCAAAGAGTGAGGGGTTAGCTGAAAACACCTCTATTCCTCAAGGGGCTTTTGCGGGTCTTACCAATTGGAATAAAACCAAATATGGTGGCCCATGTCCCCCAATTGGTCGTCATCGCTATTTTCACAAACTCTACGCGCTGGATACTGTTTTGCCGGATCTAAAAAATCCCAGTAAAGAAGCACTCTTAAAAGCGATGGAAAACCACATCATCGCCAAAACGGAACTGATTGGTACTTACCAAAAAGCAGGAGCCTAATTTATGTATGTTGCTCTCTTGGGCGCTCTGCTTGTTATTATGACGGCTTTCATTTTAGGACCCGCTTATTTAAATAAGCCAACCTTTAACAAGCTATTTCCCATCTTTTTGTTTTTATACTTTTGGTATTTTATTTACTCACTCTGCGCGCTATTTAATATCCCGTACTCAGTACTATTAGGTGCGGCGATTGCAGCGTTATGTAGTGTTATTTTTTATTATATTAAGAAATCGAGAAAGGTCGCGTTTCTTAATCGGTTCTTTGCGGAATAGTCCTTTATCACTGTCTTTGACAGTCTTACGTGAGGCAAGGCGCGGTACTGGATCATAGATAACAATTCACTATGCCAAGCTTTTACCCCGGGTAACGGCCTTAACCCGGGGCTATTACTGTTACAGCTACCGCTGTAACAATAAATTCAAATGAAGACCTCTTCGGGGTAGTGTCTTTGAATTTTATAGATTCTTGCACATTCTTCTGGGGCATACGGCTCAAAATACCCTTCCTCACCCAACACATCAATCCATTTTTGTGTTGCCGGCTGTTGCATGATTTTTTTCATGATCTGTAATTTAACCATGGACGAAGACTGGGATTCTATGGCTTGAAACAAAGCGGTTAATTCAGAAAATGAAAGGGGGCCCAGCTCAGATTCAACACAAGCCACTATATTTTGCGCCCCTACCCGTAGAATATCTAAGTAACTTTTTATGCCGTCATAAATATCTTTTTCAGCTTGGTGATCTATCCGCTTGGGATCAAATAACGCCACCCCAGTATTGTGATGAATAGCCTCATCTTTAACAATATCCAGCAACGTCTCTTTCAAACAATCCCACTGGCAAGTTTTTGCTAATGTCTTGTAATAAGCGATGCCCCATCCCTCTAGCACAGTTTGGATCAGAAAATACAACGTATTCACTTCGCAGTTCTCAATCATGGTAGAGATATGCTGAACAAACTTACCTTGTGGGCTTACACGTTGCTCGATCGTAAGATAGGGAGCAAGCCATGATAGGTGTGCCGCCTCATCGCTAGCGATGAGGCCATACATTTGGCGAATTTCTGTTGTTTCACCTAAAGCTATCATTTTGGCGCAATAGGCGATCCCTGCTTTTTCGATAAAATAGGATTCACTCATCACAAAGTTGTTACAGGCTTGTACGATTTGCTGTTGCATTTCATGACTTTGGTTCTGGAATAACGCGCTTTTGTCTAGCGTATAAAGGGAAGCCGGCCAAGCAGTAAGTTGAGCATCATATTTTGGGTGATCTCTCAGCCTGCCTTTACGGCGTAAGCTCCCTTTTAGGGTTTTATCTAATAGGGCATTATCTTCTTGGTGGGGTAACAATAAACTATTGACGATTGGTATAGACATCGGGATGATAACGCCTTCAAAGTTAACCAAGGATGGCTTCAGTGTAAGCTATTTTTAAATTGATATGAAACAAGACCTTATCATCCGAGCCGCAAAACTGACTGACTGTAAAGCCGTTTACGATATGGCTTATGAGCTGGCTAAAATGCAAGACCTACTCAGCCGATTTTGTCTGACCGAACTTAGCCTAGAAGATATGGTCAACAATAAAGAAGAAGCAACACAAACGATCGTAGTTGAGAAAGAAGGGCAGGTCGTCGCTTTTGCGATGCATACTCTACTTAAAAATAATCGGCTCTACCACCATGGTTTTGCTATGTATATTGATGAACTTTATGTTTTGCCTGATTACCGTAATCAAGGGATCGGCAAAGCCTTGTTTCAATACATTGGTGAAATTGCCTTAATGAAGCAATGTAACCGTTTAGAATGGTGGGTCGAAACCAATAATGAAGGTGCCTTTGCCTTTTATGAACATATGGGGGCTCGTGCACTGACTGAATTTATGACTTTTCGTTTACAAGGCGAGGCTTTAAAAGCATTTGTTACCCACGCTTAAAAAGCGTAGGTAACTTCTGCTTATCATTTTTAGTAGTCGTCGTAGCCACGTTGTGAGCTGTCGTAAATGGCTCCACCTAACGCGCCAGCACCAGCACCAATTAAAGCACCTGCGCCTGCGTTACCTGAAAGAGAACCAATTGCTGCACCACCAACCGTACCAATAGCAGCACCGCTTAACAAGCGCTGTTCTGAGGTGGTCATGTTAGAGCAACCAACCAGCGACGCCATAGCTATAACGGGGATGAGTTTTGTTAAGTGTTTCATTACGCGTCCCTCCTAAAAGACAACTATAAACATAGACAAAAATCAAACGAGATCAGTGCAGACACAATCATTACCTTTATTTAATGTCCCGAATTGATAAAACCCGAGCGCTCGCTATAAGATGAAATTCCGTCAATACCGACACATCCACTTAAGCAAAGCATCAATAACATCAAATAAAGACAATGCAATATCTTCAAGACAAACACCTTGTTTCATTTATGTTCTTGATGATATTTCGGCAGGTCATGGATGCAATGAGAGATGGAAATGTGCCCAGTAGTACTGGGCACATTAAGGAGAGTTAACGCCCTGTCGGAATGAACGTTCTAGTGTGCGTCATGCCATGAACGGCACCCACACTCGGTGAGCTAAAAAAGCCGCCGCCACCAATCGATGGGCCACCACTTGGAATAAAGGTACGACTATGTGAAACCCCGTGTGATGGTGCTGGTGTAGGAATGAACGTGCGACTATGCGAAACAGGCGCAGCTCTAGGTCCTGTTGGCACAAAGGTTCTTGAATGGGCTACGCCCCCAATTGGCCGATGGAAAGTAGGCCAAAAGAAAAACCCTGAATGCGAAGAGTTAGCGCTAGCATAAATTAAACTCACGAGCACAGTCGCTAATAAAGCGCTGACAACAAGAGCTTCAGCTGCCGCTAATCCAAAAGGACCGCTTGCTGCAAGCGCAACCGCTCCAAATATCAACGCACCCCAACCGATAGTTGCTTTTGCACTTAAAGCCATGGTGGTGTCCCCTTAGAACAATTGATTAATAATAAGTGTAAGTATCAACCCAAACGCCTGGTACGCCATTATAAGAACCTGGAGTAACGGTTTGTGTGGTGACTGGAGCGGGCGGAACATAGGTAACAACTGGGGTGGAGTAATAGCTATAACCGTATGGATAGGATAAAGCACCAAGAGCCACGATACCGAAGCCCAAGCCTAATCCTAATAAGAGTGCATCGTTACCACCAGAAATCGTGTTTAGTTCAGTTGTTGTTAATTGACGCATAGTTAATTTCCCCATTTGTACAAAAAAATTGTCTGTTTGTAGACGAGCAAAAGGTAACAACTCACCTAACAACTAGCAAGCGTATTTATCCTTGCAAAGATAAATGGTAAACGAAAACAGACAGGTGGTAGGTCAACAGAATAATTCCATATTGCTTATTTGAATAACTTATGTTAAGCAAGGCATTCAACTTGCATTGTTGTTATCGTGGTTAATTCAGGTAAAACTGTCAGGATAGCAGGGTGTAACATTTCATTTGCTAAGGTTGTTTCCATTGATGAGATCACGTGGAGATCGGTAAACACTTCACCGAGCGTAATAGGTGTTGCTTCTGGATCTAATGAACATATTGACAACTCGCCTATGTCATTTTGCATTGCTTCAATCTGGGGTGGTGGCACAACAAGTGGCTTACTTTCAGTAAAACTGGAATTGCCCATGGGGCCTGAATTTTCCCCTGTCACAACATAAACAGCATAAGTATAAAGATGTGCCGGCAGGTGCGTTAGACTCGTGTGATAGGCTTCAAGTTGGATCCAGCTTCCTTTATTTGAATCCATTTCTCGTGTACCAAACAAGCATTCACCTAGTACCTGACTGCGCACAGCATATTGAGTATCGATGGAAACATGACTAGAAGAGTAGTCCCGATTAATAAGTTCTGTTTCAAGTTGCCTAAAGGAATGATAGCTATCACCATTATCCGGAATAAATACGTAGGCACCATTTAATATTTCAGTAAAAAAATGGTTCCTCTGGGATTCATCGCTTGGGGCAATCGTGTCTATATAAGAGAGCAGAGCGATATCGTGCCCACTTAAAAGATGATTGTGTTGCTCAATCAGTGAAAAAATTGAAGATTTCCGCATTTCCTAATCTCGCTAACTAATTTATAGAGATTATACCAAAAAAGTCTTTAAACGACTTACTAAAAGATTGCTCATTATATTTGATTTGAGTAACTAATAAATTTTATCTGGCACATCTATATTAAATTGCTATCTTTAATGATAGATGACCTATAATGAATGTGTTGTTACGTGTATATACATCATTGTAGGGAGGCAAAGATGAAAACAGGAATAGAATCAGACAGTTTCGGCTGGAAATTACTCAACGGTTGTTTATATCCCTTTCGCAAACTAGGGGAAGGGTTAAATTACGCGTTTGGCGACTCCGTTAAAATTATCCGTCAAAAAGAGAACTTTTTTTTTAAGGAACTCGCGACTCGCTCTATCGAAGGCGGAAACGGCTATGCCACAACGTATCTTGGCCTGCCATTTCTGCGTGCCTTTAGCTTTTTTGTATTCACTGGGAAAGACTTTGTCAAAGAAGCCACTTCTTATGGAGAATATACTGAGACAGATCCTAGCAAGTTCGATCCTAAAGCAAGATCTCTTTTTGATCCCATTAAGGAATTTCTAGGAGACTCCTCTATTATTAACATGAATGGGCCAGAAGTAGCTCATGAACGAGCTGGTATAAAAAACTTCTTGACCCCCGGTAACGCGCAACAGGCTACATGGGAAATCACCGAGCAACTGCTGCAAAACTGGTCTAATCACAAATCCTTGAACCACACAATAACCTATCTTTGTACCCAAGTAATTGCCAGGGCTTGGTTCAACATCCAACATGTCCCCGAGGAATTGATCCCTTTGCTCAAAACGGCGGAGCATTATGTGTTTAACCGCGACCAAGTGAGCGATGCTGATTTTCAGAAGCTAAGAGATCAAATAAAGGCAATGAGTGATACCGTATTGACCCGGGAAGAACAAAGTATCTCCCAGGGGGAAAGCTACCTCAACTATTTGAAGGAACATCGTGGCAAAAAGAAGTTGACTGATCTGAATGCCTTAGCAGCCTTAGTGGTGGAAGGCAACATCACAACCGTCCTCACGGGCGCCATTTTACAACTTGCCACCAATCAACCTCTTCAAGAGAGATTGCGCGACGAGCTAAGCACTTTAGATATGGGCACGGCTAGAAAGGAGGGTTATGCGCTCATCAAAAACTTGCCACTGCTTCACAGTATCTATCTTGAGTCACTCCGGTTCTTCGCCCCAGCTCCTCCTATGGCCCGTTATGCATCCAAAGCAGGGCAGATTAATGGCGTTCATATCCCAGCACGCTCTTATTTGTTTATTCCTTTGCGGCGCATCATGCATGATCCTAAACTGTGGCCCAACCCTGAGGTTTTTGATCCACAAAGGCATGCTCAGGGTAATCAACGCGTTAACGAATATCCCCTTACCCCTTTTTCAACGGGGCCCCGCGTTTGTCCTGCCTCATTTGGGTTTGCAGAAGCCATGTTTAAGATCGCAATAGTGCAGTTATTTAAGGAAAATCAATTAAGTTTAACTTCCCACTATTCAGTTGAGCAAATACCCGTTGATGTCAAAGAACCTCGATTTAAACAGACTTATTTTGGGGAGCTAAAGAGAGCGTTACTGCCCAGCGAACCTGTGCGGTGCCTTCAATTTAGAGATCAGCAATCGGCAATATCTCACAAACCTTTACCCCCAAATGCCGGCAACACCTTAGGCTATGCAGTACACAAATTTGGAATGTAAATAAAATTTTACATTCCCTTACGAGGCACACCCCTGGGTTCTGCTCAAAGAAACCAGGGTGTGTGCAGAATAAAATGCTTCAATGATAACTGTACACTTTTGCATAAGCTCCACTTCTTCTTTTGACTTGTTATCGTCGACTCAAGTTGGGTATACTCAGTTGCTTTCAGACCAGACAAAGTCTCGTTTTTGAAAAAAAAGTGATGTGTTTTAAAAAAATTTTAAAAATAATTTTAATTTTTTTTTCTGTACCACCCTTGGGGTGAAAGTCAGACGCCACATCGCTAAGTCCTTGCAGAATCGAAATTTTTTTCGGTTAGAGATTGAATGGAAACAATCGTGATGCGCAAAAGGGAGAGAAAAAATAAAATAGATTAGGCATCCAGCCTGTATATTTATTTTATTTTTCTAAACTTCTGTGCTAGATTTTGGATAGTTACCCTAGTACTGAGGAGAACGTAAATGACAGTTCGTAAAAAGTCCGCTGCAAAGAAGGCTACCAAGGCAAAAACCACCAAAAAGCGTAAAGCTGCTAAGAAGTCTGCTGCTCCAAAAGCACGCAAGACAGCAAAAAGACGCACGGTGAAAAAAGCTGCTGGTGCTAAGAAGAGACCAGCTGCTAAGAAAAGAAAAGCTGCTAAAAAGCGTACAACCGCTAAGAAATCAGCAGCGAAGAAGCCAGCAGTTAAAAGACGTAAGAAAAGAGCTAAGAAAGCGAAAGCTGCTTAGTTTTCCTTTCAAAAAACCGCGTTATGTCTCTGATATAACGCGGTTTTTTCATTTATAGCCCTTTTATTTTTCTAAACACTTTTCGCACAATCCATCCGACATTTTGTGAGACTTTAGCCATTATATATATTGGAGATCTCTTAATTCAGCATGAGAGTTGAGCTCAATAACCTTACAAGTGAACTTTGCATGGCAAAGTCAATCATAGTTCGCTGCTTTACCAAGACTAATCCTGTCTATCTATTCACTTAATAAACTCATTTAGTGTGGTTTCGAACAACCCTTTAAGGCTTTAAAAGCAGAATCCGTTTCATCTTTGGTCGCCGTGGCAGCAATATCGCCCAAAGAGAGTATGCCAATAGGGGCGCTTTTTTCATCCATCACTAACAAGCGACGTACTTTCTTTGTTTTCATTTTATCGGCTGCTTGCACCAAGGTATCGTTAGCGCTGCAACTTTCAAGGGTTTTGGTCATCACATCCTTAGCAGTGATGGTATCAATGTTACCCCCCTTAATAAGCGCTCTGATCACAATATCGCGATCGGTAATAATACCGAGTGCTTTGTCATTATCCTTGACAATGACAGTGCCAAAATCACCCTCTTTCATTTGTTTAGCAATAGTCGTTAATGTTGCATTAAGGGCAACGCAAACTGGGTTTGCGTGCATAACCTGCGAAACTTTCATAATTAACACCTTAATAGGATCATAATGGTAAGAGTAGATCCTAGACGAATTATTCAAAACAAAAGTGAAATAACTGGTCGTTAAATCAGGCTTTTTGCTAAGAAAACCTCACTCAAGATAAAGCTATGCCTATACTGATTATGATAACTGTTATAGCGAAAGGAACTTCGTATGTGGCATCGATTATGGCTTATCTTCACTGTTCTTCTTAGCATTGAAGGTTTTGCTGCTGACGCAGGCATGGCTAACCCCTTCGACTATAAACACCAAGATATCAGCTTTTGGAGTAAGCATCTCAGTGGTGCCACATTGCAAGTTTGCCGCTTTAATGCAACTGAAAAGGCAGGCTCTGGAAAGTACGACCATTTCAATGAAGTAGGAACCTACTATTGTGCATGCTGCGGGGGAGATCATCCTTTGTTCCGATCTGATACCAAATATGATTCCAAAACAGGCTGGCCAAGTTTCTACCAGCCGTTGCCAAGTGCCGTGATAGAGCGCCCTGATCCTGAGGATACCGTCCGAGCACTTGTTGGCATGGCAAGGACAGAAGTGCTTTGTTCACGCTGCGGATCACATCTTGGACATGTATTTGATGACGGTCCCAAACCAACAGGAAAACGCTATTGTATGAATTCCGCTGCATTAGAGTTTGTAGCAGACGGTAAACCTATTAAAAGAACCTATAAAGTAGACTAATCATAAAACCCTGAATAATAATTCTTTCTATAATTAAAATAATACTTGATCTGCAAAGCCAGAATTTATGCGCTATTTTGCATTCAAAAACGAGCGGCATATCTTATAGCGTTGAAGGACACATGACGAAGGTAGTAATCTATTAAAACCTGTTGCATAGCAGTCAAATCATTGAACAAGGGCCTTAAGATGATAGACTCAGATCGGAGAGTTACCTGGCTACTAAAGCAGCCTCCTAAACTCCGCCAATTTATGTGGCACAAGGTTTACAATAAACTAGCTGCTATGGATAAACTGGGTGAGCTTTTATTTATCAATTATGGGTATGCACAAGAGACTACAGAAAATCAACTTGAACTCAAACCACAGGATGAACCTTATCGCTACGCTATCCAACTCTATAACCATGTGATTGATGGAATCAATGTAAAAGATAAAGATCTGCTTGAGATAGGGTGCGGCCGCGGGGGAGGCGGGGCATTTATTCTTAATCACAAATATCCCCGTACCTTTACTGGCCTTGACTTATCGGAGTTCGCCATTAAACGTTGCGCCAAAAAATTTCCCTTTGATAATGCGCATTGGCTACAAGGATCAGCTGATAGGGTGCCACTCCCTAACCAATGCATGGATGTCGTACTAAATGTTGAATCCTCCCACTGTTACCCTTGTATTAAAAGCTTTCTGTCTGAAACAAAACGTATACTTCGTCCCAATGGCTATTTAGCCCTGTGCGATTTGCGTGCCGCAAAGGATGTTAAAATATTTGATCATCAGATAAAGCACTCGGGCCTTCAACTTATGCAACGTAGAATCATCACCCCACAAGTGTTGCATGCGCTCGATAAGATTTCTTTACAACGTGAAGCGATGATTAAGGCGCTATTCCCACGGTTTCTTATAAGCGTTGCCTATGATTTTTTTGCTGTTAAGGACAGTGGGGTCTACAACATGCTAAGAACAGGAAAATTGGTTTATCTGAGCTATCTATTACGTAACGCTACCTAGATGGCTTTCCTCTGGTATTCGGAGGTTCATTTTCTTTGTTAACTTCTGGTTTAGCAGGTGCAGCGAATGGGGATTCGGATGGCTTTCTAACTTGAGAGAATACCAATGTTTGCCGCTTGTCAGCGTGTGTCTCCCTTGAGAGGTTATCTTGTTTAGCCACTTGCTCTTGATGATCATTCAATATTTTTAAAACCTCTGGATTTCTTTTAGCCAGATCAAATACGGTTTGATTAGCGATACTTTTCAGTTGTATATTAGCCCCAGCTTCAACTAACAATTTCACCATCTCCGAATCACCTCTCCTTGCAGCACTCATTAGAGATGTTTCACCAGTAAAATCTCTTCCATCAAGATCAATTTGGGTACCATATTCTTTCAACAGCATTCTAACAAAATTAACATTGCCTTTATTGGCTGCTCTCATGAAAGGGGTATCATCTCCAAACGTTTCATTTGGATTAAAGTGACTACCAGCACTTTTTAACAAGGCCTCAAGAATTTGACTATTGCCAGAGCCCACTGCAACAAACAATAATCCTTTGTCTTGTGCATAATCAATCTTGCCAGATTTAATCAATTTTTCAACCAAGGGAAAATCGTTATTATAAATTGCAATGGTGAGAGGTCTTGCTGCAACATTATTTTCGCTGTTTAAATCTACCTGATTATGTTCTAATATTTCCCCAGCTAGCTCATTATTCTTATTCAGTAATGCCAAATGCAACGGGGTGTTACCGCGTGCATCTTTTGCATTAACATCTGTATTTGGCATAGCAAGCAATGCTTTTACTTTATCCATATCATTTTCTAACACTGCGACATGGAGCGGTGAGAGTTGATTTGCAGAATTGCTTACATCAAATTCACCTGTTGGTTTTTCAATTTGAGGAATAACTGCACCTTTTTCATAGAATTTATATGCCGTTAATTCAATATCTAAAGTTGATTTTCCTAGTACTTCGTACTTATATTTTATAATCAGATCGGCAACTTCTTCTGGAGTGCTGACAGTAGCAATTCTATTTCTTAAATTAGGATCAAAGTATTTAAATTGGCCCTCTGGGGTAATAAATAGACTTGTGGCATGTTGACCACCACCAATGTCAATGCTAGTCCCAGGCCATCTTGCAAAAAATCGTATCATTTCAACCAGCTGATCTCTGGTCACATTACCGCCTTCTAAATGAGATAATTTGCGTAGTTCTCTACCCACCTTGGGATCTTTAGTTAATTCATATTGTTGGAGTCTTGATTCCTGGCGCCATCCTAAGTTGAGTTCTTTTGCCGCCACTGTATCATGATGATATATAGCAAGATCATTGATGATCTGCTCAAAAAGATCCTCTTTATTTTTATACTTTGATTTTAATGAATCAGGCAAATCTGAGTTTTGTAGCGAATCATTATCTTCATCCCAATTGGCGACCACCTCAAGTACATCATAAAATTCATCTTCCCTTCCTGAGGTAACATAGATTTGATATAAAAAAGACCATCCATTGCAATTGCCTTCTTCATCTACAATGCTTGATCCGGAGATACCTTTATCATCTAAGTATTTAATTAGCTTTTTGTCGATATTGTCCTGACTTAAGTCTATTACCGCTTTCCTATCCTGTGGTGAAACTACATAGCCCATTTCTTCTAGGAGCTGTATACCTTCCTCAAAATTGCTATCTACGGCAAGATCGACAACCGTCCTGCCATATAAATCCTTAGCAAACAAATCGTTTTTAAAAGCATCGTATTCTAATAAGGTATTTATCATTTCAAGACTTTTCTCTTGAAATGCTATTTGCAATGCGTTCATTTCCTCGAAGCTGGGATTTTTAGCTAATAGAAGTTCGTTAGGAAGCATTGGAATGCCCATGAACGCTTCTACACCTTCAACATCTTCCGAATAAACCATTCGATGGAAATTTTTAATACCTGCTTTTTTTGCTGCGGGTTCTTTGAAGAGCTTTTCTGCGATACTAAATTGATATTTTTCAGCAGCATCTTTGGCTACCTCAAATAGGTCAGAACCATTCTCATCGAAATGAGAATGTACCACTTCGACTTCATAAAGCCTATCAACAATATCTTTGTTACCTTCTTCAGCAGCATTATTAAATTGCTCCAGTAACGTTAATTTATACTCTCTCATTTCATGCAATGGAATGGTGTCAAGCACAGCATTAAGCGCGTTAACATCGTCACTTTCGCATGCATTTTTAAGAGAATTTGCTATTTGTTCTGAATACATATCTGCCACATATAAACTGGAGATAATATTAAGACTCAAATGCCTTGAGGTAAGTTCATGTTATTTTGATATAAAAGGGGTATCTTGATAGATTTTTTATGATAAAAAACAAGTGTATAGCATCTACACTGATTTTATAGCAATAAATTGAGTAATTCCGGTTCAGACTTTTCCATCCACAGTTCTGATTGCTTTCTTACCATATCTTCTAGCGTCATCACTTTTTTGTATTGTTCTCTTAACCAATGAGCACCATTGATGCGATTTTCAGTTGCCGCTTTAAGCCGTTCCAATGCAATGCTACTTTTGTAAGTCGCTGCATAAGGCGCAATTTCCTCAAAGGTCTTTAAGAGTTCATCGTGTAGATTAGTTGTTGTATTGTTGATGGGATCAATAATGACAGCATTATAGCCATAGCGAGCAGCTCGAAAACGGTTAATCAGATAGGTGTAATAAATTTCTTTATGAATTTGGGGCCTGGTATCAAGTAACCAAGCGACCAGCATTTGCGCATAAGCACCTAATTCTGCCGCCTTTTGAATAGTGAGAGGGGTATCACCAATTCTAAGCTCGATAGTACTAAACTCAGGTTTGGGCCGGATATCCCAATAAAAATCTTTCATGCTTTTGACGACACCTAAGTTATACAAAGTGTCAAAGTATTTTTCAAAATCATGCCATTCAAAAACCCAAGGCGGCGTGCCACTTAAGGGAAAGGCACTCACAATAGCCAAACGAGAGCAATCAAAAGAAGTATCAACGCCTTGCTGGAAAGGAGAAGCCGCTGATAAAGCGATAAAATGAGGGATGTATTTTGCCAAGGCATGGCACAAATAGAGTGCATCATCGCCACTTGGGCAGCCAACATGGATATGCTGACCAAATACCGTAAACTGTTTTGCTAAGAACCCATACTCATTTGATACGTTAGTAAAGCGTTCCGTAATATAAATTCGTTGGTTTTTCCATTTTTGAAAGGGATGAGTGCCACCACCACAAATGCCAATGTGGGTTTTAAGGGCTTCTTCTGCAATATAATTTTTTGCCTGAACGAGCTCTTGAAGTAATCCTTCATACTCGTAATGAACTGAGGTATTAATTTCTATCATTGCCTGAGTGATTTCAGGCTTAAATTCGCAGCGATGGGGGTTATCAGCTAACCTTCTTAAAAAATCAGAAGCCTCAATCGCTAGATTAAAGTTAAATAGGTTAATCAATTGCAGCTCAAGTTCAACCCCAATGGTGGGGAAAGCGCTTCCTTTAAAAGCCAATAAATTAGTCATAGTGGGTCCTAATTAATTTTTATTTGAATACGCTTCGCCCGATCTAATCAGCACAAATTGGGTCATCAGAGGGCCAATGATATGTAATATAGTCACTGCTGATCCCAAAATCATAGCGACTTGTCGACCCAATACGAGATTAGAATCACTCAAAATACTCAACATACCGATAGCAATTCCTGCCATAGGTGTTAATGAAAGGCTTATCGCTAAGGATTGTTGCAGTGTTAATCGGCTTTTTTTGGTAAGCAGCATGATGCCGCCTATTTTGGCAATCGAGCGCAAAAACAAAAAGAGTAGAACACCCACAATCGAAGTAGCAAAGCCCTGCAGTTGAAGTTGAGTTCCAGTGATAACAAACAAGATAATAAAAGCTAAACGAACTCCCCAGGTAAAATCGACCTCAATAAGGTAGTTTTTGCGATCTAGGTTTCTAATTAATAAACCAAATAGAAAGAGGGTCATTTTTATGGAAAGCTGAAAGTGATCGGCAAACCCAATAATCAGCAATATGGCGCTGATATATAAAATAAGCTGGGATTCTTTACTTTTACCAATTATTTTGGCAATGACTTCAGTTAATATAAAAATAGATAATGCAAGGGATGTCACTAGTAGCATTTTGAGTAAAAAGTCACCGGAAACATCAACCAACCCATGAATTTTGTTATTCACAATAGCTAACAACAAATTAAATAATAATAATCCCCATAAATTATTTAAGCTTGTCAAAATGAGAGCACGTCTTGTAACGGGTCCTTCAGATGAGAGATCTTTGACAATCATCATTAAAATGGCAGGGGAGGTAGTGATGGCAATCGTGCCAGCCAGTGAAGCTATGATCGATGAAAAGCCTAGACATATAAATGCAACATAGATCAGGATAAAGGTCAGACCGGATTCAGCAAGAGACATATATAAGATTGATCGGTCGTGCTTGATCCAGGTAAAGTCGAGTTGTCTGCCTAAATTGAATAAGATGAGCCCCAAAGAAACATCCACAAAAATGCGCAAATCGTTAATGAGGGAATAATTGATCACATTAAAAACGAGGGGGCCTACTAAAATCCCAATCAGCATATAGCCTGAAATTTTAGGCACAATCTTGATAAATCGATTGATTTCACCACCGATTAACCCCAGGATCAGCACACTCCCACAGAGCAATAAAGGGCTAGCGTGTAGAAATAGTTTGTGATAATCGCTCAGCATGAAAAGCTTCCTTTGCGTAATTAGTATCTTGCTTGCTCTCTGTCCCTAAGCTTATTCAGTGTAACACTAATGCACAACGGCGCATGGGTTGATTTTAGGTAGTAGCCTATGGCAAAATTACAGCTTGTTTTAAAACTAACTTAGTTAACACAATATGCCGCATTCCTATCCTTCTGATAACCTGCCCATTTTAGAGCTGCATATTATGCACGACCAGCTTATTTTGGGTGCTGATTTGCAAGATAGAGATTTTCTTTATCGTGTGTTAAGCAACAAATATAATGTTGAAAATTATGTGCAACAATTTGCATGGTCTGCCAATGTGATTAATTTACTTTTTCGCTGCTTGGCAATTTTAGATACCGATGAAAATAACCAACTACTTGTGTCAAACATCTTACATCTAATTTATTCTCATTGCAGCGGCATGCTAAATCAAGAGGCGAGAATATTTGTTGCCAACTATACCGGCAAAAATCCTGAAGAATTAAGTAGCACAACGACCATCCCAAACATCGGTCTTTATTTCTCAGAGAGCGCTAAAAGACAACGAATTGAACCCAGTGAAAGCAAAGAAAATGGAATAAATCATCCAGATCTTGAAAGCAGATGTATCAAAAGGCATCCATCAGACACCACCATAACTAGCAGAGCAAAACGCCAAAAAGGCAAACCATTTCATCCTTCTGAAAAACGCAGGGTTCCTACACCAGCTTCTCATAGAAGCCAGCAAGCGAGAAAGAGAACGCGGATCTGAGCTTACATTTAACATTAAAACCCAGAAGAGAACCCCTGAGTTTTTTTATGGTCTGGGAGATAGGCTGCGACGAGGTGGAGTATAGGTTTCTTTCTCGGGACTTTCATAATACCAATCATAAAGATGACCACACACCGCACTCACTGCCAGTGCTCCCAAGCCAATCGCTGCTTTTGTGCAAACAGGATATTCTTCTAATATATTTTGTAGTTGTTCTAGTAAATCGACCATAAAAAGCCTCATCTCGTTTATGAATAAAAAACTCAGCGTGGCATCATATTAGCCTAACGGGAAGCGGTCAAGAACATCAAGTGTTAGCTGACTTTATAATTACCACCGTTTTTCTTGCACATTCTGCATTTACCTTGACATTTTCAGTACTTTTGAGCGATCCTCACGTCAGCTTAATAGATAAGAAATAGCGGGGAAATATGCGGTTCCTTAAATTGCTGTCTATGGCAGTAGGCATATTATTAGCGTGGTATTTTGCAGGGCCTATTGTGGCTGAAGTCGCAAGAGGCGCCTTTGAAGTTTTTTACCTCTGGCAATATGGTTATATCCCGTCGTATTGGTCGCTAGAATATTATTTTACGTTTATGCCCATGCGCGGTCATGTTACTTATTACGCTTATTTATACGGAAATAAAATCTGCGCATTCTTTGCGGCCCCCTTGTTTTATAAACTGCCTGATATCATTGCGAGCTGTTTAAAAAGTGATGAGCCAGAAATGGACTATTCACGTTATGAACATCAGACTCAATCCTCTTTAGAAGAAGAGGATTACCTAGAAGAACCGTATCCATCATTTCTGGTATCTCACAAAATGAACCCTTCCATCGATAAACAAGCTATAAAAGATCCGTATCCGGGATATCGACTGAGGTAGGGGAGAACCTCACGCTCGCCCGGATTACTGGTAGCAGACCACTGACCAATAGACCTGAAAACCATGAAAAACATGGTATAATCGCGTAATTTCACAATATTCTACATTAATGACATGAAACATAATTTCTACATCCAATCCTTTTCTCGCGGCGGGTTATTTTACACGATTAACCCGAACGTAGAGATGTACGCCGGCTATTCCTAAAATACCCCTCATTACATTTTAAAAAATCATTATTTTTTTATAACTCTTTCAAGATAAAGATGAGGGCTAATCATGCCAGAAACAAACATGTTTGAAAAATTCAAAGAGAAAAGGGTCAGGTATCCCGATGACCTTTGTGACTAAAATGGTCAGAAAGGTCATCGGGATACTTGACCCCTTTCTGAAAATGATCTTAAGCGAAAATCAGAAAGTCGTTTTGGATTATGTAAACGTTTAAAATTGTAGTTAGGAGTATTTTATGCCATATGCTAATACCGTTGATGCAGTAAACAAGCTAATTAATTTACGTATTAAACTTGATGATCCTTTACATACTAACCTGGGTCTATTGCAATATTATGGATTTTGGGTTGCAGTATCCATCAGTTACTTTGTATTAAACCTTGCACCAACCGTTATTGAACCTATTACTCCTGGTGTTTTAACATCCATTGGCGTCCCAACTATGGTTACTGACATCATTACTTTTTTAATTTTTTACAAGTTAGCAGTCTCTACACTACTGAATTATTTTCCTGAGGTTACTCTATTATCAACTGGTAACTGGATATCGGTTAAGGATACATCTGTACTAATTGATGTATTTAAGAAATTTAATTTTGATGCTGCAATAAGGGGAGCCAACCAATTAAACACACCTAATTTGCAAAACAATTTTGTGCAACACCTGTATGATACAAATGATCTCGCAAATCTCGAATTGTTAACAAAAATTGGCCTAGATAAGCAAATTATTACTGATCGCCAATTGCAAACTAAACGTGAAGAAGATTTAGATGCACAGTCTGTCTGCGCAAAACATTCAAACTCATTAACATGGTTGGCAGCGAAGTCTATTGTCAAAAATAAAGTTGCTGTTAACACTGATGATTCTTCATTAACCCATAATTCATTAAAGATTATTGAAAAAGCACGTGTTTGGGTTAAATAAAAGGTGAAGGATACTAGTCGCTATTAACGTGAGAGTGGTGAGAACCTAAGGTCTAAAAATCATCCCGAATGATGGGCCGAAAGGTCCATAAAATTGCATAGAACAGTTATTCTATGCAATTATGAGTGAATGTCAGTAACCGTCCGAAATAACAAAAACCTTTCATTCGAGCACAGTTACTTCCATCTTGCAATTAAAAGCCCCCTAATCCATTCAATGAAATACATTTATTTTGCTTATTATTTCAGCTGCAGCCTCCAACTTAAGTATTTCAATCAGTATGCCGATGATCTCGATTTGGAAATATACATTAGCCTAATCTACAGAACTCTTATTACCCTGGAAAAGCTAATAGCAGGTATTAAATGTAGATACATTTTTCCCAATATTTAGAAAAGTCTGGCTTAAAATCGTCTAAGGAGAAATTTAATGACCATACCACGAAATACTATGCTACTGCTCGCTGCTTCTAGCATGCTCCTGTTGTCGATTTCAGTCCAAGCGAAGACAACTCAGCCCAACATCATTATCATCTGGGGCGACGATGTCGGCCAATCAGATGTTAGCGCTTAAAAGTTTATCCGCAAGGTTTTACCCTGGATGCAATGCATCGACCGCATATCACGGTGATTCAGTGCTTTGTCCATGCAGCGGATCTTAATAAAGTTTATGCTGCTACCAACAAAGTAGTTGCTAACACCAAAATCAAGGACATGAAACTGGAAGCTTTCAAATACTATTACATTCCCACAAACGAGCTTGGTGTCGCAGGTATTGTTATCAAGCCAACCACTGAGTTGCTTAATTTACAAGCGGATATTATTGCCGCTGTGGCTCCGTTTACAGTGAAAACCGGGCCAATAGGGGCCTTCACCGCTACGCATGACGATCCCACACTTGATGTACAAATGATTGATTATGTATCAGGGTTTGTGCAAAATTATTCGGGTGAACATTACAATCCACACGTCACCACTGGCGTTGCTACCCGGGAATACCTCGACAAGATGCTCACCGAACCATTTCAGAAATTCAGCTTCTCACCAGCAGGGGTAGCTGTATACCAGCTCGGTCCCTTTGGCACAGCAGCTAAGAAACTTAAAGAATGGGATTTGAAGCCCTGAGGAATGATCTCAGAACAATAAAATCATGATCAAGAACTAATCTTCATATCATCTTGCAATAATAGTCCTTTAATTCGCTCCATCACGTTTTGCCGTTTAATCTTTGCAGATTCAATAACACTCATCACAGTTGCCGCAACACTACCCCCATGATGAGAACCTGCAAATAACCAATTTTTGCGACCCAGAGCAACTGGCCTCATTGCACGTTCAGCAGCATTATTATCAATATCGACATAACCATCTTCACAATAACGAGTTAATTCCTGGCGCCAAAGCACCAAACAATACTCCGTTGCAGCTCACGTTCGTTGAATAATCAAGTCATCCAGGTGTTTGCCCTTCGTATTTGTATTTTATGTTTAAATAGTAATAACCAAATCATACACGTAGGATTTGTCTGCTTTTTTACTAACCCATTCACCTGCTGGTGGTAAACTGCTGGGATCGCTAGGCTTATAGGGCCATGGCATGGTCAGAATTACCTCGTTTGTATCGACACATACCCAACCATATTCCGTAGAATATTTGACCCACAGATCGAGATCTTCTCGCTTCCAGGCTGGCATCTTATTAATAGAACTGCAAGGACGAAAAATATAAACCAAATTATCCAGACGTCTTCTAAATTCAATATTTGGCATAGTAGTGTTGCTATTCATCTTAACTTCTCCCAAGAACGAAGAGGCATAATTACAATTTAAAACGTTTACATGATACACGGGTAACTTTTATTGAATCAGCATGCTCAATCTTTTGACGCTTAGAGGCGTTCGTAAAGCTGGATTTCCTCTTTTATTGTGCTGTAAAGGCCTGCTCCGCTAGCAGTGCTTGTGGAAGCTTTCGTTTAGCAACCAATTCAATACAAACACTCGGTCTATTATCTTCCATATGCAGCAAATAGCTTAAAACTTTGCACATGATGGGATTTGGAGCACCAGGGGAACTTTTAAACTGTGAAATAATTCCCATGGCAAATAAAGTGGCATACTCTGAATCCATTTCCTCTGGAAATGCCATTGTTTCACTTGGTTTTAAATCACTATAGGCAGAATAAGCAACTTCTAAAGAAGATCTCATAAGCTGCTTAAGCCTATAAACAGAAAGTGCTTCGTTGATTACACGCTCTACTGTGTTCCTGAAGTGAGGATGCACATCAACTGGAAGATGCTCTCTGACTGAAGGTAGCTCAATTAAACGTAACACTATTGCATGTTCTTCGTTCCAAGCAGCTGAGGTTAGCGCATTGTTATTATTAGCTGCCGCATTATCTCTGATCACTTGAAATTTAAGCATAAATTCCACGACGTGAGTCGACCCATTGGCAGAGGCAGCGGCTAGCTCGATGAGCATTTGATCAACGACTCGCTTTTTAAGATTAGCGAGATAGTGTTGTCCAAAACCTGCAATGAATTGTATTATGTTCACGATGCTTTCTTATTTGGCAAAGCAGGCAGTTTTCTTCCCGAAGCTTTAGGTGTCACAGGGATCTCGGGCAGTTTCCTCCCCGATCCTTTAGCAGGCATAGGTAACGGTCGATGTTCCTTTTCCCATTTATGATACTCACTTTTATAGTTATCATAGTGAGATAAAAGTTGACCTGGTTTTTTAGTTTTTAAACTTTGTAGCACGTCCTCAAATGATCGAGATAAACGTTTCAAATGAGCATTAACCAGTAGTTCGCAACTCTTGTCTAACAACGCATCATCAACATGAGGAAATTCAGCTTTTATAATTTGTCTAAAATTAGGTTGTCTACAAACAATGTTCATAAGAAGAGCATGTCGCCTAATCGTATTATATTCAACAGCTTCTATTGCATTAGCAAAATCATCAGCATTCTTAAACTTTGAACAAGGCGTATTATTAAACCCAGGGTTCGCTGCATTACATAATTCAAACAAGACAGCACTTATTGCTTCATAGATGGGTTGATCATTTGCAAGATAAATCGTTCTATCTATTTCAATTTTCGCACCAAAAGGAGCTTGTTCACGTGGTACAATGTTAATTGAGATAGGTCCTGCTTTGATAACTTGATTAAATAATTCATGTACAGGCTGAATATTATAAACAGAATTTAGCGCAAATAAAAACAAGGCTGCTTTATTTTTATCATAACCATTTAAATCAATTTTTAAATTTAACATCTCTAACCTCACACTACCCTTTTCTCATTCTCTTTCAAGCGCACCAATACACAAAAATGAATTTAATTTCATGAACTGTAAAACGTAAAAAGAGAATTATTAGGAATAGCCGGCGTACATCTGCACATTGGAATTAATGGTGTGAAATAACCCGCCGCGCGAATAGGATTGGATGAAAAATGAGTGTTTCATTATTTGTTTCAAAGCCAATTAAACATTATAAGCCAAAGCACCCATGTGCCAAGCATTTTCGCAATTTTAACATTATCAGTTGAAATCTCTAACACCGCTAATCATGTTGAAGTGACTTGATATCAGGAAACTGTGTCATTCTCATATGTGGGAATTGAAAGGGGCAAGAATACTTGCCGCCCTTCAGTCTAACGAGTGGTTATGCGCATCCACAGGATGGTTTAGATTTATAATGATGCTTGCGCTGGTGTTTCTTATGCTGTTTATGATGCTTTTTATGGTGATGCTTATAATGGTGCTTATGATGATATTGGAATCGAACGCTTTCATTGCTAACGCCACTGCAACATCCTTTATTGCAACATGGCACTCCCTCATAAGAATAGGCAGCAAATGATGAAGCCAATTGAATCGGATTTGTTTGTGCCCCACTTTCACTTGCGTGGGATAATGATGCAAAACCTAATATAGCGCTGATACTGAGTATTTTAATGTATTTATTCACAGTGATGACTCCCACTTAAGAACAATAAAGGGAATCTTAGATGACACAAGCTGCATTTGTGAAAAATGTTGTTCCACAAAGCAGCTTTAGCGTGTAAATACATTAAATGCTATCTTTTGCTGGCAACTAAGACTAGCGTTTCTTTACCATAAAGATGTAAACCTTGTTCGTATTCTTTCTCATAGCTTTGCTTAATCTGCTGTGGGATCCCCTGTCTTGAAAAGGTGCCATGAGTCGTCGCTTCCCACCAATCAAAAAATGCATTGAGATTTTCAAAGAAGTAATCATCAGCTGCGGAAATACTATCAATTGTTAAACCACTCTTTTTAACCATCGCTTCCCATTGATCTTTAGGAAACAACTGATATCGCTTTAATACCTTTTCTTCAGTTACTTGACTTGCGAGGGTGACTTCCTTAACAAAGTCAGGATGATCAAATACTAATTGAATGGCTAAACGTCCATTTGGACGCAACGCCATAGCCAATTTATTCAAGATCGCTTGTGGGTTTGGGATCCAATGTAATACAAAATTTGAAAATACAATATCGAATGTCTCATCTTTAGCGGGAACATAGTTTTCAGCTGAGACATTAAACCAGGTTATATTGCGAATGTTACTGGGCACATCTTTCTGCGCTAAGGTGATCCTCTCAAAATCTGGGTCAACAGCAACTACCTTTCCCTGTTGAGTCACTAAATTGGCAATTTGATAGGTCAGTTCACCAGTGCCACACCCTAAATCCAGAACTCGCTCGCCAGGTTGAGGTGAAACAAGCGAAATCAGTTTCATGCCCTTTTGAAATTGACCAACACTGAATTGTTGATAGGCTTTAGCTAGTCCAGCACTTTCACTCATTTTAACTCCTTACTCAAGCTGCTGTATTTAATTACTTATTTACTTATTTTGCAAGCACCCGGGCATAGAAGCATCCAATTATCTAACAAAATTCAATTTCAAGCCGAAAAAGGGATAAATAAGCCAAAGGATTTAGTATGTGCCGATTTATTGCTTATATTGGCAAGCCTTTGATTATTCATGCAATGTTATTTGAGCCTGAAAACTCGCTGATTAATCAGAGCACCCACGCAAAGGAAATGCCAGAGCCACTCAATGGTGATGGCTTTGGCTTAGGATGGTATGTTCCTGAAATTGACTCCGAACCCGGATTATTCAAATCTATTAATCCAGCCTGGAATGATCAGAATCTAAAGCATTTATCCAAAAAGATCCAATCACCCTGCTTCTTTGCGCATGTTCGATCGGCCAGTAAGGGAGCCATTGCCCAATACAATTGCCACCCGTTCCAATATGAAGATTGGCTCTTTATGCATAATGGAACGATTTTCGATTTTGAGTTAATTAGGCGCGATATGTGTCACCCATTGTCTGACAAAATTTATAATTGGATTAAGGGACAAACTGACTCAGAACACCTATTTGCCCTTTTACTGGAAAGAATGCAACGCAATCATGGCTCTTTTGATCCCAAGCAAATTCCCCATTACTTTGGCGAAGTCATTGCCGAAATTAATACTTTTAAAGCAAAACGGCACATTACATCCAACACTTATATTAATGCTGTTTTAACTAATGGTAAGTCTATGATTGCGATCCGCTATAGTGCTGATCCTGAGAACCCTCCGCTCAGCTTGCACTATAATGTTGGAAGCCAATTTAGTGCGAAGGAGAATTACTACCATATTCTGCCGCCTGTTAATGACAAAAATGAAATCGTTGTTATTTCTTCTGAGCCTTTAACGACTTTCGAGGAGGAGTGGATTGATCTCCCTTCAAATTACTTCCTGATGGTGAGCGAAGATCTTTCCACTACGATACAACCCTTGAATATCCCTACCTGATATAACTACATTTGCATTTTTCGACGCTTTTCAGGCTCGATAGACGCTTGTATGGTATTTTGAATAACATGATCAAATACCGCAGCAAAGGGTAGTTTGCTAGCATGATTAGGTGAGAAGAATAAAGCATCACTACTGTGAATAGAACATAAAATAACCTCAGCTTGATTATCTGCCGCTATCTCCTGGCAGCTCGCTTGACTCTGTTCAGTTATTTTAGCAACATGGGCAACCAACATGATCTTTTGATCTGTCGCAAATCTTCCATTATTTACTTCATCCGTGAAATGCTTGAAGAAATCAGGATTATCCGCATTAACACAGACAAAGATTATTTGAGCGTCACTGGCCCATTGATATTTATTAACCTCTAACCCATATGGATTTTTTGCTTTTAAGATTTTAACTTGCTCACCAGCATCCATCGTATGGCTCATGGAATCTAAATAATTTGATTTAGAACCGATGTACTTACCAAGTATTTGTGTTTGAACGTCATATTGACCGGCAAATGCGACTGTTTTCATTATCAAATCCTTATGTTATTTAATAACGTGGCTTTTTACGAGCGCTTCGGGGTTTTGAATTGACAGCTTCAGCTGTACGCTCCAGAAAAATATTCTTTGAAAGTAAAAAAGTGATACTTTTTTCAACTTTTGGCATAAACTCTACATCATCGCGGGTTGATTCTATCAACAGTTTCATTTCTGCCAATTTTTTCAGAGCGCTGGTATATCGCTTATTCTCAAAATCGGCTTTAGCCTCATTATACAACCGGGTATTTTTCTTATTTGAAAATTTCATACATTGCCTTTTCTTTGACAGGTATTGCTCGTAAATAAACAGGCATTTAATCCCACTAATAAATAGGCACCCGCAAACCCGACTCCGACAGCCGTGACACCTGCACCTAGCGTAGCAGCAACATAGCCCGCACCCATGTAGCTTGCTAATTGGTAGCCAAAATAGCCGCCAGCAAGATTACCAACGCCAAACCCCGCCATAAGCGAGCCTATGCCTAAACCGATACCATAACCGAACGCATCAAAGGAGGTCACTCTGGCGCCGCTAACTTGTGTTATTTCATGAAAGTGTAACGTTCTCATGCTGTGGTACTCCTTTGAAGACTTGAATACACCAGCGATGAAGGAATAACCAATGCACCGACTATAGCGCCTGCCGGCCCTGCTAAATGAAAGCCACACATACTTAAAAAGGCGACTTCAGTGCTAACACCTACATATACTAAGAGTGATGGGTAGTGCCACATGAAGGGGTAATTCGTTAACAGATTTTTTTCGGTCACATAGTCTTTATCACCCGCACCCGAAATGTGCTGGACTTCAATTAAACAAAGTTCTCTCATTTATGCCCCCTATTAATTCGACAGCCAACCAATTTAGCAAATCGACTTATCAATTAAAAAGGGATACTATCAGAAATAGTTAGCTTCCTGCAATGAATATGTAAGGGTTTGGCGACATTCAAATACGAGATGCCATAAAAATTCTACAGCAACCTACGCTCTTTAAAGAAACGGCTTATTTAAAGCGTTTTTCAGATATCCGTCTTTGTCTCATACTTGATTTTTTTAAATCATCAAGACGCTCTAAATCAGCTATATCACCGTCATCTTGAGCTACTGGCTTATTGTTTAGAGCCAAGGTGTCGAATTTTGCAACAAGCTCTTCAACCCTTTCTTCTAGGGGAGCAGCTATTTGTTCAAGCGATTCTACTTTCCGGTAAAGGGCCTCTTGATTTCCAGCATGAGTTTTGAACAACTTTAGAAAGTGTACCAGTAATGCAGTTTCTTGCTTTAATTCTCCCTCGATAATGCCTTGTTGTTTTAACAACTGATCTAGCGATGATCTTAACTCTGCTAACTCTGCTGATTCGCCTGGCGCTTCCTCTGGCATTTTCTTTGCATCTGGCTTTCTTGTAAATTTGTTCCGAAGAACATATCCCAAGGAAAGCAGCGCCGTGCTAAGCAGAGTTAGATTAGGATAGCGAAAGGCCGTTTGCTGATATATTTGATAAAAAGTCGTATTGAGCATATGGAGAACTCCTGCTGAATTTTGCTCCATTTCGTTCAGCGAATAATCAAGCTCAAACATACTAACTCCACACCCTATCAAAAAATTGCCCTAATTCTGCTGTGCAAGTGTGGCCAAATAGTTAAAGTTAGTCAACATATGGTATTCAGGCCTGTTTTTGCCATTGCAAACCACTATTCACCGAATCGATATGAATACCTAAGTACTTACACCCATTCATTTATAACGATTTATCTATCCCGCATCTACCCCACTCCATCGCGTTTTAATTGACTGATTTAAGAGCTTGATGCTATTTTTTTGAGAAATTGAGTTGGGGGCACTATATGGGCATGATGATTAGTAAGGCAAAAGAAGCCATCAAATCTTTTTTTACACCTAAAAATGATCCCGAAAAAAGCCCTGAATTTATTTATATGTCAAAAATGTTTGCTGCCTTAAAATATCCAAGACAGCGACGTATATTTTATCGAAATCCCAATGCTTACAAAAGATTAGAAAACCTAATTAAACTTGCGACTAAGTTCAAGCAAAAAAGGCATGAATTAGTCTTTAAAGATTACTTAACTGAACTCGAATTAAACATAAAAGCTCAGGTCGAGCGCCCAATGAAACTCTTGCAAGTCCTCATCGAAAAGGAATCTAAGCAAAATGAGAATATAGTGGCGCCACTCAGTATAGATAGCCCCATTTACGGCTCAGCGCTGCCAGAAGACAAGTCAACACCAGTTGATGATATTCCTTTGTATGACACATCCGTTGCACCATCAGAACTTGAATATATATCACCCAATGCTGAACTTGAATATAATGCCTCAACTTCTGATTTTGAAATCGCTTTACAGCATGAACAAATGAACATTCTTTGTGAACAATTTGAAACATTTACGCTAGAAATGAATGAGGATGATTGTCATTCTGCAAAACGCCAGAAAACCTGCTCAGATCAAACAGCTTATATTGATACTATTCAGATTATGGAATCTATATTGTTTTATAATCTCTGGAACGCTAGAAAAGAAGTAATTGA
>JBFWUT010000036.1:0-27806 GCA_050247135.1 Candidatus Berkiella sp.
AGGGATGCATATCCCAGAGGAATGGTTGTCCACGACAGAACCCGGCTTATCGGCTGACTCTCAATTCTCTACCTCAATCCACATGCTCTCGTCATACTCCAATAAGCTCCGCCAAGTGCATTCAGAAAAATAGCCCAAGCCTGCTTCACCAGGACTTGCGATGGATTGAAGGATCGGGTGTGGTTGTTTGTGGTGTGGCTACACTGATCTAGCCGTCGAGTATACTTGACGGGCACAAGGTTGTCGATTATATTTGACATTGGTGTCATTTTTATTAGACGGGCTAGATAAGTGATTTTAGACCAACGGCTTTTAGAAATTTTGGCAGAGTGGAGTTTTTGGGACTCTCCTCCAAGAGTCGGCATTGAAAGACAAATCGCGCTTCCTAAGAATTTATCAGATGATTTAGCTCTCATCATTCAAGGCGTACGTCGTTGTGGTAAATCGACATTACTGGCCCAGATACCGGCTCATTATGGGCTTGATTTGCAGCATTGTTATTACTGCAATTTTGAAGATCCGAGACTCTTAGATGTGATGGACTTTAATTTATTATCACAGATCGTTTCGTTAGCCCGGACAAAAGTTCCCAAAAATAAGCCTTGTTATTTTTTCTTTGATGAAATTCAAAATGTGCATGGTTGGGAGAAATGGCTGCATACACAACTTGAACGTCCGAAACAAAATTACTATGTTCTTACGGGTTCAAATTCCTGCTTATTAAGTGGCGAGTTTGCAACGGCTTTAACGGGAAGGCATATCACGTTAGAGCTATTTCCCTTCTCATATAGTGAATACAAAACCGTATTTCCGAAACCTGTTTTGGAAAATTACTTAAATTTGGGTGGGTTTCCTAGGCCAATAACGTTTGAACATCCTTATCAGTTATTACAGGAATATTTTAACGACATTATTCTGCGTGATGTATTAAAACGTGTGAAAGCCCGGACGCCTGAGGCTGTCAAACAAGTCGCTAAAATGACCTTTGATACGTGCGGCGCTGAATTGAGCTACCGAAAAATAGCAGCAGTCACTGATCTGACAGTGGATACCGTAAAATCCTATTTAGAAGCCTGTGAGCAAGCTTATTTATTGTTTGCCTGTCCCTTTTTTGCTTTTTCAGAAAAAAAGCAACTCGCTATGCAGAAAAAATATTATCCAATTGACCCTGGCTTGCGGCATGCAATTACGAGTACCGCAGGGAGAGATCTAGGAAAAAGTCTTGAAATCATGGTTTTTTTACGCTTAAAACAAACAAATGAGCAAGTCTTTTATTGGCAAGAAATTCACAAAGGCGAGGTCGATTTTGTTGCAAAAAATGGCAAAGAAATAACCCCTTATCAAGTGACATGGCAAAAGCCACACCCTCGCCACCAAAAAGCTTTAGATTATTTCTACCAAGCATTCCCACAAGCAAATGAAGCCATTTTTATTACGCAGGATAATGCCGAGGCATTTCTAACAGGTTAGAAGCAGCCTAAACTTTGTGTGTGGTAACACTCCACGGCACGGCAAACCCCACCTGGAGCAAGACCAAACAGGGATCCACTGGTGCGACCCGCACTGGATCCGGGTAGGTTGCTTGAGGTATGTAGTGATGCATATCCCAGAGGAATGGTTGTCCACGACAGAATCCTCTTAGGCTGGCTCTCAATTCTTCATCTAAGCCTCAAAGAAAATTCCTCTGCTTTAACACAAAAGCAACACATGGGTTGCTTTTGGTGCTTTTAGGCATAAAAAGCAACATATTTGTTGCAAGATAGCAAAAAAGCAACTAATATGTTTCTTATAGACACAAAAGCAACTGATAAGTTTACAATGAAAAATTCCCTTATAAATCAGCTCAAAAGGCGCCGACTTGAACTGGGCCTTAAACAAAGCGACATGATTCTGCGAGTAGGGATCTCCCGCCAGCAATATCAGCACTTAGAATCTAAAGGAAATCCAAGACTTGAAACGCTGGAGTTGATTGCCAAAGGGCTCAATTCCGAGATCATGCTTATCCCTAAAGAAAAACTCAGTATGGTTCAATCAGTGCTTGAAACAGATCCCTCTCAACCAGAAATACAGACAAAAGACAGAATACAGAACGATTTATCTGACAATCCATGGCAGGGTTTGCTAGAGGATGAAGAATGAGCGTTGATAGATCAAATGAAGTGAATGTGTTGAAATTAACTTTGCATGGTTCAGAAGTAGGCTACTTAGTTGGTTTTGACAATGGAAAAAATGTGTTGATTTTTTCAGAGAGTTTCAAAAAAAATGTAGAACGTCCAACCCTTGGTCTAATTACGCACCCCAGTTTTCCTCGAGCGGATAAGTTGATGGCTAAACCCTGGGTGAGGCATCAAAGACTTCATCCTACTTTATCCAATTTATTACCAGAAGGGTCGCTCCGAGAATTGATAACGCAGGGATTGAAGGTACATGTTGATAATGAATTTCTTATTTTATCATATTTAGGCAAAGACTTACCTGGTGCATTGGTGGCATTTCCTATGGATCCAGAAGATGTTCCCGATAGTGTTCTTATCGGTATTGTTGGTAAAGTGAAGGCTGTAAAATTAGAGAAAATACCCAAAGAGAACAAATTTTCATTGGCTGGTATTCAGATGAAATTTTCCATGAGAGAAAAGGATGGGCGTTACAATTTAGCTAAGGGAGATATGCTGGGTGATTGGATTATCAAGACGCCCTCGACAAAGCATAAAGATGTACCATTAAATGAATATACGGCGATGACTTTAGCTTCTTTAGCGGGGATCATAATACCAGAAATTAAGTTGGTCGAAATCGGCAAACTTGATAATTTGCCGACAATTAGGTTACCAGATGAAAAATTCGCTTTTGCTATTAAACGTTTTGACCGTGATGACAATAGTCGAATTCATATGGAAGATTTTGCACAAGTATTAGTGAAATATCCGCACGAAAAGTATAACGCTGTTAGCTATGAGCAAATTGGGAGGATCCTTTACGAATATTCTGGCGATGGTTTAGCCGATGTACAACAATTTGCTAGACGGCTTCTAGTAAACATACTTCTTGCCAACAGTGATGCTCACTTGAAGAACTGGAGCTTAATTTATTCGGATCAAATTACTCCAAGGTTTTCTCCAGCCTATGATATTGTCACGACAAAGGTCTATATCGATGATGAGCAGCACTTTGCGCTTAATCTAGGAAAAAATAAAGATTGGTACAAAGCGTCATATGCACATTTTGAGGCTTGGGCAGAACGATCCACGATTCCTTGGCGAGTCATTAAACCGCATCTTGACGACGCTATCGAAAAAGCGAGAAGCCTTTGGCCGGCGGCGTTAAAAAACCTTCCAATGAATGAAGCTCATAAAAAGCAGCTTCAACATCATTGGAAAAAGCTACATTCTGATTTTCAAATAAAATAAATTGATTGACTTCAATAACCTCACTCTTGTGATGCATATCCCAGAGGAATGGTTGTCCACGACAGAATCCGCTTAGGCTGACTCTCAATTCACTATTTATAACTTTTTGCCAGTTTTTCCACACGATCTAAAAATAACTCATTACCCCAAAGTTGTAGCTGCTTTCTATCATTGGTATTTAGAAAACGCCTGACATCTTCGCTGGTTTCTTTCCAGTTCATCGCTTGAATTTTATCGGTTAAGGCTTTAGTGAGCCACTCTGATGTGACCTGAATCTTTTTACCTTGCCAGGGGCCTGTTTGATGAATAGCATTTTGTAAAAGCGCCAAGTTAGGTTTGATCTTTTTGGAAATGTACCATAAAAAATCATACCAATCTCGACCCTTAATGTATTTGCGGCATAACAAAGCATGGCATTTTAAAGCAAAATTACTACTTAAATCTTGTGCTTCGATTCTGTGTAGGAGTGGGAAATCGAGAAACTTTATTTCAGATCCTGACCCTAAAGGGGGGGTGATATCGATTTCTAATTTAATAAGAAGACTTGAAGCAATGTTATGTTTAAATGACAAATCAAGCATTTTGCCAATCGAGTCGTTTTTGATAAAAAGACTTTGAATTGCTTTGTTCGTCTTACTTTTATCTGTAATAGTCGTCACAATGCCATATTCTTCACAGATTTCTTGAATGCCGCTCATATAAAATTGCCACTGAAAATCTTCATCAGGATTTTTAACAATAAAATCTAAGTCTTCAGAGAAACGGGGCAAACCGTATAATATACGAAGGGCGGTTCCACCTTGAAATAACGCTTTGTCAAAAAATTGAATAGTGGATAATCCATATAAAATAATTTCTTGAACAGTTTCTTTAAGAATATGAGTCTGTTCTTCTAAAGATTGGGGATTAGCTTCTTTTAGTCTTTGTTGAATGATCGAATGATCCATAATGAATAATTGAATCCTCTAATTGATGGATAAAGGCTAACACTCTTTTAGAGCGGTAAACGGGTTTAATTGTCGAGAAATCTTCTTGTTTTAGCGTTAATAAGTTGTCAAGGTCAATTCGCATCGCGTTAACAAGATAATCAAGACTTTGCCATTTAAGCTTTTTTTCATAGACCAAATCAGTGAGTGCGCGCAAGGGTGAGGCCATCAAAAAAGGCTGATCTTCAAGAGTGACTCTTGAAACACCAGTTAGAAATTCATACTGGTTAATGGGGATCACTATATACTGAAACTCGCCTAATGGGGTTTCGAATGCTTTGGATCTGCCTTGATGAATAACACTGCTGACCATCTTTACGCCTTCTGGGATCCAGCCATGAAACGACAATGCGTTTTCGAAAGAAACATAGCTGTGTGGGATCATTTGGCTGGCGATAAAAAACTGACTTAAAGGCTGTCGCAGGAGTTTGTTGCTCATGACGTACACGCCGCGTTTGAGCTGGACAATTTGTCCTTTGTTTAGCGCTTTGTTGACCAATGCGTAGCGGCTGGCATCGGTACCTTCGAGTAATTGCCGCAGATCATCATGCGTAAAAAGCTTATTGGCTAGCCCTGCCTGGATGAGGGTATCGATAATACTCATTTTTGTAAGTAACTTCCTAAAATAGCAAGTATCTTACATAAAGATAGGGGTTTCTATTAGAAAATGCAAGATACTTGCTGATATAGGAAGTATCTTGCATTTTTCAGGCACCTGAAGCAAGGCCCAATAGGGATCCATTGGTGCGACCCGCATTGGATCCGGGTAGGTAGCTGAGGTAGGCAGTGATGCATATCCCAGAGGAATGGTTGTCCACGACAGAATCCGCTTAGGCTGACTCTCAATTCACCTTCCCCTTCCCCAAGTCTTTGTATTCATTGCTTCATTTCTCCTAATCTCTCTTTGTTTTTCTTTTTCTTCAAGTTTAGCTTCAGCTTTAGCTTCTTTTTCTTCTCGTTTGACCGCTTTTTTCTCTGCTTTAGCTGCTTTCTTTTGTAATTCTTTTTGTTTCTTTTCAGGGAGTATTAAAAATGCGGCATTTTGCTGTGCCTTTTGCTCAAATGGCAAATTAGCTTCTTTAACGTAAACAGGCTCAGATTTCATACATGATTCACATAAGCTGCTAAGCTGGGCCATTTGTTGATCACAATAGCTAGCTATTTTTGTATTCTGAGGCAGTCTTTTTTTAACGTCATTCAAATATTGGTGCAACATAACTATTTTATCATTAATGCCGTATTGATCACTGTTTCGAAGTAATAGATTAAATTGCGCCATCTCAAGCAGTACTTTCTTTTCTAATGATTTAACGCCTGTAGCGAGTATAGGAGGTGTAGAGGAAAATATCTCTTTTAGCTTCTTTTCTTTTTTAAACTCATCTTGCAGTAATGGCAACTCGAAAATATGTAAACCTCTTGATAAATCAAGTTTAATTGAAAACTCATGTCCATCATCTGAAAAACGCGTATTTTCCGACATCGTGCGTAGATCGAGCAAAATTGCGTCCTTTATTTTCTCGGGATTTTTATCTTGATAAAATGCCTCATACGTTCTCTTGAACATTTGCAGTTGAATATCGAATTTAGGTCCATATTTCTGTTCTATCATTTCTTTTATCTTTTTTAACATGTCACTTAATAATTTCAAATCGCCTTTATTTTTTACATCGTCAAAAGAACTTTTTTGAAAGCCTAGCATAAGTCACCTCGTAAAGATGGGGCCTTCTCTGTGCATATATATATGTCGACAGAAGATGGCCCGATTAGGTTCAATTGGGTAAAAAATTAAAACCTTGGTGATAGGTCAAGCATGACAGGGCAAGCAAAAACGGTTAGGAACTTACCGTGTGCCTAGCAAGTCGTATGTATAAAAAGTTGATATGACAGTAGGATGAAGTTATGCCATTCGCAGCCCCTTTTATTGAAGGGTTAAGTAATCGCGACAAGGAATTAGCACAGCTATTCAATGGTATTCCCACCTCTCCTGGCTTCTTATTACCTGACATGGGTGGAATGGACGTATTAGTAAAAAGAAAAAACAGGGTTGCAGAGCTTGCTGGTAAATCAAAATTTAAAGATGTTAAAGACGAAAGAGGGTTACTGATAAGTGTCTCAACTAACAAAATGTAAAAAACAGCTAGCCAAACCCCTGTCCTCTTGGCAAAATGAGCCCCAGTTTGATATTCGTTAGATTTGTAACTACCACCCTTCGGGAACATGTTAGTGTGTAAACTTTCCTTGACAGTTGTTGCGTGGCACACCTATATTGTGGTTAAGTGGATCATTGTGGGTAAAAGTGGGCTAGCCTGGAGTTCATACTGCCATGTTTAGAGGAGTTAGTGAGCTATCACTAGATGATAAAGGACGCGTTGCCGTCCCGGCTCGCTATCGCGATCTTCTCCAAACAGAATCCCAAGGCCAATGCATCATCACTATCGATACCGAAGAATGCTGCCTGTTAATTTATCCCCTACAAGCTTGGGAACAGATCGAAAAACAAATCGAAGCTCTTCCCAGTTTTGATAAAGCTGCCCGACGAGTTCAACGTTTGCTGATAGGGCATGCCACTGAATCACAGATTGATAGCCATGGACGACTCCTTGTTCCCCCGCCCTTGCGTAGTTACGGTAGACTGCAAAAAGAGGTGGTATTAATTGGCCAGGGTCGTAAATTTGAATTATGGGACGCGAATGAATGGAATGTTTCGCGTGACCGCTGGATACAAGGAGCAGACGACAAGCAAGCCTTGCCCAATAGTCTGTTAAGCATCTCCTTATGAACCAACCTATCCACCAGAGCGTCATGTTAGACGAAGCCATCACCGCCCTTAGAATCAAACCTAATGGCATTTATGTCGATGGCACTTTTGGTCGTGGTGGACACTCGCAAGCTATTCTTTCGCAATTAGGTCCTAATGGCCGACTCATCGTTTTAGATAAAGATCCCGAAGCCATTGCCCATGCTAAGTCCTTATTCGGATCTGACTCTCGCTTTCAATGTTTTCATGCCTGCTTTAGCGATTTATGGAAAGTTGCGCAAAACAATGAGTTGCTAGGGAAAATTGATGGCATTTTATTAGATCTTGGCATTTCTTCACCGCAAGTGGATGTTGCTGAACGTGGCTTTAGTTTTATGAGAGACGGGCCATTGGATATGCGCATGGATCCCACGCGAGGGATTTCTGCAAGCGAATGGCTAAATAAAGCGGACGCATCCGATATTATCAAAGTATTATACGAATATGGCGAGGAATCCTTCGCTAAAAAAATTGCCCATAAAATTTGCGCAACCCGCTTAGAAAATCCAATTACAACAACCAAGCAATTAGCGAGCTTAGTGGCAGAATGTGTATTTGTGAAAAATCACCAAAAACATCCCGCCACCAAAACGTTTCAAGCGATTAGAATGTATATCAATCAAGAATTAGAGGCTATCGAAGTTGCCTTAAAAGATTGTCAGGATTTATTGGCCTATCAAGGTCGTTTAGTCGTTATTAGTTTTCATTCTCTAGAAGATCGAAAAATTAAGCAGTTTTTTCGTAAAGTATCCAAAGTTCAGTTACCGAAGGGTGTTGCGATCCCCGAAAAAGATCTCAACGCGCCTTTTAAGTGGGTTGTGAAAAGACAACGACCCCAAGATGATGAATTAGAACGCAACCAACGGGCACGTAGTGCCACGTTAAGGGTAGCCGAAAAAGCCTTAATGAGTTAATGCAAGGGATCGCAGCTCATGCAGAAAATTCGTGCGAAGTGGTTACAACTACTCGCCATAACTATGTTGGCCACGTCGGTGTTCGCATCAGCGATAGCTGTTGTCTATTACAAACACCAAAGTCGACAATTGTTTACGAAGTTACAGAATCTACAGCAGGATATTGAGTCTTTACAAGTTGAATGGAGTCAACTCCTCTTAGAACAAGGGACATGGGCGGCAGACGCTCGAGTAGAACATGTGGCAAGGGAACGCCTGCAAATGCATTTACCCGAACCGCGAGAGGTTGTGGTGATCAAGGAATGATACCGATAACTTACCAACGAGACTATCGTTTGCGTCAGTGGTCCTTAATGTTGCTGGGAAGCGCGGGGATCCTTATGCTCATTTGGCGCTTGGTGATGTTGCAAGTGGTTGATAACCAATACCTACAAAGCCAGGGGGATGCCAGGACCATTCGTACGGTCCCCATGGTAGCCAAGCGGGGCCTTATTACCGATCGTCATGGCGAGCCAATGGCAGTGAGCACTCCGGTAAAATCTGTATGGATTTCACCCAAAAATGCTGATGTGGATGATCCTAATTGGGAAAAGCTTGCCCATCTGTTAGGAATGAATCCAGCACATATCACCCAAAAAATTGTACAGAAAAAAGATAAACAATTCGTTTACCTAAAGCGCCATATTTCACCGATGCTCGGTAAAAAAATTGAAGCGCTTAATATCCCTAGCGTCCACCTACAAACCGAATATCAACGTTTTTACCCAGGTGGCGAAGTGAACGCGCATATTGTAGGCACCACCGATATTGACCATCGTGGTGCACAAGGGCTGGAATTGGGGCTAGATGAGCTATTAGCAGGCCAAAGCGGCCATTATCGTGTTCTAAAAGATGGTGTGGGGCGTAAAGTAGAAAGTGTTCATGGCAAAAAAGCGGCCATCAGTGGCCAAGATATTGCTTTAAGTATTGATAGCCGAATTCAGTATCTTGCTTATCGTGAATTATTAGCAGCGGTGAAAAAGCATGATGCAGTGGGTGGATCCGTTGTTGTATTAGACGCTAAAACGGGCGAAGTGTTAGCGATGGCGAACCAGCCTTCTTTTAATCCCAATCAGCATTATCAGAGTGTCGATCATCGTTTTCGTAACCGGGCAGTAACCGATCAATTTGAGCCAGGATCAGTGATCAAAAGCTTTAGCGTTGCCAACATTTTAGCCAGCGGCAAATTTGATCCCTACAGCGAAGTCGATACCAATCCAGGCTGGATGAAAGTGTCTGGAAAAGTGGTGCGAGATGGGAGAAATTATGGCGTGTTGGATGTTAGCCATGTCATTCAAAAATCCAGTAATGTGGGGATAGCTAAATTAACGTTAGCATTGCCGCCCGAGAGCCTTTATGACACCTTACGCAAAGTCGGTTTTGGAGAACGCACAAGTAGTGGTTTTCCTGGGGAAAGCCCAGGCTATTTATCAGCGAAGGTCACGAATAATCCCTTTGTTTTGGCAACAGTTTCTTTTGGTTATGGTATTTCGGTAACGCCATTACAATTAGCCCAAGCCTATGCGGTATTGGCCGATGGGGGGCGCAAACATCCGATTTCATTCATCAAAACGGATCCTGCTGTGGTCAGTTCAGAACAGGTATTTCCATCGAATGTCGCCCAAGCTGTGAATAAAATGTTACAATCCTCCATTACCGATGGAACGGGTTCTCGTGCCCGGGTGCCTGGCTACAGTGTTGCTGGCAAGACAGGAACAGTAAGAAAAGTTAGTCAGCGTGGTTATTCTGACGACAGCCATGTGGCGGTCTTTGCAGGCTTTGCTCCAGCGGAAGATCCCCGTGTGGTTATTGTTGTGATGGTAGATGATCCTAAGTCAGGACGGTATTACGGTGGTCAGGTTGCAGCGCCCGTTTTTGCAAATGTGATGTTTGGTGCATTGCGTATGTTACAGATCCCCCCTGAGGGCTATACGCAGAGTTAAGTATTATGGCAAAGCAAGATGAAATTAACAGAGTTGCTACAGGGTTGGGTTAAGTGTGAAGACGATGGCATATCGATTTCAGGATTAACACTCAATACCCAACAAATACAAACGGGTGATCTCTTTATCGCCATCAAAGGTCAGCACTTTGATGGTCGTGCTTATTTACGTGATGCTATCGAACGAGGCGCTGGTGCTATTTTATGTGAAGCACAGGGTCTTAACGCTTTTTTATCCAGCGATACCAGTGCGATCCCCATTATCCCCGTTACGAATCTAGAAGGATTGCTGGGAAATTTAGCCAAGCGATTTTATGGTGATCCAAGTCAAGAACTGGAAGTGATGGGGGTTACAGGCACTAATGGCAAAACCACAACCAGTTATGTTTTAGCCCAAGCTTTGACTCGTTTACGCAAACCCTGTGGTGTTTTGGGTACGTTAGGCTATGGTTTTATTCCCGAATTAGCCAACTGTGCGCTGACCACACCAGATGCGGTGTCTTTACAAAAATATCTCTATCAACTTAAACAGCAAGGCGCTAAAGCAGTCGCGATGGAAGTGTCTTCACATGGGTTAATGCAAAATCGGGTAAGCGCTATCGAGATTAAAAGTGCGATGTTTACTAATTTGACCCAAGACCATTTAGATTATCATGGCACGATGCAAGCCTATGGCAAGGCTAAAGAAAAATTATTCCAATTCCAAAGTTTAGAGCGAGCTGTGGTGAATGCAGATTCGCCTTATGCGGAAAAAATGTTACGTGCTATCACGCATAAAATGCCGATTGCCTGCTACACCTTACAACCTACTATGAACTCCTCCAGTGTTTTTAAGAACGCTTTACCTATTTGCGTCCAATCATTAACGTTAAACCATAAAGGGGCGACGGCGAAGATAGATTCTGCTTGGGGAGAAGGTATTTTACGCTCGTCATTATTAGGTGAGTTTAATGTTAGCAATTTATTAGGTGTGTTAGCAGAGCTTTGTCTGCAAGGTTTTACGTTAGAAGAATCCTTAAATGCACTCAGTTTTGCTACCAGTGCACCTGGGCGTATGCAACGCATAGGCGGGATCCGTAACCCCCAAATCATTATTGATTACGCACACACGCCTGACGCTTTAGAAAAAGCGCTCAAAGCAGCCAGAGTACATTGTGAACGTCGTTTATGGTGTGTGTTTGGTTGTGGTGGGGATAGAGATAAAGATAAACGAGCAAAGATGGGACAAATTGCGGCGCAATATGCTGATCGCATCGTGGTGACTAGCGATAACCCAAGAACAGAGGATCCCTCAAGCATTATCAATGATATTGTGCAAGGGTTCAGTGTTGAACACAATGAAAAAGCGAAGCAGGAAGTTGATCGTAAACGTGCTATTGAATATGCCATAAAGCATTCTTTGGCTGTTGATACAATTTTAATTGCTGGCAAGGGACATGAAAATTATCAAATAATTGGCAAAGAAATGTTTCCCTTCAGTGATGCCGAAGTTGCCTGCGAGATTTTGGGAGAAGAGACTACATGAAATTATCTGTCATAGCGAAAGCGATTGACGCAACCCTCTATGGGGCAGATGGTGATCTGCCGCAGATCGCAATTGATAGCCGGAAAATCACAGGTGGTGAATTATTTATTGCTTTGAAAGGTGAGAACTTTGATGGTCATGACTATATTGAAAGCGCTTTGCAAAAAGGCGCCAAAGTCGTTATTGCTGCGCATGAGCCACGCACTCCCTTAGAAAAAAGCGTCACTTTCTTAAAGGTAAAAGACACCACCGTTGCATTGGGTAAGTTAGGTGCATTTTGGCGTGCGCGTTTTTCATTATCTACAGTAGGGATCACCGGCAGTTGTGGCAAAACTACCGTAAAGGGCATGATGGAATCGATCTGTGAACAACAGGGGAAGACGTTGGCCACCAAAGGGAACTTTAATAATCATATCGGTTTACCTTTAACTCTTTTGCGGCTGGATGAAACTTACCAGTATGGCGTCATTGAAATGGGTGCAAGTGGCATAGGTGAAATTCGCTATCTTGGAAACATTGCCAAACCCAATGTTTCGCTGATTACCAATGTAATGCCTGCTCATCTATTAGGTTTTGGCTCGATAGAAGGTGTCGCCAAAGCCAAGAGTGAAATTTACGATATTCTGCCTCATGATGGTATCGCTGTATTAAATGTCGATGAAAAATTTAGTGACTTTTTTCGAACCTTGATTAAAGACCGAAAAGTAATCACCTATGGTTTGCGAAATAAAAGCGATGTGACGGCTACTAATATTGAAATGTTGCCATTTGCGGTGCGCTTTGATTTGCAGCTTGGTAAAGAACAGCAAAATGTAATCATTAATATTCCAGGCGAACACACCATCATGAATGCTTTAGCGGCAAGTGCGGCAGGGTTAGCGATGGGGATTTCCTTAGAGAATATTGTGAAAGGGCTGAGTGTTTTTGATGGGGTGCCAGGACGTTTACGTCGTATCAAAGGTAAGAATGGCGCCATCCTCATTGATGATAGCTACAATGCGAATCCCGGTTCGATGAATGCTGCCTTAGATGTATTGGGACACTGTCAGGGCAAAAAAGTTTTTGTCATGGGAGACATGGCAGAGTTAGGAGAAGATGCTGTTTTATATCACGAACAGATTGGGCAACGCGCCAAAGAAAAAGGTGTTCAGTCTTTGTTTGCGGTGGGTAAATTGAGTCAACATGCGGTTAAGGCATTTGGCGAAGGTGCCAAAATGTACCCTGACAAGACATTGTTAGTAGATGAGTTAAAGGATCAGCTCACTCAGGAAACAATTGTTTTAATCAAAGGATCGCGCAGCTCAGGAATGGAAGCTGTCACCAATGCATTGGCACACCACGAGGAATCATAATGTTACTTTGGTTAGCACATTTTTTATCACAATATTGCCGGATATTTCATGTATTTGATTATCTGACATTACGGACAATTTTGTCAGCTTTGACAGCGCTGATTTTTTCATTGTGGTTTGGGCCGCATATGATAGCCTGGCTTCGAGGCCGTCAAATGGGGCAGCAAGTGCGTACAGATGGTCCGCAATCACATTACAGTAAAGCAGGGACTCCCACTATGGGGGGCGCATTGATTTTAATTGCTATCAGTGTGGCTTGTCTTTTATGGGGTGATTTGAGTAATCGATATTTTTGGGTTGTGCTACTGGTGACACTTGGTTTTGGTGTGGTCGGTTGGGTTGATGATTATCGCAAAGTCATTCGCAAAAATACCAAAGGATTGCCAGGTCGCTGGAAGTATTTTTATCAATCATTGATTGGCTTAGCTGCTGTTACTTACCTTTATATGACCGCCAGCACACCGGCTGAAACGCAATTAGCGTTACCTTTCTTTAAGAATGCCCTAATACCCTTGGGCTTTTTCTATATCATTTTTTCCTACTTTGTGATCGTTGGTGCGAGTAATGCCGTCAATTTAACTGATGGCTTAGACGGTTTAGCCATTTTGCCGACGGTGTTAGTCGGTGGTGCGCTAGGCATATTTGCTTATCTAGCAGGGCATGCCGATTTTGCGCATTATCTTGCCATTCCCCATGTTAATGGAGTAGGTGAGCTCAGTGTTTTTTGTGCCGCACTAATGGGCGCAGGACTTGGGTTCTTATGGTTTAATGCCTACCCAGCTCAAGTCTTTATGGGCGATGTGGGATCGCTGGCGTTAGGCGCTGCTTTGGGCATGATTGCTGTAGTAGTGCGTCAAGAAATCGTTTTGTTTATCATGGGTGGTGTTTTCGTCATGGAAACGGTATCCGTGATTCTACAGGTGGCTTCCTTTAAGCTGACTGGGCAACGCATTTTTCGCATGGCGCCTATTCATCACCACTTTGAATTGAAAGGTTGGCCTGAGCCCAAAGTGATTGTGCGTTTTTGGATCATGACGGTAGTTCTAGTATTAATTGGTTTATCAACGTTGAAATTACGCTAATGCAAAATCCAAAGAACACAGTGGTTATTGGTCTTGGGATCACCGGGTTATCTTGTGTGAGATTTTTACGACGACACAATGTGCCGTTTGTGGTCATGGATACCAGAGATGTCCCTCCCAATTTAGCCGCTTTTCGCGCACAGTACCCAGAGGTGACGGTTTACACAGGCAAAGAATGGCCGCAAGCAATGTTAAACAATGCGCAGAGTTTAGTGGTGAGCCCAGGTGTATCGATAGCATCGCCTGCCATCCAAGAAGCGCACGCTCATGGTGTCGACATTTTAGGTGATATTGAATTATTTGCCAGATTTAACAAAGTGCCTGTTATTGCTATTACCGGCGCGAATGGCAAAAGCACCGTAACCACTTTGGTTGGTGAAATGGCCAAAGCGTGTGGTAAGAAAGTCGCGGTAGTGGGTAATATTGGCACGCCGGTGTTAGACGTGCTAGCCAATGAACAAGATTTAGAACTTATCGTGATGGAGCTTTCCAGTTTCCAACTCGAAACGACTAGCAGTTTGAAACCAATTGCGGCTACGGTATTGAATATTACGCCCGATCATCTCGATCGCTACGATAGTTTTGCTGATTATGCTAAAGCCAAACACCGGATTTACATGCAAGCTCAGCATGCCATTATTAATAAACAAGATCCCTTGTCGATGAGCCCTACCCTTGCACCTGAGGTAAAGTGTCATTACTTCACCTTAGATGAACCCCAAAAAGGGGAGTGGGGATTACGCTGGCAAGAGAATACCTGCTGGCTAGCCTTGGGTGACACCTTATTACTTCCCACGACGTCGATGAAAATGTTTGGGCAGCATAATTACGCCAATGCCTTGAGTGCCTTAGCTCTAGGACAGGCTGCTGGATTACCCATAGATAAAATGCTGCATGCGTTACAGACCTTTAGTGGTTTAGCACATCGCTGCCAAGAAGTGGCGCAAATAAACGATGTGAAATGGATTAATGATTCCAAAGGCACCAATATTGGTGCTTGCCAAGCTGCGTTAGAGGGGATTGGCAAGCAACTCAAAGGGAAAATTGTGTTGCTACTGGGTGGGGACGGCAAAGGAGCTGATTTTAATGACTTGGCGCCTATGGTGACCCAATTTTGCAGAAAAATCATTGTTATGGGCAAGGATACGCCTCTTATCAAACAAGCCTTAGCACAAAAAGTAGACACCTCTGATGCTCTTAATATGCAAGAGGCCGTAACGATCGCTTATAAGACAGCCAAAGCAGGAGATGTGGTACTGTTATCGCCGGCTTGTTCAAGTTTGGATCAATACAAGGATTTTGCTCATCGTGGGGATACCTTTGTGGAGGCAGTAAAAAGGACTTTACACAGTGATGCGAACACCGGTTAATACAGCTTTTAAAAAAATAGATCCCTTGTTTATTGGTTCGGTATTTACCTTGCTTGCGCTTGGGATCATCATGGTTACTTCAGCATCGATTGTGGTTGCAGAACGTCGCTTAGGTCACCCCTTCTATTATACCCTCCACCAAGGCTTTTGTATGATTCTTGGCATTGCGGGTGCCATTATCGTGGCATCAGTACCCATGAAAATATGGTTTCGCCTATCGGGTTTGTTGATGGTGACTGCCCTCATTACTTTGGTGTTAGTGCTGATCCCTGGAATAGGGCGAGTCGTTAATGGTAGTGCGCGCTGGATCAACCTAGGTTTTACTGCCATTCAAGTGTCTGAATTCGCAAAACTGGCTGTGGTCGTTTATTTGGCGAGCTATGTGGTGCGACATAATCAGGATTTAAAAAGTCGTGTTTCTGGGTTTGTTCGTCCCATGTTATTGCTGTCGTTAGTGGGGGCTTTGTTAGTATTAGAGCCCGATTTCGGCGCAACCGTGGTTATTTTATCGACAGCGTTGGCAATGCTCTTTTTGGCTGGCGTTCCCTTATGGCAATTTATGGTGCTATTAGTTATGGTGGCGCTGACTTTGGGGTTAGTGGCGGTGTCGGCGCCTTATCGGCTGCAGCGCTTAACGTCATTTTTGGATCCTTGGGCAGTGCAATTTGATAGCGGATATCAGTTAACCCAAGCATTGATTGCCTTTGGTCGGGGTGAGTGGTTTGGTGTGGGCCTCGGTAGCAGCATCCAGAAATTATTTTATTTACCTGAATCACATACGGACTTTATTTTTGCTGTTTTGTCTGAAGAACTGGGTTTAGTAGGGGCCCTTGCTACGATAGGTTTGTATATCCTATTTGTTTGGCGTGGTATGATCATTGGTTTAAATGCATCGATGCGCGGTGATCTTTTTGCGGCATTTGTGAGCTACGGTATTAGCCTATGGGTTGGTTTGCAAACTCTGATTAATATCGGCGTCAACACAGGCGTTTTGCCCACCAAAGGTTTAACACTTCCCTTCTTAAGTTATGGTGGCTCAAGCGTGCTCATTATTTGCATTGCGGTCGGGTTAGTCGTGCGGGTTGATTATGAAAATCGTTTAGCCGTCAGCCGGGAGACCACCATTGGGCGCTATAGAAAATAAAAGTAAAGTGATGATCATCGCAGGGGGCACCGGCGGCCATGTGATGCCTGCTTTAGCGGTTGCGCGTTATCTTCGACAACAAGGCAAAATAGTGCATTGGCTAGGAACTCATGCCGGTATTGAAGCCAGAGTAGTTCCTGCAGAAAATTTCCCCATCTCTTTCATCGATATTCAAGGTGTGCGCGGTAAGAGTCTTCTCACTTTGCTGTTAGCCCCCTTTAAAATTCTTAAAGCAATTTTTCAGTCTTGGCGCGTGTTAGCTTCAGTGCGCCCTAATGCCGTATTATGCATGGGAGGTTATGTTTGTGGGCCAGCAGCGATTGCCGCTTGGTTGATGCGCTGTCCTATCGTGCTACATGAACAAAATGCCATTGCGGGTTGGACCAACCGCGTACTTGCCAATATTGCGAGCCGGGTCATGGTTGCTTTTCCGCAGGCATTTGCGACTCGCAAAAATGTCATTGAAACAGGTAATCCGGTGCGACAGGATATTTTAACTATTTTGCCGCCCGTAGAGCGTTTGAGTGCGCGCCAATCCCAGGTCCGAGTATTAGTTTTAGGTGGATCACAAGGCGCAACAAAATTAAACGAAGCACTGCCACAGGCATTAGCTTTATTACCACTAGAAAAGCGCCCCCTTGTTTGGCATCAGACAGGCAAAAATAATCTAGATGCAACCAAAAAAGGTTATGAAGAGCATGGAATTATTGCGCAAGTGTCGGATTTTATTCAAGACATGCAAGAGGCGTATAATTGGGCCGATATTGTGATCTGTCGTTCCGGTGCGCTGACCATTGCTGAAATCTGTGCTGTGGGTCTGCCAAGTATATTGATCCCATTTCCTTATGCCGTGGATGATCATCAAACTTATAATGCTAAGTATTTGAGTGATCAAGGCGCAGCGTATTTGCTGAAACAATCCGTACTCACGCCCTTGATACTCAGCGAGTTGATATTAGATTTAATTGATCATCCCCAAAAACGCCTTGCGATGGCAATGGCCAGTCACGCGTTAGCCAAACCGTTGGCAACGACAATAGTAGCAGAACAATGTTTAGAGGTTAGTTGTGAATCATAAGAATTTTACTGTACCGGAAATGCGACGCATTAAAACGATCCACTTTATCGGGATTGGTGGTGTTGGGATGAGTGGTATTGCGGAAGTATTATTAACCCAAGGCTACCACATTACGGGTTCAGATCCCGCGCGAAATCAAGTGACGACTCGCTTAGAAAAGCTAGGCGCGCACGTTTATCATAATCATAGCGCTGATAATGTCATGGGTGCTGACGTGGTGGTGGTTTCAAGTGCCATTCAAGAAGACAACCCAGAAATTCAAAAAGCCAGAGAATTGCGGATTCCGATCGTGGCAAGGGCTGCAATGTTAGCAGAGCTTATGCGTTTTCGTTATGGGATTGCTGTTGCCGGTACGCACGGTAAAACCACGACCACTAGTTTAATTTCAAGCATTTTAGCGCAAGGGGGCTTAGATCCCACGTTTGTAATTGGTGGCAAGTTAAATAGCGCTGATACCAATGCTCGTTTAGGTGCTAGCCGATATCTAGTTGCTGAAGCCGATGAAAGTGATGCCTCTTTTTTACATCTGCATCCGATGGTGGCGATTGTCACTAACATAGATACTGACCATTTAGGTACCTATGACAACGATTTTTCTAAACTCAAAGAAACGTTTGTGCAATTTTTACACAACTTGCCCTTTTATGGTTATGGCGTAGTCTGCATTGATTGTCCTATTACGAGTTCTATTTTACCCCAAGTTGCCAGACCTTTATTAACCTATGGTTTTGATGAGAAGGCGGATTATCGTGCAACCAACTATCAACAACATGGCACGCAATGCCGTTTTGATGTGCATCGTTTAAATCGCCCAACGTTACAAATTCAATTAAATTTACCTGGCAAGCATAATGTGCTCAATGCTTTGGCTGCGATTGCCGTGGCTTCTGAAGAGGGCGTCAGTGATAGTGCGATTTGCCAATCATTAGCAGAATTTGCAGGGATTGGCCGACGTTTCCATATCCATGGCGAATATCCATTAGCAAAAGGTCAAGCCTTGGTGATCGAAGATTACGGTCATCATCCTCAAGAAGTGCGCGTGACAATTGAAGCAGCTCGCGGTGCCTGGCCAGATAAACGTTTAGTGATGGCTTTCCAGCCGCATCGTTACACTCGAACCAGTAGTTTGTTTGAAGATTTTACCGATGTGTTATCAGGTGTCGATGTGCTGATTTTGCTGGAAGTATATGCCGCTGGTGAAGAGCCCATTGCGGGTGCTGACAGCCGTACACTTTGCCGCTCAATTCGTCAGCGTGGCCAAGTTGATCCGATTTTTGTGCAATCCGTGCAACAGTTAAAAGAAGTACTCGATAATGTACTGGTTGCAGATGATGTTCTGTTTTTACAAGGTGCGGGAAATATTGGCGGTGCTGCCGCAGACTTAGTAGGTGATAAGGGATCTCAAAACACCAAGAGGCAAGCGTGAGCACCATTCCATTACTTCCTGGAGAAGTCTTTAATGAATATTTAGCCCCTTGGACCAGTTGGCATATCGGAGGGGCTGCGGAGCGGTTCTTTAGTCCATCCAGCGCAGAGTTATTAGCTGATTACCTAAGTTTGCTGCCGCCGACTTTACCAGTGACCTGGTTAGGCTTAGGGAGCAATGTGCTGATCCGAGATGGGGGCATTCAAGGTGCAGTGATAGGCACCAGGCAAATGCAACGCCTCTATCAACGAGAAGATGGTGCAGTGGTTGCTGAGGCAGGAGTGACATGTGCCAAGTTTGCTCGATATTGTAGTCGGTTAGGTTTTCCTGACGCTGCTTTCTTCGCTGGGATCCCAGGAACGATTGGCGGTGCTTTAGCTATGAATGCGGGTGCCTTTGGTGGAGAAACCTGGGAGTGGGTTGAAGAGATCAGGGTGATGAGTCGTCAAGGAATCAGCCAATTGTTGACGCCTAAAGATTATGATATTGGTTATCGGAGCGTAAAACCCAAACTCACGACGTCATTAGGCAATGTGTTCGTGGAAGGTGTTTTTCGATTCAAAAAACAAGAAAACTCGGACGGGCTAGGTGATATTAAAGCCTTATTGCGCAAGCGTTCCGATACCCAACCGATTGGTACTTTGAATTGTGGCTCAGTTTATCGCAATCCGCCGGGTGATTTTGCGGCTAGACTGATAGAGGAGTGCCAATTGAAAGGATATCGTGTGGGGGACGCAATGGTTTCTCCCAAGCACGCGAATTTTATTATCAATTGTCAAAAAGCCAGTGCCCATGATGTCGAAGTCCTCATGGCTACCATAGAGTCAACTGTAGAAGAGAAGTTTGGCATTCGTTTACAAACGGAAGTGAAAATTCTGGGTAGGGGGGACAACAATGGCTAATTTGATTCATCATTTCGAAACTTTTACTGAAAAGTCTCTAGAGCGCGTTACTCAGATCCCTCGTCAGATGAGCGAATTTGGTAAAGTCGCTGTGCTATCGGGTGGGCGCTCAAGCGAAAGAGACATTTCCAAGCAAAGTGGTCAAAATATTTTAGCGGCGTTGATTCGCTGTGGCGTCGATGCCCATGGGGTTGATCCTGATGAGCATGTGGCACAAAAGTTAATCGAAGGAAAATTCTCACGCGCATTTGTTGCTCTGCACGGTAAAGAGGGTGAGGATGGCGTGATTCAAGGGTTATTGCAAATGCTGGGTATTCCTTTCACAGGAAGTACCGTTGCGGCTTCTGCTTTAGCGATGGATAAAGCTCGAGCAAAATTAGTGATGCATGGTTTGCGTATTCCAACTCCCTCGTTTGGCATGGCTAAAACAGCAGCACAGGCAGAGGCAATCGCGCAAAAAATCGGTTTTCCTGTTTGTGTCAAACCCGTCGCAGAAGGATCAAGCATCGGCGTGACCCGCGTTACGCATGCTTCTGAACTAAACAGTGCTTTTGTCAAAGCAGCCAGTTATGGCGATGTCATTATTGAAAAATGGATTGAAGGAAAAAATCTCACGGTTGCCATTGTGAATGAAACGATGTTGCCTTCGATTGAAATTCGCACTCAAAGTGAATTTTATGATTTCAACGCCAAATACGAATCGGAAGAAACACAGTATATTTGTCCTGCGCCATTATCGATGTCTAAAGAACGTAGCTTACGAGACCTAGCATATCGAGCCTTTTGTGCTTTAGGCTGTAAGGGGTGGGGGCGCGTTGATTTTATGCAAGACGGGGACGGTAAGTTTTGGGTGTTAGAAGTCAACACCATACCAGGGATGACGTCACATAGTCTTGTCCCTATGGCTGCGAAGGCTGCTGGGATGGATTTTGATCAATTAGTGCTCAAAATTTTAGAAACAACGCTGGTTGAAGTCCTGCCAGAAAAAATAGTTGGTATTTCGACTTAGTTAGTGTTGATGATTATGGTGAAAACGCCTCGGCAAAAAATTCGTCATGCCATTGAAAAACGGCATAAGCCACCCACCCAAATATGGAAAAAGTTGGGTATGGGACTGAGTTGCTTGTGCCTTGCATTTGTTGCGGGTTACGCGACCTTGTGGTTTTTAGATCCTGTAAACTTTCCTTTAACCTCTGTTAAGTTGGTTGGCGATAAAAAACACCTCACACAGCAATCGCTTTACCAAATTATCATCCCTGAAATGAAAGCAGGTTTTTTTCAATTGCGAGTGGCAAGAATTCGCAGCAAATTACTGGCGCTACCTTGGGTTAAGCAGGTGGATGTCAGAAAAATCTGGCCAAATCAAGTGGTTATTCGCTTTGAGGAGCATATTCCTGCTGCTTTGTGGGGGGAGAAAGGTTTGCTAAGCGAACAAGGTGTCTTATTTACCCCAGAGTCACTTCCAACCGATCTGCCCGTCTTGCCTGCTTTACAAGGACCTGATGGTCGTTCCACTGGCGTTTGGCAGCAGTATCTTGAAATGGAAAAGTTGCTAGCACCCCTTGATTTACATATTACCCACCTGGCACTTGCTCCTAGGGGGGCATGGCAATTGCGTTTGTCTAATGGCACCACCATTCTTCTCGGTACCCACGACATCATGACCCGTCTTAACCGGTTTGCTCGGGTATATCGTAAGCATTTTGAAGCAAAGCAAAGTCAGATGGCCTATGTTGATTTGCGCTACACTAGCGGCATGGCAGTTGGTTGGAAATAAGGATGCCTAACCAAATTTTACTAAAATGAGAGCAAAGCAAATAAATTTTGTGTTTATTTCAAACTTATTGCTGAATAAACGTGGGGTTTGTGCATAATTTAGTTTATGCTAATGACAATAGTTTCAGGACTCGCCGGGATAAAGGATTATTTCTGATAGGGAGACATGAGTTAAATGTCTAAAAGACCGGACAAAAATTTAATTGTTGGACTCGATATTGGTACCTCGAAAGTAGTCGCTATTGTGGGCGATGTTTCCCCAGAAGGAAACATTGAGGTCATTGGTATCGGTTCTCATCCTTCTTTTGGGTTAAAAAGAGGGGTAGTGGTAAATATTGAATCGACTGTTCAATCCATTCAAAGGGCTATTGAAGAGGCAGAGCTGATGGCGGGGTGTCAGATCCATTCCGTTTTCACGGGCATTGCTGGTAGCCATATTCGAAGCCTGAATTCACATGGGATAGTGGCCATTCGCGAACATGAAGTTACGCAGGCTGATGTAGACCGCGTGATTGATGCCGCAAAAGCTGTCGCCATTCCAGCTGATCAAAAAATTCTTCACATCCTACCCCAACAATTTATCATTGATTCCCAAGATGGCATCAAAGAACCTATAGGGATGTCAGGTGTTCGACTTGAATCAAAAGTTCATATGGTAACCGGTAGCGTCAGCGCAGCACAGAACATTGTGAAATGCATTCGCCGCTGTGGCCTTGAAGTCGACGATATTATTTTAGAGCAACTGGCTTCCAGTTATGCTGTTTTAACGGAAGACGAAAAAGAATTAGGGGTGTGCTTGGTTGATATCGGTGGCGGTACGACTGACATCGCTGTCTTCACCCAGGGCTCTATTCGTCATACAGCCGTGATACCCATTGCGGGCGATCAAGTCACTAATGATATTGCTGTTGCTTTACGTATTCCCACGCAAAATGCTGAAGCAATCAAATTAAAATATGCTTGTGCTTTGCGAAAATTAACTGATCATGACGAAATGATTGAAATCCCGGGTGGAACTGACCGACCGACTCGTCAACTTTCCCGCTCAACGTTAGCTGAAGTTGTTGAACCGCGCTATGAAGAGTTGTTCAGCTTGGTTCGGGCAGAGCTACAACGACAAGGTTTAGAAGAGCACATCGGTTCAGGTATCGTTGTTACTGGTGGCAGTGCGCAAATGCCAGGTGTTGTTGAATTAGCAGAAGACATTTTCCGCATGCCAGTACGCCTTGGTTTGCCGCGCTACGTAACTGGCTTAGTTGATGTTCAACGCAACCCGATTTACTCTACGGGGATAGGCTTACTCTTATATGGAAGACAGCAGCAGGTAGAACGTCATATGGATGTTTCGACTGGGCAGCGGTTGTCGGGTGTATGGGGCAAGGTAAAACGTTGGTTTCAGGGGAATTTTTAGTTCAGAATATCATGCTTAAATGGGTGCACCATTAAGTATAAGACAGAGCCAAAGGAGCAAAGATGAGTCAAATGTTTGAACTGCTGGATAGTTATCCTCAAACCGCCGTTATTAAAGTCATCGGAGTCGGCGGTGGTGGTGGCAATGCCATTGAACACATGGTAAGCGCTGATATTGAAGGCGTTGAATTTATTTGTGCCAATACTGACGCACAAGCTTTACGCAACTCCGCGGCACGTACTGTTTTGCAATTAGGTGGCGATGTCACCAAAGGATTGGGCGCTGGCGCAAATCCGGAAATTGGTCGCCAAGCTGCTCTTGAAGATATTGAACGTATCCGTGAAGTGCTCCAAGGTGCTGATATGGTTTTCATCACGGCGGGTATGGGTGGTGGCACCGGTACCGGTGGCGCACCTGTTGTTGCTGAAATTGCCAGAGAACTTGGTGCTTTAACCGTTGCGGTGGTCACAAGACCCTTCCCATTCGAAGGCCGCAAACGCATGTTAATCGCGGAAGAAGGCATTCGTTCTTTAAGCCAGCATGTAGATTCCTTAATTACCATTCCGAATGAAAAATTACTCACAGTATTAGGTAAAGGCGTTACATTGCTAGATGCATTCCGCGCGGCGAATAATGTATTGCTTGGTGCCGTACAAGGTATTGCTGAATTAATTACCCGTCCTGGTTTGATCAACGTTGACTTTGCTGACGTACGTACCGTGATGTCAGAAATGGGTATTGCCATGATGGGTACCGGAACCGCGCGCGGTGAAAATCGTGCCCGTGTTGCTGCTGATGCGGCAATTTCTAGCCCCTTATTGGACGATATCGATTTAGCCGGTGCTAAAGGGGTATTGGTTAACGTGACCGCAGGTATGGATCTCTCTATTTCTGAATTTGAAGAAGTGGGCGATGCTATCAAGAATTTCACCTCTGATAATGCAACCGTTATCGTGGGCACCGTGATTGATCCGCAAATGACCGATGAGTTGCGTGTGACTTTAGTCGCTACCGGTCTTGGAAGTCAAAAAGCTAGCTCACCCTGGGCGGAAGAGAAAGAATCAAGAGAAAGTTTCCGGCAGATGCGTCAAGGCGCTTTGAAGAAAACGCATCCAACGACCACAAGTAGTACCACTCGTACCAAGGAAACGGCATCGGAAGAGCTGGACTATCTTGACATACCTGCTTTTTTACGTCGTCAGGAAGACTAGACGCGAATTAGATGTATAATGATGCCCATCGAATCATTGTATAGTTTAGTAGAGGAAAGCAGGTGGCATGTTTAAGCAACGAACATTAAAGAATGTAATTCGGGCAACTGGTGTGGGAGTCCACACCGGTGAAAAGGTATTCCTTACCTTGCGCCCGGCACCTGCTAACAGTGGTATTGTTTTCGTAAGGACGGATTGCGTCCCCCCTGTTGAGATCCCCGCTAGACCTGAGTATGTCGGTGATACTTCATTTTGCACCACTCTAATTAAGGACGGCGTTCGAGTAGGTACTGTTGAGCATCTACTGTCAGCTATGGCTGGCCTGGGTATCGACAACGCGATTGTTGAACTCAGTGCTCCAGAAGTGCCTATTATGGATGGCAGTTCAGGACCGTTCGTCTTTTTGATTCAGTCAGCTGGTATAAAAGAGCAATCTGCTCCTAAACGCTTCATTAAAATTAAGAAAGCAGTTGAAGTGCGCGATGGCGATAAAATTGCTCGCATTGAACCTTTCGACGGTTTCCAAGTTTCCTTTGCCATTGATTTTGATCACCCTGTTTTCCGTAATAGTAATCAAAAATCAACGCTGGCATTCACTTCAATGGCCTATATCAAACAAGTGAGCCGTGCTAGAACCTTTGGGTTCTTATCGGATTTTGAATGGCTACGCGCTAAAAATTTAGCGTCGGGCGCGAGTTTAGATAACGCCATTGTATTAGATGAATATAAAGTCTTGAACGAAGATGGTTTGCGTTACGATGATGAATTTGTTCGTCATAAAGTACTCGATGCCATCGGTGATCTTTACTTACTTGGACATGCTTTAATCGGTGCATTCCATGGTGTTAAATCGGGGCATACCCTGAATAACAAGTTGATCAAAGCCCTATTAGCTGAAGAAAATGCGTATGAAATCGTGAGCTTTGAAGATAAAAAAGCGGCTCCGATTGTGTATGCAGCGCCAGAGTTGATGGGCGAGCCGGTTCCTGCTTAGTCATTTTTTAATCCCCTAAATCCCCCGCTCGCTGTAAACAGCGAGCGGCCCCCTTTGCAAAGTGGGCTAATGCGCTTCGCGCGCGTTCAAAACAAAAACCGTGCTGCCGTGAGCGAAGCGAACAAACGCCCCTCTTTGTAAAGAGGGGCAGTGCGAAGCACGGGGGGATTATTTGTTCTTTGCTAGCCTTTCCAAGCTTGCCACCAATGTATCATCTACCCCGTTTGCCTTCATGCTGTCGGCGAGGGCTTGAAAACGCTGCGCATTGTCCACAGATAACTTTTGGGGCGGCTTATATTCTTCTTTGGGTGTGAGTTCGGCTTGGGTTGGTACGATAATAGTTTCAATTTTAATCTGGATAGAGCACAGTCCTACCCAATCTTTATAGGTACGTAACTTGCTTAATATAGTGGGAGTAAAATAACGCAGACGAGTAGCGAACGCAGCGCTTTGCACGAGCAGCGTTAAAACACCTTTTTCATAGTAACCTACCCGGCAATGTGCTATTAGTTCAGAGTCGAGTACTTGCTCTAAGGTTTTGTTTAATTCCGCAACAGCTTGAGCTTGTTCGATGAGTTTGGTCAGGGTAGAACCTTCGCCCTGAAGAAGATTGCTGACAAGATAACTCGATGAGGTCATGGATGAAGCATCATGTTAAAACACCTAATCCCCATTCTATGCCTTTAACCAGGACTTTCCAAATCAGTTACCAAACAGGGCTGTTGCTCTTTCTAGGGTTCATTCTGATGGGGCTAAGTGGCCTATGGGGGGGATATCATCTTGCCGTAAAAAAAATGGCAATTCAGCCCTCAGTAGCATCAGTTTCAGCCAGCACACCGACAGCGGATCCCATTACAGAACAACATTTACAAATTTTGACGCAACACATTGGACGAATTGAAGCGAATCTGATGCGTATTAATGCTTTGGGTGAGCGGCTGGTCTTATCCGCGCATCTGGATCCACAAGAGTTTGATTTTAGTCATGATGTACCGGTAGGTGGTACGTTTATGGGGGAAACAACTCATGAGGAATTATTAGCAACTATTCATCGGTTAAATGCCCTGTTAGACAAACGCTATGCCCAATTAATTACCCTGCATCAAACCTTACAGATGCATTGGGGACAGCTGGAGCTCACCTTTACTGGCGTAGGTAAAGCAGTCACTAATGGTTGGATTTCCTCATTTTTTGGTCCACGCTTTGATCCCTTTACGGGACGCAAAGCCTGGCATGCTGGCGTGGATATTGCCGGTAAAGAGGGCTCAGAAGTGAAAGCTTTGGCAGCTGGGGTGGTGACCTTTGCCGATACCAAAGGGGGATACGGTCATCTGGTTGAAATTAAGCATAGTAATGGCCTAACCACACTATACGGGCACAATAAGGAGCTGATGGTTAGGCCTGGCCAAGTCGTACGTAAAGGACAAACCATTTCGCTGTTAGGCTCAAGCGGCCGTTCAACCGGTCCACACCTGCACTTAGAAGTGCACAAAAATGGCCAAGCCGTTGATCCGGGTGACTATTTCCCTGATTTTAAAAGAAATAAGTCAACTTAATAAATTTTATTACCAGGGATAAAATACCCTTAATTATGATATAGTTGCATGATACAAACCCGTCCTTTTAGACAACAATGGAAAACATATGTTTACTGGATTTTTAAAAGCCATTTTTGGTAGCCGTAATCAGCGCATCATTAAGCGCTATCGCAAACAGGTTGAGCTCGTTAATGCACTAGAGCCCGATTTTGAGAAGCTCACCGATCAAGAGATCTTGCAAAAAACAGCTGATTTTAAAGCGCGCTTCCAAAAGGGTGAAACACTTAACCAGTTGTTGCCAGAAGCCTTTGCACTTGTTAGAGAAGCAGGTAAGCGCACGCTGAAAATGCGTCATTTTGATGTGCAGTTAATTGGTGGTATGGCTTTACATGATGGCAAAATTGCTGAAATGTCGACCGGTGAAGGTAAGACCCTAGTTGCAACCTTACCCGTATATTTAAATGCACTGACGGGTAAATCGGTTCATGTTGTCACCGTTAACGATTATTTAGCACGCCGCGATGCGCATTGGATGGGACCATTATATCGTGCATTAGGATTAACCGTTGGTGTCGTTGTGCCCAGAATGCGTCAGGAAGTGAAAAAAGAAAGTTATTTATGCGATGTTGTTTATGCAACCAATAATGAATTAGGTTTTGATTACCTGCGTAATAAAATGGCATTCACGCCTGAAGAATGCCTACAAAAAGAACTCTCTTTTGCCATTGTCGACGAAGTCGATTCAATCCTCATCGATGAAGCACGTACGCCATTAATTATTTCAGGGCAAGCCGAAGATAGCTCTGATCTTTATATCAAAATGAATGAAATTGCCCCACAACTGATTTTGCAAAAAGTGAAAGATGGTCCGGGCGATTATGCAATCGATGAAAAATCCAAGCAAGTAACGCT
>JBFWUT010000037.1:0-27421 GCA_050247135.1 Candidatus Berkiella sp.
TTCCTGCACCATCGGAACCATAGATTGTGAAATCATCAATTAAATCCGCATACGCCACCGTTGTTTGACCGAGTCCTACATCAGCTGTTTCTGGGCCTTGTAATCCCGGCCCTGGTGTTTCATCAGTGGCAACAAGAGCGTCATCAGCTAATGCAATCGTACCACTTGGTGCATCATCATAAAATTTAACAACAGAACCTAAATCGACTGTCGGTGCAATGAAATCACTATCGGCATCGGTGACAGTCACAACATAATTGAGCACACCCACCGTCATACCCGCTGACAGCTGATTATCACCACTGTCAGGCGTGTGTTGTACCGCTAGGTATTGCGTTAAGGTGACATCGCCATTCACGTTTACTGCGATGGTGAAGACTAATTCATCACCCACACTGCTGCGGCCTTCGATGACACCACCATTATTGGATAAAAGAACATCTTCTGAACCATCTGATATCTTGTATCCTGATGCTGTACCGTCACCACCCACAATATCCAAACTAAAGACTTTGCTACCTGCACCATCGGAACCATAGATTGTGGAATCATCAATTAAATCTGCATACGCCACCGTTGTTTGACCAAGTCCTACATCAGCTGTTTCTGGGCCTTGTAATCCTGGCCCTGGTGTTTCATCAGTGGCAACAAGAGCGTCATCAGCTAATGCAATCGTACCGCTTGGTGCATCATCATAAAATTTAACAACAGAACCTAAATCGACTGTCGGTGCAATGAAATCACTATCAGCATCGGTGACAGTCACAACATAATTGAGCACACCCGCCGTCATACCCGCTGACAGCTGATTATCACCACTGTCAGGCGTGTGTTGTACCGCTAGGTATTGCGTTAAGGTGACATCGCCATTCACATTCACCGCTATAGTAAATACTAAATCATCACCCACACTGCTGCGGCCTTCGATGACACCACCATTATTGGATAAAAGAACATCTTCTGAACCATCTGATATCTTGTATCCTGATGCTGTACCGTCACCACCCACAATATCCAAACTAAAGACTTTGCTACCTGCACCATCAGAACCATAGATTGTGGAATCGTTAATTAACGTTGCATAAGAAACTGTTGTTTGGCCCAACGTGCCCATTGGTGCCGCATCATCTGGGCTTTGCACCCCCGGTGTTTCATCGGTAGCCACATCCACATTGGCATTTAGGGCAATTGTGCCACTGGGACCATCATCATAAAACTTCACAACAGAGCCTAAATCGACTGTCGGTGCAATGAAATCGCTATCGGCATCGGTGACTGTCGCTTTTAAGAGCAGTGCATTAGCATTCATGCCGCCTGAGAGTTCATTGGGATCATTAGTGGCATGTTGTACTGCCAAGTATTGGGTTAAGGTCACATCACCCGTGCTGGAGTCAACATGCACTCTAAATACGAGTGGGTCAGTAGCCAAGGTACCCGCATGCCCTTCAATATCTCCACCCACGTTAAATAAGCGGATAATTGTTGAGCCGTCCGGGGTCATAAAGCCTGAATCTGTGCCATCTGTAGCGACTAAGCTAAATACTTTCGTTCCTGCACCATCGGAACCATAGATTGTGAAATCATCAATTAAATCCGCATACGCCACCGTTGTTTGACCGAGTCCTACATCAGCTGTTTCTGGGCCTTGTAATCCCGGCCCTGGTGTTTCATCAGTTGCAATATCAATGCCCGCCTTTAAGGCAATCGTGCCACTTGGGCCATCATCATAAAATTTGATAACCGAACCTAAATCGACACTGGGAGCAATAGAGTCCCCATCTTGATCGGTTAATGTCACCGTGAAGGTCAAGACACCTGCTGTCATGCTACTGGAAAGTTCGTTAGGATCAGTGGTTGGATGTTGAACAGCCAGATATTGCGTCAACGTCACATCACCCGTGCTTGAGTTAACAGACACAGTAAAGACCAGAGCCCCAACCGTTGTCCCTACATGCCCTTCAATAACGCCTGCGTTATTATGTAAAACGATGTTTTGTGAACCATCTGGTGTTGTATAACCAGATGCTGCACCTTCTATTGCACTTAAATTAAAAACCTTGGTCCCAGGAATATCTGAACCATTTAACGTCGTGTCTGTAATTAAAGAGGCATAAGAAACCGTATTTTGTCCAAGTGAACTAGCCGGTAGAGCATCATCTGGTCCTTGGATCCCTGGGGTTTCATCGGTAGCAACATCAATGCCAGGTTTTAAGACAATAGTGCCTATCGGTGCATCATCATTAATCGTCAACGTCACTGTTTTCGTTACAGTGTCTAAATCTGCGTCAGTAAAGGTAAAGGTATACACTAAAATAGTCGGTTGATGATTAATATTGGAATATGAATTGTTTAGATGAAAAGTGGTGGCACCAGTGGCCTGATTGATTTCTAACACATTCCCTTCACTATCCGTCACTGTGATCGTACCAGCAGCTATAGAGGTATTACCGGTTGCATTAGTCACGCCATTGGTTTTTGCGCTGGTTAGTACAACATTCGTCACCGTACCGCCATCGGCACCAAAAATATTGGTCGGAAATGATATCAAGCTACCAGGTAGTTGCTCCGGCGTTGGTGACTGATTCGTACCAATTGTTTGAATATCAGCTTCGGTTATCGCGACTTGGACTTGATCGGTTGCAACGGGGTGGTCGTCACCAATAAAGACGGAGATAGGTCCTACCGCAGTGAGGAAATTCACATCGGTGATAGCATAGACAAAACGGTCAGTAAAGATCTCTTCCGTTGGATCGACATAATCTGAACCCCAGACACTCAGAAGATGTAACACAGGGTTGTTTAATTCGTAAGTATAATCTCCAGTTGCTCTATCAAAGGTAAACACATTACCTTCGGGCGTGGTTAATATGGTCATCCCAATGCCATGAACTTCAGTTGAACCAGCCCGTGCTGGAAAGTTGAAGAACACATCCATACTATACAAACCTGCCCCTGAGCTGGCCGGTTGGAAATTGTTAAATGCTGAGGGTACAAATATATTACCTTGAATGATAACGTTATCTTGCGTATTCAAAGCCGTTTCATTGATGGTGATTTGCTCGCCCTCTTTGGGTAAGGGGGGTAAAAATACAGGAGGTGCTTTGGGTCCGTTTTCACCTAAGTTGGGGCTTTGCGTAGGAGCAACTGCGTAGGCATAAGTTGCACCCGTGTTAAAGGCTAAGGTTTGCGGTTGAGATTGTACTCGAAAAGATTCATCATCATCACTTTGACTAAAGGATACGCCGAAACTTAAGAATCGCTCCAGTGACGTGACGCCCCCTTCGCTCCCCCCTGAGATAGCTCTTCCTGCTTCAGAGCCCCCTTCTTGCAAGGGTACATCAAAGAGTTGTTCGAATTCTAAGTTTAAAAAGTCAGGGCCTTTATCGGCCGTTTTTACTAACGCTTCTTTGACTTCTTCTAAGAATTCTTTTTCGCTCATTTGCGAATAACTAAGAAAGGCCTGCTCAAATGAATCTGATATTTCTTGTGTAGGAGTGGTGTCGGGGTGGAAATCAATAAAAACATCACGCAGTGAGCTATCGACATCCAAGGGTATGTCGGCGCCAGGAACTTTTTGCATAGTCGTCCCGGCGACTGCGTCTTTCTCATTAAGAGCACGCTCAGTGTCTGTCCCTTTACCTTGTTTGATCCCTTCATCTGCTGATTTTGTCACCATTGAGTACTAACCTTACCTGCTGGATAAAAATCGTGTACATGCATAGATCAACAAATATTCGTTGCCTAGATAACAAACTTAAATGATTGTGCTGAGCAGCAGAAGTGGACAATAGTACTAGTTGGCTAGATTAATCATATGTATAGGGAAAAAATCCTGAAAATCTTAACAATAACGGGCATCCGGGGAAGTACACCTGTGTGGTAGAGTATTATAATAAGAAAGGAGTACCTATTAGGTTCAGGGAAGGACAACAACGGTGCAGTCTTATAAACTTCTCATCAGAGCAGTTTCAGTGGCCATACTTGGTCTGTCAGGGCATGTTTTTGCTCAGCAATCTTCCGCCATTATGCCCATTGAGCTTCCCGAACAAACCGATCCGGCAAAAGTAGCTTTAGGAAAAAAGCTATTTCAAGATACCTTATTCTCAAAAAATAATACCAGCAGTTGTGCTAGTTGCCACCAACTCAAAAACGCGGGTGTCGATAAATTACCTCGCTACATTGGCATCAACAAAGCTTCAGGCCCTGTGAATACCCCAACCGTTTTTAATTCAAGTTTAAATTTCCAACAGTTTTGGGATGGCCGTGCTGACACTATTGCAGATGCTATTAACGATCATGTCAAAGACAAAACCATTTTTGATAATAACTGGCCTGAGATTGCGAAAAGAATTTCAAGCAATAGTTCTTATAAGTCCGATTTCAACTCAATTTATAGTGGCAATATCGACGGAACTACCATTAGCAATGCTTTAACGGTTTATATCGAAAATTTAGTCACACCTAATTCAAGTTTTGATCGCTACTTAAAAGGTGAAAAATCTGCTTTAAGTAATGATGCTTTAAAAGGCTATCGACTTTTTAGAAAGTATGGTTGCATAGCTTGCCATCAAGGACCCAACATCGGCGGTAACCTTTATCAACCGTTAGGCATTTATAAAAACTATTTTGCAGATAAAGGTGTCATTGAAAAAGCTGATTATGGTCTTTTCAATGTGACCGGAAAAGAAGAAGATAAATTCGTATTTAAAGTACCTTCTTTAAGAAATATTTCTTTAACAGGCCCTTACTTGCATGACGGCTCAGTAAAAACACTTCCCGAAGTGATTCAGATTATGGGAGTTTATCAGGTGGGACAGCCAATCCGGACTGATGACGCAAACTTAATAGCTCAATTTTTACAAAGCTTAACAGCAAGTCCTGACAAAGAATTACTGACAGCTACCGAGGCGAACCAGTGAATATAACTGAGCGAACCAAAACGACAATCACGCGCATGCTTATTGCGGGGATTGTTATTGTGATCGCTACCATTTACTACGTTAGCGAGATTCGTCCCTTTGCTTACAAAAATTATGAAACCAATCTGAACCAATTACAACGTTATGATGCAGTATTAAATGAAGCACTGGTACAAACGCGGTTCGGAATTAAAAAGTATTATGATCCTATTGATAGGGCCATGGATAATGCAAACAAAACTTTGCAAGCTTTAAAAAATGAAATATCTAATAAACCTAACGCTACCATAGAAAAAGACATCCAAGCGTTAGAAACCGCACTTAAAAGCAAAGAGGTTCAAACAGCTAGGTTTAAACGGCTCAACCCTGTTCTGATAAATGCGATTTATCAGTTCTCTGCTATTATGGCAGAAATTATTGAAACACAAGCCAGTACCCAAGTGGTTGAAAGTGCGAGTTTGCAAGATCAGTATGCGCAGCTATTTAATGCGCAGTTCATGGATAAACTCAATAATTTATTTAGAGGAATTTTGGTCTACATTAATCAACGTAATGAGCAGCGTCAAAGATACTTAATCAGTCTGGTTGATGAAATCAACAAAACAATGCAAGTCATTAAAGCTGATCCTAAAAAATATGCGAGTCTGGATGTCGATATGGATAGGCTAGCCCAAGGTTTAGCTTATGCTAATAAAATTTTAGCTGTCCAACCTGAAATATCTAAAATTGATGAAACCTATTTTGAAATACCGATCGTCCCCCTGATCAGCGCCTTAGGGAATGCATACAACAAAGCTTATGATAACTATCGTAAGGCTTCTTATGCTTATCGAATTGTTTTATACATCTTGGTTTTTGCACTCCTATTATTAGTGCGCTGGGCATTTAATAGATTGGCTGAAATTAATCGTCAATTAGAACAACGCGTTGCTGATAGAACTCGCGAGCTTACTGTCAAAAATGCTGATTTAAACGAAGCTTTGGGTGATTTAAAGGAAGCTCAAGATCAATTAATTATGCAAGAAAAAATGGCTTCTGTGGGTATGTTAACCACCGGTATCGCCCATGAAATAAAAAACCCGTTAAATTTCGTCAATAATTTTTCAGATTTGTCCATCGAGTTGGTTAGTGAATTATTCGAAGAAATCAATATGAGTAAAGACAAGCTCGATCAAAAATCGTTAGGGATGATTGAAGATATTTTAGGCGATCTTAAAACGAACTGTGCCAAAATTAAAGAGCACGGCACCCGCGCTGATAATATTGTTAAAAACATGTTAATGCACTCCCAAGAATCGGGGGTCCAAAAAGAAATGGTCGAGGTTAAAGCCCTCTTGGAAGAGAATTACCAAATTGCACTGGAAAGCTTCCGCGCTGCCCAAGGCAAGTTTGATGTCATTTTAGATAAAGAATTCCCTTCAGGGCCGGTTTCGGTATTAGCAGTCCCTCAAGCAATAGGTCGAGTATTTATCTACCTAATTGACAACGCACTTTATGCCTTAAGAGAAAGGAAATTAGCATCAGCAAATGACTATCAACCCACATTGACTCTACGTATCGAACTGCTGGCTGAAAACGCGGTAATAAAAATTCGAGATAATGGTACCGGTATCCCCAAAAAGAATATCGATAAGGTCTTTGAACCCTTCTTCACCACAAAACCAACCGGAAAAGGTAATACAGGTCTTGGTTTATCCATCTGCTATGATACAGTAGTAAAGCAACATAAAGGTGAACTCCGAGTAACCTCTGAGGAGGGCCTGTTCACTGAGTTTACAGTGGTACTTCCGATCAACGCGAGACAAACAAAAAGTTAATGTTGGTTTAATGCATGAATAAATCGCTTCTACAACGCATGTTGCGGCTATTGACTAACTTTACCGTTGTTAGTTTGCTTGCAATTTTACCCAACATTTTGTTCGCAGAAGCGCCACCTGCAACCGCTGCCCCTGAACAAGCTGGACTACCAGCGACACCGGACGGCGGTGGCATGGGCAGTGAGTACTCTCCTGAATCTCGTGAATTTCATTTAAAAGCAGCTTTCCTACGTTACGTGGCGAAGTTTGTAGAATGGCCTGAAAATAGTTTGCCTGAAAGTTCAATTAATATTTGCGTTCTTGGTCAAGTGACCTACTTTCAGGGGCTTAACTCCATTAATAACAAAACTGTGGGCGATCGGATTCTATCAGTTTCTAAAATAACCAAGGTCGAAGAAGCCTTCGATCATTGCCAAATTTTGTTTGTTGCTAAAACTGAGACAGACAAAATGAATTCCATTATTGAAGCTATCAGAAATAAACCGATTTTAGGTTTTGGAGATATGGACGGCTTTGCAGAAGCCGGCGGCGCTATGAATTTCTATATCGTTAATAATCGCTTAGCGATCATGACCAACTTACCCGCAGTGCAAAAGGCTGGATTAAAAGTGAACCCTCGCATGTTGCGGCTAGTCACAATTATTCCTGCGATTGATCAAGGTGCAGAAGAACCGGCGAAAGAGCCAGCAAAATCCCCCGCTCACTAGAGCTCGCCGCTAAATCTCCCCGCCGCCTTCGCGGCTACCCCTCTTTACAAAGAGGGGTTTGATTCGCTATCGCTCATCGTGAGCGCGCATACGCGCCCGTGAGCGTAGCGAACAAACAGCCCACTTTTGTAAAGGGGGCGGCGAGCATAAGCGAGCGGGGGATTTAACGGGCGGGGAGATTTAAGGGGTTTAGACTCCTGCCAATGCATCATCCAAAATAATCGCCTCAACCAAATCTTCAACGCACTTCTCACCTTCAGATAGAATTGAAGCATCAAAGGGGGTTATTGAAGGTGCTTTGCGAACCACTAAAGCAATGCAGGCATAATCAAGACCCAGCTCTCTGGCTAATGCCGCTTCTGGCATCCCTGTCATCCCAACGAGATGACATCCATCACGGGCAATGCGTTCAATTTCGGCAGCTGTTTCAAAACGAGGCCCTTGGGTAATCGCATACGTTGCAGAGGTTGCAATCTTAGCACCTAATTTTTGAGCTTGCGTAATGATTTGTTGGCGAAGCTTTTCACTATAGGGTTCAGTAAAATTAACATGGATAACATCAGATTCACTGGACTCACCCAAGAAGGTATTTTCACGACCATAGGTATAATCAATAAGCTGATTAGGCAACACCACATCACCTGGCACAAAGTCATGAATGCCTGCAACAGCGGCTGTTGCGATTACGGTTTGCACACCTGCATCGCGTAGTGCCCAAATATTGGCCCGAAAATTAATTTGGTGTGGCGGCATAGGCTGTTGGCTACCACGACGTGGTAGATAAACCACTTCTTGATTACCTAAGATCCCATAACTTAAGGGAGCAGAAGGTTCACCATAAGGCGTTTTAACACTGGTACTGTGTGTTATGACTAAATTTTTAAGGGAGGCAAAATGTGACCCCCCAATGACGGCTATTTTATTCATCTTCTTTGGCGACGGCAAAAATCCCAGGGGCATTTCGGAGATAGCCTTGATAATCCATACCGTAGCCATAAAGGTAGCGGTTCTCTACGATAATTCCAGTGTAATCGGCTTTTTGCACGCCGGATTGTGGGCGTTCAACTTCTTTTTCAACCAACACAGCTGTCTTGACTGCTTTAGCACCTTGCTCAAGACAGAAATCGATGATCCCTGCCAAAGTGATACCATGATCTAAAATATCGTCGACGATGAGGACAGTTCTGTCTTTTAACGACAACCTAGGTTTAACGACCCACTTTAACTGTGAACCTACGGTCTGATCGCCATAACGGGAGGCATGGATATAATCCATTTGCAACGGAAAATCGAGTAAGGTTAACAGCTTGCCTGTTAACACCACACCACCAATCAACACACAAAGAACGATAGGATTTTCATCTTTGAGGTCGCTATGAATGGCGATAGCCATGTTTTTAAGGGCTCGCTCGATTTGCTCTGAATTGTACAGACAGCGTGCTCTTGAACTGACACCTTTGACTCTTTCAGGTGCGGACATTTCTGCCATAATCAATGGATTACCCCTAATACAAAAACGCTATAGATTATGAGGTTTTCTGTAGAACTGCAAGTTTCTTACACATGTGTTTCGTAACTAAATAACTCATTCAAAGCCCCATGTGCCCACTGCCATTCAGATGATCCCGTTAAGGATTGCCAATCTGGTGTTTTGCCGATCGCGAGCAAACTGGCTCGTCTTCGTTGTGTCATTTCATCACCTGTATCCTTGAGGGCTTCTAAGGTTTCAATTGCCCCCTCACGGTGGTTACAAACCAATAAATAATCACACCCTGCGTCAATAGCCCTGACTGCGCGCTCTGCATAGGTGCCCATCCCCGTTGCGCCGCCCATGGATAAGTCATCACTCACAATGGCACCATCAAAGGCTAATTGTTGACGTAACACCGTTTGCAACCAGTAAGATGAAAAGCCAACCGGATAGGGATCTATTTCTGGATAAACAATATGTGCTGGCATAATCGCGCTTAAACCTTCTGCAACAATCAAGCGAAACGGCAGCATATCCGCCTCGATATCATCGCGAGATCGAGGATCTATCGGTAAACCCAAATGAGAATCTAATGCCACTGAACCATGCCCAGGAAAGTGCTTGCCGGTGGCACGCATTCCTGCCTTGTTCATGCCTTTGATATAGCTGCTTGCAAATTTAGCCACCGTTTCTGGTTCATAATGAAACGCACGGTCGCCAATAATTTCGCTGACACCTTTATCTAAATCTAATACCGGTGCAAAACTTAAATCCACACCCAGTGACCGAACTTCGAGTGCCATTAAATAGCCTATTTTTTCAGCCATAATTAACAAAGAAGGTAGCTGCTTGGGATCACTCTCTAGTCTCTCTCCCAAAGCACGTAACCTCGGCAAACGAGTCATACCTTTTATAAATCGTTGAACGCGTCCACCCTCTTGATCAACACACAAGAGTAAATGGGGACGTAATTTTTTGATATCAGAAGCTAGTTGAGCTAATTGAGATGGACTTTCATAATTACGGCTAAAAAAGATCACCCCTCCTACATTGGGGTGCATTAGAATTTCTTTATCTTCGAGCGTTAAAGTGAAGCCTTCCACGTCAAGCAAAATCGGTCCAAGTCGGTTATTCATGCCTCATCCTTGTATCAATACGTTGGTTTTAACAGGAACGCTATCAAAGAGCTCAATGATGTCGTCATTGCGCATGCGAACACAACCATGTGAACCCGCAGTGCCATCAATTTTGTCATCTGGGCAACCATGAATATAAATATATCGCCGCATGGTATCGCAATCATTTAAGCGATTCTTACCCACTTCAAGTCCACTTAGCCATAAAATGCGCGATAAAATCCAATCACGCCCCGGGTATTGTAAAGCTAATTCTGGAGAAAAAATTTCACCGGTAAAACGACGGCCAACAAAGACTGCATTTTGGGGATAATCAGCACCGATTTTGGCGCGAATGATATGTCTGCCGCGGGGCGTCTGCTCACTTCCTCGTATTTCACCAACCCCTTTCAAAGCAGTTGATACAGGGTAAGTTTTGATAAGCTGGCCGTCTCGCCAATAATGGAGCTGCTGGGTTGCGACATCAATAATTAATTCTGGTAACAAACGGATACCTCGTTTGCAAAAGAGTATTGTCGCAGAATCAATGGGTTGTGCAACTGCTTTCTCGCTACTATAGTCATGTCTTCTTTCAAAAGGAGTATTTTATGAAAGTTAAATATGAAAACAAATCTTTAATCCACATGGGCCTATTGAGCGCCACCTTATTATTTAGCAGTTTAGCAACTGCTTTACCCACACAGATTACCTTCACCAATAACACATCGCTTTCTCTAGGAACCTCTATCGCAGGATTACCAGGAAATGGGGTAGAACCGAACGCAACTAAGTCAGCAAGCTACTCTTTAGTTAGTATGGGTTGCTTTTTTGGTAATGTGCTGAACAATTGTCCCATTGAGTTTACTGATAGACACTCCGGTGCCAAGGTAGCTACCGTCTACATTAATGCTGAGACAGCTACTCTGACTAGAGCACCACAGTTTCATGGTACTTACGGTGACGAGTATGAAGTAACAGGCTGGCAAGCTTCGCCCATCTCACATATCTACATTGTGAAAAAAGCGACTAACACTGAACAAGCTTAAAAAAAAGCCCTCAAAAGAGGGCTTTTTTTAATGTTAATGCTCGAACCAGTTTGATTTTAGGCTAGGCGACGAGCCCTCGAACAACAGGAGTGTACTTTAGTACATGACTGTTTGTGAGATGGACGAAGTCAACAACGCATAAAACCAAACTGGGAAGAGTCATTAGTCGACCAATTCTTCTTCTCTTGAGTGAACGGTTGCAGGCATTTGTACCTTACGATTAGCCAGCATTTCTAACCATGCTTTCAGTTCTTCACATTGGCGTTGAGCCAGTTTCGGATCTTTGAAAGTATGGGTTAGCAAGAACATACCTTGAATGCTAGAAATCAGGTTTAAAGATAAGCCAGGAGCTTTATCTTCTAAGCCTAGCGCTCTGAATTGTTCTTCAGACCATTGCAGAATATCATGCAATAACTTGGCAGCTAGATCGGATAGCGCACCACCTTGCTTGCCTAATTCTTGGCATAAGCCACCAATTGGGCAACCAAAACGAGCGGTTACTTCTAAATGTTCCAAGCTGTATTTAACTAACGTCATCAATCGAGCGAGAGGATCTGAAATTTCAGACCAAGACGCCAAGCGCTCTGACCATTCAGCAGCCCTTTTCTCGATCACAGCAATACCAATTGCTTCTTTTGTCTTAAAGTAATAGTAAACATTACCAAGTGGCACGTCGGCTTCTTGGGCAATGTCAGCGAGTGTTGTTAAGTTGAAGCCTTGTTGGTGAATCAATACCTTTGCTGCTTCGATGAGTCGTATACGTTTATCAGTTTTCCGTGGCATAACGTCTATAGTCCATTTTTACTCGGGATAAACTTCAATCCACTTTCTATACTTTGCACTGAGTGTTTAGGGCTCGTCTTGCTTATCGTTATTTTCGAGCTTAAACAACCTTGCTGTGAGAATCCTAGCGTAGTTCAACACAAGCTTAGAAGATGATCTACGTCCATCCACATACCTACACAACTATAGTCAGTGCTTGCGCACTGACTATAACCCCTTTTTTTCGTTAAGCGCATTGCTAACTCAACAGATTATACGAAATCGTATCGCATTTGGATACCCACAATGTTAGCGCTGCTATCGTAGCTACCAGCAAGTCTTGCTTGGCTAGCCAGCGTGAAGGGCTCGCCTGCTCTGTTAGGAGCACTTTCATTGATGGTTGCATCTCTGAAGAACAGATGTGCGTAACCAAAGTCAAAACGCCAACATTTGTTAAGCGTATAAGCCGCCCCAACAGTAACCCATGTGCGATCTTCATCAGGGATACGCGCAGTGCGAGTTTGATCTTGGGTAGGTGTTTGATCGTAAGCAAGACCCACTCTGAACAACCAGTTTTGATTAAGGGTATATATACCGCCTAATGCAAAACGCCATGTATCGACAAACTGTTCATTCGTAATGGTATCTAAACCAGATGATACGCCTGGTGTGAAATTCAGAGCCAATTTATCGAAACGGCTCCAGTTCGTCCAAGCCACATCAGCGGTAGCAGCGATTTTGTCAGTAAATTCATGGTAACCACTCAGTGTCCATGACTCTGGCAATACCACTCGGGCAGAAACGTTTTGGAGGATCATCGTTCCAGCAGGTGTTACGGCAAACGGTGATAAGATTTCACTTGGGCCTTCTGCATGAACATTGATCTTAGAGCGATAGTGCAAACCAACACGCGTCGTATCGCGCCATTCATATAAAGCGCCAGCATGCCAACCATAACCCCAACCTTGTGCGTGGTTCTTTTGGAAGCCATCACCCGCAGCATTACCGGTACCAATGCGAGCTTCTAGCTTCGCTTTAGTCCATAACGCATCAGGGCCTGCACCAAAGGAAATACAACGCCATGGGCGATATGAAATACTAGGGCTGAAATTCAATGTTTGAACTTCAGAGTTGGTTGCTACATAACGTGCAATGCCATCTCTATCGTATTCTGATTTCAAGCCAAAAGGTGTTGTAACGCTAAAGCCGAAAACAAAGTCTTCGTCGATACGCGCAGCAATATGAAAGTTAGGAACCGCAACGACAGTACCTGGATCGTCAGTTTGACTGCCTGGAACCGGTGTTGCTGGTAATAATGAAACATTAGAACTCGAAGCGGTAAAATCAAAATCACCTTGAATGACATTCACACCCAAAACGATTTGATTTTTTTCGATCCGCGATAAAGCAGCCGAGTTGAAATAGTTGGTACTTGCATCTTCAGCTAAAGCAGCGGTACCACTGTAGGCAAGGCCTAGGTTGGTGACGTTGTTTTCTAAAAGTGCAAAACCTGAAGCGTAAACTTGGCTTGCTAAGCAGCATAATACCAAGCTTGAACTTACATTCTTAATTGTTGAAATCATGGTTGAAGGATCCCAGTTCCTGGCCACTTTATTTACTCCCTTAACTTAAAGAAAAGCACTAAGCTATTAGCCCAATACATTAGTGTACAATGGTTTTGATAATCAACTCATGCACCATGGCTCTGGTTCATACTTTAACCGAGATACCTGCCATATGTGAATGCCCTACGTTAAATTAAATAGATCTTTTCGAAACTTTTTACTCGGTGGTTGACGTCCCATCCAAGTTTTGAGTATCAAGTTATAGATCTCAGTATCTTTAATCACTGCTTTTACGGTGCCACGCACAATAATTTTTATTCCCAGTTTGGGAATACAATCCAAGATAATAACATCTCCTTCACGCAAAGGGATATCAAAAATTTTAAGAAACTGACTAATGTTGATTTGCTCGCGCTGCACCATTTGTGGTGAATTGTTTTCTTCAATAGATGCTTGCAGCTGTTCACGGAAATTCGTATTTGCGCGCAAAAAATAAAATGCCATGCGCTTCGCCCCATCATCGGCAAGTGCTGCTTTCTCATCTTTAACAGGATTATGTGAATAAAACGCACCAATGTAATTGTCTTCAAAGAAATGCTTATCTAACGCCACGCCCCGTAAGGTCAGTACATCGCCTGTTTCATCTAACACCACTGTCATGGGGATCGAGCGACCATAAAACTCTTTATTGGCGGCAAAAGAGGGCAGAAAAGAAATCATTATTGCAATTGTTAAAATAAAACGAACGATTTTATTCATTGTTTACTCTCTTAGAACCTATCAAGCGCACAGCCATTTGTTTTAGAGCGCGAAACCGAGCTTGGAACAACCGGAGTTTACTTTTAAGTAAATGAGGATTGTGACAAGCGTAGGTGACAAAGCTATAAAGCAAAGGGCGAATCGTACTAGAGAATTTCGAAGATCCCAGCAGCCCCCATGCCAGTGCCTATACACATGGTAACCATGCCATAGCGCACACCTTGCGATTTTGCACCATAGATCAATTTCGTTGCCAGCACGGCGCCTGTAGCCCCCAATGGATGTCCCAAAGCAATTGCCCCACCTTGAGGATTCACTTTATCTATGGGCAGCCCCAAAGTCTTAATCACAGCCAAACTCTGTGCGGCAAAGGCTTCATTTAACTCTATCCAACCTATGTCTGCGAGATCTAGGTTTGCTTGCTTTAAGGCTTTTGGGATTGCTTCAATGGGACCGATACCCATGTATTCCGGTTCAACCCCTGCCACAGCAAATCCGCATAGGCGCGCTATTGGCTGTAACTGATATTGGGCCACGATCCGCTCACTTACCACGGTAAGGGCTGCAGCACCATCACTCATTTGTGAACTATTTCCTGCTGTCACCGTACCTTTCATGGCAAAAACCGGACGTAATTTAGCTAATGCCTCGATGGTGGTATCGGCCCTTGGCCCTTGATCTTGATCAACGGTCTGTTGTTTTTCAATGATTTCGCCATTCATTAAATTCGGCAAGCAACTTGTTACTTGGATAGGAACGATTTGCTCTTTAAATGAGCTCTGTTGTAACGCTTTCAGCGCTTTTTGGTGACTATTAAAAGCAAACTCATCTTGTTCTTCACGAGAGATTTGCCATTTATGCGCCACTTTCTCAGCAGTGATCCCCATATTCAAAGCAATGCCGATATGTTCCTTTTCATTTACATAACGCGGATTTGCTGAAAAAGAATATCCTCCTAGAGGAACAGCGGTCATAGACTCTACTCCTCCTGCCATCACCACTTCAGCTTCTCCCATCACAATCGCATTGACCGCAGAGCTGATAGTTTGCAACCCAGAAGAGCAAAATCGATTAACCGTTTGAGCAGGAGTAGCAATGGGCAACTCTGCAAGCAGTGCGGCAATCCTCGCCACATTCATGCCTTGAGCTCCCTCTGGCATTGCACAACCAATAATCACGTCATCGATCGCCTGAGACTTTAAGGCAGGCACACGCAACTTAGCAGCCTTCAATACTTCGCTGAGTAAATCATCCGGTCGGGTATTGGCAAACTGCCCCTTTGCTTTCCCGACGGCCGTTCGAACGGCAGCAACAATGTAAGCATCTTGAATTCGACGACTCATCGCTTTTCCCTTTTAATTACGAAGCGGTTTTCCAGTTTCAAGCATATATTTAATCCGCTCGATGGTTTTTGGTGTTTGCGCTAATTCTAATATAGCTTCAAGCTCCAGCCTTAACAGCCATTTTTCATTCACCATCGCATTAGCGTCCACATTACCCCCACAAATGACATGGGCAATCTTTTCGCCAATCAAGAAATCATGATCGCTGATGAATTGGCCTTCACGCATGTTAATGAGCCATGTCATCAAATTAGCGATGCCTGGCTTGCCAACCACCGGAAATAGATAGGGTAATGGCGCATGATAACCACTTTGCGCTAAGGCAGTAGCTTGTTGTTTTGCTATGAATAATAACTCATCATTATTCATGACAACCACGTCAGCTGATTGCAAATAATCATACTTTCTAGCATCCAAGGCGCTTGAGGACACTTTAGCCAATGCAATTTGTTCGTAATACGCTTTTAACTGGTTAAAATGGGCACCTGGCAAAGTTTGCTTTGCCGCGCGCATAGCAAGTTCTTTGGTGCCTCCCCCTGCTGGTAATATTCCAACACCAACTTCGACCAGACCAATATAGGTTTCAAATGCAGCCACGATCCGTGAACAATGCATACTAAGCTCGCAAGCTCCGCCAAAAGTCATTCCACGGATAGCCGCGATGGTGGGTATGGCAGCATAGCGTAGTTTGAGCGCAGTCTCATGAAAAGCGTTAACTAATTTTTCAACAATATCTGAGCTTTTCGTTTGCAATGCTTCATTCACAATTTTTAAATTGGCACCAAAACTAAAATCGGGTTCGGTTCTTTGCCATAGAATAAGAGCATCATATTCCTTCTCAGCTCGCGCTATCGCTTCCTGAAGGCCAGTCAATACCTCGACAGTAATTGTATTCTTTTTTGTTTTGAAACTGACGATCGCTAAATTATCGTTTTGTGTCCACATCCTAATAGCATCAGTTTCAAAAATCGTTTTGCCTTCATCAAGCGTTTGGGTTAACACCGCATCTGGGAATAATTGCCTTTGATAAACCGGTAATTCACTGCTACCCAGATAAACTTTTTTCTGCGGTGTATAGGCTTTACCATCCTGGTAAGGCCCTTTAAGCCCCGTCACCCAAGCGGGCAACTGTTGATTGCTTAAAGTCTTACCCTCAGCAATGTCTTGATTGATTAAGTCAATGAGCCCTTGCCAATTGGCAGATTGCCAAATTTCAAATAGGCCTCTTTGCCAACCAAATCCCCAACGTAAGGATAAATCCACATCACGAACCGATTCAGCAATTTCTTCTAGATGAAATGCCGAATAATGAAAATGATCACGAAAAATGCGCCAAACAAACTGGGCTTGTGGATGAGCTGATTTTTGTAATTGTATAAAACGTTCCGCAGGATCTTTTAATTGCAAAATCGCTGCAATTTGTGGATCGATAGTACTGTCAGCTGCTTTATAACCAGATTCATGAAAATCATAGACGACAATGCCGCTCTTCTCTTTCTTGTAAACACCCGCTTGTGTTTTTTGTCCTAATGCCCCACGCTCGATTAATTGCAGGAGCCAATCGGGTAATTGAAAAAGCTTGTTCCAAGGATCATTAGGCAATTGCTGTTTCAACGTTTGTACTACATGATTCATCGTGTCTAATCCCACAACGTCCATGGTGCGGAAAGTAGCACTTTTAGGTCGGCCAATGATGGGGCCAGAAAGCGCATCCACCTTATCGGGAGATAGCTTTAAATCACGACTGTGATGCAGCGCAGCCAGCATCCCGAAAACACCAATTCGATTGGCAATAAAATTTGGAGTATCTTTTGCGTAAACAACCCCTTTGCCTAAATAGGTTACCAAAAAACTTTCTAGTTGTTTCAGTAAAGTACTATTGGTTCCTTTATGCGGTATGATCTCCACCAATTTCATGTATCGAGGTGGATTAAAAAAATGAATACCACAAAAACGAGGTTTTAAGGCATCCGGCAAATGCTTTGCAAGCTCGGTAACACTTAACCCCGATGTATTTGTTGCAAAAACAGCAGTATGACTTATGTGAGGACTGACTGTCTCGTACAAACGTTGTTTATAGTCAAAGCGCTCAGCAATGGCCTCAATAACAAGATCGCAATTTTTAAGCAATGCCAAATCAGTCTCATAGTTGGCAGCGGTAATCAATGCTTCCATCCCGTTGGTGCCTAAAGGATCTGGTTTGAGTTTTTTTAAAGATTGAAGCGCTGAATCCACAATCGCATTTTTGTTACCATTTTGAGCTGGCAAATCAAATAAAATCGTCTCTATTCCTGCGCTCGTTAAATGCGCAGCAATTTGAGCCCCCATGACACCAGCGCCTAATACGGCAGCTTTCTTTATCAATAGTTTATTGTCATCAATCACTGCCTGCCCCTTTTTGCAAATCAGTATTATGCCATCCTTGATCTGGTGCAAAACGAACACCATATCGATTACTGAATTTTTGCAGTAAATCGATTACGTTATCTTGAGATTGGGACTGAATATAGTGCATTGGACCACCGCGAAATGGAGGGAATCCAATGCCAAAAATACAACCTGCATCAAGTAAATCAGCGTTATCGACAATTCCCTCGCGCAAACAGCCAACCGCTTCATTTAACAAGCGAAGTATCAAGCGATTAGTCACATCTTCAGAGACCTTTCCTTCAACTTTGGGCTTAATCGCCTTACCATTTTTATAGGTGTAAAAACCTTTGCCTGTTTTGCGCCCTAAGTCACCACGTGCCACATATTCTTGCAATTTTGGAGGAACTTTTGCACCTAATACATCAGAAAGTTCTTGTATGGCTGCTAAACAGATATCTAACCCGACAGTATCTGCCAATTCAATCGGCCCCATGGGCATGCCAAAATCAACCGCAGCCTTATCAATAGCTGGACCTGAAATACCTTCTTCTAATAGGGTCACGGCTTCCAACATGTAAGGCATTAAAATACGATTCACCAAAAATCCTGGTGCACTTTTTACTGCTAAGGGCAGTTTATCAATGGCTTTCACAAAAGCCATTGCCTTATCCACCACAGCTTTGGTCGTGTTGGCTGCATGAACAACTTCGACCAAGGGCATTTTAGAAACGGGGTTAAAAAAGTGAATACCCACTAATCGATTTGGATCTTTTAAAACGCTACCGATCTCTTCTAAAGGTATCGTTGAAGTATTGGTTGCCAAAATCGCATCAGGTCGAGCCTCCTTTTCGAGCATGCTAAACAGACCTTGCTTTGCCCCTAACTTTTCTGTAATGGCTTCAATAATCACGTCAGCATGTGCAATACCATAGCCTTTCGGATCCGGTTGCAGTCTATCAAGCATCCCTTCGACTAAGTATTTTTCTTTTAATATTTTATTGCCCAATTCGCTTGCACGTTTAATCGCACCGCCGATTAACTTGGGTGCTACATCTTGTAGCGTGACATTCATGCCACGCAAAGCACACCATGCTGCGATATCGCCACCCATGACTCCCGCACCGATGACATGGACATTCTTTGGTTTAAAATCAGAACTTCTTGCCAAATTTTTTAATTGATCTTGCAAGAAGAAGACCCTGACCAGATTACGTGCGGTATCAGATACCAACAATTTGCCAATCGAAATGGCTTCTTGATCCATGGCTTCATTTTCTGTTCCATACTTGACCCAGTTATCGACCACTCGATATGGCGCAGGATAATGCTTTTCACTGATTTTTTTGTTGAGCTGGCTCTTAAAGAGCTTACCTAATGCTAATCTAGCGGGCATGAGCTGCATTGCTTTATGTAAGTTAAAGCCGGATTTTTTCCGAGTCACACCGTTTGCATAATCTCTGGCAGCTTTCTCTAACACACGTTTAGGAAGCGCCTCATCAACAACTCCCATTTTCTTTGCGGATTTAGCTGATAAGTTTCGACCCGTGAGAATAATATCCATTGAATTTAAGGGGCCGACCAATTTTGGCAGACGCACTGTACCGCCCCAGCCCGGATGAATCCCTAATTTAACTTCAGGTAACCCTAATTTAGTTTTAGGAGAATCTTCTGCTATGCGGTAACGGCACGCTAAAGCTAGCTCTAGGCCACCACCTAAGCAAAACCCCTCGATCACAGCAATCGTTGGAAAAGACAGTGCCGCTAATTTATTAAAAACAGCTTGACCTTGACGAATAAGCATCGTGGCTTCTTCAGCCGTTTTCAGTGTTTTAAATTGAGTGATATCTGCGCCAACGATAAAACCTGTTTTCTTTGCAGAGCGTATGACCAATGCTTTACCTGGTTTTTGGGTCACAGCATTCAAGATATCATCAAATTCACGGATCGTAGCTTCATTTAACGTATTCGTGCTGCTATCTTTTTTGTCAAAAAGCAACCAATAAATATTATCTTCATCAAGTGTTAATGACCAATGCTCATATTTTGTAACTTGTTGTTTCTCTTTCATGTTATGCCCCAACACGCTCTAATAAAATGGCACCACCTTGTCCACCCCCAATACACAAACTCGCCAGAGCGCGTTTCGTTTTGTGTTTTTCTAACATATTAGCGCAATGTAAAACTAAGCGAGCACCACTTGCCCCCACCGGATGTCCTATGGCTATCGCGCCGCCTTCAGGATTCAATTTCGCCATATCAACGCTTCCCATCGCAGCTTTTAATCCTAAGGCTTCTTTGCAATATTTATCATCTTGCCAAGCTCTGACACACCCAATTACTTGTGCGGCAAAAGCTTCGTTAATTTCCATATGATCGATATCATCTAATGCTAAATTGTTGCGCGCTAAGATAGGGGTCATTGCATGCACAGGCCCCAATCCCATAATAGTGGGATCTAACGCCGCAAAATGGGTATCCACAACTTTCGCAATGACGGGTAGTTGGTATTTATCTACGGCTTCCTCACTGGCCAAAACGACAAATGCAGCACCATCAGATATTTGCGAGCTGTTACCCGCTGTTATACTGCCATGCTTATCAAATACTGGTTTGAGTTTCGCCAATCTCTCAACAGTAGAATCGGTGCGCACTCCATCATCTTGTTCGTAAACCGTTCCATCGGTCGCATAAAGCGGCGCTATTTCTCCTAGCAACCCTTCTTCAAAGGCAGCCAAGGCTCTAAGGTGACTGTTTGCAGCATACTCATCCATTTGTAAACGAGTAATGTGGAAAAGATAAGCTAATTCTTCTGCGGTTTGTCCCATGTTCATGTTAACGACTGGGTCAGTTAAACCTTTGAGCAAACCAATGACAGGCACTAAAAATTTGGGGCGAAATTTTAAAATACTGTGTAGTTTCTGAGAGGGGCTCTTAGCTCTGCCTAAATTGGCCAACCAAAATACCATGGCTTTATTATAAAGTAATGGGGCTCGACTCATGGCTTCAGCGCCCCCTGCTAGGACTAACTGAGAACGGCCAAGTTGAATGCTTTGTACTGCATTGTCGATCGCTTGCAGCCCTGAGGCGCAATTTCGCTGTACCGTATAAGCACTCATTTTTTTTCCACAACCACTGCGCAAAGCAATGATGCGAGCTATATTGGCTTCCTCTTCGCTGGGACCTGCACAGCCCACAATGACTTCGTCAAAAGCATCAGGGGCAAAAGGCTGCTTTGCAAGTAATGCTTTGGCCGCTTGCGTGCCTAAATCTGCAGCAGAGAAGGGACCTGGCACACCCTTCATTTTTAAAAAGGGAGTGCGCGCACCATCGACAACATAAACTACTTTATCATGATCTCTACTTTTTCTGTGTGACATCGTTCTTCTGCCCCTGTACCTAACGCATAATCAGCTGGAAACTCATCAACGGCTATTACTTTCTTACGAACAGATTCATATTCGATTAAACTGTTTCGTTCATCGGCATCGATTATTTTAAGATTAAATGCCACTTGGCACTTCTCTTCAAATGAAAGATGTTTGCTAATTTCTTTTCTTTTGACTGCAGTATGAAGTCTTTCAAGAATGGGTTGGTTTTTTATGAGCAACTCAAAACCAATTTCCATTAAACCGGTTGGGTCATTGACATTTTTGCCAACATAACAAATACCTGTTAACTTTTCGCGAAGTGTTGTGGGCTGGAGGATCATTTTCGCGATCTCTCCCCCTAGTTTATCACTTGGGTATTTAAATGCTCTACCCCAGGGGAAAACAATGATGCTTAAGATCTTACCAATGATGGGATAAGAGAAATTTTCAAAAAAGCCGTAAAAAGCCTCTTGAATTTTATAACAACACAATTGCAAGGACCATTTGGCTACTGGCCATTCTTGTGAGTCGCAACCATGATCGTGATAATATTTAAGCGTTGCACTAGCGATCTGTAATTGACTTAACACATCCCCTAAACGAGCAGATAGCTTTTCTTTACGCTTGAGGTCGCCACCTAATGTAAACATTGCCACATCAGAGCTTAATGCAAGTCCTGCCGATAACCAGCTGAATTTCTGCTCAAAGTAGCGACATTCTTTTGCCAATTTGGTGCGATGAAAAAGTCCTCGGGTTAAAGACAACCATAAACTTCTGGCAAAATTAGAAATAATATAACCCGTATGCTTGATGACAATATCATCAAATCGATTGACTGAGCCCTCGGGATCCTTATCATAGGACATCGCAATCTGTATCTCTTCATAAACATAAGGATGGCAGCGGATTGCTCCTTGACCAAAAATCATGAGACTACGTGTTAAAATGTTGGCGCCTTCAACCGTAATACTGACTGGCATTGATTGATAGCCACGTCCTAGGTAATTATGAGGCCCCATCATAATACCTCGTCCCCCGTGAATATCCATTGCGTCGTTAATGACGACTCGTGACATCTCTGTCATGTGGTATTTAGCAATTGCTGTCGCTACTGCTGCACGAATGTTTTGCTTAATGGGGATAAGCGTAAAAAGACGAGTTGATTCTAGAAGGTAGGTATAACCCACAATACGTGCTAAAGCCTCTTCAACACCTTCAAATTGACCAATAGCCACATTAAATTGGCGGCGTATTGCGGCATAGGTGCCTGTCATACGAGTTGCAAAAGAGCCTGTCGCGGTACTTAAGGCCGGCAATGAAATGCCACGGCCTGCTGATAAGCATTCCATCAACATCCGCCAACCTTTACCCGCCATTTGTTGGCCACCAATGATCCAGTCGATGGGAATAAATACGTCATGACCACGAATAGGGCCATTCATAAAAGCCATGTTCAATGGAAAATGACGATGACCGATTTCGATCCCGGGGTGATTGGTAGGCATGAGGCATACCGTGATCCCAAGATCAGTTTGTTCGCCAAGTAAAGCATCAGGATCATAGAGCTTAAACGCTAAACCCATGACCGTTGCCACGGGAGCCAAAGTAATATAACGCTTATCAAAATTAAGACGTATTCCTAAGACTTCTTTCCCTTCATGCTTGCCCATGCAGACAATACCAGTATCAGGGATAGCCCCCGCATCTGAGCCTGCGTCAGGGCCGGTTAAAGCAAAACAGGGGATCTCTATGCCATTGGCTAAGCGAGGTAAATAATAGTCTTTTTGCTCATTCGTTCCGTAATGTAAAAGGAGTTCTGCTGGCCCTAATGAATTAGGTACCATCGTGGTGACCGCCGCACTGATACTACGAGTACCTATTTTCATGATAACGGCAGAGTGCGCTTGAGGTGAAAATTCTAGACCACCATATTCTTTTGGAATGATCATACCGAAGAATTTTTCTTGACGAAGATAATTCCAGGCTTCTTGTGGCAAATCGCTATATTTATGAACAATTTTCCAATCGTTTAACATATCACAAAGCGTTTCGACCTGATTATCAAGAAAAGCTTGTTCGATGGCACTTAATTCGGGCTTTGGCATAGCTAAGAGTTGTTTGAAATCAGGGCGACCTTGAAAGAGCTCTTTTTCCCACCAGACATCCCCTGCTTCAATAGCCTCTTTTTCAGTGATGCTCATGCTGGGTAATACTGAACGAAACCAGTGAAATAATTTTGCAGTAACAGGTTTTCGCAACGCGCCAAGATTTAAAGGGAGTGCAATGATCAGTAACAGCGGCCACAAAATCAGCGCAGACCAGGCAACAAAACCGACCAATTGAAATATAACAAGTGAACCTGCTAACAACGCTGTCCAAGCCCATATGGGTAGTCGATAATAAGCAGCTCCCCAAATGAGTCCCATAATCACTATCAGTAGGGACCATCCACCCATCTTCGCACTCCCTTGTTGATGAAGTTGTTAGAATTACAACACAGTAAATTCGGAACAGTGTTCGCCAATGATACGGTAAACTACTGTGTGAGAGGAATTCTTGTCAACCGCCTTAGCAAAGTCATCCACCATTAACAAATTGAAATTTAACAACATTTGAATTTGATGAGATTACACATTTTGTTATATAGATTACTTTTAGCTATAACAATGGTATGGTAGTAGTAATAGGGAGGTGGAGGATGCGTCACCATGAACACCCTGATATAGGCTACTGGTATAAAGATCAAGAAGCGAACCATTTATTCGAGGTCGTTGCAGCCGATGACCGTGACCAGTATGTGGAAATACAATATTTTGCTGGCGAGATTGAAGAGGTTGACCTAGAAACTTGGTATGAGCTTGATTTGAAAAGGATTCCCGCACCTGAAGACTGGTCTGGCCCTTACGAAGTTGCTCGCGAAGATTTGGGTTACTCCGACGAAACATTCCATCCTGAAGATTGGTCAGGGCCGCTTGCTGAAATTGAACCTGACGAACTTTGATACCATAAAAATTCCTGAACAAACCAACCTTTTTCTTGCATCGCAATAAACTTTGCGCAAATGGCAATCTCCTTTTAATATGAAGAGTGGGAAATAAAATATCCATTGTGCTAAAAATTCGTTATATTAATTAGTACAATTAAACGTGAGCGAAGTTGGCGAACTCTAGAACCGGAAGCTATACTGGTTCTGTACCTTTGAACAGGAAGCAAAGCTATGCCTACAAGTTCCTCTCCACAAACTCTGACACTAACTCGTCGCCAGTCAGAAGTACTGCAAGTTATACGCAATCATATTGAAAAAACAGGTGCTCCACCTACCCGCGCTGAAATAGCAAAAACCCTCGGGTTTCGCTCAGTAAACGCGGCGGAAGATCATTTGAAAGCGTTGGCTCGCAAAGGCGCTATCGTATTAGCACCCGGCACTTCTCGCGGCATTCAATTGGCAAAAGAACATGGTATTGGATTACCGATCATTAAAAGCCCGGGGGCAGATGCTCTGGTTTTTTCTGAGAAAAATTTTGATGGCAGAATGCGTATTCAAAATGAATTCTTTAATCCAAAACCAGATTATTTGCTACAAATCCAAGGCCTAAGCTTAACAGGCGCTGGAATTAAAGACGGTGATTTGCTTGCAATACACTGCTGCGATCATGCTGAAAACGGAAAAATCATCATTGCTAGGGTAAACAATAAAGTGGTGATTCGACGTTACTTCCGTCATGGTGACCAAATCGAATTAAGAGCTGAAAACCCAGACTATGCTCCTATCTACCTTAATGCCAACATGCAACCCTTAGTCATTGAAGGCGTTGGCGTGGGTGTTATTAGAACAAGCAGTCTGTAATACTTTCAAATAGGGTGCTTGATGCAAAACAGCATTGAAGGACCACGCTGAAGCTTTGATGTGATGGCTATTTTTTGCAGAGCAAGAAGTGAAGGCGGAAGGCGAAGGGATAAGGTACAAACTCCCCAGGGAGTAATGCTCAAAATCATTTGGCTTAGGCTATCCGCCTTTGCTGAAAAGCTAGGCGGATATAGGCCAAAAGATGAAGAGTGTTAGGCTACGGATTTCGATAAGACTTGATGAACTAAGGCGTTGTAATTCTCAAACGCCTTTTCTTTTTTTTCCCAATTTTCGATAGTTTGCATTTTGTTGTAATTCTCGGCTGCCTTGGCATAGTCATGATAAAGCTTTAACTGGATATATATCTCGTGCGACTCCGCATGGACTTCTTTTAACACCATCAACTCCTGTTAACTTTTATTTTTTATGACAACCCTAGCATCATAATGAAATAGGCCTTTTTCGTAAAGCATCTCCCTATAAAAGCGCACAAATACCCCCTCCAATGGCTTACAAGACGGATATCCAACACTAAAAGGTTGATAAATAGAGAAATATTGAAAACAGCATGAAAATTCATTGAGTTGAACGAAAGCTAGTTAAATCATATAATTTAATATGGACTTTCAATAAATGAGTAAAGCGGCAATGGCGCAATCTGTTGAAGCTACACGTTCCCAATTAGATTCAATTGAAGAACAGTTATTGTCTTTAAAAAAGCAAGCCACTCATGAAAACAAAGCGCCAATCGTCTCTGTGTTAAATGCCGCGCTAGATGCAGTGAAGTCTTTCGATGAAAATGTTCCCCTGCCCATCCAGAATCTGTTGCACCATCTTGACGAACTCAGCAAGACTATGAAAGATGATAACGCTGCACAGCAATTATTCTCGATAAGAAAACAATGCGTCCAATTACTGGTTGATATGTTTGTCAAAAATCAAGAAAAAATTGACAAGCTCGCAGAAGGTACAAAAAAATTAAAGGAACAATATTTTTCTGATTTTTTACAAACCAAAGATCAATTAGCAAAAAATTTCCACCTACAAAAAAACAATCCTAAACCAAAAGGTTATTTTAACATACTAAAGTTCCTTGACTTTTTAGAGCCCTTGCGAAGAGCCGCATTTGCTAACGCCCTCCATGCGCAAACCATTAAATATTTTCGACAAACTCAAGTTGCGGATACCTCCTTTAATCAAGCTCATTTATCTGAGATGATGCAACTTGAAATAATGCAGCGTTTGATCCATCGTACACTGATGAGCGAACCTGCTTTCAATTTAAACATGCTTCCAGCAACTTCACAGTCTTATCAGTATATGATGAAAGAGCTAGTCGGTCGTTATCACGGTATTATCGTTGGTAATTTAGCGATTGCTGAACACAGCTATGAATCTTCTCGCAAATGGTTATCTCACATGACTGCAATGATGGGCCAACCATTAGAAACCTATCAGCTAATCAATGAAATGGATAAATATACCCAAAACGAACAAAAACATTTTGAGAAAAAATCATATAAGCCGTCTTCTCAAATGTTGGCTGATAAAAATGCAACACCGGAAGAGTTTAAGCACTTCAAAACCTTTGATGAGGCGTTCACGAAAAACTTGCTCACGATGCTTGATAATGTCTACCCGCCATCTGCAATAATCCAGTTTGCCGATGGTAAAGGTACATCTCATTCCATTGGCATTGCCAAAGATGAACGCGGGATCTGGTTGCATGATGCAGGGCGGTATTGTGTCTACTTCCCCAATAAGGAATTAGGCTCAACCGAAGCCATGATAAATTTTCAGGCATTTTTTATCGATTATCATCAACGGAACTTTCAAAATCTGAGCCAAGTCAACGTTGTGCATATTCCTCAAGCAAAACCTGCTCAAACCAAAGTCGCCCGCAAAGAAAGAGAAGAAACTGTGGAGCGCGAAGCACCTTTATTGCTTGGGCCAGGACTTCAATATAGCAAACAAGCCTCTTTTAAATTAGATAAATCTCAAAGCACTAAAGAGTTTGCTAAGCCTTCATTAGACCCCAACCGTGGACCGAATAAAACGGGTGGTTTCTAGAAAACGAGCCAACATCGCATGCCCGTGCTCAGTTAAAACGGATTCCGGATGAAATTGCACCCCAAACACAGGATACTCTCGGTGCTCAATAGCCATGATTTCATTTTGAGCAGTGCGAGCGGTAACTTTAAGACATTCGGGCAGTCCTTCATCCTCTACGATAAGCGAGTGATACCGCGCCACCTTAAAAGGATTTGGCAGATCTTGGAATAACCCTTTAGCATCATGAAAGATATGAGAAGATTTACCATGTTTGGGAGTG
>JBFWUT010000038.1:0-26768 GCA_050247135.1 Candidatus Berkiella sp.
ATGATTTTGCAGAATTGTTTAGCGATTTAGAATCTAAAGATTTTGCTAAAAATGTTGTTACTGCTATTGAAGGCATTCAAAAAGAGTGCGAAGATATTGATGAAATTATGGATGAACGAATTAAAAATCATATACAAACCAATATCTTAGCAACTAATTGGGTAGACTCTGTTAGTCAAGAACGAGATGAAGAGGTAACCGAGAAAACGCCTCTTATTTTAGAATTATTTAACAAGAGACAAGACCAATTGAATGACATCTTAAAGGAGAGAACCCAGTTAGGCGATTAATTTACGATATCGGTAGGTAATATTCCTCCATATAGTAATAAAACATTATAATAATTGTAAAACTGTGGAATTCTCCCATACTTGGAGAGTAAATGTTTATCAAACATGGTGATGGAAAAATAATGACAGTCATGCCAGAAGAAGAGCTGACTGACGATCAAAAGAAAGCAGCTAAAGATCTGTCTAAACAGATGCAAGCGCAATCTTCTGATCAAGCTGAACCTTCTGACAATAAGAAAACTGGGAATTAATTCATGTCTTTTATTAAACTTGGCGAAACACTAGAAATTTTGGGAGTGGAGAATACTGAGTCTTGCCTTCCTGCTGTGAGCCCTGAAATTTTAGATAGCTTTAGAAAAACTGCGAACAATCTAAAAAAGGTTGCGCCTAAAGCTGAAGACTTTTTATATTTCTCTGCCGTCATGATGCACGCCGCAGAAGCTGCTGCTTATAATGATGATGGTACACCAAAGTTAACTAGAACTGGCGAACCTGTTAAGGTTAGCTGGGATAAATCTGGTGGTACTTGGCGTTGGCAGTCAAATGACCCTGGAATTAAGCCTTATAAGAATTCTAATGGAGATATATTTCCAGAAGAAGAACTTGTACGTGCTTACAAAAAATGGGTCGGTAAACCTCTTTGCATTGATCATAAATCCTCCTCGGTAGACCATGTAAGAGGTTTTATTGTTGATACCTATTATGATCGCTCTCTAAAAAGAGTTATTGCATTATGCGCTTTAGATAAAGCCGGATATCCACAATTAGCAAGACAAGTTGCTACAGGAGTTTCAAACTGTGTGTCCATGGGTACTGCAGTTGGAAGAGCAATCTGCTCTGACTGTGCTAGAGTAGCAAAAGCAGAAGCTGACTTCTGTGACCATATGCGCCGTAAAAGCTGCTATGGTGAAATTAACGTAGATTTAAACCCAATCGAGCTTTCCATTGTAGTTAATGGTGCCGATCCTAAAGCCAATATTAAAACTATTATTGCTGCTCATAATGCTTTAAATGGTTATCTTGAGACCAAACAACAAGAAATTGCTAAATTTGCTGATAATTTTAGGGCAAATATTCAATTTACAAAAGGTAACCCTAACACATACGATCCAAATGGATCGGGCGCTGTAACTAATGTTGAGGTTACATCCAAAGATTTAGAGACATTTAAGAAAGATGTTGATAATGCTATTGCAGATTTCCAAAAACTACAATCTTCACTAAATGAAGAAAATATGCAAGGACATGGTAATGATCTTGCATCTGATCAATCGCTGAGTGAATCTTCCTCAGCTAATGATTTTGGATTGGCTCCGCCACAAGAAAGATACGCTTCCACTGATTATACTGAAGTTGGAGCAGAAGCTATCGAAGAGCTTCGTAAGGTTACAGCCGCAATCGAAGATAAATTAAGTTACATGAAAGATAGCTTAGATAAGTTAACAAAGACTTCTATAAACAAACAAGAGGAAAATATGTCTGGATCAAAAGAAATCAATAAGCAAGGATACTTCCAAGGTGCTGGTGGTGTCAATGAGCCAACCCCAGGTCAAGCCAAATATCCTAAAGATCCTCTAAACGAACAACTTCGTGATAGTGAGGATAGACAAATGGTAGGGCAGGCTCCATTTCCAGGCGTAGGACCAGTTGATGGTGTACATCCAAGTCCAGATTCCGCTGATCAGTCTAACGAACTAGAGCGTAAAAAGATGCTTGCTCGTGCTGAAGCAGAAGAGCGCATGAGAAACCGCTCTGCAATTGTTAATTTAGCTAAAGCTGCTCTTGAAGACAAGAAAGCTTACTGGCAAGGTGGCGGTGGCGTAAACGAGCCAACCCCTGGCAAACCAAAGTATCCAAAAGATAAGGGACACATGGCTTATGAAGATGATAAGCACATGCATGGTCAAAAGCCATTCCCAGGCGTCGGTCCAGTTGATGGTATGCACCCAAGTCCAGCATCTGCCGATACTTCTGATGAGAAAAAGCGCAAGGAAATGTTAAGCCGCGCTTCTCTAAGAGCCCGATTTACTAAAGCAGCTAATGCTGACGGTTCACAGAATCTAGGTGCTAGCTCTTGGGATGTATATTATGGCGATAAGCTTGTCTTAACTGCCTCCGTTGATGAATTATCCGGTGGTCGCGCTAAAGATTATTACTACAACATTGCTACTCGTGAATTTGGTGCCAAATTAATTGATAAGATCAAAACTTATGGTGCTGATAGCGTAAGAGCATTAGTTAAACAAGCTCAAGGCGCAGATCCTGCTGCTGCCGGTGCAGCTCCTCCTCCACCAGCTCCACCAGCCGATGCTGGCGCTCCACCTGCTGATATGGGTGCTCCAGAAATGTCTGAAGATACTGGAAAGTCTGGTGATCCAAAAGCTACCGCTGGCGACTTAGCTGAAAAAGTAAGAGATCTAAGCTCTGATTTGGTTGAAGCTGTAAGAGCTTTGACTGGTGAACAAGCTGAAATGGGCGAGGGCGAAGAAGCCGCTCCACCTGCTGGTGGCGAAATGGGCGCAACTGCCTCTCTAAATGATTTAAGAAAGAATTTGAATGGCGCATTAATCCACGCCATGAAAGAAGCGATTGCTGAGCTTAAAGATCATCAACAAGAATTAGAAATGATCTCTGGAATTTATGACAGAGGTGCGGTAAATGATGCTAACGGAGAATTTGTTGGCTCTATTGTTGAAGACGCTTTGAATGAAGCAAAGACTTCTCTAGCGGATGGATTTAAATTGATGACGGCTTTCGTTAAGTACGCTCGTGGTACTAAGGCTATTGTCAAGCGCGCTGAAATTGAAGCAGAACTTGAAGCATTAGCCGAGGGAGATTCCGAAATGAGCACCAAAGAAGAAACCGATAGTCATTCTGGTGATGACTTAATGAGTCTAGTCCAAGAGACTAACGCTGACTTGGACGCAGTAGAAGATTTACTAAATAATGATGAACTATCTGAAGATCTAGATCCTGATATGGAAGGATTAGAACTAGGCGACGAAGAAGTTACTATGCCATCTGATGATGCCGATGCAGACATTACTGCACAGCCAGGTGAACTAGGTAAACTAAAGGTTAACCCAGGAGATCACGTTACTGTTGCTTCTCTAGCCGGACTAGAAACTCTAGAATCTCGTGCTGCAATGAGAGCCAAGCTAGCTGCTGACGCTCTAGGCAAAGAAGATGACGGCGAAGTTCAAGATATGTCTCATGCTAAATTCAGCGACATGTTAGATGAAGCTGATAGATTAGCTGACGGTCAAACTAAGCTAGACGTTAAGCCAACTGGTGATTTGGGCTACATTGAAACTCTACCAGAAGTTAACAAAGCTATGATGGAACTTGCAAAAGCTCCACCTAAGGTTCGCAAGGAAGCCGAAGCTATTCACAACCTAGTCTCTCAAGGCAAGCTTGATCCATCTGACCTAGACGCTCTAGTAGCAGAAGGTCTTGATCCAGCAGCAGTTGCTTACTACAAGAAATACTTCGGTCAAACCGACGGTGGTTCTGAGTTCGCAAGTGAACTTGTCAAGGAGCACGTTAAGGCTCAACTAGAAGAAGAGCTAAACAAGTATCGTGTCAAATTAGCTCGTGCATATGAACTAGCTTACGACATGGCTGACCGTGGACTATGCCACTTCGAAAGAGTTGCAATTTCAGCTCAAGTAGATGAAATTATGAAGTTCAATGATGACTCCTTCGAGTCTCTAAAGAAGGTTGTCGCAAGACACGCACCATTGATGCGCAAAGAAGCAGGTCGCTTACCACAAGTTGGTGTAATCGGCTCCGGAGAAATCAATGCATCTCCATCTGCAGAAGATGATTATGCTCTATTATCAGCAGCATTCTCTAAGACTTCTAAGAGATTGTTCTAATAAGGTTTTAACTTATCACAGAGGATTATATGAAAAACAATAGCGTATCAGATTTTGTAGCTGCAGCAATGGATGCAGTTCTAAAGAGTGAACAACACAAGTCTTTATTTGGCACTCAGTACAAGTATGCTTCCGACGAAAATGCTGGCAAAGATTCTTTCTGTGCCGAGCATAAAGAAGTCGATAGCTGCATGGCTGACACTGCCACTCCACCACCTCCACCACCAAAGAAAGATCCAGCAACTGGAGCAACTGTTTCTGGTGCGGGCGGACAACATATCCAATTCCCTGATGACAAAATTACTGCTGATAAAGCCAAAGCAGATGATGAGTTCTGGGTTTCTGACGAGAATGATGCTCGTAAAAAGAAGAAAGAAGATGAAGAAGATGAAGAGAGCGATTCCTCATCTGCTGAAGATGATCTAGAGTCATCAGCCGCATATGATGTAGCTATCGATAGCTTACTAACTGCTTCTGCAGCTCTTGATTCTGTTGGTCTTGGTCGTGGTTCTGCTTTCAGTTTGAAGCTAGCTTCTTTGGTTGTTGAAGCCAAGAAGAAGGACTCTGACGACAAGAAAAAGAAGAAAGATTCTAAGGATTCTCAATCCGCTAACGACAAAGCTAAAGCCAAGAAAAAGAAGGAAATGGAATTAGCTAAGAAGAAGAAGGAAGATGAGAAGAAGAAGAAGGACGAAGCCGCCGCCCGTGAAAAGAAGAAGAAGGACGAAGAGGCTAAGAAAGCAGCTGAAAAGAAGAAGAAGGATGAGGCTGCCGCTCGTGAAAAGAAGAAGAAGGAAGAAGATTCCAAAAAGTCTAAGAAATAATATAAGTAGGTGACATGTTTAAAACTGGCAGCTTTGAAGACGAAATTTTTCGTTCAATGGAAAAGACATTGGTAAGCCACCAAGTCGAAAAAACACACGGATTTGATAAACTAGCCAAAGCTGCCGACCTATTAAATGCTGCCGCAGAAATCTTCGATCAAGCAGGAATGCGCGAAGAAGCCGCAGAAATTACAGAAGTCTTGCAGGGGTTGGCAAAAGACCTATCCGGCAAGGCTTTTTAATTTTGAGGAACAATGATCAAGAAAAGCGTTTTTGAAAATGACTTAATTGCTGGCATGCATAAAGAGCTTGTCAAACAAGCCTCTGAAAAGAATACTGATAATCTCGGTGATGCGGTAGACTATCTAAATTCTGCTATTGATATTTTTCAAGAAGCAGGATTAGATACTAAAGCAGATGCTGTATTAAAGGTATTATCTAAAATTGCTAATAAGAAAACTCATGTTCGTACGATGCCTTCATTTGAAAAACTATTTGAACATGGTTTAACTCGTGAAGACATCATGAATATTAATAAAGGTGATACCCGCGCTTTAGCTAGACTCAATTTGTCTATGCGTAAAGCCGGATATACCGATGATGAAATCAGAGGTTTCTTGGGAGATAAGTATCTTCCATTAGAGACGGCAGACCGTTGGGCAAAAGAAGATCCAATGGGTAAATTTAGAAATTGGATGACAGATGTTTTGAACCCAGGACCAAAGCCAGGTGAAGAAATTTCTATTGCTCCAGTATCAAGTCCAGAAATGCCAAAATCTAAGCCTCAGGGCGAAGAAATTTCTTTCCAAAGTTTATTAGCTGACGACAACGATGCTCGTCGCAAACCAAAGAATCCAACAAAAGTTCCAGATGGTCATACTAAAGGATTAACTTCAGAAAAGATGGTTAACAATCTAAAGAACCATGGAACTGTTTTTAATATGGCAGATGATCATAATTCTGAAGACCTATTAAATGCAGATATTGATCTAGATATTGAAGGTAATCCAGAACATATTGAAAATTTTGAGGATGAAAGGGAGTAATCCAACCGTTATATAGGTATGAGAGCGGTATAGTTATAAGGGACACTCATGCTTAGATTAGTACAAGTTGGAAATACTCTGCCTGCAAATTTTATAGTTGATCCTTCCGCTGAATTTCAGCCGGGACAGATTGCTGAATTAACTGTTCTTGGTAACCAAGTAATGGCAACGGTTAGTAATGGAACCGCACCTCTTGGTGTTATTGATGATATTAAAACAAAAGCTTTTACTAACGTTTCTTGGAATGAGGTAGTAATTGTACCAGCCATGGGAGTGCCTGGTCCAAATAGCACCATTGTAACACCAATTGATATTAAAGCAGAATTAAAAAAACCAAATATTATTAAATCCAGTTTTAGTTCTACGGTAGATGTATTTTTAAATCCAATAAATGGAATTATTACATTTTTAGCTGGAACACAACTTAATTTTGATTTAACCGGTTCTGGTACGCCCAATGCTATTAGAACGGTTGTTAATTATACATATCAAGTAGCTAATATTCCTGGAGATGATAGTACCCAGGGATCTGGTCGTGTAACTGTATGGTTTAACAGAATGTTTTTCCAGACAGACCAGTATGAAACCAATCAACAATACCCAGTTCGCGCTAATTTATATGTTAGTGAAACTGGATTCTTAACCACAAGAAGACCAAGTAGTATTCATCCGGCTGTAGCGATGGTAACTGCTCCGCCTACTCCAATGAATCCCATGATCGAGTGCCTCTGGTATTAAAAATTTGAATAAGAGATAAAAAGCGTGATATATAGTGTTTCGGAGGTTCATATGAACAACGCAGCACAAGAGAATCGAATTCATTATCTTTATCGTGTAACAAATAAAATTAACGGAAAAATTTATATTGGGCAAACTGTAAAACCAAGTGCTAGATGGTGGCAACATCGAAATGATTCAGTAGATCCTAAGGTACCATTCCATTTTGCTATAAAAAAATATGGTTCCCACAATTTTGAATTTGAAATAATAGCAAGTTGTAAAGGATTTGACAATGCTAATGAAATGGAAACTGTATTAGTTGCTCAATATGATAGTTATGTATCTAATGGTAAAGGATATAATGCAAGCCATGGAGGAATGAATGCACCTAAAACTGAGGCGTTTAAACAAATGATGCGAGATTATCATGCCTCATTAACTCCTGAAGAACGTGTTGAAATTAGTCGTCAACAATCAGAAGCTACCTATCGACAAATTGCAGAAAAAGGTCATCCCGCTGCTGGTCGTATTGTAACCGAAGAAGAAAAAGAGTTGCACCGTAAAGCACGCCTGGAAAATCCTATTGAATACACTAAAGAATTAAGACAGAAAATGTCTGAAACTCACATTGGACTCAAAGACTCCGAAGAAACTAAAGCTAAGAAAGCCGAGTCTGCTAAAGAAGCTTGGAAGAAACGTATTGATTATTCTCGTAAATGCGCAGCCGAAGGCTGCCAAGTATATGGTAAAGCCAAGTATAAAATTATCAATAATATAAGATATTGTAATAAGCATGGGTTGCGAATGTTGCGCTATAATAGATTAGATACACTAGATAGCTAATATCGCTGCATATTATAGATAAATCTATTTATTGAGGCTGGACAAATGACTTTTAAACATGTGAAATTTGAAGATTCTCCTATTATGCGTTCTTTAGAGAAAGTCGCACGCGAGAAGGGATTAGTCAAAGACGAACCAATCGCTAAGACTGCCTCAGCTCCAACTATTGATTTGGCTCCATCCGGTAATTTAATGAGCAACGTTCTTAAATTATGTGCCGGTTTACGTGCTTCTGGATTTGACAAATATGCTAGTGAACTAGAGCTAGCTTATTTGAACTACAAGCGCGCTAATACTCTTTATGAAACTTCTAAAGAGAAGGGTGAAGATTTAGTTGACGAGGCTCATCCAAAGGGCAGTCATAAATTGGAAGGTGTTGACGGCGACGCTGTTATTGAAACTATTCTAGACAATCATTTAAAGATGGTTGAGTTAGTTAACAAAAAGCCAACTGGAAAATTAGCGTCTTCTAAAGATGTTATGGGTGCAGTTAAAAAAGTATTGGCTCAAGATGCACCAAAATTAAGCAGAGAACAAATTGAAAATTATGTTTTGAAGTATATTGTCGAGCGCGCCCGCCAGATTAAAGATACAACCGCTCGTGCTGCCTTTGATTTAGCATTACAACATTTAGATCAAAAGTCTGGTTTAGTAATGCAAAGTGAAGCTGATGATATGAGAGAGGCTTATCAAAAAGTAACAAACACCTGGTATAAAATGGTACCAAATGCTCCAACCGTTTCATTATTGATTGAAATGAATACTGCCTACCAAGAATGTATTAATCAAGCAGATATTGATAACTCTCGTATTAAAGGACAAGTTATTCAAGGTTTTAGAGCTGCAATTTCTGCCACACAAGCTTTACAGACTCAATTACAAACGTTTGAAGATAACCCAACTGTTATTCCAGAAGGAATTCCACAACCACAAGTAGCAAAACCAAAAGATGTATCAGTTAAAGGTCAATTCAATGCTCGTCTTACAGCATTGAATGCTGAGTTAAAACGTGCTGAAGGCGTTATTGCTAACAAGGTACCTCAACAATATCAAGATAAAGCAAAGGGACACATTGCTAATTGGCGCGCCCAAGCGAAGGTAGAGTCTGAATATATTAATGATCCAACGACCACTGAAGATCAATTAAATGCTAAGAAAGATGAAATTGGTAAAAGAATTTCTAACCTAGAGGGCTGGCTAGGAGATTTCAAAACTAACTGGTTAGGTGAGAAGTAATATGTCATCCAAAAATAAACGACTAGTTGATATGATTAAAAAGATGGCACAGGGTGCTGGACCTCCACCTTATGCTACTCCTGCGCCAACTCCTCCAGCGCAAACAGGTGGTCAGCAATCCCCCATTGATTTAAAAAAATTGCCACCAGGTCTTATGGGAGGCACCAATTTATTCAATCTAATGGACAAATTGAAAGCACAGCCTGCAACACCATCAACTCCGGGTGGAGCGGGCGCACCACCATGGCAACAACCAGGCGGAAATGTTCCGCGTCAAACTGGACATTATGCTCCTGGTAATTCTTCTATTAGAGAAATGCAAAAAGCAATACAGGAGTTTGCAACAGAAGCTGTTAAATATAGGACAACACCTAAAAGAGAAGGTAATAAAGTTATAAACGTTATCAATCCCGATGATAAAAGAAGAGACTTTAATGATTTCTTAACAGAGCAATTTTCCGCTAGTGCTGATATTCATGGTGAAGAGTATAGTCCAAATGCAGCAGATACAACTAGAGAGTCTAAGTCTCCAACTGATTTAGTACAGTTAAGTAATGTAATTGATGGTCTTCAAAGAATTGGTCCGGGCAGCCGTGAAGGAATGGCTGATGGTGTATGGGATTTTAGAACAAATAATGCCGTTAGAAACGTTGCTGCATTAGCTGCCGCTATGGTTGCTGCCAATGAAGCATTAGGTGGTACTGCACCAAATGATAAGAGAGTTTTTAGAAGAGCAGATTTGCAAAAATTACAACAAGCCATACCAAAAGAAGCCGATCCAATGAAGGCTAAAGTTCCACAAGCACAATTAGCAGAGAAAGCAAAAGAGATTACTCCGCTTATTGAGAAGCTAACTGAGTTTTATAAATATTACTCTAAAACCATTGTAGAACATCCGGCATACACTAGATACATCAAAGGAGACGTTCCACTATTTAATGTTAAGCCTGGCGGTGGTGATCCTGCAAAACTAGATGATAATCAAAAACAATTACTCAATCAAAAGGGACAAGAATTAACTTTAACAAATCTTACTTTGCCTAATAGAGAAGGTAAGAATGTTAATTTAAATGGTCAAGTAGCACTTAACTATTTACAAACCAGAAAAGGGCTTCTTCAATTAATGGTTGATAAACTAGGTTATAAAGAAAGCGAAGTAGCTACCAATGGACCATTGTTAGTTAAAACTGTTCAAAACATGTTAACTCAAGTTAATGATTTCTTATCAAAGAATCGTCCAATTCCAGTTGCAGCTAAACCTCAACTTGAACCGCTTCCTGCTCAAGTACAACGTCCAAAACAAAATCCAATAGTTTAAAGGTAACCTATGTCTTTCATTTATGACAATAACAAATTAATTGAATCGCTGGTCGAGGCAGCCCAGAAGGATTTAAATAAATTTGGACAACAGAAGAGGCAACTTGATACCTCAGATCCGTGGGCAGATAATAAAGCAGCGGTTCCTACATATGAAATTGCTCAAAAACTACTTTTTAATTTACAAAGAGATTTAGGTGATGCTACAGCTCCTGCCGCTGGCGCCCCAATTGGAATTGAAGGAGCCGATCCAAACAAACCACAGACTGTTCCAACCGCTTTACCAAAAGACCTAAGAACATTGGGCGACTTTTTACAATGGGCAGCGGCTAATAAAATTACTTGGGAAGGCAAAAGATTTGCTTGGACACCAGAAGAAGTAGAAGCCAAAAGAGATCAGCCAGATGACCCAACTCAGAAAGCTTGGGAATTTACCTCTATGCGTTCTAATAGAGATGATAGAAGAGTAGATCGAAAGCCTGAAACAGTTCCAGCATATGCAGATAAAGACGGTCTTATTTCTTATCTTTCTTATTTGAGAGATAGTGAAGATGCCAAAACAAACAGAGTTCTTGCATTTATGCTTGCAACTTTAATTGGTGAAGCTAATTCTTATTTGAGAGTGGCTGGAGAAAAAACTATTGATACTCGTCATAAACCGGGTGCTAAAGTTGATATTGACCCAGAAACCATTGTAGATGTAATTCCAAATCCTATGTCATTAGACCAATGGAATGCTGGCGTTGATGAACATCCATTTCAAACTAATCGTGATGTAGCAAATCAATTGAGAGTTAAAGACCTTCTTGATCAAGGAAGATTTCAAGCTTGGTTTAGAAATAGGAATGTTAAAGTAAAAGTTCCAGTACAGCCAGTTAAAGGGCAGCAACCAAATCAACAGCAGCAAATGCAAGAAAAAGTTATATCTGCTACTGCTTCAGATGGAGATCCATGTTTAGCTATTCATATTCTTTATAAGAGAGCTAATTATCTACGCTCTGTCGCTGTAGGTGATGATGCTACTGTACCTAATTACAGCAAAGCCGCAGCCCTATATTTGCAACAGGTAACTGCCTTTGGCAAAAATTATAATGGTGCTGATGGAAAACCATGTGCTGTAATAACTCCAGGCACTTCAACTACCACTCCAACTCAGCCTGGTCAATCTAGTCAATCTGGTCAAAATCAAACATCTAAAGCTCTTCTGAATAATATTGTTAATTTATTGCCACTAAGAAGAGATATGATTGATTTTATGGCTATTGAAAACTTTTTCAAATCATATGAAAAATTACTATCTGTCGATGAAAGCCCAAGATATAATGCTTTGGCACAAGCTATGCATAATGCAAGACAAGCAATGGCTAATGCAGCCGCACAAACTGTGCGTTCTGATCAACAATATCGTATGACTAATGATTTGAATCATTGGAAGCGACTAATTCAAAAACAAGAAAAAATGACCGGCAGACAAGATGAATTAGGAACTTTTGTTGCTTTAACCGATTGGTTACAAGATGTAATTGAAGGGGTAGCGTATGTTATTCAAGATATACAAGTATCACATAAACAACATCTTGATGCTACACAAGCTGCTCAAGTTGCCGCACAAGTTGGATTAGGTCCAGGCAGTTCATCTATATATGGAGAAAATTCTTATTTATTGAGCGAAATTAAACGTCAAGCTCAAGCTCTAGCCCAAGGAAGACGATAATGGCTAACCAAGATGTGTCATTTTATGTAGACTGTATGATTATCGAGGCGTTTTCTGATGATGTTAAATTATCTAAAACTGCTGAAGGGGATAGTCTTATCATGTCTTTGCTTGGAAAAGTCAAAGATTATGTAATGGCACATATTGATCATAGCAATAAAGCAGAAAGTATAATTAATATTCTAGGTCCGGGCGTTATTGCAATGACACTTCGTGCAATGGGTCTAGGCTGGGTTGGTATGCTTATTAGTTTTGCTTTAAAAATGTTTGGTATCGAAATTGGACCAATCGTAACATCTATTTGGGACAAATTAAAATCTTCTATTACTGGAGATAAACAAACTACTCCGGCACAAATTGACAGCGCTGTTTCTAGTGCTGTTCAAGAAAATGTAAAGCCAGCCACGGCAGAAGAAGCTCAACAATATTTGGAGTCTCGTAACTATAACCGAGAATTAAAAGACGCCAGGTTTATTAAACTTGCTCTAATAGAATATGAACGCCAGAGCTTATCCTTAACTAAAGAAGCAAAAGGAATTACAGATTTTTTGCCAGGATTTAATTCCAGAAAATCTGCAACCGCTAGTATTTTATCTAGAGTGTTAAGCTGGATTTTTAAAGTCGCTCTTGCTTCGGCGGGGCTTATGGTAATGACTGATTTCTTTAAAAAGATGATTGGTCAACCAAATGCTCTTGATGGCAATTTAAAGGATAATAAACCAGTCGGATCATCTTCATCTTCGTTTTCTACTTCTAAACAAACTAAATTCCCATTAAATCCATCCTATGATAATAGAACGTATAGTGATATTTGGCAAATTCCAATTAGGAATACACCAAGTGATATTGAGAATTTATTAGTGGGATTTGCTAAAGAAGTGTATCAAGGTGTAGGTAATTTTGAATCAGAGATGCGTTCATCTCCCGAATTTCAAGAAGTAAAAAATCAAATAGTTCAATATAATATTGCATCACCTGGCGACAATATTACTTTTATGCCTAAAGGATTTACTAGTAAGAAACAAGTAGTAGATCTATTTATTGATGATGTTGCCCAGAAAGCCCCATAATGTGATGCATATAGAAACATATGTATATACTATCTAGAGAGCCACAATGAGAAAAAGCGATATTTTTGATAGCTTTGTTAAAATAGCACAAGAGAAGGGACTGATCTCTAATGATTCAGAGCCTGCACGCAAAGCTTTAGAAAAAACCCGTAGTGCTAGTACTTTGAGCGCTGAAGATATTGCTAAACTTTATGGTATTAAGCCAGATAGCGATATTAAGTATACTAGAAATATTATGGAAGCCGCTCATCCAGAGTCTGCTGTTGTTTCTCCTGCCTACGATAGATTAAATGGTTTAGTTGAAAACAATAACGAGCGCCAAAACATTATTTTAAACATTCTTGACGATGCGCCTCGTGGTGATGGTACAGTTCGTAAATTGGCAGAGAAAGAATTAGTTCTTTCATTAGTTCGTATTGCTAATGATTTAGATACGCATGGTCGTGAAGATTTGCGTGCTTTAGCAGATGTTTGTTTAGAGCAAACCTGTAAAAAAAAAGTCTTTAAAAAGGAAGCGCTAGCTCCTTTAGCTATTGTTGGCATTGTTGCTGCCATATTAGGTGGTATTTACGCACACCAACATTTACCTAATGTTAGTGAAGGTTTACTGCGCGACTATGATACGCTCAATAATGCTCTTAATAAGTTTTTAAATAGCAAAATTGAGTGGTATGGTGTAGGACATCAGTTTGACGAAGAGATTAAAGCAGATGTTAAGGGAATTCAAGACCGAGCCAATAAGTTTATGACAATGTTCAAGCGCTATGAATCTATAATTCGTAGTATTGAAAAACCACAAGATGGCAGTGAATTATTAAATCAGGCTGAAGATCCAAGGGCTGCCGAAAGAGCCGAAGCTCTTAATAATCTAACGGCATTAGTTAGAGATATGTCCGCTTATCTTAATAAAGAGAAAGAAAATCTTTCTAATTCTTTTTATAAGACACGTCATACCACTGATAGAGGCGCCGTTACTTCTTTATTAGAATATTTACATTTGCAAGGTGGAAATACTTCATTAACTGCGGATGTTTTTCAAGATATCGTTAATGCACTTAATACATTCCAATCTTCTGTAGATGAAGCTGTAAAAGTACTCAATACTAGCAAAAAGATTGAAGAAAAAGTTAAAAACGATGAAGGTCTAAGACAAGCCGCTGAAAGTAAGTCTGCTCCAAGCAATGTTCCTAGTACGCCAGCAGAAAAGACTGAAGAAGAGACTGATATTGAAGACCTAGAAAAAGCTCTTTCTGGTCAAGGAATAAGATAAATATAGGCATAAGGCTATATTTTAGTAATATTACATATTTTCTTGGAAAAATATACTAATAAGAAAATATGTAATCAGATTTGTAAGTTCAAGGTGTAAGTTACCGTGCCTTTAAAGGCATTCAAAGATTAACAGGATAATAAAATGGCTTTAAAACTATTACAACCAGGCGTTCAGCCACTAGGTCAATTCGACGGTCTTGACACCGACTTTTTAACCCTAAAGGGTGGAGAAATTGTTACCTTTGGCTCTGTTGTTGCTACTTCTGCTACCGATAAGGCAGCCAAAGATTCTTTTGACGGATATGTCACCCCAAACCTAAGAGCAGTTGTCAAGAAGCCAACTGCTGGTACTGCTCGTCCTCTAATGTTAGCTGACGAAGGTATCACTGGATACGGAACCCTATTCGGTTCTGTTGTTGGTGGAACTGTAGGTCAAGTCACCACTGGCGGTGCGGTTCTAGGACCTCACACTGCAACTGGTTCTGGCAAAGTAACTTGCTGGGATAAACCAGGTCTATACGCTGTATCTCTAGATGCAGTTGATACTACTGCCGCTTCTGGATTAGTCCCAACTAACCCAACTCTAGCAGCAGGTGCAGCTGTAACCTTCGGTGTTGGCGGTCTATTAACTCCAGACGGCTCTGCATATGACACCCTATCTGCTCCAAACGTAGCAACCTTCGTTCAATTCGAGACCAACGGATCTCTAGTAACTACTCCTAACAGCTTAGTTGCTACCTTGAACCCACCTGACGGCGCATCTTCTTCTCCAACCAGAAGCTATGCATTCGCAGTCATCGCGTTCAATCCACCAGGATCCTAATAGCTGAATAACTGATTAAGTTCTGAAAAGAGCTGGGGTAAAACCCAGCTCTTTTTGTTTTTATTTATTAATTGTCGATTTTTGTGTTTAAATCTGGTAATAATAAAATATGTAATCAACGAGTCTAGTAAAATAGGCTGTTTAAGAGGTAAAACCTCTTTATTCTTTAAGTAAACTTTATCAAGCTGGTAAGACTGGCAAACAATCCAATTTGGAGATCATTTATGAATATGTTCAATAACCAAGGCGTAGTTAACGCTTCAAGTTTAAAAGATGCGCTACAGACTCTAGTTAAGTATGCAGCCATTTTGGAAGAGAATACTCCTTCCAACCAAGGTCTAGCTGGTCAACCAGCTTTGAGTGATGACAAGCGTGATGAGCTAATCTCCCGCGCCATTATGACTCAAGACGGAAAAATTGCTCTAGCTCAAGCTATGGCAAACCCAATCCGTAGAAACTTAGACTACCACGGAATTGCTCGTCGTGCTCTAGTTGTAGATCCTCTACCACAAGGCGCAATGCCAACCTACGATCGTGATATCGACGTAGCAGCTGTTGTTATTTCTAGCAACGGTACTGGTCCAGAGTCCCGTGTCTTCGGTGACCGTGTAGTTGTTCCAGAATTCGAAATCTACGCTAACCCAACGGTTCGTATCGCTGAAGTTAAGCGTCGTAGATTTAACGTAATTGACCGTGCTGTTCAGAAGGCTCGTCAAGAGATCATGGCTCAAGAAGACGCCAACGTTTTCGCCGCTCTTGATCAAGCAGCTTCTGTTGAAAACACTCTAACCGACATCGCTGATGCAGGTCTTCTAAAGAGAGACTTAGTTGAAATCAAGCAACAGATTGATCGTTGGGACTTAGTAACCACTAAGTACTTCATGAACATTGTTGAATTCACCGATATCCTAAAGTGGGGTTCTGGTGGTGGACAAGGTGTTGGCGGAGGCGACTTCGATCCAGTAACCATGCGTGAAGTTCTACAAACTGGTCTATACGCTCACATCTGGGGTACTGACATTATGGTATCCAAGATCGTTCCACCAGGAACCATCTACGGTGTTGCAGATCCAGAGTTCGTTGGTGTTATGCCAATCCGTCAAGACATTGAAGTTCTTCCAGCAGACGAGCCAAAGCAACTAAAGCTTGGTTGGGTAGTTTCCGAGATCATCGGTATCGCTATCGTAAATCCAAGAGGCGTTGCAGCAGGTCGCAAATCAGTAGTTGTTCAATAATCAACTAAATAACTGAAAGTTCCGAAACGGATTCTAGTTTACTAGAATCCGTTTCTTTTTGTATTAAATGTGCAGAAACTCTTTTGATCCAAGTTATAAACTCTTCTAAAGTTCTATGCATTTTGGCGTAATTGCACCATTTGCAGCATGGTACTACATTATCTAAATCGTGCACTTTATTACTATCTATACGATCAAGCCCATTATAATAGAAATCGCCGTCCTCGATATTTGGCAATAAAGTATTACCGCCCTTTTTATAACTATTTTTAATATTAGATTTTTGAGAAGAAAGACCGCAATAAAAACACGGCTGTTGAGATAACTCTAAAAATTTCTCAAAAGAAAGATCTCCATCATTATAAGAATGGCTAAATACTGCTTTTGCTGATCTTATTCTAGGATTAGTAGATAATTTTTTTCTAGCTTCTTCTACAATCTTCTCATTGCGCATGCAGCCGCAAGACGTGGTATGACCATTTGATAAATTGGCGGCAACAACAATATTTTCTTTACCACAATCACATAGGCATTTCCAGTAAACGCCGCTCCCTTTCTTTCGATATGCCTCTTCAAGTGCAATAAGTCTACCAAATCGCTGCCCCTTAAGGTTATTTATTCTGTTTGAATTTACTTCAATAGTTAGGCAGCCACAACTATTAGATTTTCCCATTCTGAGGGCGTTAGATGATACTAATCTTTCAGTGCCGCAATTGCATTTGCAAAAATATTGACGATGTCCACTTTCAGTTCTAGTAGAATCTAGTTGAAGAACGGTCCATCTACCAAAATTTTGTCCAACTAAATCAATAGGTTTGCCCATACAATAAATATCTCCAATAATTATAAAGTTCGTCGTTTAATCAACTGACTAATTAATTAAGTTTAGAATGCCTCCTAGATTACTCTAGGAGGCATTTTTATTTCTAGTTAAAGCTAACTGGAACGCCAGCAGCAAAACTTAACAAATACGCTTCATTATTGTTCTTAGGATCTTTTAGAATCTCCAAATAACATTCATTTAGAATGTATTTAATTTGAGGTCCCGGCTTGATTCCCATTAACAACAAATCATCTCCGTTAATCTTCATCTCTTTACGAGGTAGAATAACTACAGATTTATACTTGGCTAGATGAGCCCTAGAACCTAATCCAATGGCTTCAGTCAATAGTATAAATTGCTCCAAAGCCTCTTCCCAGGGGACAGGGCTATGGTTGATGAGTGCCGCCATAAAGCCTTTATAAGCGGCAACTGATTGTACTTCGGCGTATTTATCTAACAATTCAAGAAGAAATGAAATTTTCTTTAGTTCATTATTAGAAAATTTCAAATCTCTTAGTTCTTTAATAACTGTTTCTTTTGGAGTACAGTTTCCATAAAGAAATGCTACTTTGGTTTCTAATTCGGCTAAACATTTATCAATATCTACCATAAATTCAGTAAATACTGGTTTGCTAGCCAAATACGGACAAACAATGGCTAAGGCTCCACTTTCTAATAGGATTCTGAGCCCATAAGAAGGAAACGTAGTCATTAAAGTTTTGCAAAGCTCGTCTCGCAGACGTTCTTTGGACACCTTTTTCAAAGTATCAAGACTTTTAACCATACCTTGCCAGGTTGCATCGTCAACACGATAGTTGAAACGAGCTGCAAATCTAGCTACTCGCATGATTCGTAATCCGTCCTCTTGAAATCGAGCTTCTGGAGTGCCGACAGCTTTGATTATTTGATTTTGCAAGTCTTCTTGCCCACCAAATGGATCTACAATGCGCCCACTTAATGGATCATAAGCAATTGCATTAATGGTTAAATCGCGTCGAGCTAAATCTTCTTCTACATTCATAACAAAGAAGACTTCTTCAGGTCTACGACCATCAGTATATTCTCCTTCAATTCTAAATGTAGTTACTTCGAAATGATTTTCAACGCCTTCACCCATGGCAACTGTAACCGTACCATGTTGCAACCCTGTTGGGTAGTTTTTAGGAAACAATTGCATAATCGTTTGGGGATTTGCATTGGTTGTAATATCCCAATCTTTGGGTTTAACGCCCAAGAGCAAATCTCGTACGCAACCGCCCACAATATAGGCTTCATAGCCCGCTTCGTGGATAATTCGACAGACCTCAATAGCTTGAGGATTTATGTATTGTTGAAATAGAGGAAGGTTTTCCATGCGCCCAACGTAAATCTTTAAAATTAGGTGTCAATCCCGCGTAGTAATATTCTGGTAAGTTAATAATAAGACATAATAATGGAGTTCTTTGCAAAAGTGGCAGGCATGAAACTAGACGACTACACCGAACTATACAACTTGATTTCTAGTGGCACCGAAGATATGTCAACTAGAAAAATATCTATGAGATTAAGAAAAGTTGGTATTGATTCAATTATATCGGGTCGAGGCTTTACTAAAGTAGCTTTTGATACCCGTCGCATTGATCAAGAAACAGAAATTAATCCACGTCGTGGTTTACAAAACTATAACCGCAGTGAAGCCTTCTTATCTGAAGCATTAGGTCAAAAATTAAAGAACTTTGCTAAGGTTAGAAATGTTTTAATTGGACTTAAAGATGTGTATGGCAAAGAACGTGAGTGGCAAGATAGTAATGCTCGTGTTTTGCTAGCTACCATCGACAATGGTTTGAGAACTCATTTAAAAGATGGTGATTATACAGAAGCACAACCAGGTGTTGGTAGCTTGGATTATATTGAAGAGCTAATGCATGTTCGATACAGATTAGGTTTCGATGAAATCTCTAAAATGGCTGAAGAAGATTTGAAAAGAGCTATCTTAGCAAAAGATGAAGAATTAGTTCGTAAAGATGTTAATAAAGCCTTAGAGATTAGCAAAGGTGATGTAGCAACTCAAAGCTACGATACATTATTAGAAAAATTGTTTGGCGGTATTAGAGCAACCAAAGATAATCCAGAAGTAGAAAGAACTGTCACTATTACAATTAAAGATAAATTTGTGGAGCAGAAGTAATGAGCGGCATGGACGAGTTTGCACCGTTTCAAAAACGATGTGCTTCATTTGTAGTTAGAAACATCACGAGCGATAGGCAAAAAACAATAAAAATTTTTCACTATCCAATACCATATCAACAAACCAGAGATTTACTAGCTATTCCTGGAGTTGCTGAAAATGATATTCGCGCATCTTTATTAAAAGGCGAAATTCAACATAAGTTTTTAGCTGGAGACATTGAATTGGTGCATAGTGATATTGACCTGCTACAGTTTAATGTTTGTGAAAAAGAATGGTTAGCTAGTTTAGGATTTAATGTTGGTTTAGAAATTGATTGTGAGCAAATCAGTGACGAAGCCTTGGCATGCATTGATGGGTATGTTAGTGGTGGTAGCGTGAACTATAGATTCCGAGAAGAGATACCTTTAATTGGATTAAAGAATAATTCAAATAGAATTTTCTATACTCCTGACAAATTTATTAATGGATCATACTTTGGCAATACTTTTCATATTGAAATTAAGCATGACGGAAAGGCATTGTATGAAAACATCGATTACACAATTGGCGAATCTGGAGGACCTGGCACTGGATATGATACCATCAACTTAATAAAGTTTTCTCCAACAGTAAAGAGTACTTTATTCGCATGGTATGCTGTTAAGGTTTAATGTAAGCGTACCTAAACGAAAGTAGAGATTATAATGGGCGCTACACGTGATAACCTATTACAACAACAAATAGACATAAGTGGTTCTACTAATCCGTCGCAATCACTAATTCTTAGTGAAGAGAAAGATGGTTACGGTGCTCGTATTCCTGGTCAAGATGGTTATGTCGCATCTATTTTATCTAAAACGGGAGATCAGGTAACTCTTATTGGTTTGACTGGCATGGTTGCTGATTCTGCCGGTCGTTTTCTTACTGTTACAGGTGCCGCGAGCGCCGGTAACAATGGCACTTTTGAAATTATTACGTATCTTTCATCTTCATCTGTTGTTATTATAAATGCAGTGGGTATTGCACCAGATGCTAACAATGGATCTTTAACATGGATTGAGCGCAATTCATACATGTTGGAAGATGACATTAATTATATTCGTACTGATCGAAAAGAAATTAAAGGTACATCTAATTGGTATGATACGCCTCCGCCATACACACGTCCAGATGATACGGGAACCAATGTTCCAATCAATCTTACTAACATTTCTGGAAAAACTACAGATGCGGTAGCTTATCCTGGTAGTCGTGAATTTTTTGGTGCAGGAGTTATTGCTGGACAAACAAAAGTTACCATTACGAGTGTAGGTAATCTAAAACATACTGATTCAATAAATACGTTGGGCATCCCCTGTTTTGATGTGGCTCCTTTTGTTGGTGATTTTAGAACGTGCTTTGTTAAAATACTAGATGCTACTACTAGTGGAACTGAATTCACAGTTTTGAGCGGACCACATGCAGGAGAAAGAATTTTTGGAGTAACTAATAATGGTTCATCAGTTTCTCCAGATTCGGTAGAAGTATTATTTTATTCATGTCCGATGGCGGCAGACATTTCTACTAGCTCTACACCATATACATGGGAAGTTGGTCAAACAAATTCAATCAATTTAGTATACGCTTACAATCAGCGTATGGATGGATTTGACTTTAATATTTTCAGATTTGATTTGACGATTCCAAGTGGAACTTCATCTGGAGGTGGTTTTCTTACTCCAACAGATCATCAAACTTTACGCCAACTAATTCATTTCATGAACGAAGGTCCAGCTAATGGATTTTTAACGGGGGCATATAAAGAAATTTTGCCGGTCGCTAACCCATTTCCAACATCAATTATTTGGTGGGAATCATCAGCCAAATTAAAAAAGATAGTAGAAAAAACATACATCTACAATCCTAATAAAACTCCAGCCACAATATCATGGGCAATGTATGCTGTTGATGGAATTACTGTTATAGCTACTGTATCAGATGCAATTACGTATTCTGGTGTGTTCGAAACCTCTAGACTAAGGACTATTAGCTAATGAGTTACGATTCTCCAGCAGTTATTATCTTTGGAACGGATGGATATGAAGTATCCGTAAGGGATAATACTATCCTAGAGAATAATGTAAATGCTGATGGTTATATTAGAGGTTTATTAATCGCTGGCAGTGATGGTTATAAAACTCATCATATTAAAACAGATGGTTATGGTGTTCTAGAAAGTATTTCTCATGAAAGAGCTACTTTTAATGCTATCAGTCAGAATATAGCTACCGGTTCTAATAAATCTATGTTCTCTATTGCTAATACTTCTAATAGAAAAATTAGAATAGAAGAAATATATTTAGTTAATGCAAAAACTACAGCGGTAACAGGAATTTCTGGTACATTTGAAGTGCGCAGAATAACAGGACATTCTGCTGGAACGCTAGTTACTAATGTAGAGACATATGAAACAGGGGATGTACTTGATTCTGGGGTAACAGTACGAACGGGCGCTACTGTCTCTGGTGAATCGGCAAATATATTATGGAAATCAGTATTTAGTACTGATGAACATGGTATTGCAGGAAATGATGTCTCTTCTGATGAGCATATTTTTCAAACCATGTTTCCAATTTTTGTAAAAAAGACACAGAATGCAAAAACAATTACTTTGAAAGCAAATGAAGGGCTTACAATTAAGTTCATTCAGAACTCAACTGTTGGTAGTTTTGATATATTTTGTGTTTTTACACAAGAATAACCATGGCAATAATATAATATTAATTTAGCTACCCAGCTTTATAGCGTGTAAGTAGTTCAAACTGGGATTTAAAGGGAAAACCTATGTCACTTTTTATAAACACTACATGGACACATTTACAATCAGTTGTTGATAGTAAACACTTGCCAATCCAATATAAGTATGATTCGGATGGCTATAATATCTGGGCAATTGATAATGGTACAGTTTATCAAACCGTAATTTATAACAATGCGGTTCCAGATCCTGCCCTTTATTCTCAAGTTCAGAACGACGCAGATAAAGCGCTGTTCTTGTCCGATTATGCTCCCATTGCTAACAGGGTAATGCAAGTATTTGCTGCTAGAGACGGTTATACTACTGATCTTTATCCAGCACTAAGCGGTGGTACTGATGGTGGTGGTATCGTCCGTATCTTCCGTACAGATACATCTAGTCGTCAAGTATTTGTCGGTGCTGGTACTGCCGGCACTCCAACTGGCGGAGTTCTAACTGTCCAAGGTGATCCTGCTGGCACTCCAATTCCAATTAGCGGTACTGTTACTGCTAGCAATCCATCTGTAGGAACCAATAACGCTGCTGCTCCTACCTCTTCTACCCAAATTGGTGGTAGTGATGGAACTAATCTGCAAGCAGGTAGAGTTTATGACGTAGATTCTGGTGCTGGTTCTGAGTATGTACTTGGAATGAGCTTAAGAAAAACCGTCAACGGCGGCTCTGTTGAATATGGTACGTCTACTGATCCAATTAGAGTAGACCCAACGGGCACAACTGCACAACCAGTTACTGATAACGGCGGCTCATTAACCGTAGACGGTACAGTGGCAGTATCTTCTGTCGCTGGCGACGTAACAGTTGTACAACCAACAGCTGCCAATTTAAATGCCACAGTTGTTCAGCCAACCGCAGCTAATCTAAATGCACAAGTACAAGGTACTGCTGCTGATGGCGCTGCTCCAGTTGGTAATCCAGTATTAGTTGCAGGTCAAGATGGTACTAACGTACAGTCTCTAAAGACCGATACTACTGGTCGTCTTGAAATGGTTGGTGCCGCTAATGATGGTTCAACTCCTTCTGGCGCTCCGGTTCTTACTGCTGGTTGGGACGGAACCAATGTTCAAACTTTTGCCACTGATGGTTATGGAAGTCAGATTGTTACTGGTAGAGATGCAGTAGGAACCCCTCCAACTAATAACCCAGTGGTTATTGGTGGTTGGGATGGAACTAACGTAGTTCGTCTAAGACTAAATGCTAACGGTACTGTTGCTACCTCTCAAACCGAGCTTGCTACCTTTACTGTTGCTGGCACTGCTGTTGCTCCAGCCAACAACAAGTCCATGATTTCTATCTTCAATGCTGATGCAACCTTACTAACTAAGGTTCATGAAATCTATGTAGTTAACGTTAGAACTACTGCTGTAACAGGTGTTGTTGGAACTTTCGAATTACGTAGAATTACCAGCCATTCAGGCGGAACTTTACTTACTCCAGTAAGCATGGATACGGCTGATTCACTAGATTCTGATATCACAGTTAGAACTGGTTCTACAGTAGGTGGTGAAGATGCTAATTTAATGTGGCGTTCACTATTTTCTACTGACGATTGGGGACCTGGAACTTCTGATACTGAATCTACTGATCATATTTTCCAGACTATGCATCCAATTTTCTCTCGTAAAACTGATTCGGGCACCAAGCCACTTGTTTTGAGACAAAATGAAGGTTTGACTGTTAAGTTTGCAACTAACTCTACTGCCGGCACATTCGACTTGTTCTTGGTTTTCACTCAAGAGTAATTTGAATAATTAAAGTTTCAAGAGGTGTCGGTTTAATTATCGGCACCTCTTACTATTTTTGCATTTCGAAAGAGGATTAATAATGGCAAGAGTTGAAGGAAACTCGGTTATCATTGAAACAGATTGGCCGGGCATTAAAAATCAAATAGACACCAGGGATCTCAATTTTAGATTTGAGGAAACTGCTACTGCTTATGAAATTTTTGCTATTGATGGTCAATACATCTATACTACCATTATTTATAAATCAGGACAAGCTCCTGAGAATCAAGCTACTTACGATACTTGGCGCACAGAATTTGAAGCTGATTACCAAAATAAAGTAACCGATATTGTTAGTACATCTCCATCTTATTTAACTAATGTAGATGGTTACTCTATAATTTTAAAAGATGGAAGTGCGCCTACAGCCAATGACGGTTATGGTATTGCTACAATTGGTACTGATGGTTCCAATTATAGAATGGCTAGAATGGATAGTTCTGGTCGTCAAATTGTAGCAGGCGCAGGTACGGCAGGAACTCCTGCTGGTGGAGTAATTACTATTCAGGGAGATCCTAGCGGAACTCCATTACCAGTATCAGCGACTTTTTCTAATACAGATATTGTAGCAACCGGAAATATTACTGGTATTAGCCAATCTATTACAACACTAGATTTGAATGGTATTGGTACAGCAGCCATTCAAATTACAGGAACTTGGTCAGCAACACTTCAATTTGAAGGGACTGTTGATGGAACAAATTTCGTCAACATTAACGTTAGAGGAACTAATACTAATACTTTATCTACCAGTACAACTGCTAACGGACTATTTAGAGCCGGAATTTCTGGACTAAGAAATATTAGAGTTAGATCGTCAGCATTTGCTTCCGGAACAGCGACAATTACTATTCGTCAGACCAGCGAAACTTCTGCTGTTTATTTGCACGAGTCTATTCCAACCGGAAATGCTGTCATAGGCGCTGTTACTGGATCAGGAACATTTACTGTTAATGCTTCTGCTACAGTAGGTATCGTAGATAATGCTGCTTTTACAGATGGTACCACTAGAATACAACCCATAGGATTTATTTTTGATGAAACTGCTGGTACTGCTCTAACCGAGAATGATGGTGCGGCAGCTAGAATTGACTCTAAACGTGCCGTAGTAATGACTATTGAAGATGCAACTACACGCGGACAACGTTTAACTATTACTGCATCAAACGCTATGAAAGTTGACGGTAGTGCCGTAACACAACCAATTTCTGCATCTTCTTTACCATTACCAACAGGCGCAGCAACTGAATCTACTTTATCTACATTATTATTAGACTCTACTTTTACTTCTCGTATTAATACACTAGGTCAAAAGACTATGGCTAACAGTACTCCTGTTACCATTTCTTCAGATCAATCTGCAATTACTATAACTGGAACAGTAACAGCCACTAACCCATCAGTAGGAACTAATAACTCAGCTATTCCATCTTCATCAACACAAATTGGTGGTTCAGATGGCACTAATTTGCAAGCTGCAAGAGTATTTGACTTAGACACTGGTGGAGGGCAACAGTGGATTTTAGGAGTTGGATTACGTAAAGCTTCTGGCGGAGGTTCGGTTGAGCTAGGAACATCATCTGATCCTATTCGTATTGATCCAACTGGAACTACAACTCAACCGGTATCTGGAACTGTTACAGCTAATCAAGGTGGTGCTTGGACAGTAGATGCAACTCAAAGTGGAACTTGGACTGTTCAACCAGGTAATACTGCTAACACTACGCCTTGGTTAATAACTATTAATCAAGGTGGCAATTCAGCTACGGTAACTGCTTCTAATGCTCTTAAAGTTGACGGTAGTGCTGTTACTCAGCCAGTTTCTGGAACCGTTACAGCTAACGCTGGTACAGGTAATTTTACTGTTGTTCAATCTACTGCTGCCAATTTAAGATCACAGACTTCTTCAGAATCTAACACTGGTTCTGCCGTTCCAACACAAGCTTCAATGGTTGGTGGCTCTGATGGAGCTAATTTAAGAGCTATCTTTGTAGATTCTTCGGGACGTCAGATTGTAGTTGGAGCTGCCGCCTCTGGAGCTGCTGTAGCAGGCAATCCAGTATTAGTTGCTGGTTCAGATGGTACCAATGCTCGTTCAATTAGAACTGCAACAGATGGTACAATTAGGATTGATCCGACTGGAACTACCACTCAACCAGTTTCTGGAACTGTTGCTGCTACTCAAAGCGGTGCCTGGACTGTTACGGCTAATGCAGGTACAGGCAACTTTACTGTTATTGGAACCGCTACAGACAATACCGCTAACTCTACTGCTAAACTTCCTGTTATGGCAGCTAGAGCAAATACCGCAGCACCATCTTGGTCTGATGGTAATATGGTTCCACTATCAACTGATCTTACTGGAGCTTTAAGGATTACTGGAAGTATTTCTGCTACTAATCCGTCAGTAGGATCCAATAACTCTGCTATTCCTACCTCTTCTACTCAAATTGGCGGTTCTGATGGAACTAATTTACAAGCTGCTAGAGTATTCGATGGTGATACTGGTGGTGGTACTCAGTATATTCTTGGAGTAGGTCTTCGTAAATTTGCTTCTGGCGGAACAGTAGAATTAGGAACTTCTTCAGACCCAATTAGAGTTGATCCGACTGGAACAACCACTCAACCAGTATCTGATGCTGGTGGCTCATTAACAATTGATAATACAACATTGTCCGTAGTTGGTGGCGGCACTGAAGCTACTGCTTTACGAGTTACCATTGCCAATAACTCTACTGGTGTATTATCAGTAGATGATAACGGAAGTTCTTTAACTATAGACACCACTCAATTGCCAGCAGCATTAGTTGGAGGTAGGTTAGATATCAATACTGGTGCCTGGTTAGGGTCTACGGCACCAACAGTTGGTCAAAAGACAATGGCTAACTCTTTACCAGTAGTTGTAGCCAGTGATCAATCTACTTTACCAACAAAAGAAACTAGATCTGGT
>JBFWUT010000039.1:0-26501 GCA_050247135.1 Candidatus Berkiella sp.
CAAGACGGTCATTATCAATTCGGAAAATTTAATTGCGCAGAAGATGCGCTAACCGTCATCATGGTTGTCGATCTTAATACTATTGCTGAAACAACGAAGGCTTTAGGCTTAACGCGATTTATCGGTATTAAGGCACCACAGGGCGGTAAGTTTCCCGACAGAGTTCCAGATTATTATAAAATAAATTATTTATTGCAATGGGCAGATATAATAGGACTGAATCATTACGCGAATAGCTTGCTTGAAAGCCCGCAAGATCATACTGAAGACAACAAGCTGTTACAATTCGCAGGGTTACTGTTTGCATGGCAGGCTTTTCCCAAAAGAGTCAGCATCGAACAATTCTACCCACTAGTAAAAACGCTGAATACCATAGAACTCAGTCAAATTGCGAATATGCTGCAATACATTAAAACGCATCCTAACCAGCACAAAGATGCAGGCTACAACCCGGTTGATGATTTAGCAGAGTTATTTCAAAATGTTGCTGATGATAAATTCTTAGATGACTATTGTACACAGATAGAGCAGCTACGATTAGAAAAGGTAAGGCATAGTGTGGCAGCTTCCAGTCGCCCGCAGTCACCTTCACCTGAAGAGGCCCCAGCAGATAAACCTAAAAGGGGAATTGGAAGTTTTATAAAAACCTTTAGCTCTCGTTCTAGTAATAATCTTGCAAGAAGAGAATCAGAAGTTCAGGTCAAAGAAATATCAGCTGAGCAAGCTCAGCTTGAACAATTAGTGCAACAAGAGCGGGCACTGATGGAGCGTTTGCAGAGTTTGACTCTCTCTTCTAATCGTAATCTCGCTCTTAAAGCGAGTGAGGTATTGAAGGCAGCGCGACCAGAAGAGGCGCTAAGCTATCGTGCCAGTGCTAGCACGAGTAGTGGTTCTTCAGGACCCGCTTCTAGAGCAAGCTCTGAAGAATTTTCAGCGATAGAGAGAGCCGTAAGTCCGCCACCAACGGTTTCCCACTTAAGAGCCCGCTCAAAAGAATCAGGGCGTCAGGCAAGGATCGATAGCCCAATCCAAGGAGGGCCCTCTGATGACAACGTCATGAGAAGAATTTCCAACAGCAAGTCATCAGCTAAAAAATAAGCTCATCAAAGAAGCCGTTATTTAACGGTAACGGCTTCTTCTTTTCCGAATACCAATAACTTCTGAATGGCAAAGTTCGCTATAAATAAGCCTATCAGAGCAAGCATTTTGCTGGCGTACACGTTAGCGCCAAGATAAACCATACTTGTTATAAGTCCGTAAGAGAATACCAAATTCACAAGACATAATAAGGTATATTTAATTGCCTCTGGCAAAACACGTTGTTTGGATTTAAAGACCAATTCCTTATTCAGCAAGAAATTACAAGTCCCAGAAAACAGGCGAGCTAGCGATTCACTCAGCAGAATATTGCCACAGATCATAAAAGCGAAAGTGAACGCTAAAAAATCCAGCAAACCACTGATAATGGAAAAAATCAGAAAACGGATAAAAACAAAATAGATTTTCAAGGAATCCACCAGAGGGTTAAAGTGAGAACTTTTGTTTTCGTCTTTATAGACAGTTTGGATCGCGACTTCGCGCAGCGGAATTTTTTGCTGGTGTGCGCTGATGAGCATATCGAGTTCAAAATCATAGCCAATAGAGTTACTCTTTAGCAAGGAACTTAAAAAATGCCGTGGAATGCCGCGTAATCCCGTTTGCGTATCCTGCAAGGATTGACCAATCAACAGCCTAAAGACCCAGCGTGTTAAATTATTACCAAAGCGACTGCGCAAAGGCACACCTTGTTTAAAAGTGCGAGCACCTAGCCATAAACTTTGAGGTTGTTTGATTAAGTGTTCTGTCACATTCAAGATATCGGTGGTTAAGTGCTGACCATCGGCATCGGCAGTGACAACCCCTTTGGAATCTGAAAAGTGTGTTAAAAAATAATTAAACGCCGTTTTAAGGGCTTGTCCCTTGCCTAAATTGATGGCGTGTTCTAGCAACGTGACCTGGCTTAGGGGCTTTAGCGCGTCGAATATGGGATTGAAAGCGACGCCAGAACCATCATTCACAATGATGATCGCATAATCGTATGCTTGCAGTTCTTTAACTAAAGTTAAAAGAGAAGTGTCGGGTTTATATGCCGGGATCACAATAACGGGTTTCATGCGAATTCCTCTTCGGGCATTTTTTCAGAAACAGATAGAGGAAAAACTTCAGGTAATAAATAGTGATAAAGCGCTTGGTTGAATTCATGATTATTCATATGATCTGGAAAGACAATCGTATCACTAAAAATCGTGCCAAGGGGAATATGTCGCCCGGTGCGCGTCACAATTTCATCAAAATATTCAAAGAAGCGATAATGCTTTTCCTGATAAGTAAACTGTGTTTTCTTATCGGTTAATTGATCGGTAAATTTGAGCTGATAAAACAGCTTGCAGGCATCGTGCGTATTTTTTTCGACTTGAAACAAGGGTTTTTCTAAAATAGTGGCATATTTGAGTGCTTCAAAAGCCGCATCTCGGTCGTCTTGATTGTTAAAAAAAACATGCCCGTCATGAGTCATATGTTGTTCAACCTTTACAAAAGGCATGTTTAAGGCTTTTAGGAAGCGAGCGGGATCTTTTTGTCGGTACAGTACCCAGGGTTTTTCATGATTGGTATTCATTTGTGATAAACCATTGTGTACTACTAGCGCATCTTCAGGAAAAGTTGTTAGTAAAAAGCCAAATAGGCGATCGATTTGCTTTAGTCCATGTAAGATTTGTGGCGTGATATTCTCAGGGCCTTCTCGCCAGTAATGATGTTGTAAATGGGCTAAAGAATTTAAAAAAATAATACTGACTTTGGGGTTATATTTTTTCTTATATTCACTAAATAGTAACGTTTGAATGTAGTCAAAAAAACTAATGAAAAGATAATGGTGCTTGCCGTGTTTCAATAGCGATTGACCCAGTTTTAAGGTTTCTTTGAAAATCGTTTTGCCTTGGCCTGAGCTGGCAATAAATTTAAGTAATTTCCATGCTTTGCTAATAAGAGCCGTTTTGCTTAAGTTTTGATAGTTTTTTGCAACATAGCGTGGTAGCTCAAGTAAATGGTTTAGCTCTTGTGGGCGGGCCCTCTCTGTAAAGGTCCACGGATCGGGAATAAAGAAAGGCACTTCGTTGGCACTTTGACAGGCCCCGTTCATCACGCCCCACACCCCGGTTGAAACTTGATGCTCGCTTAGCACTTCCCAACATTGTTTAAACTGAAGATCGGGGACATCGCCCAGATGCTTAATACCATGTTCTTTGGAGGGTGCACCACTGTGGATACTGACCCATTGCACCCACGGTTCTAAGTAGCCGCTATTATAGCGATCGGGGCTTTTATAGGTGACTTTGGGGAAGCTCCAGATTTTAGCAAGATGAGGCAAATGGTACTGTTTGATAGCATGCTGAATTAAATCCGTGCTAAATTCATTGAGTTCAACGATCAGCACATTTTTGCCTGTAGCTGCCATGACCTTCTTCCTTGCTTATTGGTTAGTTTGTTAACAATTATGTAGTCGTTAGGCGTTAACACTATACGAGTAATGCAAAAAAAAGGACACCCAAAAAAATGGGTTAGGCGCCCGAAGGGTGAGCGCGATAGCGCGAGTCAATCCCTCCCTCGACTTCCATAGTAAACCTTCTAATTTTCTCGTATGATAACGCCCTCGGAGAGGTGCCAGAGCGGTCGAATGGGGCGGTCTCGAAAACCGTTGTACCCTAATAAGGTACCGAGGGTTCGAATCCCTCCCTCTCCGCCAAATAAGAAAACGCCCTCAAAGAGGGCTTTTTTTTATTTGTTGAAAAGGATGAGAACTCGAGGGTTCGACAAATCGGCAGGATTGCCGATTTGGACGCCTTAAGCGCCCGAAGGGTGAGCGCCAGGGAGGGCGCGAATCAATCCCTCCCTCTGTGCCAAATCACCTTCTAATCTCAATCACCTTATCTCTACTCGTCTCTCCTCGCGTAATTGTCAGAGCTGACTTTGGCACTCCAAGCGCCTTGGCCAGTAGTTCAATCACGGCTTGATTAGCCTTGCCATCCTCAGCCACAGCAGTGACATAAACCTTGTAATAGACTTCGCCGTCAGGGGTGATTTCCTTTTTGATGCGCGATGACTTTGCTTTAGGGGTTACCCGTACGTGCAAAGTCGCTGGCAAAGGATAATCAAATAAGTCACGCATACTTTTTCCCACAGTAATAAAAAGGACATCCAAAAAATACCATAGGACATCCAAAAATGTTGAGGTAGCAAAAAAGGACATCCAAAAAGTTGGTTGTAGCACGTTGTTAATTTATATTGAGACAATTCCCAGAAAGCATAAAAGATATGTTAGACGATAAAATGAACCTCCATTTTAAAAAAGCGGATGCCTCACACCAAGCCCTGATATTTGAATGGCTAAATGAACCCCATATGATGGAATTTTGGGACAACAGCCAAGAACATAAAGATGACATTCAAAATTTTATTGAAGGTAAAAAGCAGCACTACTTTTATGGTACCACCCAGTATTGGGTGGGCTACTTGGATAACGAGCCATTCTGCTTTCTTTTGTCGGATATCATCGAGGCTGATCAAGACTTGTCTGACATACAAAAAAAGTACCTTTCCAAACAAGGCCACACGATTGCTATTGATTTTGGGATAGGCAATAAGCAGTTGTTAGGAAAAGGCTTGGCATCTCCTACTTTGGCAGCCTTTGTGAATTTTTATTATCAGGCAGTGGATAACAAAGCTGATACTTTCTTCATTGATCCCAATCAAAATAATCCTCGTGCCAAACATGTTTATGGCAAAGCGGGCTTTGTATGGGTGGGAGATTATGAAGCAAAAAATGGCGCCTTTGACCAAGAAACCATGCTTTTGATGGTGAAGAAAATATGATGCATCAAAAATCAAGGCAGAAGTTACCGTTTTTTAAAAAATTACTCTATATCTTTGTCGGTTTTTGCGTTGGTTTAGCATTTTTTCTAGGTTTAAGAGCATTTCAGTATCAAAAAGCCGAAATCATAGAAGAGCCGGATATTGCGGTAAACGAATTGAGCGACGAAGACAAAGCAACATTAAACTATGATCATAGTTAAACCAACAATGCATTCAAGATGGTATTTAAAATTCGATGAAGAAGGATCTTTCCTTGAGTGAACAAATTCCCAATACCCCGTACCAGCTCTATAGCACCGAAGCAAATGATTTTGAAGTAGTCAATGAGGCTTTGTACACTTATAACCTTGGCTGTGTGCCTCCCACGCAAAGCCCAGAATTGATCAAAAAATATTACATCATAAAAGAGAATGATAAGGTCATCGCGGGCATTTACGCTGTGGTTTATACCTGGAAAATTTTGTTTGTTGATAGGCTCTATGTGGACGATGCATATCGTGGTAAAGACTTAGGATCATTATTGCTTAATAAAGTGGAGGCCGATGCCAAAGCTGTTGGTGCAAAACTTGCCCATCTTGATACCTTTGACTTTCAAGCCAAAGGCTTTTATGAGAAACAAGGCTACCAAGTGTTTGGGGTGCTTGATGATTGTCCAGAAGGGCACAAACGTTATTATTTGAAAAAAGTGTTACCAAACCCCTAATTTTGGCCGTTTTTTCAGCGTGTAACTTCCCGTATTCCTCATCTTTTATCTCCCCATGCCGAATTAAAAGGCGTAGAGAATAAGGGAGTCGGTATGAACAAGCGCTACAAACTGATTGCACTCACAGGGATAACTTTCTTAGTGGGGTGCCAAAGTCTGAATATGACACCGCCCATGGATCCGGCATTGGTCGAATCCAATGAAATGGATAAAGCGCTTTTGGTCAATCGTTATCATAATATTCATTATTGGAATCGTGGTTTTTATCCAAATGGATATTATCAGAATGGCAATGATTGGTATCAACGCGGCTATCGCTATTAACTCGTCGCATTTTGTCCTTATGCGTTGTTGCCTGCGACTTCTCACTCAGTCATGTACTAAAGTACATTCCTTCGGTCGAAGTCTTGTCGCCTAACCTAAGAACAAACTGCTTAGAGTTAACTCGTCGCATTTTGTCCTTATGCGTTGTTGCCTGCGACTTCTCACTCAGTCATGTACTAAAGTACATTCCTTCGGTCGAAGTCTTGTCGCCTAGCCTAAGAACAAACTGCTTAGAGTTAACCTCCTAGCAGTTTGCTTTGAATAAAGAACTTATTAAGTAATTAATTTAACTATCAAATTAAATCCATTGCGACATTACTGGTGTAGAATTAAACTAATTCCATGACCATTAAAAATATTGTATTCGATGTCGGTAATGTGCTGGTTCGCTGGGACCCACAACATATTATTAACCACGTTTTCCCAAATGATGAAAATGCTCCCCTGTTAGTGCAAAACATTTTTAGACATCAAACCTGGTATGATCTGAACTTGGGCACTATCAATGAGGCACAAGCGATTGATCGTTATCACCAGCAGTTAGGAATTTCACAAGCGCAATTACAAATACTGTTACAAGTTGTTAAAGAATCGCTGGTGCCTGTGCCAGGTTCGATTGAATTATTAGAGCGCTTATCAACCAAACCATTTCATTTATATGCGCTAACAGATAACACTATCGAAATTATGGCTTATCTCAAAAATAAATATACCTTCTGGCCGTTGTTTAAAGGGATTGTCGTCTCAGCTGAAATTGGCCTCTTAAAACCTTCAAGAGAAATATACCATTATCTTCTCGAGCACCATCAACTTAAAGCCAATGAAACGGTTTTTATTGATGATCATCCGCCTAATGTCGAAGGCGCTAAAGCCGTTGGGATCACGGCTATTCAATTTTCGAATAGTAAGCAATGCATAGATGCATTAAGGGAACTTCAAATTGACACTCAATGATTTTACCTATTATTTTTTATTGGTTGATCGTTTATCACTCGCAACTTATGTGATGTTTGTGATCACACTGCTGTCATTTTACTGGTTCAAACATTATTTTCTGCGTGGTGTGTTTTTATTTGTTACCTTGTTAATGGCGCTCTATGCTGAACGCTTAGACTGGATTGCTATCCCTGGCGTTGTTGTGATGGGTGGCCTGTTCTATTATGGGCTCAATGGCAAGCGTAAAATACTCAGAGGCTTGTGTTTTACCTTGGCTGTGTTGAGTGCTTTAGCGGTTAGTTTTCTCAAAATGCCAGGCGTTCATAATTGGCGCTTAATTGAAAATTTAGCGCTCTCAAAAGACACTCTGCCTTACAACATGACTTTTAACTTAGATAAGTCTCTCATTGGGCTGTTTTTTGTTTGGTTTAGTGTGTATTCATTAGCCAATGGGGGGGCTTGGAAAAGTACCTTACAAAAAGGCTTGATATCAGGCATAGCTGCAATTGCCGTGTTGATGCCCTTGGCATTCTATTTGGGCTATGTAAAATTCGATCTGAAAATAACGTCCTTCTTTTTTTTATGGGCTATCCATAACCTCTTTTTTGTTTGTTTTGCCGAAGAGGCGTTGTTTCGTGGCATGATCCAGCGCTTTATTCAATTTCGTTTACAAAATGTTCGTTATGGTAAATGGGTCGCAATAGCGATTGCTGCTATGTTATTTGGCGCAGCCCATTATCCAGGAGGCTGGCGTTATATATTACTCGCTTCGGTAGCGGGGTTATTTTACGGTTATGCCTTTATGAAAACAGAAAAAATTGAGGCGGGCATTCTTAGTCACTTTATGGTGAACGCCGTGCACTTTGTGTTTTTCAGTTACCCGGCCTTAAAAACCGCGTTACTTTAAGCGCATCATAAAGGGATTAGGAACATCATTGGCGGTTGAAATCCACACGCACTTGGGTTGTAAGTATTGATAAATCGCTTCTTGTCCGCTCTCTCTGCCAATACCAGATTGCTTGTAGCCACCAAAGGGCGACATATAGCTTAAAGAACGATAAGTATTGACCCACACCGTGCCTGCTTGCAGGCGTTTGCTGAGCTTGAAGGCCCTAGCCATATTCTGTGTCCAAAGACCTGCGGCTAAACCATAGATCACATTATTAGCAATCTCAATCGCTTCCTCTTCATTTTCAAAAGGGATCACGCACAGCACGGGGCCAAAAATTTCTTCTTGGGCAATACGCATGGAATTTTTGACATTCGTATAAATAGTAGGTTCGATAAACCAACCATCGCCACATTCAGGTTTAGTTGCTTTGTGCCCACCTAGGACGCATTTCACCCCCTCCGATTTTGCCACTTCAAGGTAGCTCAGAATTTTTTCATATTGGGCTTTGCTCGTCACGGGACCGACTTGGGTGTCATAGGATAACGGGTTACCCATTTTAGCTGTTTTGGCAATGGCGACGACTTTTTCGAGTAAGGTATCATGAACGGATTTTTCAACTAATAGCCTGGACCCGGCAATACAGGTTTGTCCTGTCGCTGCAAAGATCCCAGATATCACGCCTTTGGCTGCATTATCGAGGTCGGCATCGGCAAAAACAATATTAGGGGACTTCCCCCCCAATTCTAAACTGATTTTCTTGATGGTGCTGGCTGCTTGCTGGTAGATGTGTTTGCCGGTTTCTGTTCCCCCGGTGAAAGCGACTTTCGCAACTAAAGGATGAGAGGTGAGTGTATCGCCTACTTCAATCCCCGTGCCTGAGACGACATTAAATACTCCAGGTGGAAAACCCGCTTGTTCGACCAGCTTGGCAAATTCAAAAGCAGAAGCTGAGGTATATTCAGAGGGTTTCAAAACAAAAGTATTGCCAGTAGCCAAAGCAGGCGCAAGCTTCCAAATCATGAGTAAAAGTGGTGAGTTCCAGGCCGTAATGGCTGCCACCACGCCAAGTGGTTCATACAACGTATAATTGAACATGTCATTTTTATCAATGGGCAATACCCGGCCTTCAATTTTATCTGCCAGACCGCCATAGTAGTAAAGCCATTGTGGAATGTAATGAAGTTGTGCCGACATTTCACTAATTAACTTGCCATTATCGGTTACTTCAACTTGGGCTAAATGTTCCGCATTTTTAGCGACTAAATCGCCGAGTTGACGAAGTAACGCGCCGCGCATAGTGGCATTCATTTTGGGCCACTCACCTTGTGTGAAGGCGTTGTGTGCAGCCTCGATAGCTCGGGCAGTATCATGCGTATTACCGCGAGGGATCAAACACCAGGGTTTGGCAGTAAATGGATTAATGGATTCCAGATAATCTTTGCTGTTCGGCTCGCACCATTGGCCACCGATAAATTGTTGATAACGCGGTAATCCCATCATTTCTCCTTAGAATTTACTCTTTCACTTTGCGATGAATGGGCGCAAATACCTTAATCGTTTTAATTCGGTTATCTTGAACGTGAACCACTTCGATGGGAATATTACCTAACAGACAACATGTGCCTTCTTCGGGAATGGTTTGCAAGTGTTCGATCACTATTCCATTCATCGTTTTAGCTTCAGAAGGCGGGAACTTCCAATCAACAACACGATTGAACTCTCGAATGGTAATACTGCCCTCCACTAGATAGGAACCATCATCTTGAGCTAAGATGGCCATATAAGCCTCAGACATGTCGGTAGTAAATTCACCAACAATTTCTTCTAAAATATCTTCTAACGTCACCAATCCCATGATGTCGCCGTACTCATCAACCACCAAAGCAAAACGTTCTTTGCTGTGTTGAAAATTAATAAGCTGCTTGGTGAGCGATGTGCCAGTGGGAATAAAAAAAGCTTGTCCTAAAGAGCTACGTAATTTCTCTTCGTTAAAATCTTCTTCGATCAAAAGGTGGAGGGCTCTTTTAGCATGTAATACACCTATTAAATTATTCAAATCGCCTTCATAGACAGGCAAAAAGGTATGTTGGGTATTGGCTAATTGGCCAACAATGGCATCCCACTCATTATCTAGGTCTATACCGGTGACATCACTTCTTGGCACCATAATGTCATCTACGGTTACTTTTTCTAAGTCCAAAATGCTGAGCAGCATTTTGCGATGTTTGGAAGGGATCCGGCCTGCGGCTTCATGAACAACAGTGCGCAACTCCTCACGAGTAATACCTTGTTGAATGCCAGCTTGGGATAAAGAAACTCCACACAACCGTAAAAAGCCATTGGAGACAGCATTGACTGCCCACACAACCGGATAAAGAAGTTTTAAGAAGAACTGCAACAGGAGCGAGGTTGGGAAAGCGGCTTTTTCAGGATAAAGGGTTGCCCAGGTTTTAGGGGAGACTTCTGCAAAGATTAACAACATAAAGGTGAGCACGACGTCCGCAACGATGATCCCCATCTTTTCGCCAAACAGATCCACCCCAATTAAAGTGCCTATAGATGAAGCGGCGATAGTAATGAAGGTGTTCCCCATCAGGATCACGCCAAAGAGCCTATCAGGTCTTTCGAGTAACTCGGAAACTCGTTTCGCACCCTTAGATACTTTAACCATGTGCTTTAAGCGATATCGATTAACGGAAAGGATCCCAGCTTCAGCCATCGAAAAAAATGCTAAAAAACAGACCAAAACGCCAAGGATGATTAACAAAACCGTGTTGCTGGTTTGGATCAACGTATGCTCCTATTAGAGTAATAACGCTTTTGTGCCAAAGTAAGATAAAAGAGCGAAACAGGTGCTTGAGAGTGTGAAGCGAATGGCCGTTCTTCCTCGCCAGCCAAAGCGATAACGACCTAGCAGCAAGATCATCAGTAATACCCAAGCACATAATGAGAGAATAATTTTAGGTAACAAATGAGAGGTGAATAGCGGCCCTTGGTAGAAAAAGCCACTCAGCAAAGAAGCAGAGAAGAATATCATGCCGCTCCAGATAATGTTAAACAGTAGCGCTTCCATGGCTTGCAAGGGAGGCAAAATGGTTAACATACGAGAAGGTTTATGGGCTTTAAGTAGGTAATTTTGTAACCCCATCAATATCGCTTGCCAGCTTGCCATGAGGAGCAGGCTAATCGCAAACATTGAAATAAAAATATGCAGAAGTACACCCAGGGAAGCTTTGGTGTCGATGATCTGGCTACCAATAAAAGCCATCATTAAAGTCAGGGATAGGGCACTAAGCGGAAAGGAGAGCACGCATAAATTTTCAACACGGGCGGAAAAAGTCGTTAAAACGGTCACAATATTCATTAACCACAAGGTAAATGACAACATACAGAGCCAATACAGATTTTGGCCTTGTGGGGTTTCGATTAACTTATATAAAATCCAGCCGTGTAGGGATAGGGCCAAAAACGACCCTAAAAGATAAAGCCTTCGATGAAAGTGGAGGCGACCAAATAGGTGCAGGCCTTGCGCCAGGGCTATCCCCACGTAGGCAAAAGAAGTTAGAATACCAATATATTTTAAATTCATAGACCATAGCCATATAAATTATAGTCCGGATCATCGCATAGCTAGGCCATCGAATGCTATGCTTGCGACCACGAAGGATTTGGCAGCAAAAGGTGGGCCATGTTTGAAAATTTAACAGAACGCTTAAGTAAGACGTTTCGAAATGCCGTTGGGCGAGGCAAGCTCAGCGAAGACAATATGAAAGAAACCTTAACTGAGGTTAGAAATGCGCTTCTAGAGGCCGATGTCGCCTTAGAAGTTGTGACCCAGTTTCTAGTAGAGGTGCGTGAAGCGGCTTTAGGCATGGAAGTGACCAAGAGTCTCACGCCAGCTCAAATGTTAGTTAAGATAATTAATGACAAGCTGGTCACTTTGATGGGTGAGAGCTGTGCGGAGCTCAATTTGCAGGCGGCACCTCCTGCTGTGGTCTTGATGGCAGGCTTGCAAGGTTCAGGTAAGACGACCAGCTCTGCAAAGTTGGCCAAATTCCTAAAAGAAAGACAAAAAAAATCCGTATTATTAGCCAGCGCAGACGTCTATCGTCCAGCAGCAATTGAACAGCTGCGGGTACTGGCTAACGAAGTGGGAGCCACCTTCTTTGAAAATGGGGACATCCATGCCCCAGTTGAAATTGCTAAAGCAGCCCTTGCTAGCGCTAAAAAACAATTTGCTGATGTGGTGATCATCGATACCGCCGGCCGTTTGCATGTGGATTCAGACATGATGTCTGAAATCAAAGCCATTCATCAAAGTATCCAGCCTGTTGAAACGTTATTTGTGGTCGATGGCATGACCGGGCAAGATGCGGCTAATACCGCCAAAGCCTTTAATGATGCCTTGCCGCTAACGGGGGTCATTGTCACCAAGCTGGATGGTGATGCCCGTGGCGGCGCTATTTTATCGATTCGCCAAATCACTGGCGGTAAACCCATCAAATTTGTAGGTATGGGTGAAAAAACCGATGCTTTAGAGCCTTTTTACCCTGACAGAATTGCCTCCCGAATTTTAGGGATGGGGGATATTTTATCTCTGGTTGAAGATTTAGAGCGTAACCTCGACAAGCAAGAGGCCGATCGCCTGGCTAAGAAACTCAGCAAAGGCAAAGAATTCGATCTCGAAGATTTTCGTTCTCAGCTCGTACAGATGAAGAATATGGGCGGTATGGCTGGTTTGATGGACAAGCTGCCTGGTATGGCTGCGATGCCTCAGGAGATGAAATCGAAGGCGAATGACAAAGCGGTCGATCAAATGCTGGCTATTATTTGCTCGATGACACCCAAAGAGCGTCGTCGTCCCTTGCTCATCCAAGGATCGCGTAAACGGCGTATTGCCTTAGGCTCAGGGACCGCTATCCAGGATGTGAACCGAGTTCTAAAGCAATTTACCCAAATGCAAAAAATGATGAAGAAATTTAGCAAAAAAGGTGGCCTGATGAAGATGATGCGGGGCATCAAAGGGATGCAAAATTTCATCCCTGGGGGCGGCATGCCGCAATAGATCGTTCCAAGGTGTCCAAAGTTAGCGTACAATGAGGGCCCTTTATGGAAGCAACCCGCTTTTAGTAAGTAAAACATCTAACATAGTAAAGAGGAATAACACGACAATGGTGGTGATTCGTTTAGCTCGAAAGGGAGCCAAGAAGCGTCCTTTCTTTAACATCGTAGTAGCTGATCAGCGTTTTAAGCCTGAAGGGCGCTATATTGAGCGTCTCGGTTTTTACAACCCAGTTGCCAAAGGTAAAGAAGAACCTATTCGCTTACTGCGTGACCGTTTAACACATTGGATTTCACAAGGTGCGCAAATGTCGACACGTGTTGCCACGATCGTGAAGCAATGGGACGAAAAGAATACCGCAGCGTGAGTGAGTCGCTGGTTGTAATAGGGCGCCTAGGCGCGCCTTATGGCGTTCAAGGTTGGCAGCATCTGCAATCTTTTACTGAGCCACAAGACAATATTTTACGGTTTAAAACATTGTTTGTTGAGCAAAAGGACCAATGGGCCTCTGTAACGGTTGAACAAAGTCGCTGCCACGGTCAGGGGTTTGTCGTAAAACTTGAAAACATCACTGACTGTGATGTTGCTGCAAAATGGACACAATGTCATATTGCGGTACCTCGTGAAGCGTTACCACAACTGGGTGCCAATGAGTTTTATTGGACCGATTTAGAGAATTTAGCAGTCATGACGACCAAAGGCGAGAGACTGGGCGACATAGTCTCTCTTTATGAAAATGCCGGCGTCGACATCATGGTCATTAAAGACCAAGATAGAGAACAGCAAATTCCCTTTGTCTTACATGACACTGTAGTTGAAGTTGATTTACAAAAACGCCAAGTCATTGTTGATTGGGAATTACCCGTCGACGCCTTGCGGGATGATGATTAAGTGTGGTGTGGTGTTGTTACAATTTTCCCGCAAATGCTATCGGCAATCCAAGATTATGGGATTACGGCTAGAGCAGTCGAAAAAGGGCTCTTAACCCTAACGACATTCGATTTGCGAGATTTTGCTGAAGATAAGCATGCGACCGTCGATGATAGACCTTATGGTGGCGGCCCTGGCATGGTGATGATGCCTGTACCTTTGCGGCGGGGCATTGCGGCTGCAAAAACAGCAGCGCCCAAAAAGCCGCGTGTGATTTATGTGACGCCAGCAGGGAAACGCTTTGATCATCAAGTGGCTAGGCGTTTTGCAGCAGAGAAACAGCCCTTGATTTTTGTGGCGGGGCGTTATGAAGGCATTGATCAACGTGTCATTGAACATGATATCGATGAACAATATTCCATCGGAGATTACGTATTATCCGGTGGTGAATTAGCAGTGATGGTAATGATTGATGCATTAGTGCGTTGGCTCCCGGGGGCTCTTGGCCATGAAGGTTCAGCACCGTTTGACGCCTTTAGTGATGAGAATAGCGGTTTATTAGATTGCCCTCATTACACGCGACCTGCAGATTTAGCAGGTGAGAGGGTACCGGAAGTATTGCTCTCAGGAGATCATCAAGCTATCGCTTTGTGGCGTAAAAAGCAGGCACTGGGACAAACGTGGTTATACCGAAAAGACTTATTGCAGTATTTAACATTAGACAATCAAAGCCAGCAGTTATTGGCTGAGTTTCAACAAGAACAACAGAATTTAGTAGAGGAGTCATCATGAGCACAATTATTCAACAATTAGAACAGGAACAACTACGTAAAAATATTCCTGATTTCTCACAAGGGGACACCGTTTGTGTGTGGGTTAAGGTAATCGAAGGTACGCGCGAAAGATTACAAGCGTTTGAAGGTGTGGTTATTGCTATTCGTAATCGCGGCCTACATTCTGCGTTCACTGTTCGTAAAGTATCGCATGGTGAAGGCGTTGAGCGTGTTTTCCAAACACACAGCCCGATTATTGATAACATTGAAGTGAAACGTCGTGGTAAAGTGCGTCGCTCTAAATTGTATTACTTACGTGATTTGGCAGGCCGTGCTGCACGTATTAAAGAAGATTTAAGCAAAGCTAAAACGCAAGAATTAGAAGCTGGCGGCGAATAAGCTAGCGCCTAACCCTCTCCCGCTTGCGGGAGAGGGGTTCAGAGGGCTTTCATGTCAATAACACACTTCCTGCAAACGCCGATTGGTTGCCTTGCACTCTCCTTTTCTGGCGATACACTCCACCAAGTTGAATTGTTATATGACGACAAAAGTAAATCGGTGGGGCGCCTGAGTGCTAAACAACAAAACATTGTGAAGCATATTGAGCGCTACTTCAAAAAGGCCGAAAAACTGACTGTGCCTTTTGCTATCAAGTTAGGCACGCCTTTTCAGCAACGAGTTTGGCAAGCACTCTTAGAGATCCCCTTGGGACAAACCCGCACGTATGGCGAATTAGCCAAAAAATTAAAAACATCTGCTCGCGCCATTGGCATGGCTTGTCGCACTAATCCGATAGCTTTGATAGTACCTTGTCATCGTGTTGTCGCAGCCAATGACTTAGGAGGATTCGGTGGCGTGCGTGATGGTAAACCCGTAAAAGTGAAACAATGGTTGTTGGCTCACGAAGCCAGAACAGTCTAGTATAGAGGGACCATTATTCATTTAGGGACAAAAGATGCGAAATATTGTACTCAGCTTGATGATAAGTATGGCCTTGCTACCTTCCTTGTCAGGTGCAAAAAATACCAAACAAATCGAAGAAAAAATTAAAAAAGCTTATCCGCAATTAACCATCGATGAAATCACACCTTCTCCGGTGGAGGGGCTCTATCAAGTCACCTCTAGCGGCAATATTGTTTATGTGACTAAGGAGGGGCGTTATTTAATAGTCGGTGAGCTACTTGATCTAGAAGATAAGCAAAATAATCTTACTGAAAACGCACGCAAAAAATCTCGCTTAAAAAGTTTACAGAGCGTAAGTGAAGATAAAATGATTATTTTCCCTGCGAAAAAACCAGAATATACCATTACGGTGTTCACTGATGTGGATTGCGGGTATTGCAAAAAGCTGCAAGCGGACATGGATAAGCTAAATGATTTAGGCATTACTGTGCGTTACTTGGCTTTTCCCCGCACAGGCATTAACTCTCCTACCGGTGAAAAAATGATCAAAATCTGGTGTGCCAAAGATAAAAAACAGGCTTTTCATAACGTTAATGAAGGTAAAGAACCCGAAGGCTCGATTTGTCCTAACAATAGCGTTACTGTCGGCTATGATCTAGGAGTCGCGATGGGCGTGAATGGGACACCCACCATGGTGTTCGAAGATGGCACCGTATTCCCCGGCTACTTACCGCCTGAAAAATTAATAGAAGCGGTTAAGCAAATACACGATCAAGCAAAGAAATAATATTTTGAATGAGCGAAGCGAATAATTACCCCTCTTTGTATAAAAGAGGGGAGCGCAACGCGCGGGGAGATTTATCAAATTATATCTCGTCGCTATTTTAAGCTGCTTTGTCTTTTAATCCTCTCTATTCATTCTAAATTACATATAGAATCCTCGCCCAATCCCTATTGGTTTGGTTTTTTACGAGGAAGTCCCCATGAAATTCACTATCCCTTACTTTAATAATGAAGTTGAACTGGATAAACGCGATCTTGTGATATCGACGATATCAGCAGCCTTTGTTTGTGGAACAATGATGGCAGCGTATCAGGTAGGATCGTTTTGGTATAACGCGCCAACGTTTGGTTCAATGGGGTTATGGCAAGCAGGGATTGGGTTAAATATGACGGCTGCCGCAGCAGCCGGTGGTGCGCTAGTCATGGGTGCTTATAAAACGGCCACCGTTCCTGTGCAAATGGCGAAACAAACGACTAAGAAATGTACCGATAAAATTTGTAAAGCGTTAGGGATTGCAGAAGAGGAAAAACCAGCTCAAGACGCAGAAGTTGAAGCTGCACCTAAAGCAAAATCGAAAGCAATTACCCCCGCGCTAAATGCATCTAGAAGCGAAGGTGGTAACACTTATAACAACTGCACCTTTTATAATGGGACGATGGAAGAAACGCATCGTGGTAGAAGTACTGCAAGATCACAAGCCGCTCGTAGCAAAACGCCAACGCGTGCAGCCAGATCGCGTTCTACCGCCAGAAAGTAATTAACTATCATGCTAAAAGCCCTTACCACTTTAAAGTGGCAAGGGCTTTTTTTATGCATTTTATGGGATATTTTGCCCCGTTTATCGCCGATAAGGCCGTTTACCCCCTAAGATGCCGCACTTGTCCTAAATCCCATAAAAGCGATTGAAATAAGTTACCTAAGTCACTAGCATGGCGACTTGAGATAACTATCTCACTGTTAAATTTAACTTTTAAGAGAGGAAAAATTATGAAGATCCCGTTTACCAATATTAAAGTAAGCAAGAAAGAAGCGATTAGTTTGGGCGTTGGCGCAGCTTGGGCTGGCTTCACGTTAGCTTTTGGTTCTGCTCCTTTGAGCTTATTGACTGCAACAGCGACTCCTTTATTGACCACCGTTATTACAGCTGCTGCTGTTGTTACCGCTGGTTTTGTAGGTAAGAAAGCTGCTGACTACGGTCAACGTTTAGCTGCTAGAGCACAAAATAATCCTGATGGATACTTTGCACGTGGATTAGAAAAAGTAGGTTTTGATCTTGATAAAGATGATACCGACTATGGCTACGAATCAGAAGACTCAGATTTAGATGAAGATCAAGATGCTAGCATTGACAATGATGAAGTTGCTGGTCTGCGCGCTGATCAACGTAACCCTATTAGAGGCGCTTACGCAGTTGAGCACGAGTCTTTAGCTTCAAGAGCCGTTTCTTTAATTACCCGTCGCCAAAATGTTCAAGGTCGCGGTTATACTGAAGCTGAAGTTCAAGCTAAGGATCACGGTTATAACTTACGCCCAAGAAAATGGTTCTAATACGATTTTAGTATTATCCATAACAAAAAAAGCCAATCGCAAGATTGGCTTTTTTTTTTGCTTAGGGAAAAGTGGCTGAGGAATACCCGCGGAGCGAAAAAATAAGCGGGTATTCTTCGGTGGCCGCAGAACGCGCCTACATATTCGAATAATTTGGCCCACCGCCACCCTCTGGGGTCTCCCAGGTGATATTTTGCGTGGGATCTTTAATATCGCAAGTTTTACAATGGATACAGTTTTGCGCATTAATGTGTAATTGCTTCTCGCCCCTTTCATTATCCACAAATTCATAAACCCCGGCGGGGCAATAGCGTGCTTCGGGGCCTGCATACTCTTGCCAATTGATATTCACGGCAATAGTGGGATCTTTCAGTTTTAAATGCACCGGTTGATCGTCATCATGATACACATTGGCTCGTGATAGCGACGTCATTTTATCAAAGCTTAAGAGCCCATCGGGTTTTGGATATGAGATAGGTGCAAAGTGTTTAGCCGCTTTTAAATAGGTGTAATCAGCACGGTGCGATAAGGTCCAAGGTGCTTTGCCTCTTAGCAAATAAGTGTCAATGCCGGCATACACTAATCCGGGCAATAGCCCGAAACGAAACCCCGGACGAATGTTACGCACGGGGTATAAATCGTCTTTGATCCAACTGCTTTGAATCGCTTGCTCATAATCATTGCCATTAAAAATGGCTTCAGCTGCCAACATGCCTGATTTCATCGCGGTATGAGATCCCTTAATTTTGGGCACATTCATAAAGCCTGCGGCACAGCCGACCAATAAACCACCCGGGAAAGTGAGTTTAGGAATAGATTGCCAACCGCCTTCATTAAGGGCGCGACTACCATAACTAAGGCAACGCCCTCCCTCAAGCAAAGCACGTACCGTAGGATGATGCTTAAAGCGCTGGAATTCTTCATAAGGATTTAAATAGGGGTTTTCATAATCTAACCCAATGACCAAGCCAATACTGAGCAAGTTGTTATCCCAATGATAAAGAAAACTGCCACCATAAGTTTGATGATCTAAGGGCCAGCCGATAGTGTGAGTGACTTTGCCGGGTTGATGTAACGCGGGGTCAATTTCCCAAATTTCTTTAATGCCAATAGCATAGGTTTGCGGTTGGCTGTTTTTTGCTAACGAATAATGTTTGATTAATTTTTGAGTTAAGGAGCCACGACAGCCTTCGGCAAATACCGTCTGTTTGGCCAACAAATGCATGCCGGCTTGGAAGTTTGCTTTTGGGTTCCCTTGTTTATCACGCCCCGCATCATTAGTAGCCACACCCATCACTTCGTTTTGTTCAGTGAACAATACTTTCGTCGCCGCAAAACCCGGATAAATTTCTACCCCTAATTGCTCTGCTTGTTTGGCCAACCAACGACATAATAACCCTAAGCTAATAATATAATTGCCACGATTGTGCATTTGCGGTGGGGTGGGAAGTTTAATTGCCTTTTTGGTTGTGAGTACTAAAAATTCATCATGCGTAGCGCTGGTGTGCAAAGGGGCACCGAGAGATTGCCAATCAGGCAGGAGCTCATTTAGCGCACGAGGTTCAATTACCGCACCGGATAAAATATGCGCACCGACTTCGCTGCCTTTATCCAGCACGCAAATTTTGGGTTGTTGGTTGGCTTCCCGACAAAGCTGTGCATAACGGATGGCGCAAGCAAGCCCTGCGGGACCTGCGCCCACGATTACCACATCATATTCCATTGATTCTGCCATGCGTTGGGCCTCACTCTTAGATCCGGTATACTCACACTAAGCATGAGTTCACCACAAATCAAGGAGTACGGATGAAAGTTCTGGTGCCGATTAAGCGAGTAGTCGATCCCTACGTTAAAATTCGTATCAAAGCCGATGGTTCGGCGGTTGAAACTGAGCAATTGAAAATGGTGATCAATCCTTTTGATGAAATTGCCATTGAAGAAGCGATGCGTTGGAAAGAAGCAGGACTTATAACTGAAATTGTGGTGGTTTCCTTAGGTGCAGAGGCAGTGCAAGAAACCTTACGTAATGCACTGGCTTTAGGTGCCGATAGAGCTCTGCATTATGAAACTCATGTGGCATTAGAGCCTTTAGCCGTCGCCAAATGCTTGAAAGCCGTTGCACTCTTAGAAAAACCGGATGTTATCATTATGGGTAAACAAGCGATCGATGATGACTGTAATCAAACGGGACAAATGTTGGCAGCTTTGCTTGATTGGCCGCAAGCCACCTTTGCTTCAAAAGTGGTATTCAGTGAAGATAAAAAATCGGTAAATGTGACGCGTGAAGTCGATCACGGCTTAGAAACATTAACAGCTCAATTGCCTTGTGTGATCACTACCGATTTAAGACTAAATGAACCGCGTTACGCCACCTTGCCCAATATCATGAAAGCCAAAGCCAAACCCTTAACCAGCGCCCCATTAGCCAGCTTAGATGTGGATGTGACTCCGCGATTAAAAGTATTAGGTGTGACGCCACCACCAGCGCGTAAAGCGGGGATTAAGGTGCAGGATGTGAAAGAGCTGATGCATTACTTGCGCGATGTGGAAAAGGTGATTTAAATGAGCAAAATGTTAGTGATTGCAGAGCATCATGAAAACAACATTACATCGAGCACTGCTGCTACGATAGCAGCAGCTTTGTCTTTAGCAGAGCGATGTGATGTGTTATTGGCTTGCGAGAATAAAATATTAACAGAGCAACTAGCGCTCACAGGTGTGAAACAAATACATGTAATAACGCATGAACGATATCGACACGTTTTAGCAGAAGATTTAGCGCCTATCATTGCCAGTTTAGCCAAAGATTATACTCATGTGCTAGCGCCATCATCGACCTTTGGCAAAAATCTCTTGCCCAGAGTAGCTGCTTTGTTAGATGTGTCGATGATTTCGGATGTGACAGCGATAATCGATCCTAATACGTTTATGCGTCCGATTTATGCCGGTAATGCTTTTGAAAAAGTAGAAAGTCAGGATGCGATTAAATGCTTAACTATTCGCACCACCGCATTTGATGCAGTGAAAACCGGTACCCATAAACCCACTGTGAATGAATTATCTCTTGCAGTTAGGCCCTATGAAAAGATCAGCTTTGTGTCGGCTGATACGCCAGAATTAACTCGTCCCGATTTGACCACAGCCAAGATTGTGATCTCAGGTGGCCGGGGCTTAAAGAGCAAAGAAAATTTTCAGATGGTTGAAAAATTAGCAGATAGGCTGGGGGCTGCGGTGGGCGCTTCACGCGCAGCAGTCGATGCTGGTTTTGTGGCAAACGATTTACAAGTGGGCCAAACCGGCAAAGTAGTCGCACCCACGCTCTATATCGCAATTGGGATCTCTGGCGCTATTCAGCATTTGGCTGGCATGAAAGACAGTAAAGTGATCGTGGCGATTAATAAAGACCCTGAAGCACCGATTTTTCAGGTGGCGGATTATGGCTTGGTGGGAGATCTGTTTACGATAATCCCTGAGTTTGAAAAAGCGATTGGCTAGCTCCGACTCGGCCGTTGACCCCGAGGTGCTTCGATCTCTTGATCTTGGCGTTCTACTTTTTCTAGGTCCAACGGGGAAATATTAGGTGATTCGTTTTCTTTATTCGCTGTTTTGGCTCGTTTTGCCTCAGGTGTTTCAGTTGTAGGTTTGTCACGTGTGCTCTTAAAGGATGTAGTTAAGGCACGTTTTCTTGAATCAGCCATGACAGGGATCGTTTCTTGGGTCGCACGCATGGTGCCTGTTGAGGCTTGTTGCGGGACTGGCGCTTGCGTTGTTGGCGCAACTGTAACATCTACGTAAGCTCTCGCGATATTTTCAACCTGTTTGACATGGTCTTTTAAGTCAGCAACCAGTTCATTGAGTTCCTGTTTAACGTTTTCTTTTAAGGGAGTACCCATTTTTTCAAGTGCTGAATAATGCTGTAAGAAATTGTCAATTCTCCTGCCCATAAAAGCCAGAGAAGCATTTTTTGAAAACTCACCCTTGGCTTGTATCGCTAAAATAGCTTCTTGCAATTCGCTTAATCGAGATACTAACTCTTTATCTTGAGAGCTTGAGATAAATCGATGTTCATGATGATCAATCACTTGTTGAATTCTATCGACCATCAGCTGTGCTTGAATAGCGGGAGTTTGTTGAAGGCTATTGATAATATGAAGTAGTTCATGTTTTTCTGTGCCCTGGTTAGTAGGTAATTTGCTGACAGTGGATTCTAGAGCTCTCATTGCTGAGGTAATATTTTTTAATTGTTCGGAGTTATGCTCACTCAAGCTTGTTCCAGCCAAGGCTTTTTGTAAACGAACAATATCTTGTTTTAAATGCTTATTGTTATCTAATAATTGAGCATGCTTAGGATGGCTTAAAAATTGATCCAAAAAAGCCTCTTGCTTTGAGAATTCTAAGTTACTCAATAAATTGTCACCTAATTTCCCCTGTTCTTGTGGATTTGCTTTAAGATGCATGATCAAGGCACTATTAAATTGGATGATAGCCTCATTCATCGTGGGACGAACAGCAGGATTATCACTCAACATACGCCCAATAAGGCTGGCAATGGCTTTTTCAGGGGGGGTGGTTGTCGGGCTTGTAAGTTTTTCCAAGAGAATTTTTTTAACATCCTCTACAGTAGATCGCGCTGCGTTTAATGGGTGCTGACCTTGCTCTTTATGGGCAAAATCCAGTTGTTTGCTATTAATATCTGCGAAAATAATTTCAGCGAAAGTAAGTGCTAAAGCAAAGGAGTCTGATTTGGTGCTATATTTGGCATTAGCTCCTTTAGCATCAAAAATTTCAGGTGACATGTACTGCGTCGTTCCCACAATAAAATCAACCATCGGTTCAGCATTTTCTCGAACAGCTTGCCTATCATTGGAAACCAGTGCTTCGCCAAAATCAATGATTTGTACTTTGCCAGAAGCAGAAACGTGAATATTGTTGGGTTTTAAATCACGGTGCACTAAACCCATTTGATGTAGTTCTCTGGCGCTTCGAGCAACATCGCTTGAGATGGCAACCGCTTTTGCCAAGGGAGGGGTGTTCTTGGCAAAACCTGCGACAGTATCATTAGGATCTCTTTGTTCAGCGAGTGGCTTTTCAATAATTTGGTAGAGCATTTCTTCCAGATTGGGACCATCAGCGAGTGCCATAAAGGTGAGATGAGCCTTATGCTCGTTAGGATCGATGCTCGAGTTTAGGCAAGGTCCCCCTTCAACTTCACCAAAATTTTGCCCTGCGCGAGTTAAGGCTTCTCGTTCGTGGGTTACACTGCTTGGGATTTCGGTGGCAGTCAGGTCGACATTCGTTTCTTTGACCGCTTGGGCTTGACCCGTTTGAAGATCGTAGGCTTTATACACATTAATTCCTGCAACTTCAAGACTCCTAGTACCTGTGCCAAGTCGTGAAGTGACAAGGGAAGCACTGCCGTCTGCCCTCAAAATTAATTGTTTGCGCTTCTTATCATTGGCTTTACCTTCAGGGTCATTATCAAGTGGCAGCACGATAAAGCTTCCTTTACCAATCGTCCCCACTTTCTGGGCAGCTAATTTGGCTTGAACTTCGATAACTTGCTGGGTAGTTAACGTGGGCGGTTGGCCCTTTGTCAGGACTTCAATGGCAGCTTCGCTAATACTAAATGCCATACCATGACCTCAGCCTGAAAATGGAATTCATGATCCCATCATACCATTAATATTTATATGGATAACAAAATATTTTAATTGTTTGATTTTACTTATTTTTTTTATAACAAAGGGGAAAAGAGTGGGGTTATACAAGCATTACAGGGTTATATAGAGACAGTGCTTTTGCCAATTTCATAATATTGATAGATTTTAGTCCCATTCCAATCAAAGGTTAGGTGTTGGGTTTGTATGACGGGTAATGGGATAGCAGGGGGCCTTAAAATGGCTACACACTCGCCACCACTGTGCCGAACACTCTTGTAAACAAGTCCCCATTCTCTAGCTTCTTTCATTTGAAGTCCAAATACTTGAGACGCAGAATAATTAACAGGATCATGTAAGTGAGAATGAGTACTGCCTCTAATATCTATTAAGGGCTGTAATAATTTTTTGCTTTGATAAACACGCATAGTCAGTGAGCCGGGCGCTTCATTGGTATAGGAAAGAAATTTTTCACTATGATAAGCTTTTTCTTTTATAGCAGTTTCTAATTCTTTGGCAGCATAATAAATACCAAAGGTGCCGTCTGTAAAACGACTGCTTCTAGCAGTGGAAATATGCGTAAATGCAGCCATGACAATGGTAGAGCCTATTCCTGAGATCCTGTCTTCCCTAGGAACTAATGAAATATCGCCTATTTCATCTCTTAATCTATCGTTGGTTAGGCTTTCAATATAAAAAACCTCTTCCATTAAATCGGGATCAACCAGCGTTTCAAAAAAGTTAACAGGAGGAAATTGCGAGGGGATGACTCTAAAAGTGTGCTTCCAATCCAGCATGATTTGAGGACCTGCATTCATACTACATTCCTCTTTCGGTATCCAAATATCTTCGAATATCAGCAAGATCAACGACATTCCCTGCTAACATTTTATCAAGCGCAGTTTGATGGTTAAAAAGAGGAGCATCATTAGATTTATGGATCCAGCTATTCGCTGCTTTCTCAGAGGGGAGCAAAATATGAAGTGCTTTATAAATACCTAAAATATAAGATATTCGTTCTAAAGTATCTTTGGGTATTGTAAATTTTTCCCTTTTCTCGGTTTTATTCTTCCATAGGTGATAAGTGGAGTTGGGTATTTGTCCTAACAATGTTGTCTGTTGCTTACGATTAAGTTGCCATTTTTTAGTAATGCTTAAAAAAGCTTGAAAGGCAGCCCTAGCAATTTTTTCTTCTGAAAACGCTTTTGATAAGTGTGGCTGCAAGGGATTCATATGGCCGGTCCATATTTAGACTTTTATATAGTATAAGTCCAAAATTAGACTTTTTCAAGCGCCCAGTGGGTTAGCCAAAATAGGCCGCCGGCTAAGAAGAAAGTGACCGGCAACGTTAATACCCAAGCACTCATGATATTCGCGATAACGCGAGGTTTTAGTGCAGATAAGCGCTGCGCTGAGCCCACACCCATAATTGAAGTAGTGATTGTATGGGTAGTGCTGACAGGAATACCAAAATGGGCGGTTAAGAATAAAATACTGCCACCAGTAGCTTCGGCTGCAAAGCCTTGAATGGGATCAATTTTAACCATTTTTGAACCCACCGTGCGCATGATTTTCCAACCGCCGGCCATGGTGCCAAGCCCCATGGTTAAGGCGCAGGTGATCACAATCCAATTAGATACATGAAATTCGGTTTGGTAATAAGTGGCTACGGCAAGTGCAATAATACCCATGGTTTTTTGCGCATCGTTGGTACCATGTGTTAAGCAAAGATAACCCGAAGATAAGATCTGTAATTTTCGAAAGCAGGAGTTAATGGTAGGCAAAGCGACTTTATGCAATAACCAAAAAAGCCCAACCATCACGAAGTAACCAATGATAAAACCCATAATCGGTGATGAGAACATTGGAATAATGACTTTATATGTGATTTTATCCCAATGTAAACTTTGGCCGCCTGCTGCAAAAGCGGTTGCGCCCATTAAAGAACCCATTAGCGCATGAGACGAGCTAGAGGGGAGCCCTTTGTACCAGGTGAGTAAATTCCATATGATAGCGCTTAATAATGCCGCTAATAATACTTCTGAGGTGACTGCTGAAGTTTCCACAAGACCTTGACCCACTGTTGCTGCGACTTTGGTACCCATCAAAGCGCCAATGATATTGAGAATGGCGCCATAAGTTACCGCCATGCGGGGTGATAAGACTTTGGTGGAAACAACGGTTGCTATGGCATTAGCAGCATCATGAAAGCCATTAATGTAATCAAAGATCAGCGCGATAATGACAATGCTGACAAAAAGCAAAAAGGCAAGTTCCATGGGTGTTCCTTAACAAACCTTATGAATGTTTTAACACTACTTCCAGGACAACGTTGGCAACATCGCGATGTTTGTCAACAATGCCCTCCATGAGAGCGTAGACTTCTTTGCGAATAAGAATTTTTTTAAAGTCATTTTCGTATTGATAGAGATCAATGGTGAGCTGATTTAATAATTGATCAGTATTATTTTCGATATTATGAATGAGCGCACATTTGTCATGAATGGGTTTGCTATCTTTTAAAGTTTTTAAACTTTTCATTAAGGTATGCACAACATCAGATGCTTCAACCATATTACTGGTGAGCTTGAAAAAATCATTTTGAAAAGGCCGTAATTGAAAGGCAACTAAACGCTCTTGTGCTTTTTCGCAAGATTTAAGGATTTTATAAAGACTGCGAGAAAGTCGATGAATATCTTCATGATCAAAAGGCGTCACCAAGGTACGGCACAGGCGCTCTGTGATTTCATAGGTAACTTCTTTGGTTTTTTGTTTAGCGGTTTCAATTTCTCGTGAGATTTTGAAGGCATTTTCTCTGTCTTCTTCGTTGGTTAAGTCTCTTAACAGGTGAATGGCATGATTGGAATATTCACTGGTTTGGCACAGTAATTCAAAGAACTTGTTATCCTGCGGTAGCAAGTTAATGCCAAAAACCATAAAGTTCACCCTCCAACATATGTTGTCGCTTAAAATAGTTCAATTTGGACGAAGTATCGCTGTTAGTTTACTGCAAGACAAGCGAAATATGCTTATTTTGCTACCCAATTCTGCCCTCATTACCATATCTCGGCAGGGGGCAGGCTCTCAAAGTACTCTTTTAGCCTTTTGCGGGTACTTTGAGTAGCGCCATCTGGCAAATTA
>JBFWUT010000040.1:0-24900 GCA_050247135.1 Candidatus Berkiella sp.
ATGATGTTCCTATAATGGGGCTGCTTAATGCACCTTCGTGATTTTGTAATTTTACATTAAGACGATCTGTTTCCTGAATGTTGTGCGTTATTTTTCCTGTCAAATCCATTGTTTTATTAGCGTTATGTTCAATTAAACAATTCAATTCTGTTATTTTAGCACCAGACTTTTTTAGCATCTCTTTCTTAATAGTGTGATCTAATTGAAATGTACCTAAAGGATTTTCAAGTTCCTTTTTAAGCTCCAATAATTGTGCTCTGCTTAAATTTGAAAGAGCAGGGTCAACTGTTTGATTTTCCTTTTTTGCTTTTAAGGCAAGTTCGACAGCTTGAATTTGTTTATTTTGTTCTTCTTCTATTTGAATGATATTTGCCAATTCACTTTCTATTTTTTTATGCTCAATGACAGCTTCGCCATGTTGCTTCTTAAGTTCATCTAGCTTAGATTGTGCGGCTATAAGTTCATTTTGCAATGTCAGACTTTCTTTCTCACTGCTGTGTCTTGCTGCCTCAAGTGTATTCAATACGGTAGAAATACGAGTCTGTTCTGAGGCTGCTGTGAAGTCAAATTGTTCTAGTTGTTTTAGTAATATAGGCAATCCTACATTAGCCTTAGCAGAGGCTTTGCTCATTTGAGCGAGCAAAGATTCGATATCGGTTATTTTCTGAGCAATATTGGCAGGTAAGATGCCCAATAATTTAACTTGCTGCTTTTGCTTCTCAAGGTCAGCTTGAGCCACTGCTATATGTATTTGATCAACTACTTGTGCAATCTTGTGCATAGTAGATTTAGCGTCTTTGATTGCAGCGATATTTTTTTGAGTCAACATCTCAAAGGTGGGGATGACGACTGCTTTACGTAACTCTTCCATAGCATGTTCTTTGCCATGTTCTGAATCGGAAAAATTCACTACTTGCCACTGCTGGTTTCTAAAAGCATAATCTCGAAGTTTGGTTCGCTGCGTGCTTTGCGTTGTACCTGGGTATTGATGAAATTTATTACCATCTACTTGAATACAAGTCAGAACAGAGCCATGCTCATAAGTGATATCCGATTCTAACCCTAAATCAGCACAGATGGGATTGTCAGTATTAAAGTATTTTTTATCGATTAAGCCAGGATATTGATGTTCCAGTTCATCTGCTGCGACTGTCAGCTCTTCACTGACGATGTTTTCAAATTCTGAACCATGGGATTCTAGCTGGAATTGATTGATAAAAGGTTTAATGATGGCATTTAATTCATTTGGAAAAGCCTCGGGATACACATTTTTAATTTGATATAATTGGTTTGCTAATTGCTTGTGCGTTTTGTTAGTTAAGTCTAATTTAATTTTTTTAACAAACCCAAGCAAACTTGCAACTTCTTCATCTCTTAAGTAAGTCTTGAAATGATCTTGTTCTCTGGAGAGCAAAATAATACTATGGATAGCTCGAACAATGGCTTCGGGCAAGCAATTTTCTTTGTTGCTTAGGATTTTTTTGACACAGGCGGCCACTAAAGGATCAATAACCGGATTAATCGTTTTCATATGAATGCCATTTCCTGTCGTTTTGGAAAACGCCATGACATCTAGATAAGAAAGCGCTGAAAGCGGCATTGTCATACTGGTCAGATCTGAATGCGTTTTACCTCGTTCAACATAGCTTGTTGTGCGCTTAATCAGTTCCTCTACGATGGTCTGATAGATTTTTTGTTGTGTTTTAATCAGCTCTTCGCGGACATCTGCTTTGGCTTCTAAAGGAATAGGCAATTTTGATAAGTCTTGTAACAACAGAGATTCGGCACATAAGTGGTTTTTGGTTTTGGTATAACTACCATCTGTATCCAAGCTAACTTTGGCATTTAATGCCATCAATAATTGATTTTGAAATAGTTTATAGGCTTCTTTATCTTGATAGTGAACAAGTGACTTTTCGCCTTCGGGAAAGTCATGAATGAAATCACGCATTAAATCGCTTAAATCCGCAATAGTTGCTTTTTGGTTTTTTCTTAAAGCACTTAATTTCGCCATATACAGGAAAAAAACTTGATCACTAGCTTTTTGAAATAGACTAAGGCGTTGGCGCGTATTGGGTTTGGCACCTTTGAATAAATTTTCATATTCAGCCTTATAATTTGTGACGAAGCGTTTTAGCTCAGGGATCTTTTTACCCAGCTCTTTATCTTCGAGTAGAGCCTGTAACTCGATTCCCTTTTGCCGATGAAAATCGGCGACAGTACCGGTTTGCTTTTTATCATGTAAAATAGGAATATGATGGGTTCTTGCTGGGCCTTTATACATGTTCAGTTACTCTCTTGGAAATACTACACTTTTATCCTTATTTAGTAGAGATCTTATGTGATAACAGTTTCTATAAACAATAAAAAGCAGATAAAACGCAGGTTTTAGATGATCAAAGGAGTGAGCATTTTTTAATAAAAAATGCGATATTTTTTTATGTCAGGAAAAGCTTGATTATCATTGCCAAAAATGACGGGAGTCAATTGACTTTTATTATTCAAGAATCGACAATTTTTGATAATAACGGTGGTGTTTCGGTTGACATTTTTATTAAATTCATTAGGCCCCCCAAGGCGCGCATTGATTGCAGCGCCATTTAACGCCCGATTACGAGAAAAAGTGCAGTTTTTTAGGGTGAGTTTTGAGCCGTCTTGCACAAAAATAGCGCCGCCTGCTACAGCCTGATTGTTTGTAAATATGACATCATTGAGGGTGATTATGGAGCGAGCAAAAATATAGAGTCCACCACCATCATCATGGTAATAAATGGGTACTTGTTGCTTCTGTAACGGAAAATGGGTTGGGAAATAAGGCGCATTAAAGGCGTGTCCATTGCGTATCGTGAGCCTGTCTAATGTCAATCTGACACCTTGACGGGTGAGATCGTTACCCGCACTTAGCACATGCCAAACTGAATGATTACCAAGGTTGCCGTCTAAAATAGTCTCATGTTTTTTGGGATTTTTATCACGCTCTTGTAAAGATTGTTCGTTTCCTTTAAATCCACCATAAATACTGACGCCATCAACCAGCTGAAAGGTTTTCAAATATTCATTATATTTTTTAGGGCTTTGTGTATAGTGAATATATTTCCCATTGATGGTAATGCCAGCACGGTTTTGGGTGGCAAAGGCGCCGCCAATGATAGTTTGTTGTTGATTATTTTGAGGTGAATAGGTTGTAAAGGGGTGATACACCCCTTTTGCTATCCAAATTTGGGTGATAGTTTTGTCACTTCTGGCTGCGGCTAACGCATCATCCAGTCGAGTATAAGGCCTTTGCCAACAGCTGCCATCGCTATGCGCTGACGATTTACTGCCATCAACGCAAATAATTTTGGCAAATAAAATCTCAGGGATCAGGAAAAAAACGATCAGTGTCAGGATTTTTAGTGATTTTAGCATGTAAAGCGGTCCTTTAATCAGTTATGAGACCGCGTGCAGGCAAGATGAGTTCCCGGCGAAACAAAGAATTGTTACACTATGTGGTTATAAAAACGTGTAGTTAATGATAATGAGGTGATCATGCTTGAAGGCGTAACCGACAACGTTGTTGAGCAATTGCGGCAAGGCCAGCCGATTCAAGACATTGAAGAGCGTTTAAGATTAAGCATCTCCTTACTTCGTTATGCTATGCTAAACGATAAAGAAAACCTCATTGATGCGCTATATAACTACTCGGATTTTGATTTTAATCAGCCCAATGCGGCTGGAGAAACCATTGCCCATCATATTCCTGAAATGAATAATGCTAAAGCGTTATTCAGATTACGTGAGTGGGTACTAGCCGGACGAGTCAATATCACTCTGCAAACCAAGATATTCAGTAATTTCTTGCATTATGCGACTCACCTCACTGTTCCGAAATTGCTCAAGATTTGTTTTTCGCTCGCCTCTGTTGACATGCTGGTTGCACAAAACCAATTAGGCAACTCCCCGCTTTCTTTAGCTGTTCAACAAGACAATGCTGATTTTTTAAGAGAAGCTTTTAAAGCCTTTCCGCAACTGATTTCTCTTGAATCGACATACAGTGGGTTCTCAACTTCATGTGATTGGTTGTTGCATGAGATTGCCAGAACAGGAGCTCATAAGTGTTTTGCCGTGTTGCGTGAACAGTTTACGGAAGGTGTTTGGGCTGAACTGCAAGCCTATCGTAATCAAGATGATGAGCGGCCAATTGATACCGCAGCGTTGGCGGGTCAGCGGACCTTATTTCAAATGCTAAAAGGTTATCGTACAAAAGAGGGTGCGCCCACATTACAATGGCTGAGTATGTTGGAGATTGCACAACAACAAAACCCACCCAACCTAAATAGCTGGGGGGAAATGCTGGGCGAAGCTCGTTCTGAAATTCAACTCAGGCAGCAGGAGATGGAATTATCATCTTCAAGCGAGAGTGATGAAGAGATCGATGATGCGGATTACCTATGCAATAAGAGACATTTACGAGCCTGAGCCCCGAATAATTGCATTCACAGCGCAGAGATCTTCGGCCGTTAAAATGCCTGCGGCCTGCTTGAGCTTTAACCCTTGGAAAAGATAATTGTACCTTGCTTTGGCATGAACGCGTTCGGCATTAAGCAGATTCGATTCTGCATCCAATACATCCACCATGGTTCGTGTGCCTACCTCATAAGCCGCTAGAGTGGCTTGTAATGCGCTTTTACTTGAAATCACGGCTTGAGCAAGGGCTTGGACTTCACTGATGGTCGTGAGCACTCCTCGATAGGCTTGGCGGGTAGCGCTGTTAACGGAACGTTTTTGGATCTCTAGTCGATCTTTCGCTTCATAATAACGAGAGCTGGCTTCTTGGGTACGAGCGTAAACGCCGCCACCTGCAAAGAGCGGAACCGAAACATTGAGCGCTAACACTCGGTTATAGACCAGTTGATCAAAGGGAAAAGGAGGAGCACCTTTGGAACGTTGCAATTGGCCATTTAAGTCAAATTTTGGAAAATGTCCAGCGACTTGGGTACCAATAGCTGCCTTAGCTTGTGAAGCAGCTTCTTGTGCAGCAATGACATCTGGGTTGCTTTTTTGTGCCGTTTCTACCCAGGTTTCTTGCTGGGCAGGATTTGGCGGTAATAAAGTTAATGGCTTGGTCGGGGGAAATAAAGTGACTTCCTTAACCGCGATGCCTGTAATTTCACGAAGCCTTTCATATTGATTAGCTACCGTATTTTGTGCTGCAATTTCTTCTGCCACCGCTTTATCATGACGAGCTCTGGCTTCTTCGACGTCGGTGATGGCAATCAAGCCTACATCAAACCGTTGTCTAGTTTGCTCTAGTTGTCTGGCGAATGCTTTGCGTTGCGCAACCGTAAAATTAAGATCGTCAATGGCACCCAATACGGCGAAATAGCGCTCAGCAACGCGGATCATTAAATCTTGGGTGGCACTATAGTATGTAGCGTAGGCGCCTTTGACTAAATGACGAGCAGAATTAAGCTGGGCCCAATGCTCAGGATGATAAATGGGCTGCGTTAAAGTTAAACCATAATTCTGGGTATTATAATCACCCTGAAAGTTTGCATTGCTGTTAACGCCAGTGGTGTTATAGCTGGCTGATAAGTTCGGAATCATTACTGATATCGCGATTGGTAAAGCCTGTTTATTCGCTTGGTAAGCATCATACGCCGCTTGTAACGTGGGGTCGCTGTCTTCAGCTATTCGGTAAACCTGCCAAAGATCTTCTGCTTTTGCGACATGGGTGACACCAAAACTGGCAAGAATCAATATTAAATGACGAAAACGCATAGGTTACCTTGTTTAAAATTCAAATTTTTCGGGTTGTTTCGCGTTAATAAGACTTGGAACGACTGTTTCAAATAAACTACTTAGTTGGTAAGCGCTTTGATCGCGCACGATTTTAACCGCTTGCATGGTGGGGGCTTGGCCACAAACTGCAAACAATCGACCATGAACTTTGAGTTGCTCTATTAAGGCTTCAGGCACACCTAAAGGGAAAGAGCCCGTCACCACAATCACATCAAAAGGCGCCAAGGATGAGACTCCCAGGATTCCATCTTGGTGCAATAGGGTCACGTTTTGACAAGGGAGTTGCGCAAGTTGCGCTTCGGCCATGTTTAATAAGCTCTCATGGATTTCAACACTGACTACCGAATGGGCAAGTTGGCTTAAGCAAGCAGTCACGTAGCCTGTGCCGGTACCGATTTCTAGAACTTTTTCATCACCAGTAAAGGCCATCGCTTGTAAGGCGCGACCAACGACTTTAGGAGAAAGCAGGGTTTGGCCCTCTTTCATCGGAATATCGGTGTCGCTATAAGCGAGGGCTTGAAATTCTTTAGGAACAAATAATTCTCGCTGTAGGTTTGCCATGACTTTCAAGACGTCTTCGTCCAAGACATGCCAAGGTCTGACCTGTTGTGTCACCATATTAGCGCGAGCAAGCTCAAAGTTCATTGTTATTCCCAAGAAAGTCTAATAAATTAATATTCATGTAAGCAATTTAGCCTGGATCCTACCATACTTATTTGTCATGCATGTAGCGCCTTTGTACGTTAGACTTTGACCCCAAATAACTTGTAGAAAGAGGTTTCTATGGCTCATTGGAATTGGTCGCCGGCATGGCAGCAACAGGATGTAGAAATTAAGCAAAAAAACTTAGTTCATGATGGTTTTTTTAAAATGAAAGAGTTGCACCTGCGTCACCGCTGCTTTTCTGGGGAGTGGAGCCCTTGGTTAGTTCGAGAGCAAATCATGCGCCAAGATGCAGCGGCTATTTTGCTGGTTGACCTGGAACAAGAAGCCCTCATCCTCGTTGAACAATTAAGAGTTGGCTTAATTGAGGAACGAGCGCACAGTCCTTGGATGTTGGAAATCGTGGCAGGCTTATTGGAAGACGGGGAAGATCCCAAAGAGACCATACGCCGCGAAGCTTTGGAAGAAGCCCACTGTATTGTGGGGCCTTTGCATCACATTGCTGAGTTTTATAATTCACCTGGGGGATTTGCTGAAAAAACCACCCTCTTTTGTGCCAACGTTTTACAAAGGAATGTGCAAGAGAAAGGGGGGGTGCAAGAGGAACATGAAGATATTCGGATCCATACCCTGCCAATTCAAGAGGTATTATTGGCATTTGCCAAGGGAGAACTCCTATCCAGCGCTTCGACGGTGATCGCTTTACAGTGGTTAAAAGACAAGGTGAGCAATAGCCAACTTGCTACTATGCTAAAAGCTACGTAAGGAAGGAATAGAATGAAGACCCATGAATTTTAACGCCTATATGGCTTGCTGCAGTGCTAACTACCAACGGATGCGTCAATTGCTTCCCGAGCACTACCACCCCGGTGACATTTTCAAATGGGATTTAGGCGCAGTGGGTCTATTTGAAGTTATTTTAGAAAACCGACAAACTTATACTGATATTTATCGTGTTGCTTATCAGTCCCTGCAGAACTCAAAGTGGCTAGCAAATTTTGTTGTTCAACTAAAATTGTATCATGATGCCTCGTTAGCAGAAGTTACCGCTTATTTAGACCCGCAGGGTAAAATGCAAGCTTTCTCAGAGCCCGCTCCAAACAAGCTTCCTTACTGGGAAAAATGGCAAATGAACCACCTGGTTTGTGACGCTCTTCAGTGCTGTTTGACCCAAAAAAACGTCTAGCCCATTTTAAAAAGTCATTGCGAGAGTTCCCCAAAAATGGTATTCACCAAAAAGCTAACGTAAACCGTGGGTTACAAACTTATATCAGTTAAATAACAAATAAAATATGGCAAAACAAGCATACAACGCAGAAGCAATTGAAGTATTAAGCGGTTTAGATCCAGTGCGAAAGCGCCCGGGGATGTATACCGATACCCAAAGACCTAATCATCTCGCTCAAGAGGTTATTGATAATAGTGTCGATGAGGCGCTATCAGGTCATGCCAATGAAATTACCGTGATCCATTACAAAGACGGCTCATTGAGCGTCCAAGACAATGGTCGAGGCATGCCCGTGGATAAGCATCCTGAAGAAAAATTGAGTGGGGTTGAGCTGATTTTAACCCGCTTGCATGCGGGCGCTAAATTTTCAGACAAAAACTACAACTTCTCCGGCGGTTTGCACGGGGTAGGGGTTTCGGTTGTCAATGCACTCTCGAAAAAATTGGAAGTCACTGTTTTTCGGGACGGCGCGCAATATGAGATGTCATTTAAAGATGGCAACACGCAAACACCTTTGAAAAAGGTGGGTACTATTCCCAAAAAGCAAACAGGCACATTGATTCGGTTTTGGCCAGATCCGAAATATTTTGATAATGGTAAATTTTCCATTACCAAATTATGTCACGTGCTAAAAGCCAAAGCGGTATTGTGCCCTGGCTTGATTGTGCACTTTCAAGAAGAAGGTGGCGAATCGCAAACATGGCATTACGCCGATGGCTTAAGCGCTTATCTCAGTGAAAACACGCGTGACAGAGCCAGTATTCCACAAGAGCCGTTTACAGGAGATTTTGCTTCTGATTCAGAAACGGCAGCTTGGGCAGTCGTATGGTTGCCAGATGGTGGGGAAGGGATCCAAGAAAGTTATGTCAACTTAATCCCGACCGCGCAAGGGGGGACTCATGTGAATGGTTTGCGCACCGGGTTAAGCGATGCCATGCGCGAATTTTGTGAAAGGCGCAATTTATTGCCAAGAGGCATTAAATTGGCTCCTGAAGATGTGTGGGAGCGCGTGTACTATGTGTTGTCGGTCAAAATGCGAGAACCGCAATTTTCTGGGCAAACCAAAGAAAGATTAGCTTCAAGGCAATCCGCTGCCTTTGTTTCTGGTGTGGTCAAAGATGCTTTCAGCTTGTGGCTACATCATCACGTGGAGCAAGGCGAAGAATTAGCACAATTAGCTATTCAGGCTGCACAGACTCGTTTACGGATGGGCAAAGCAGTAGCCCGTAAAAAGCTGACCCAAGGCCCAGCTCTTCCAGGCAAATTGGCTGATTGTTCGAGCCAAGATCCCTCACACAGTGAATTATTTTTAGTGGAAGGGGATTCCGCGGGTGGTTCAGCCAAACAAGCACGAGACCGGGTATATCAAGCGGTGATGCCGCTTCGAGGTAAAATTCTGAACACTTGGGAAGTGGATGGCAGTGACATTTTATCGTCACAAGAAGTGCATGATATTGCGGTGGCGATTGGCTTAGATCCTGGGAGTCATGATTTAAGCAAATTACGCTATGGTAAAGTGTGTATCTTGGCCGATGCTGACTCAGATGGCCAGCATATCGCCACCTTACTTTGTGCTTTATTCTTAAAACATTTTCCAAATTTGGTGGCAAAAGGCCATGTGTTCGTGGCATGTCCTCCTCTTTATCGTATCGATATTGCTAAAGACGTTTATTACGCTTTAGACGACGAAGAAAAAGAAGGTATTCTCGATAGAATTAAAGCAGAGAAGAAAAAGGGCAAAGTCAGCATCCAGCGCTTTAAAGGCTTGGGTGAGATGAATCCTATTCAGCTAAGAGAAACGACAATGGCCAAAGATACCCGCCGCTTGTTACAGCTGCATGTTCCAGATCCTAATATGGCACAAACTATGTTTGATATGTTGTTAGCCAAAAAACGAGCAGCGGATCGTCGACAATGGTTAGAAACAAAGGGCGACTTAGCAGAGATCAACATCTAATTTTTTAAGAGTATTTGCATGAGCCAAAGCAATGTTGTTATGTTCGATGGTGTTGAGCGTCAACCTATCGAAGTATTTACCGAAAAAGCGTACCTTGACTATTCCATGTATGTCATCATGGATAGAGCGCTCCCACATATTGCCGACGGGTTAAAGCCTGTACAGCGCCGCATTATTTATGCGATGTCGGAGTTGGGGTTATCTGCCCTCGCAAAATATAAAAAATCCGCTAGAACAGTGGGTGACGTATTAGGTAAGTTTCACCCGCATGGTGATAGTGCTTGCTATGAGGCGATGGTGCTTCTGGCGCAACCGTTCTCATATCGCTACCCCTTGATTGACGGTCAAGGAAACTGGGGATCTCCGGATGATCCTAAATCCTTCGCTGCAATGCGCTATACCGAAGCACGTCTATCTAAGTTTGCTGAAATCTTTTTAGCAGAATTAGGCCAAGGAACTGTTGAATGGGCGCCAAACTTCGATGGCACGTTAGAAGAACCCAAGATATTGCCAGCCAGGTTACCCACCCTATTACTCAATGGTACCACGGGTATTGCCGTGGGCATGGCGACCGATATTCCACCGCATAATTTAACTGAAGTGGTTGAAGCTTGTATTCATCTGCTTAAAAACCCGAAAGCCACTTTAAAAGAGATCATGAAAATTATTCCGGGTCCTGATTTTCCAACGGACGCGGAAATTATCACGCCTAAAGATGAAATTCAAAAAATCTATGCCACAGGGGGTGGCACGATTAAAATGCGCGCTAAAGTCGTGCATGAAGATGGCAGTATCGTTATTACCGCGTTGCCACATCAAGTTTCAGGCTCTAAAATATTAGAGCAAATTGCTGCGCAAATGCAGGCAAAGAAGTTGCCGATGATCGAAGACTTGCGAGATGAGTCGGATCATGAAAATCCGACACGTTTAGTGATTGAGCCTCGTTCTAATAAAATTGACAAAGAAGCATTAATGTCGCACTTATTTGCTACCACCGATTTGGAACGCACCTATCGTGTCAACATGAATGTGATTGGGTTAAACAATCGACCGCAAGTTAAAAACTTAATCGAACTACTTCATGAGTGGCTTGAGTTTCGTACCGAAACGGTTCGCAAGCGTTTGCAATTTGCCTTAGAAAAAGTCAGTGCACGCTTACATATCTTAGACGGTTTATTAATTGCCTTTCTGAACATTGATGAAGTCATTCATATTATTCGTCATGAAGATAATCCCAAAGCGGTATTAATGAAGCGCTATGGTTTAACTGATATTCAAGCTGATGCCATTTTAGATTTAAAATTACGGCACTTGGCAAAACTCGAAGAACAAAAGATCCGCGCTGAACAAAAAGAATTGAGCGATGAGCGTGAGAAACTAGAACAAACCTTGAGTTCAGAAGCGCGCCTTAAAACGTTAATCCGTAAAGAACTAGAACAAGACGGTAAAACCTTTGGAGATCCTAGACGTTCTCCGATGGTTTTCCGCGAGCAAGCACAAGCACTTAAAGAAACTGATCGTGCGCCATCGGATCCTGTGACCATCGTCCTTTCCACCATGGGATGGGTACGACAAGGCAAGGGGCATGAAATCAACGGCGCAGATTTAAGTTACAAAGCCGGCGATGGTTTTTTAACGCAATCCTTAGGTAAGAGTAATGAGCCAGTGTATTTCTTGGATTCAACTGGACGCAGCTATACTTTATTAGCGCATACCTTACCTTCAGCCAGAGGTCAGGGCGAGCCTCTTACCGCTAAGCTAAAACCACCTGCAGGGGCAACTTTTGTAGGGATGATTTGTGCACCGACGGAACAAAAAGTGTTACTACTTTCTAATAATGGCTATGGCTTTGTCAGCAATGTTGAAGAGCTCTCTACTAAAAATCGCAGCGGAAAGGCATTGCTAAAAGTATCGAGTGACGCTAAAGCTATGTCGCCTTTCTTGTTAGCCGCAAATGATACCCGTTTGGCTATGTTAAGTGATGAAGGCCGATTACTGATCGTCGATTTGAGTGAAGTTCCTGAAATGACCAAAGGTAAGGGCATGAAGCTCATGCAACTGACCGCGGGCTCGGAATGTATTATTGCGGTCTGTGCGTTATCGCATAAAGATAGCTTAACGTTAATAGCAGGGCGAAGACAGCTAGATTTAAAGCCCAAAGATCTGGACGACTACTTAGCAGAGCGCGCTAAACGCGGGCAAAAACTGCCTAAAGGGTTTAGTCAAGCGACCGGGCTCCAAGTGATCCGTAAGGAAAAGTAACCCGCCTACGCTAGCGTTGCTAGCTTCGGCGCGGTTACGGCTGGTTTTAGCGTAATTTTTTGGTGTTATCCATATCCGCTTCAGGTTGTCTGGCGTCAGTGATGCCATTTCTTTCTAAAAACTCTTGTACTTCATTTTCAGAGTCGGGATCCATGCCAAGTGCTTGCCATTGTAAACGCACCATAGCAGGGACTTCGCGGCCATATTCAATATCCTGATCTAAACTGGTGCCGGATAATTCGATTAATTGGGTGAGTGTGCCTTCAACTGCTGGATTTACGCCTTGGCGCTCCAAATCCACCAGAGCCTGTAAGTCAGGATTGCTCTTGATGGCAAACGCTGCGGCTTGTAATCTGGCTTTCATGCACTGCTGTAGGACATCTCTATCTTTGTCAGTAAAGTCGTCTTTGTGTGCTGCTAATTTGTGAGCGGCATCAACAATTTTTTTAATGGCATCATAGTCTTTTTCAGCAATGATTTTATTCTTGATATTAGGGGAAACTGAAATAGCTTGCCTATAGGCATACGTTATGGGATCGTTTCGTTCAATATCGTCATCGTTAAAATCAACCATAATTCCACCTGCGATCATTCAAGGCCTATAACTCAGTGTAACGCAAAAAAATCTGATTTAATTCAATAATGCCAAGAAATTAATTAAAAAGGCATTGTAAATGCACAGAATTTTATACAGGGGGGGCTGCACGAGATGGCTTGGTGGTCATAATCGGGATGTCGGGTTGTTCATATAAGAACTCAATACCGAATTGTTGATAGCAAGGTGATAAGCTGTAATTTTTTTGTAGCACAGCAGGATAAGCATGATCTTGAAAGGCGACCTTTATTTCCTGTCCGGCTTTAAAAGGCAAGGAAGGGGTAATTAGTGTTTTGGGTTTGTTGTGTAAGGGTTGCTCTGCAAGTAAAAGCGTTGCCGTTTGATGTTCAGATTGTGCATCTTCCAAGCTGCTATACACAGCAAGGACTTCGTGGCTTAGCACTTGTACGCCTAAGAGTATGGTATGATCTTTTTCGTGTCGTAACCAACGAATGGTACCAATAGTCCAATTTTTTGAGTGATTAGGTGATACTCGTTGTATGGCAATAATTTCACCACATTGCAGCTGAGTAGGGATCTCTTCGATCCATTGTAAGCAATACCCCCCTTCGCTTTGATCAACGAGTTGGCAGTCGTAGTATCGATAAGACTGTGATTTTTGTGCGCCTTGATCAATGGAGAGATCAATAACATGAAAATCTTGCGATGCTTCATGATTCTGGGAATTTGCACTAAGCTCATCGCTAATAAACCAATGACAACTTGAAATACCCAGACAAACCGAAATGGCGCCCTTGGCTTTATCACGCTTTTGCGCTCTTTCTTTAATATACTGCCAAGAACCTAATAATGATTCGATAAAAGTATTTGGCAATTGTTGCTCAGCTTCAAGAAAATAGTTTGACGATTTTTTAGTGGTGGTGCTCGTTTTATCTTGCAAGAGTTTCTCAAGCCGCAGGGTTATTTTGTCTAATACCAACATGAAACTGCTGGGGGATGGCGTTGGATTAAAAGCGGCATAATGAGGTGCCTGATCAGAGTTAAGATCAATAACAAATAATCCCTGAGAGTTTTCGGATAGGGGTTTCAATATCAATAAGGGCGCCCAAACTTCTAATGCATAAGTTAAATGGGTGAGCTCAAGCTTGGTCAGCCGGTAAGGGTTGGAGATAGCAAATAGTAAGCAGTTTTTATAAAGTTCTTCCAGAGTACTAAATCGAGATTGCCATTCTACATGACTACTTAATGACTTTTGGCTGACGCCTTTATTTTTGGCTAAGAGGTATAAGGTATTGAATTCATACCATACGCCATGAGGGGGATCACGATGTTGCTTATAAGTATCAAAAATGATTTTTTCACAGCAAACCATGGCGTTTAACAAAGCAGAAATAAATAATTTTCTCTTAGTCAGCAAGGAATTCAAAGCAGCATCTATGACGAGCTTATAACCTGTAAGCATTTCAAAATGCAAAGCATTGACTAAATCAGCTATTAATTGTTGTTTTTCAGAGAGCGCTTCGCGTTCGGCGTAGATTTTTCCCAATATTTCACAAAGGTAGCTTAAGGTGGGCCGAAGGTGAGAAAGAATAATAAAGCGATCGTGAGCGTTGATCGGTGCTTGATGAAGATCTTGTAAAAACTCATAGAGAGCTTTTGCGCTGGTTCCGACATTGGATAGGGGTAACTGGCTGCGCCAAGCGTCGACTTCATTTAAGCTAAAGTCGCGCTCTGTTGAATAGTGACCCGTTTGCAAAGGGAGAATTAACCCATTTTTGCTTTTAATAAAATCCATATTGTTCCCATACCCATTGATGGCATTACCATCCTTATATATAAGTATAGAAACCAACTTAGGATTTGTTAACTTTCGTATTGTAAGGCTGTGAGGGCTTCCAGGGGTACTTTACACTCTGCGTGGGGCAGATCTTTAACAAACTTAGGAACAAGGTAACCGGGGAGGCTTTGCCGCAAGGCTTGTTGCAAGGATTTTGCTTGTTGAAAGGGGAGCGCAAAATGTTCGCTACCTTTGACCTTGTCTAGTAGATTGAGGTAGTAGGGCATAATGCCAGCTTTAAATAATGCCAGTGATAAATTTTTCAGGCACTCAACATTATCATTCACATCTTTGAGCAGTACAGCTTGGTTTAAGAGCTGGATCCCTTGTTTTTTTAAGGCGCAGACGCCTTGCGCAATGGAGGGTGTTAGTTCGGCTGGGTGGTTAATATGGTAAACCATGCTGGTATAAAAACGGCTATCTAAAGCTTGCAGCAACTCAAGGGTGATCCGCTCTGGTATCACCACGGGCAAGCGAGTGTGAAGGCGTAGCAATTCGATATGACGGATATTGCTAAGACCTTTGACGAAGAGTGCTAAGGTTTCATCCTGAGCCATTAAGGGATCGCCGCCACTTAAAATGACCTCAATGATATTGGGGTGATCTTCAAGGTATGCAAAGATAGCATCCCAATTACGGCCGGGATTATTTTTTTGGTAAGGGAAGTGACGTCTAAAACAATAACGACAATGAATTGCGCAGCTACTGGTGAGAGTCACTAATACCCGCGAAGGATATTTATGAAGTAATCCGGGCACGGGGTTATAAAGGGTTTCTTGTAACGGATCAGTAGTAAATGCGTCAGATGAATGGCTTTCTATTGGTGCGCTGAGCACTTGTCGAAGTAGGGGATCGTGAGGATCTCCCTTTCTCATCCGCTCTACAAAGCTCTGAGAGACGCGTACTGGAAATTGCTTATCCCATTGCCAAGCAATGTCATTCTCATTGATGCCAAGCATCGCCAAAAGCGCCATCGGATCGGTGATGAGCTGGCGCAAGGCTTGTTGCCACTTCGGCTGTTGTTGCAGGATAAGGGGTTGAGTTATCATGTGCGCCAGATATACAGAATTAGGTGGAAAATGGCAACTTTAAGTACCAATGAATTTCGCAGCGGCGTCAAAATCATGCAGGATAATGATCCGTGCATTATCATCGATAACGAATTTGTGAAACCTGGAAAGGGCCAGGCCTTTAATCGAGTTAAGTTTAGGAACTTAAGAACGGGACGGGTACTTGAGAAAACCTTTAAATCCGGTGAAACCGTTGAGGCTGCCGATGTGGTTGATGTTGAAATGCAGTATTTGTACCACGATGGCGAACATTATCACTTCATGTCGCCTGAGTCTTATGAGCAACACGAGATGAACGCGACTGTTGTAGCCGATGCGGCAAAGTGGTTAAAAGAGCAAGATGTTTGTATTGTCACCTTGTGGAATGGCTCACCATTATCGGTAATGCCACCGAATTTTGTAATCTTAAAAATTGCCGACACCGATCCGGGATTAAGAGGCGATACCTCAGGCGGCGGCACAAAACCGGCCACTTTAGAAACCGGAGCTGTCGTGCGGGTTCCTCTCTTTTTAGAAATTGGCGACAGCATTAAAGTCGATACGCGTAATGCTGAGTATGTTTCACGAGCCAAATAGTGTTTAACTGGCAACCGAGTGCTTCTTTCGAAAGATTGAAAGAGCGCGCTCTTTTCTTAAAAGAAATTCGCCGCTTCTTTGATGAGCGAGGTGTCTATGAAGTGGACACCCCGGTGCTTTGCCAAGGGGTAGGCACCGATCCTTGTTTAGCACCTTTCGCAGTCAATATCCCTGCACAAAAGTCACAATGGCGTTATTTACAAACTTCTCCTGAGTTTTCCATGAAAAGGCTAGTCGCTGCTGGTAGTGGGCCTATCTATTATCTGGGGAAAGCTTTTCGCTTTGGCGAAATAGGTTCAAGACATAATCCTGAATTTACAATGTTAGAGTGGTATCGACCAGGTTGGGATCACTTTAGGTTAATTCAAGAAGTCGATGATCTCATGCAAGGGTTGCTAGGCACGAAACCGGCCACAGTGACAACTTATGCTGATTTGTTTTTATATTATTTCGATATTCAACCTCATTTTGCCCCAATATCAGCGCTACAAGAAATTTCCTGTAACCAGGATTGGATCAGTAAGGACAATTTACCAGACTTAGATAAAGACGGTTGGTTAGATTTGCTGATGAGCCATGGCATTGAACCGCATCTTGGGCAAGAAAATCCCATTGTTGTCACTGATTATCCGGCCTCTCAAGCAAGCCTTGCAAAAACACGCACTATTGAAGGCCCCACATCTTATCAGGTAGCCGAGCGCTTTGAATTTTATTACAAGGGCATCGAGTTAACGAATGGTTACCATGAGTTAAGCTGTGCGACAGAACAAGCAGCGCGTTTTGCTGAAGACATTGCCAAAAGAAAAGCGCTGGGCATTGTAGAATTACCCATGGATGAATATTTGTTAGCAGCTTTACAAGTAGGATTTCCGCCTTGCGCAGGGGTGGCTTTAGGAGTTGATAGACTGTTCATGCTAAAAACAGGTGAGAAAGATATCAAAAAGGTGATCCCGTTTGAGTGGGAGAGGGCGTGATATACGGGACGACCTTTGTGCCGCCCCCGAGTCTAGTGAACCAGTGGCGCTAAGCGATGACGATGCTTGAGTTCTTCTTCTTCACGGATAGGCTTGGGCTGACAACGCAAACTGGGCGGCTGAGATAAACCAGCACTGGGTAAGAAAGTGCGCGACAACGGCTCCAGATTGACTTGTAAATTGAGCGTTGGCATGTTCGGCAACTCGCTTGGCTTGCCATTGAGTATAGCCATCAGCAGTTGAATAGTATAAGGCTGCTCTTTCGCCGGTTTTTCGGTACGAACCTTGTGCTCGGCGTGAGCTGCTTTCATTTTCTCAACAATAGGTAATAACTTAGTAAATAGATTTTCGGCGAAACGTCTTTGACTGGCATTGATATCGTCAAAGAATTCATCATTGATAATCAAATCAACGCAAGCAAAAGAAGAATCGATAAAATGGTTCTGTTTGGCATCACTTATTCTATCAAGCGAAACAACTTTTAAGCCAATGGGCTTTAAAAGCATATTTAAATTGCGCTTTAGCAGAGGAAAAACAATAGCACGAATAAGGGCTTCCATTTCTTTAGGGGTTGCAGTGACCTCTTTTTGGAAGCGGTTCGGCGTTTCCGGATAAAGTTCTTCAAGCTTTTTAATTAAAGCTTGAGGACTGTGACTCATGGCCCATAGCAAGGTCATTGCGGGACTATTTGAAGAGTCATTAGTCTGAGTAATATTGATTTGGGGGGCAAGCATGCGAGCACGTCTCGCATAACCGTGAGCGATGGCATGACAGAATTGCACTTGCTGTGGCGTCATTTGCTCTTCCCTTGTTTTTAAAAAAGGAAATCATGGCGTAAAATGACCGATCCGTTGGCCAACGACAATTCGAGAATCTTGGGAATATCCATTTTCCCATCGCAGGTTCTCAGCAAACAACATAATTACTGTAGAGCCGAGAGAAAAATAACCCATTTCTTCGCCTTTGTCTAACACTATGTGCTGTTCTTGGGTTTGCGGATACTTAACATGGAGGGTTTCTTTGTTTCTTTGCGAGCTAATATGGCCTGCCCATTGGGTTGCAATATTCCCTACAATCATGGCGCCCACTAGCACCATCGCAAAGGTGCCTTGCTCATTTTGAAACAGAGAAACCACGCGCTCATTGCGGGCAAATAATCCCTCAATATGCTCTGCTGTTAGGGGATTAACCGAAAACAAGTCGCCAGGGATATAGGCCATTTCCTTGAGAGTGCCACCGCAAGGCATATGGACGCGATGGTAGTCTTTAGGCGCAAGATAAATTGTCGTGAAGTGGCCGTTTTGAAATGGCTTTGGATCAATACTGCCCCCCAGTAAATCCCTCACTGTATAGGAGTGATTTTTGGCTTGTACTAAGGTGCCATCATGAATTCTACCTATTTGGCTAATCGTTCCATCGCAAGGAGAGCTGATCCCCTGCTCGGTTTTATCTAAGGGGCGAAGCTCAGGCTTTAGGCGGCGTATAAAAAAATCATGGAATGAAGCATAGGCGGTGACATCTTGCTCGATCGCTTCACTCATATTGATGCCATAGAGGCGAATGAAACGCTGGATAGCCCAATTTTTGAACCAGGAGGTTTGGCAATGAGAGAGCTTGCCATAGCACCAAGAAATAAAATGCTGTGGTAAATAATTTTGACGCCAAACTTCAAAGGGAACTTGCACGATAAACCTCTAAGCTATTTAACTTTGTTTCAATGAATTAGGATCTGCATCTTACCCTATTTTTTGACGATTTGGGCTAGCAAAGTATGATAATTATCGAGCCTAAAGCCTGGGATGAGCTTTTTTTGAACAGCGTCGATAAGGGCACAACCTGGCTCGTTACGATGTTCGCAGTTACGAAATTGGCATTGCCCTAAGAAGGGTGAAAATTCAGGATATCCCGCTAGAATGTTCGCTGCACTAAAATGCTCAACTTTAAACTGGTGGATGCCAGGCGAGTCAATAATATGACCTCCACCTGGTAGATGGTAAAGCGAAGAGGCGGTGGTGGTTTGACGGCCCAAACGATCGTTATGGGAAAGCGTTTGAATATGAACCTTAGCATCAGGAATCAGGGTTCGAAGCAGTGATGATTTTCCGACGCCCGATTGACCAACTAAAATACTGGCATGATGTTTTAATGAAGCGGCGAGTTCAGCAATGCCAAGTTTAGTTTTGGTGCTCACCTTTATCGTAGCATATCCTAAAGCTTGATAGGCCGCTAAACGCTCCTCCAAAGCACTCTGCTCTGTGCCATCAACTAAATCCCATTTATTCACGACGATAACGACAGGCAACGCTAACGAATGTGCCATGATTAAATAGCGATCAATACTGGTGGCTTGTGGCTTTGGCAGTAGCGCTAAGACGACGATCATCAGGTCAACGTTTGCCACCACGGGCTTGGTGCCATATTTGTATGGTTTGGTGATCACCGAACGCCGGTCAAGGCAGGCAACGACAATACCCGTGCTTTCATCTATCGGTTGCCAGACAACCTCGTCGCCTGTAACCAGGGTTCCCAGATTTTGACGTAGTTTACATTGGAAAAGTTGTCCGTCTTGGTTTTCAACGATCAAAGTGGTACCGTAGTGCGCAACCAGGAGCCCTGGTTGTTCTGGGCTAAGGCCACTTACTTTGAGCTCTGCGCTTTGCTCACTTTGTTTGGCGCGCTTTTGACGTTCGGCTTGGATCTTTTTTTGCCGCTCAAGCTGCTGGCGGGTTAGTCTGCCTTTTGTCATATTGCCTATTCTAATTTATTCTACTCGTTGCACCGCTCCAATTAGTCAGTTTAAAGGATGAAGGGCCTAAAATGAATGAGAAGTTGCCAAATTTAATTTGGATAGATCTTGAGATGACTGGCTTAGATCCACTCAATGACCAGATCATTGAGATTGCCACCTTGATTACCGATAGCCAATTGAACATCTTAGCCGAAGGTCCTAATTTGGCAATCCATCAAAGTGATGAGATTCTTGCCAATATGGATGAGTGGAATACCAAACAGCATAAGCTATCGGGTCTTACCGAACGTGTACAAAAAAGCACGGTAACCTTACAGGAGGCTGAGAAAGAAACGCTCGCCTTTGTGTCACAATATGTTGCAGCTCGCGCCTCTCCTATGTGCGGCAATACGGTTTGCCAAGATAGGCGTTTTTTAAATCGCTTAATGCCGCAATTGGAAGCCTATTTTCATTATCGCCATTTAGATGTTAGCTCCGTCAAAGAACTGGCAAAAATGTGGGCACCTACAGTTTATAAAGGCCTTAATAAAGAATCAAAGCATCTTGCTTTAGATGACATCAAAGAATCCTTACTCGAATTGCGTTATTACCGTGATCACTTTTTTAAACTCGAAGACCAGGTGCGTTCATCATGAGTGCCTTACCATTTGCGCTATACAAAGGACAAGATGTAAAAAAGCTGGATGCACTAGCAATAGAACACGATAAGCTGTCAGGTTATGAGCTGATGTGCCGCGCAGGTACAGCTTCGTGGCAATTATTGAAAGCACATTGGCCTGAAGCAAAAGAAGTAACTATCTTTTGTGGCAAAGGCAATAATGGGGGCGATGGTTATGTCTTGGCGCGCTTGGCGAAAGAACAAGGCATGAAGGTACAGGTTTATGAATTGGCAGGCTCTAGCGAAAATAGTCCCCAAGAAGCACAGCAGGCTCGACAAGAATGGCATGCTAAAGGGGGCACGGTTGCTTTATATCAAGGGCAAACGTTACAAGGTGATCTAATTGTGGATGCTCTATTGGGCACCGGTGCCAGAGCGCCTTTACCAGAGAATATCCGTTCAACCATTTTGGCGATTAATCAAAGCGGCATTAGTGTTTTAGCAATAGATGTGCCCTCTGGGTTGCATGCTGATACTGGCGAAAATTTAGGCCAGGTTGTAAAGGCACAAGTCACGCTCACCTTCATTGGTTTGAAAGTGGGATTATTTTTAAAAGATGCTGTTGATTGTGTTGGTGAATTGGTTTTTGATTCCCTGGATATCAGCGAATCACTATTAGAAAAAGTCACACCTTGTGCTTTTCGTGTGGACTATGAGCAAGCTCTGAAGAGCCTTAAAACCAGACCACGCTCGTCCCATAAAGGCAATTTTGGTCATGTATTAGTGATTGGTGGTGGACAATTAGGTTATAGCGGGGCTCCAGCTTTAGCAGGTGAAGCTGCCATGCGTGCAGGAGCCGGCTTGGTCAGCGCCATTGTTTCACCTGAATGTTTATCTTTGTTATCTCGCGCTCCTAAAGAACTCATGTGCTATGCGCCAAGTGATCCCAAAGAATGTACTGAGCTCTACTTACGCGCAAGTGTTGTCGTGTTGGGGCCAGGTCTTGCGCAAAATGAGTGGGGAAAACGATTTTTTCAAAGCGCACTTTCGTTACAAAAACCGATGGTGGTGGATGCCGACGGGCTAAATTGGCTAGCAAAATCACCTCAATCTGGAAATTGGTTATTAACGCCGCATCCTGGGGAAGCGGCGAGGTTATTAAATCAATCAATTGAACAGGTCCAAGCCGATAGAGTGCAAGCAGCGCTATTGTTACAGCAGCGCTACGGTGGAGTCATTGTGCTTAAGGGCGCGGGTACAGTCATCGTTGACGAGCAAGGTAAAGTCTACATCAATGGCGGTGGCATTCCTGCCTTAGCTACAGCAGGCTCTGGAGATGTGCTGGCAGGATTAATCGGAGGATTACTTGCGCAGGGGCTTAGTTTAAAACAAGCGGCGCTGCTTGGGGTAAGTGTTCATGCAGAAGCTGCAATCATTGAGCAGTCTTTAGGGGAACGTGGGATGATTGCCAGCGAATTATTATTACACATTCGCTCTTTGCTAAATGTATTTAGTGCACCATGACGAATTCTACCTTGCAGTTTACAATCGATAATGAATCTATTATGGAGCAATTAGGTGGGGTTTTGGCAAAGAGTATTGTCGAATCCGGCTTGATAGTTTATCTCTTTGGGGAATTAGGAGCAGGAAAAACGACTTTTGTTCGTGGCTTTTTGCGAGCGCTAGGTGTTTCGCAGACCATCAAGAGTCCAACCTATACCCTGGTAGAGCCTTATGAATTTGAAGAAAAGAATATTTATCATTTTGATTTATATCGACTGGCATCCAGTCTTGAGTTAGAAACTATTGGGATCAGAGACTATTTTCATGATGGGGCAATCTGTTTGATCGAGTGGCCACAAAAAGGCATGCCACTGTTAAGAGAGCCGGATCTCACCTTGAGTATAAATATTATTCAAAATGGCCGTTTAGTGGAAATTAAAGCCAATAATAACAGGGGCAATAATGCGTTACAAACACTGGCTCGCAATTTTACTACTAATCAGTAGTCCTTTGGTGAGCGCTGCTCAAAAAATAGATAGTTTAAGGGTATGGGCTTCGCCTTCTAGCACTCGAGTTGTATTAGATTTATCAGGAGAAGTTAAATATAAATTATTTACGCTCGATAACCCTCACCGGGTAGTATTAGATGTTGAAGATACTGAGCTCAAATCAAAACTTGATGAGACTAAATTGGCAGAATCAGGGATCTCAAACGTGCGTTATGCTCATGAAAAAGGGAGAGTTCGTATTGTTTTTGATGTGGAAGCAAAAGTGAAACCTTCGAGTTTTATATTAGCCCCTAATCAGTCTTATGGCCATCGCTTGGTAATCGATTTAGCAAAAACTGCCAACAAAGTTGCTGCAGTTAAAGCCGATGCGAAAATATACGCAGCTCGAGAATTTATCGTCGCCATTGATCCAGGTCACGGGGGTGACGATACCGGCGCTATTGGTCTGAAACAAAAACTACTTGAGAAAGATGTGGTGTTTTCCGTTGCTAGACGACTCGAATCTTTGATTAATGCTCAAAAAGGTATGCGAGCTTATTTAGTGCGTTCGGGTGATTACTATGTAGGCCTGCGCAAAAGAATGTCGCTAGCCAGAGAGCAAGGAGCTGATTTATTTATTTCTGTCCATGCCGATAGCTTTAATGATCCCAGGGCTAGCGGAGCATCAGTTTATGTGTTGTCTGAGAAGGGAGCGAGTAACGAAGCCTCAAAGTGGCTAGCCGAACGTGAAAATCGCGCCGACCTTATTGGTGGCGTGAGTTTGGAAGATAAGGGTGATGTATTGGCTTCAGTATTGCTTGACCTGTCGCAAACAGCCAGCCGCAACGCTAGCCATGAACTGGCAACACATTTGATTAACAATTTAGGTAAAGTTACGGATATGCATCATAAATCGGTTCAGCGTGCTGGATTTATGGTCTTAAAATCTCCCGATATTCCATCGGTATTAGTTGAACTTGGATTTATTTCAAATCACGAAGGGGAACAAAAATTAGCGCTTGCAACGCATCAACAGGCTTTGGCTAATGCACTGCTAGCGGGTGTCAAATCCTATGCAGCAAAAAGAACGCTACCCGGAAAACATCCTGATGACTCTAATATGGCGCATAAAAAGACTCGAAACGTATTGGCAACAAGATGACTAAACGAATTTTACAATTAACGACTGTTCTTTCGAATCAAATAGCTGCAGGTGAAGTGATCGAACGGCCCGCTTCTGTCGTTAAAGAATTAGTGGAAAACAGCCTAGATGCTAAGAGTACGCAGATTGAAATCGACATTGAAGGCGGTGGCATACATTTAATTCGCATCAGAGATAATGGTTGTGGGATTGTTAAAGAAGATTTGCCGCTGGCATTTGCTCGTCATGCTACGAGTAAAATTGCGACAGTTGACGATTTAGAGGCTATCGCAACACTCGGATTTCGAGGCGAGGCATTAGCTAGCATTGCCTCCGTCTCACGTTGTCGACTCTTGTCAAAAGCTATTAACCAAAAAGATGCTTGGCAAATACAGTTAGCAGCAGACATGAGACCCAGTATTTCACCCATCGCACATTCACAAGGAACCACAGTCGAAATTGCTGATCTCTTCTACAATACGCCGGTACGAAGAAAATTTATTCGCAGCGAGAAAACAGAGTTTCAAGCAATAGATGATACGGTAAAACGCTTAGCGCTAAGTTATCCTTCAGTGAGTTTTCGCTTAACACACCAAAACAAATTAGTGCGTTATTATCCTGGTGTTAGCGCGCGAATGAATGAGTCATCAAGAGTTGAAAAAATATGTGGTAGCGCATTCATGAACCAAGCCATATCAATTGAGTTAGAAGCTTATGGCCTTAAGCTTCACGGCTGGCTAGGTTCACCGCACTTACTGCGTCGCCAAGCAGATTGCCAATATTTTTTTGTGAATCAGCGCATGGTCAAAGATCGCTTATTAAATCACGTGATCAAGACAATATACCAGGAACAAACAGGGTTGAGTGAGGGAACTTATCCTAGTTATGTGCTGTATCTTAAAGTTGATTTAGGCGATGTCGACGTGAATGTGCATCCGACCAAGCAAGAAGTTCGTTTTAGTCAACCTAGACATATTCATGATTTTATTAGCAAAGCTATTGGTGAGGCGCTAGTGCAATATCCAAGCGTCACCAGGACGTTAGCCTCTAAAACCCAAATTTTTGCACCAAAAATGCACCAGTCTTTTACTGCTACCCCTATGTCAGTAACTCCACAGCGCTATGCGTTGCACGAGGATGAAACAGGGATCACTTTGTGTGATCTCGAAAAAGGTCGAGAATCATTTTTAAAAACTTACTTGCTAGGATGGTGGGGACGTATCACTAGAAAGAATTTGTTATTTGTAGAAGAGATCCCTTTGTCCCCTGAACTATTAGCCGATCTTCGCCTTTTATCATGGTTAAATGATTTAGGATATTGGATAAAAATTAAACCAGACTGTTTGATGATGATGGCAGTGCCTAACATCTTTGCGCATGTCAATCCTTGCGAATTTTTAAAGTTACTAATCAAAGAAATAGTAACAAGCAAAGATAAAAACGCCATTTGTGAATGGCTAGCGCGCAATTTGCCCCTACAAAGTCTTTTTATGTTAGATCATGAGACCTTTATAGCT